>BAHV02000009.1:0-41879 GCA_000508965.1 Clostridiales bacterium VE202-08
AAACATAGTTCTCATGTATTTTATTGATAGACTTGGGGTATAGTATTATCAGGCAAGGAAAAGAACTTGCCTGATGAAAATAGACAATCCCTAATCTAGTTTCATTCATATTCTATCCCCTTATAAATAATAATTAGCAAAAGAAGCGTTTCCCCTGACGCTTCTTTTGTTTTATAATGTCCATGGTGATATGATGAAACAGGTTTTATTACAATTAACGTGTCCGCATTGTTTTCACGTGAATCTGAAGGTTGCGGAAACGATTGTCAATCCGAATATTGAATCTGATCTTAAGCGTCAGATTTTAAATGATGAGTTTTTTACGCTTCGCTGCCGTTGCAATACACTCATTCATTTTCTTTATCCTTGTGTTTATGTGGATAAGAAGCGGCACTTGATTTTGTTCATGAAGGAAGCGGAGGTTCTGCATGATGATCGCTGCATTCAAAGGCTGGTGCATGATGCTGAGCAGTTTAAAGAAATGATCCGTATCGCAGATGCACATTTGGATGATCGGGCAGTGATTCAGATCAAGCGTCGGCTGCTGTCAAAGAATGGAAACCAGCCGCTGTATTTCCTTGATTGTGACGGTGAGTATTTATGGTTTACATGTGACGGTCAAATCAGCGGTGTTGCGAAATCTGATTATGATAAGCTGGCTGCCAAGCTGGCGCCGCCTATGCATGAGGTGATTGATGTCGATTTATTATAGAAGAAAAGCGATAGCCGCCATGACTATCGCTATTCTTATTTTAGGGGAAGTGTTTTGCCGTTTAAGAGCCGCTCAACATATTGATTTGCCGGATGTTCGACAATGGCCTGCGGTGGATCGAATTGCTGGATTTGACCTTGATCAAGCACTAATATTTTGGTGCCAAGCGTTAAGGCTTCATTGATGTCATGGGTGACGAAAATAATAGTGATCCCTGTTTTTTGATGAATGCCCTTGATTTCCTTTTGCAGCTGTTTGCGGGTAATTTCATCGACAGCACCGAAGGGTTCATCCATCAGCAGGATATTGGGTGAAGCCGCCAAAGCGCGGGCAATGCCGACACGCTGCTGCTGACCGCCGGATAATTCAGAAGGGTAACGGGTACGCAGTTCATCAGAAAGACCGACAATTTTCATCCACTTTGCGACAGCGGTTTTTGTTTTCTGTTTATCCCGTTTGTTCCAAAGGTTTGGAACATAGGATATATTTTCTTCTACATTCATATGCGGAAAAAGCACGCTGCCTTGAATACAGTAGCCAATACTGCGGCGCAGGGTAATTAAATCTTCCTCCTGAATATTTTTGCCATTGACCAAGACACTGCCACGATCGGGAAGGATCAGGCCGTTGATCATTTTCAGCAGTGTTGTCTTGCCGCTGCCTGAGGAGCCGATCATACATAAAAACTCACCTTGTTCAATTTCTAAATTGAAGTCTTTGATGATTGCTTTATCGTTATATTTTTTCTCAATATTTTTAAATTCCAGGCTTGCTGTCATCGTCACACCTCCTATATTAAACCTTTCTGCCGCAGAAATTTCATAGCAATATCCCTTGGCTCAGCCCCCATCGTTTCAACCTCATAATTCATCTCAGCCATTTCCTTGTCGGTTAAGATTTGTTCCAGCTGTTTGAAGATTTCATTGAGTTCAGGATGCTGCTGCAGCACAGCACTTCGGATCACGTTGCCGCATTGATAGGAAGGATAGAAATTGAGATTATCATTCAGCACGGTAATATCAGCAATGCTGTATTGACCATCCGTGGTAAAAATCGGCATCACATCAATTTTACCTTCATTGATTGCCTGATATTTTAAGCCGATATCAAGATCAACTGTGCTTTTAAAATGCAGATTGTAGGCTGCGCACAATGGGTCATAACCGTCTTCACGTTCAAAGAAATCATATTCAGCACCAAAGATCAGCTGATCGGAAATTGCCTGCAAGTCTGATATATTTTCTAAATGATATTGATCGGCAATTGATTTTCTTACCGCCAATGCGTAGCTGTTCGCAAAACCGTACATGCCGACCCATTCCATTTGATATTGATCCTGATAGCCGCTTTGCAGCTGATCAAACATGGCTTCCGTATACAGCTTGGATTGTTTTAAAACCATGTTCCAGCCCGTACCGGTATATTCAGGATATAGATCAAACTCACCGCTTTCCATGGCCGGCTGAATGTTTGATGTGCCGCCGCCGACACCTTGGGTAATTTCTACATTCAAATCAGTTTTTTCTTCAATCAGAATCTCAAGCATTTCACCGAGGATATATTGCTCCGTCATAGGCTTGGTTGCGATATGGAGGGTGTTGTCAGCAGGTTTGCTGAACAACATGTAGGCTGCGAGCAAGACTGCAAGCCCCGCGATACTGCCGCTGATCATCGTGATTTTATGGTGATTGCGGCGGATGTGTTTAACCTGCAGTGATTTTTCAATAAAGCCTAAAATGGCATCAAAAAGCAGGGCAAGAAGCGCGATCAGCAGACTGCCGGTAATCGTCATTGCCGCGTTATTAGTCGTAATGCCGCGATAAATGGCGACACCTAATCCACCGGCACCGATAAAGGATGCAATGCCGGCTAAGGCAATCGTCATCGTTACCATGTTGCGGATACCGGACATGATTACCGGTAAAGCTAACGGCAGCTTGATTTTGGTAAGTATCTGAAAATCGGTACTGCCCATGCCTCTTGAGGCTTCGATAATATTCTCATCCACATTACGGATGCCGGTATAAGTATTTCTGACCATTGGCAGCAAGGCATAGAGGGTAAGGGCAATGATTGCCGTCGTGTTGCCGATACCGCTGAGCGGAATCAAAAAGCCAAGCATTGATATGGAAGGAATCGTATAAAGAAAATTGATGATACCCAGCACGGGCTTAGAGGTTTTGCTGTATTCACTGACAAAGATGCCAATGCAGCCGCCGATACAGATGGCAATGCAGATGGCAATCATAGATATGGTTAAATGCTGAATACAAAGATTAATGAAAAAAGCACTTCTTTCAGTAAGTAATGTCAGTATATCTTGAATCATAAGATCCTCCTTTTGATAGCATGGATGGGACATACTTCCATGCAATATCCGCAATGCAGACAGTGTGCCTGCTTGATTTCATAAATATCCCCTTGTTGAATGCATTGCTGAGGACAGTCTTTCGCACATTTCCCACAGCTGATGCAGGCATCGCTGATTTCAAAGCCCTCTGCTATTGGTTCAACAGTTCCAATCGCCGATGATGCTCTGATGATAGGGGAATGACTTAAGTCAAAGTATTCAATCGTACCGTTACGGATACAGAAAGGCTCAAGCACATAGCGGGATAGACCGGGATAAACGCTGTTCATAACAGGATTAGCTTCAAAAATTTTATCGATCCAAAATTTCTGATCAGTTAGATGCTCCGCCCTGCCGGTAAGCCGAATCGTCTGATATGACTTTGTCATGCCTAGAATAGCGACACTTGCATTAAAACCGAGCTGGCGATAAAATGCCTTGCCTCTAGCGGTGCAGAATATCAGCGCATCATTTTCTATAAGCATGACATCGATGATTCGGTTCTGCGGACAGCCATTTTCATCAACCGTTGCGAACGCGGCACTTTTAATTTCTCTTAACATACTCAGATAGTGATTATTTGTTTTCATTGTGAACCTCCTGTCGATTTAATGATGATAAAATTGTATATAGTTACAGGATAAATGGGAAGTAGGTACAAAATTGTGGGTTAGTTGCTAAAAAGTAACGAATGGCTGTCTGAAACAAAAAAAGTGTACAGATATAGAAGTATCGCACACTTAAAGCTTTAATGAATCATATGGTAATGCTCCTATCCAAACTATACACGTTCTTCAATCGATAGGCAAGCGAGATGATTATTTAAGATTCTGCCAGTCTTTACGCAAAAAGAAATAAGTAATGACAGGAATTAACGCTGAGCCGATGAATGACATGATAATGGCAGCTGTTAGATTTGTATTAGTTGTAAAGCTGCTGAACACCCCGTTAATAAATGAACACAGATAGCATACACACATGAAGAGATAGCCGGCTTTTCTTTCAGTAAACAGCAGGATGCAAAGTCCGGCCAGAGCAGCCAGGGCAATCACTACTGAAAGCATGCGTCCTGAGAGAGCATTAAGAAGGGTGGTCGCAGCCGAGAGAGCAAGCGCGCACCAGAGCCAGATTTTAGCGGCTTTATGCATGGCTGTTCACCTTCTTCCACATTGCTTCGGCAATATCTTTGAATTTGTTTAAATCAATGTTATCCGGATGTGATTGTCCCTGATCGAAATTGTCGATTAAGGATTGAAATTTTTCAGGTTCCTGAGTCAGCATCGATTCATAACGTTGTCTGACGGTTATCGGCATCTTGCCCTGACACATGAATTGACCAGCGAGGTTGTTATCAGGTCCAAGCAGGTTGGCAACATTAGTTAATATGCGGCTGAAATATTCATCACTGCGGCCAAATCCGGCAGTGCCAAACAAAAAAATCTGTTTATGATGCACCTTCTTTAAAAAGGCTGCCAGTGCTTCATCACAGCACCCTTTATCCGTCCAGAAACCAATGCAGATCAAATCAGCTTCCAAGGCTTGCTGCTCTGGCAGACCATAATAGATGCATTCACTATCAGGCAGGGTGTTTCTTAATGTTTCAGCAAGCAGACGGGTATTGCCGGTATGGCTGCTGAATAGAATTGAAAATTTCATAAATCAAACCTCCTTAATCAACCAATTAGTATGAGTTAGACCGGCGGACACAATGCTGATCACTCTGAATCAGTTTTTCAAGCAGCTTCATCAGCTGCTCCCTTTCCTCGGCAGAAAAAGCGGCAAGTACCTCATTGTCCCAGCTGTAAAATAATTCGTGGCTGAGCTTAAAAGCCTGTTCGCCTTTTTCGGTTAAGGTCAGGATATGGGCACGGCGGTCTGAAGGGTTCGTTCTCTGCAGCAGCAAATCAGCCTGCTCCAGCTTAACGATGGAGCGTGTTGTGTGGCCGATGTCCATATGCAGTGCTTTTGCCAGATCTTTAGGTGAACAGGCAGGGTGTTTGCCTACATATAAGATAAAGAATAGCATTCCCTGTGAAAGTCCGAGTTCACCAAGCTTTTGATTGCAGTAATCAGTAAAATCCTTGCGCAGCAGCGTTGTAATATAAGCCAATGATGTCTGCATAAACATACCTCCCATAGTTGACTGGGTCAAGTATAAAACAAATACATGACTTTGTCAACTAAGTTCGGCAGCAAAAAACCGCCCTTTTCAAAAGGACGGCTGCGATTACTTAATCATTGAACGGATACTGGCATAGAGCATGGGTTTGATTTCAAGCAGTTCAAACGGTTTTTTTACAATAATTGAGGCATAGGCAACACTGGATACCAATTCAAAGATCACATATAATGTGGCAATGGCTTCTTTTTCAGTGTAATTTTTATTTGTCATAATTAATTCGATATATTCTTTCATCATGATTTGAATTGAAAAGTTCTGATGATTTTTCATATCAGTTAGGATATCATCCCATGATAAATGATTGCGGACCACTTCAAGAATATTCTGATTCTGCTTGAAATAGTCAAGGATGCAGTCTACCATGACGATGAATTGATCCAGCTTGTTATCCAGCTGCAAGTAGTTTGCATGGGATAGGGCATCCATTAAAATATCACCGCTTTTTTTCATGATGATGCGGTTCAGCAGCTGTGTCTTATCTTCAAAATAGAGATAAAAAGTACCTTTTGCGACACCGGCCTTTTTTACGATCTGATCGATTGAGGTTTTATCAAAGGTGTTATTCATAAATAGTTCATAACCGGATTCCTCCAGTTTTTCTTTTTTTAACCGCTTATTGCGTTCTACCTTACTTTCAGCCATAGATACCTCCTGAAATGCTTCTGAAGATATTTTACACTATTATTGATAATTAATCAAAAAACTGACTAATTTGGTAATAAAGTTTTAATGAATAGCTGGCTAAAAAGCGTATAACACCCGCTTGTAAACGCTGACATTTAGTGTTATACTTTACCTAGATAGATATCTATGTCATGTGACTGTTAAATCAGGCAGGGCTCAATGCAACAGTGAAAGCTGTTGGCGTTGTTCCTGCTTTTTTTGTTTCTGGCCAGACGAAAAAGCAATTTAATATGTTTCTCTAAAAGAGAATGAAAGGAGAGTCATGAAACTCAAAAAGCTGTTGCTGATATTGATTGCGTTTGGATTATGTGCTTGTTCAGCCCCTGTTTTACCTGATAAAGAGGCAGCTCAGCCAGTGGTAATCTATCTGGTAAGGCATGGAAAAACATGGTTTAACACGACCGGACAAGTTCAGGGCTGGAGTGATACACCGCTGACTGAGGAAGGTCAGGATCAAGCTGATGCAGTCGGCATCGGATTAAAAGAGGTTGAATTTATTGCTGCTTATACCAGTGATCTTGGCCGAGTGCGGGAAACGGCTTCAAGGATTTTAGCTGAAAACGCTCATGATACCCCTGAATTAACCGAATTGAAAGAGCTGCGGGAGTGGAATTTCGGCGGTTATGAGGGGCGAAATGATGCGGAAATGTGGGGCGCATTATTTGCTGCTCACGGACTTGGTGAGTTTAATCCTGCATTAATGGGTGAATTATTGGGAAGTATGACAAATCAGGAGCTTGCCGATGAAATTGCTGCCAATGATGGGCTTCATGCTGCTGAACCCTATGCGAAGATAGCTTCACGGACAGAAGCAGCAATCAATCAGATTATAGAGGAAAGTCAGGCATTGGGCGGCGGCAATGTTTTAGTAGTATCCTCCGGCGGTGCGATACGTACAATTTTAAACAATATTGATCCGGAAAGGACGCAGCTGGATGATGTTAAGAATTGCAGTGTTACGCAAATAATTATTGATGGCGATCAAATTACTTTAGCGGATATCAGTAATACAAGTTATCTTGAAACAGGCTTAAAAGCTTTGGGTAAATAAACAATGAAAGGAGATTTTTATGGATTATACATCAGTAGCAAAACAGATTCTGTCACATATCGGCGGTGCTGAGAATATTATTAATCTTGGTAATTGCGCGACGCGTTTAAGAATTAATTTAAAGGATAAAGGAAAAGTTGAGATGGAAGCGCTGAAGCAGATCAAAGGGGTTGTCGGCGCGGTGCTGAATCCCGGCCAGCTTCAGGTGATCATCGGCCCGGATGTTGGGAATGTCTGCAAGACAATGCGTCAAATCGGCAATTTAAAAAATGAGAATACTGCCGAAGAAGGCGGCAAAAAGCCGATTGTATCAAGGATATTAGATACTATATCAGGTATCTTTACACCTATTTTGCCGGCAATTGTGGCGGCTGGTATGATGCAGGCGGTAATCGCACTGCTTACTAATTTCACAAGTATAGATGCAAGCGGCAGCACCATGGTGATTTTTAATGTAATAGCGAATGCGGCATTTTACTTTCTGCCGGTAATGATTGCTTTTTCGGCGGCTAAGAAATTTAACTGCAATCCTTTTATGGCTGTATTTTTGGCCGGTATTCTGCTGCATCCAGACCTGATTAATCTACTTGCTCAGGAAACCGCGGCGGATTTCTTTGGCATTCCTGTTATCTCAGCTTCATATGCGTCTTCAGTTATTCCGATTATCTTGGGTGTTTGGCTGATGAGTTATGTGGAAAAACTGGCGGATCGGGTTTCACCGAATTGTCTTAAATTTTTAATGAAGCCATTATTAACGATTATTGTTACGGCACCGATCACGCTGATTGTCTTAGGCCCGTTAGGATCGATTCTTGGTGGTTATCTCGCACAATTTATTCAATTCCTAAATGGTAAAGCCGGCTGGCTGGTAATTACCTTCATGGGATGTTTTACACCGTTTATCGTTATGACCGGCATGCATTATTCATTATTCCCGTTAGTATTTCAGTCACTGGCTACCTTCGGTTATGAAACAATCATGTCAGTAGGTTCATTGCCTTCCAATATGGCACAGGGAGCAGCCTGTTTTGCGGTAGCACTAAAAACCAAGAATTTGGAAATGCGCCAAATTGCGGTATCAGCGGGTGTTACGGCAGTGTTGGGAATCACTGAACCCGCTTTATACGGAGTTACTTTAAAGCTGAAACGGCCTTTAGCGGCGGTGATGGCAGGCGGTGCTGCGGGCGGTTTGTATGCCGGTCTTGTCTCTTTGAAAGCCTTTGGTTTTGTTACACCGGGGCTGACAGCTTTTCCGGTATACATCGGCCCGAATAATAATTTGCTGAATTTTGGTATCTGCTGTGTTATTGCCTTTGCGGTAGCTTTTGCCATGACCTGGATCTTAGGCTTTGAAGATGATGTGCCGGCACCGATCATACAAAGCAGTGAAAATAAATTAAACAAAAAAGCGGTTTATGCACCTGTCAGCGGACAAATCATTGAATTAAAGGATTTGGACGATAAACTGGCAGCTAAAGGATTAATTGGTAAAGGAACAGCCATTCAATTTGAAGATAAATATATTTATGCGCCTTTTGATGGAACACTGGCGGCGGTTTTTCCTGAATCCAATGAATTAATCATCAAGGGGAAAGAGGAGATTGAACTTTTAATCCATCTGCAGCTGCCGCAGGGCATGGAAATGGAAATGCTGGCAGCGTTGAATCAGGAAGTGAAAAAGGGCAGTCAGTTAGCTGTACTGGCTGATTCGCTGAGTGAACCGGCCATTATATCTGTAGTGGTATGTAATTCAGATGCCTATCTTGATGTACTGGCAACTGCGCAGGACAAAGTTACGATGGGTGATATTATATTAAATATTGTTTAGGAGCTGCTTATGATAAAATATCCATGTATGTGGGGCACCGCTATTTCCGCAGGTCAATGTGAAGGCGGCTGCCATAAAGGAAATAAAGGTTACTCAATCGGCGATACGCAGCCGAATGAGCGTGAACGCTGTTTTAAACGTTATCCGTTGCCTGATGAGCATGCATATTATGCGATGCAAAAGGGCGTTGAATTTTATGAGCATTATGAAGAGGATATTCAATTACTTAAAGAACTTGGTGTGCAATGTTTCCGTATGTCAATCGCATGGAGCCGTATTTTTCCGCATGGTGATGATGAGGAACCCAACGAAGAAGGACTGGCTTTTTATGACCGAATCTTTGACTTGCTGGTACAAAATGGAATTGAGCCGATTGTGACGCTTTCACATCTTGAAATACCTTATGCACTTTTTGAAAAATATGACGGCTGGGAGAATAAGCATTGGATCGCTGCATATACACGTTATGCGGATACATGCTTTTCACGTTATTCAGACCGTGTGCATTTGTGGATTACCTTTAATGAAATAAACATGGCGCTCTATCTGCCGCTGTCAGTGGGCGTTGGTGTTGACCGCAGTGAGCATCAGGAAGAATGCTGCTGGCAGGCGGTGCATAACATGCTGGCTGCGAATGCTAAGGCAATACAGCTTGCCAAGGCTGTGAATGCACGCAATGAGGTAGGGGCAATGATTGCTTATTCGCCAATCTATCCAATGACCTGCCGGCCTGAAGATGTACTGAAAGCTGATGAAATACGCAGTAATGCGCTGACCATTGCCGATGTTCTTGTGCATGGCGCTTATTCTGACACTGCTTTGAATCGTTTTGAAAAGGCAGGGATCGATCTAAAAATGAGTGAAGAAGAACAGACACTGCTGTCTGAACAGCGTGTAGATTTTTTAGCAACCTCCTATTATAATTCAATAGTCGCAAGCAGTGAAGATGCTGCGGTTAAAGCATCGGGCAACTTGTTTGGCGGGGTGAAGAATCCTTATCTGACAGAAAGTGAATGGGGCTGGACCATTGATCCGATCGGAATTCGCATCTGTCTGAAAGAGTTGTATGATCGTTACAAGCTTCCTTTAATGATTGTGGAAAATGGTTTAGGGGCTAAAGATGAGATTATCGATGGGCAAATTCATGATGAGTATAGAATTGCTTATCTGCGTGAGCATATCAATGAAGTATTAAAAGCCATAGATGAAGGGATCCATCTAAAAGCTTACACGATGTGGAGCTTTCTTGATTTAGTTTCAGCCAGCAGCGGTGAAATGAAGAAACGGTATGGATTGGTATATGTCGATCTTGATAATGAAGGTAAGGGAACTTTAAAACGAATACCTAAAGACAGCTTTAAGTGGTATCAAAAGTTTTTAAAGAAACAGCATATTTAAAAGTGAGGTGATAAGATGAAAATCGTTAAAATATTAAATAATTGCGTGGTGCTGGCAGAAGCAAACGGACAGGAATATGTCGTTATGGGCAATGCGCTTGGCTTCCATTATAAAAAAGGGCAGGAGCTTCTTGAATCTGATATTGATAAGATTTTTGTCTTATCGGCTCATGAGGAAGTCACTCAGCTTCAGCAGCTGCTTACTGAAATCAGCGAGGATATTCTGCTTATCACATTGCATTTGATTGAGCGGGCGAAAACTGAACTGCGGTGTGAATTTAATACCAGTTTAGCATTGGCATTGATGGATCATCTGAATTATGCGTTCAGAAGGTTTGAAGAAGGCATGAAAACAAGCAATGCTCTCTATTTTGAAATACAGAAGTTTTATCCTAAAGAATTTGCCCTTGGTGAATATGCGCTTACATATATTGAAGAACAAAAGGGGATTCGTTTATGGCCGCAGGAAGCAGCAAATATTGCGCTTCATTTTGTGAATGCCCAGAATAATGCCGGCAGTATGCAGGATACACTTGTTTCAATTGATATGATTCGCGATATTCTTCGGCTGATTCAGCTGCATTATAAAATCACCTTTGATATTAGTGATCTCAATTATCATCGGCTGGTAACTCATCTGTCATATTTTATACAGCGTATGCTGCAGAATAAAGGTTATCAGGAGGAGGACGATTTCCTGTATCAAAGTGTGATTGTAAAATATCCGAAGGAGATGGAATGCGCATTAAAAATTGCGGAATATATTCGCGTTATGCTTGGCTGTGAGGCTACACTTGATGAACTTGCATATTTGAGTATTCATCTGCATAGAGTGCTGCAGAGAAAAGAATAAATGCTCATGATTCTCTGTTATCCGTTAAGGCTATTTGATTCTGACAATGCTTCAGCGCATTAGCATAAAGTAATTTTTCTGCCTGCTGACGATGCGCTTCAATAAGTATAATGACAACATCAATCAATAGAATCATCAACGCCAGCAGCCAAGGGGCATCGTACCACTTTAACCAGTAGAAAAGCAGATATTCAAACGTCAGCACCGGCACGATAAACAGCATATGAAATAGATAGCGGGTTTTAATCAGCATTTTCTCTTGAAAACAGAAACTTTCATAAAGGGCAATACAAAGACTGATCAGAAGGGCAGCACTCAGTGTGGAACTGGTAATCTGATAGGTTTCTTGATGAAAAATTTCCCGGAATGATTTCACTAGTCCTTGACAATGATAAAATTGCAGTTTTGCTGACGCGGATGAAACCGGCATCAGCATATAAAGCCTCCGGTTCATATAGCTTTTTCTTAGTCTGACAACAATGCATTCGTGTAAAAGAAGGTTTTGCCATCAACACTTTCAAAATAAAGAATTTCATTGATGTGAACCCGTTGATGCCGCTCATTCAGCCAACCCCCAACATTTTGCTCATAGGCTGCAAGATAGGCATAGAGTTCATTTCCTTCTTGATTGACAGTCGGACACAGAAGATTGATCTGGAGGTCTTTTCTGTCAGCTTCTAGTATAATTTCAATTTTCATGTGGATTCTTCTTGGCTGAATTCATGGCGGCAGCTTCATCAGAATAACGACAAGTTTTCATCAATAAGCGGTACAATTTAGATAACTAAGCGGTCAGCCCTGCTTTTCATGAAAAAAATTAAAAAAATGATTGACAATGTTTTTTAGAGATGATATATTTATTGAGCATTCGGTATTGAAAAATATCGAATTTAATATACATGGGGTTTTAGCTCAGCTGGGAGAGCGCCTGCCTTGCACGCAGGAGGTCAACGGTTCGATCCCGTTAAGCTCCACCAATATATAAATGAACGCCTAAGATCGGGCGTTTTTTTTGTTAAAGCCAGGGCTGAATTCATGCGTATTTCAAACATAGCGATCATTGTCTTAGTGATTGTTCAATTATGAAAATGAATCCACCTCTGAAATTGCGGAATAAAGCATCACCCCATAATTTCACATGTTTAAAAGTATGCAATTTTCATGCTTTGGTGTAAAATATCTTTATGCGATTAGTAAGGAGCGGATATTGTGAAGCAAAGAGTTTTAATCATTGTAAATCCCCATGCCGGAAAGGGCATGATTAAACGCTATCTTTGTGATGTCATTGATCTTTTTGTCAAGCATCAGTGGCAGGTTTCGGTCGTAACGACTCAGGCTAAAGGGGAGGCGACACAGCTTGCCAGTGAAGCTGCCCTGCATTATGATTTGCTTGTCTGCAGCGGCGGGGACGGCACATTAAATGAAGTTGTCAGCGGTTTGGTAAAGGATGAACGTCATATACCGATTGGTTATCTGCCGGCGGGCACAACTAATGATTTTGCATCATCACTGCAGATACCTAAAAACAATCTGCCGGCTGCTGCCCAGCAAATTATCGATGGAAAGGGCTTTTTGTGCGATGTAGGTCATTTTAATGATCGAATTTTCATGTATGTAGCTGCCTTTGGCGCGTTTACAGAAGTATCCTATTCTACTCCGCAGGATTTTAAGAATAACTTTGGCCGCGCTGCTTATATTCTTGAAGGCATCAAAAGCCTAACCAATATTGTCACATATCATTTGAAAGTGGAATGTGAAAATGAATTGATCGAGGGTGATTTTATCTATGGTCAAATCAGTAATTCTACTTCAGTCGGCGGTTTTCAGGCAATGTCCCTAAAAGATGTGCAGCTCGATGACGGTCTGTTTGAATTGCTGCTTGTCCATCGACCGAATAATCTGCTTGATTTGCAGACAATCATCGCCGCTCTGCTGACCCAGGATGAAAATTCCGGTTGGCTGGTTCACCGCAAACTATCAAGGGTAAAAATCACCTGTGAAACACCGGTGCCATGGACACTTGACGGAGAATTTGGCGGAAATCATCAAACAATGGTAATCAGAAATCTGCCGAAAGCCGTTGAATTTATTGTGCGCAATGAGGAGCAGCCTTTGATATGAATCAGCCGCAGTCATTGAATTCACGGTTTCTGGTATTAACCGCGCTGCTTCAGATAGCCAATGAGCTGGACGCCTGCGGTAATGCATATTTTACTGAATTAACCTTTAAACAATGGTATTTTATGCTAGTGGTTACCCATTTGTTTGAAAAACCGCCGACCTTACGGGCAGCGGCTGATGCATTGGGTACCTCACATCAAAATGCGAAACAGATTGCTGTTAAGCTTCAAGAAAAGAATTATCTCAAAATTGAGAAGGATAAAAGTGATTCTAGGTCACTGCGTCTGATTCCCACTCGGAAATATCAGATTGCTTCCCGGCAATGGCTCGAAAAAGACCGTGAGTTTGCACTGACAATTTTTAAAGATGTGTCTTTGGAAGAACTGACAACATTATATACAGCCTGTGCCAAAATAGAAAAAAATTTAAAGGCACTGCAGGGGATAAATGATAAATAGCATTAAAATCATGGGCACCATATTAGACTGCGCAAAGAACAAGTCTGATATGGTGCTTTTCTATGCAGGGTTTATATGGGATAAGCGCAGGATTTAATAAATCCGCGTGGCAGTGAAAACGTCTTATAGCATAGTCTGGTATCGCATTGCTGTGCTTTATCGACACAAATGATGTAGATAGGGAATTGACCTTTAATAATCTATTTACAAATAATTTGGTTATTGAATCGCACGGTCATATTGAATAAATGATCCATCGTAAAAAAAGCTGCATCATAGGTATCATTCCTATCAAGCAGCATTTTTTTAATATTCAAGCAGAAAATTCAGAAAATAAGGAAGCTGCCGGCGCCACCAGCACCAATCATGAGCGACATCATAACCCCAATAATCAAACCATGCATGAACACCCATTTTTTCAAACAGATACTGTATCTGATGGGTACTTTTCACCATATCGTGTTCCCAGTCCCCCTGTCCGCAGCATAATACGATGCGTGATTGATTGTATTTATCAATATAAGGATGATTCGCCGGCAGATTTTTTAAATAATCAAGCGGTGAATTGCGGTATACCAGCTCGTCCATGTATCCCTTGAAGAAATATCCGGCATCATAAATGCCGCTCAAAGCCAGACAGATGTTAAAGATATCCGGCCGGCGCAGAAAAAAATTGACGCAATGAGCGGCTCCCATGCTGTTGCCGGTTGTCATCAGACCTTGAGCATAATAACCTTGATCATTTTTGTTGATTTCAAAAATTCTCGGTACGACTTCTTCAATAATATAGTTATAATAACGTTCATGCAGTTCTATGCGGCAGCGGGCATCACCGTATTCATCAGACCATGTTTCTTTATCGATGCTGTCAACACAGAAAAATTGAATCTTACCGGCATTTATATACTCATTCGCTGCTTCAATCATGCCATTGTTTTCATAATCAAAGAAGCGCCCGTCCTGAGATGGAAAAACCAGGCATGGCTTGCCGCCATGTCCGTACACCTTAAACTCCATCTCACGGTTCAGATGCCGGCTGTATTCTTTATAATAAGCTGTTTTCATATTGCTGAATCTCCTTATTCCTGAACGTATTCAATAAATTCCTGTACCTGTGCCATTGTTTTGAAACGGGCGGTAACCATTTGATTCCCCATGGCTGAAGCGAGAATATCAGGCATTCGTTCTTCCATTACAATGTGCGCCAGATACCGGCTCTTGATCTCCGCAAGCGTATGCTTGTATTTTTTTTCATCAAAGCGGCTTGCATAGACACAATAAAATTTATGCGCACTCTCACCCCGGCGGTTTTCATCATAAACAATCATATCTGCATAAATCTGATAGGCATCACAGAGGTTGGCATAGTCGATCATATCCGGTGTATAACCGCCGGCTGGCCGCATATTGACTTCCAAAGCTGCCCAATCGCCGGCTTTGCCGATACCTTCATGATCTTTGTTTAATTTAAAGAACTCAAAATGCACAAACCGGCTTCTCACCTGAAAGGCCTTCACAGATCGGCGGCCAAGATCAAGAAGCTCGGCAGGAACTTCCTTCATAGTGTAATATGACATATTCTCATGATCGTTGACTATATCCATGATCGGTTTTGGAAAACAATGCGCTGTTTCAAAAATCGGCCGCTGGTGACTGTCAATAATGGCATCATAAGAATAAATCGTTCCGTCAATAAATTCCTCCATGAAATAACTGATCTCAGGCTTTTGAAGATAAAAAGACTTCAGTTCTTTATCATTGGTGATTTTATATGTAGCCGTGGCACCGACACCATTATCCGGCTTGACGATTAAAGGATAACCAATCTTGCGGACAAAAGGAAGATCATGCTGGTAATCGCTGACCAGCTGACCTCTGGCACATGGTATTCCGGCCTTTTGATAACATTTCTTCATTCCCGATTTCAATTTAAAGCCTGCCAGCTGACGTTTTTGAAAACCACTGGTAATATTAAAATCCGTCCGCAGCATGGCATCATGTTCCAGCCAGTATTCATTGTTTGATTCCAGCCAATCAATCCGCCCATATTTATGAATGAAATAAGCCACGGCCCGCATCATATCATCGTAATTTTTCATGTCCTTAACATAATAATACTCAGTCAGACTTTGCTTCAACTCATCCATCAGCTGATCGTAGGCAACATCACCAATACCCAAAACCGTGACACCGTTTTGCTTCAAACGATCACAGAAATTCCAATAGCTTTTTGGAAACATCGGTGAAATAGCAATGTAGTTCATAAGCATCCCCCTTTTATGATTAAGATTATTTTACCATAATTTTATTCATGGTGTGAAAAAGTTTCTTGTATTTATGAATAATTTTCATTATAATGTGAAACAATAGAAAGAAGGTATTATTATGTCCGTAGAAAATGTCCGAGCTTATTTAAAAAAATTTAATAAGGATCAGGATATTATTGAGCTTGACGCGTCAACGGCCACGGTTGAACTGGCGGCTGAAGCGTTGGGAACTCAGCCTGCCAGAATTGCTAAAACCTTATCGTTTAAGTATCAGGACAGCTGTCTTCTTGTAGTCTGCGCCGGTGACATGAAAATTGACAACCACCTCTTTAAACAGGAATTTGGAGTCAAAGCAAGCATGCCGAAGGGGGAAGAGGTCGAGGCGCTGAGCGGTCATGCAATTGGCGGTGTCTGCCCGTTTGCGGTAGCTGAAGGCGTGTTGGTATGCTGTGATACATCACTGCTTGCCTATGACTTTGTTTTTCCTGCCTGCGGCAGCGCGCATTCCTGCATTAAGCTGACGCCTGAGGAGCTGTTTGCCATAGCGGCTGCCAATCGCTGGGTGAGTGTCTGTAAACCAAGAAACTAAAATACCGTCGGCTGTAAAGGCAGGCGGTATTTTTCTTATAAATTATTTATTTAAAATTAAAGCCATGAAGATCAGCGGTTCATCAGCTGGATTCTCTAAACCATGACGATTATTGGCATCACAGAAAAGTAAATCACCAGGCTTAACCGAATAGGTTTGATCATTATCTGTATAAATGCCGCTGCCTGATAAGATGTAATAACTTTCCGTATCATCAATATGCTCATGAACGCCGATACTGCTGTGCGGATCAATTGTCACCCGGGCATACATTTTGGCTCTGCCATTCAATTGCACCTCATTCATCAGCCGTTCAATCTGAATTGTTCCAATACCACCGGCTCTTTTTTCATAAATTTCTATTTTACGCTGGTTCATGTGATCACCTCACAGCTATTATAAAATAAAAATCTGTGAAAGCAACTGGTAAAGTGCTAAAATAAGACAGAAGGGAGTAGGACAATGGAAAATTTATTCAATGATCAATTTAAAGAACTGCTTCAGGCATATCGCGCTAAGATGCGGCATCTGTTGAAGAAAAACGGATTATATGCCGGTCAGGATGCGATTCTCTTTGTTTTGCTCTCACAGTCCGGTTTAACTCAGCAGGAGCTGGCTGAAACGTTAGCAGTCAGTAAATCGACAGTCGGAACCTCATTAAAGCGGATGGAAAAAATGGGCCTGGTAGAACGCCGGGCTTATGCCAAAGACAGCCGCTGCAAGTGTATTTTTATTACTGAAAACGGAAAAAAACTGGCAGATTCATGCCAGCAGGAATTAATGGACTTTCACCGTTATATTTTTTCAGCATTTACTGAATCAGAGATTCAGCAAATCAATCTTATCCTTGAACAATTATGCGGACGGATCGAAGAGTATCACCTTTAGATCAGTCCGTATTTTTTAAAGCTTTTATAAATGGCATCCTGATCCACACGTTCGCAGACATCATCGGCAATCTGCTTGATGCTGTCACGGCCATTGCCCATCGCAATGCCTACCTTGGCATGCAGAATCATTTCTTCATCATTTAATGAATCACCATAAGCAAATGTATCAGCCAGGTCAAGCCCGTAATGCTCTAAAATGACATCCATACCGCTGGCTTTTGATATTCCCAGTTTAATCATTTCACCATTGATTAAATCCATTCGTTTTTCGCCATGGACCAGAATCTTAAAATAAGGTGATAAAACATTTTCCATTTTCTCAATCGCAGCCATATCCGGGGCAAAGAACGTGCATTTATTGATCGGATCAAGATCTGGATTTAATTCGCTGACCGGGGAGAAATTCATTGCGCTGATCGCAAAGCGTGCCATCTCGGAATTCATTCCCTCGCGTTCTTTAAACATAGTCAGAAAACGCCGGTGAGCAAGCTCATCCTGAAAAGTCGTATGTTCTCCCTCCATGGAATAGCCAATGCCTAATTGATTAAATGTATCTAATACCAGTCTGACAATTTCCGGCTTAAGCTGTGTATAAAATAATTTTTGATCCTTGACCTCGACATGACAGCCGGCAGCATAGATTGCACCATCAAACCCAAGATCATGAACATCATGACTGACTGAGGATTTAACCCGTCCGGTACAGATGATGCATTTATGACCGTTGGCCCGTGCCATGGCAATCGCTTCTTTTGTGGATTCCGGTATGCCATGCAGTACATCATGGTCAATCAGTGTTCCATCGATATCCAGAAATATGATTTTCTTCATGCTTACCTCCCTTTTTAAAAAATCGAAACCATTATATCATGAAATCTGATAAAAGTCTGATATAATAGTGGAAAAGAGGGTCTGACAATGAATGAAAAGAATTTAAAAGCATGGACATATTTCCTGAAATTTCAAGGTGAAACACCAGCTAACACAACAAAAACACTAAGCTGTAAGCAGCCAGCTGCCGATGAGCAAGAATGGCTTGAGCTGCGCAGCCGATTATTAAAGGGTGAATCGCTGTCTTTGGCTGAATCGATGAATGCAGCTTACCTTATGCTGCTGGATCATCAAGAGCAGCCATCGCTGATTTTAAAAGCCGGGGCAGATGGTTTTTATATGGAATCCGATATTGAGGCTTATGTGCCTGAAGCGGATATGCCTAAACTGATTGAAAAGGGCAGACAATTTATGAAAGCAAACATGGTTCATGAATTTGCCAGTGATCAAATGATGAAGCTGCCGCAGCCGCCTTTATGCAAAGCCGCTGTTAAAACGCTGATACCGTTAAGCAAGGCGTTTTCAGAGCTTCCAGTCAATCAGGATTTCCTGTCAATCATCAATGAACGGAAGAGTCATCGAGTATTTGCCAATGCGCCGATCAGCCTTTTAGAGCTGAGCTATCTGCTTTGGTGCACACAGGGCGTAAAGGAAGTAATCGGCAATGGTTATGCGACAAAAAGAACGGTGCCGTGCGGCGGCGCCCGTCATGAATTTGAAACTTATCTGTCAGTGATGAATGTGGAAGGTCTGCCTTGCGGGGTCTACCATTATCTGCCGATGGAACATGCCTTAGAGTGCATCAGAGAAGAAAGTGATCTGCGCGCTAAGACTAGAACTTTGCTTTGTGATCAGGCATTTGCCGGCAAGAGTGCCGTCACCTTTATGTGGAGCTGTGTCTGTTATCGGGCTGAATGGCGTTACAGCATAGATGCTCACCGCATTATTCTTCAGGATATCGGGCATGTGGGTGAGAATCTATATCTGGCATGCACTTCAATTGACCTTGGCACTTGCGGTGTCGGCGCTTATCTGCAGCAAGAATGTGATGCATTCTGTGAGCTTGACGGTGAAGAAGAATTTATTGTTTATACAGCGCCGGTGGGGAGGGTTTCATGATTTCCGTATGTACGCTCAATCCGGCATTGAATTATACGATGCGCTGTGAAGGCCTGCGTCTTTATGAGATTAATCAGAGCAGCGGTGAAGTGATGATGTGCGATGACGCGGGTGTCAATCTTTGTCAGATTTTTAAAGAGCTGCACAGTCCGGCAATCCTTAAGGGGTTTGTGGCTGGCTTTACCGGTGAAGAAATGATTTCACATGTGAAAAATTTAGGCCTTGAGGAAGAATTTATCCATTTAAAAGAAGGCTTGAGCCGGGTGAATATAACGCTGAGCGGAATTAAAAATACATTGATTTCAGCTCAGGGGCCGATGATATCATCGGATGAAATTAAAGAATTATTCGATCAGTTTATCCTGTTAAAAGAAAGTGATACGCTGATTCTAAGCGGTGATGTACCGCCGTCATTGCCTGAGAATTTCTATCAGACGATTCTTGGGGTTGTATCGGCGAATCATGTGCGCTGCTGTGTGAATACAGGCAATGCTCAGTTATCGAAGGTGCTTGATTATCAGCCATTTCTTGTCAAGGTAAGTGAAAATCAGCTGGAGGAATTTTTCCAAACCAGAATCTATACGTTAAATGAACTGATTGAACATGCCCGTAAGCTGAAAGCAATGGGTGCCTTGAATGTATTAGTATCAAGAGGGAAATTAGGAGCCGTATTGATTGATGAACAGGATCAGGCATTGAATTGTCTGCCGGCGATTGAAGAGGTTGTCAGTTTGAATGGCTGTGAGGATGCGCTGCTGGCAGGCTTTTTAGCTGCTTATCTGGATACCGGTAATTACAAATCAGCGCTGAAAATCGGTGTGGCAGCTTATGAGGCGAGCGCTAAAGTTCTAGGCTTGGCTGATTATGCGGCAATCAAAGCCAGCTATGAACAATTCTTATAGTTGTTTTCTATCTGAAAAAGCAGTACAATCATAGGACTGACTTTGGAGGAACGATGATGATAGATGAAAAGAAGATTCAGGAATTATCTGAACAGATGGACTTGATCCGCCGTGCGATTGAAGCGGCTTATGAAGCGAGTGATAAGCAGACTGCGCGAGTGGATTATCTATATGCTGAACTGGCTCAACATGCTGATTATCAGCGGCTGGCTAAGGAACACACGGCCATGATGGTACAGCAGTTTAAGGAAAAGAGGAACGTGAATGTTTAAACATCCTTTATGGGAAAAATTAAAGCCGTGGATCGTGCTGTCTACGTATATCTTAGTGCTGCTTACGGTACTGCTTAATTTTAAGACCGTCAGTGAGCATCTGTTGTGGGTGATTTCACTCTTTAATCCATTGCTTTATGGGACTGCGATTGCCTATGTGCTGAATCAGCCGATGAAGCATATCGAAAAATTTCTGAGATCACATATGAATCAAAGGGGATATCTTATAAAGCATGTCCGCGGCATTTCGATGGTGCTGACCTTGCTTTTGGCGGCTGTATTGCTGACGCTGATCTTTATGATCGTGATTCCACGCATCTTTGCTTCCGTAGGTACTTTGGTTAATAATGTAACGGTGCTGGTACGCGGTTTAGTGAATAATATGAATGATATTCTTGCTTATTTTAATATTGATCTGAATCTGATTGATCTGAAACAGGTAGAAACCTTCCTGAATATGCCATGGAATGAAATTGTGAATAATGCAATCAGCATTGCCCAGAAATGGCTGAGCAGTTCAGCTTCCGGCATCGTATCGACAACGGTGGCATTCGGCAATACCTTTGCGACTTGGTTTGCTGGGTTTATGTTTTCTCTGTATCTTTTAGCAAGCAAAGAAACATTGATCCGTCAGATGAAAAAGGTACTGGTTGTAATTTTTAAAGAAAAGGGTGCGAAGCGCTGTGTCGTTATCGGCCGCAAGGCAAATGAGATCTTCTCCGGTTTTATCGGCGGTCAGCTGATGGAAGCTTGTATTTTAGGTATATTGTATTACATCGGCATGACGCTGTTTAAAATGCCGTTTGCGGAATTAATCAGTTCAATCATTGCGATTGCTTCTTTAGTGCCGGTCTTTGGCGCGATGTTTGGCATGATTATCGGCGCCATCCTTATTTTTACGATCAATCCGCTTCAGGCTCTGGTATTTATCGTTTTCTATCAGGTGCTTCAGGAAATTGAAAATAATTTAATTTATCCGCGGGTTGTCGGCAGTTCAGTCGGATTGCCGGGACTTTGGACATTGTTATCCATTTTTGTTTTTGGCGGTTTGTTTGGTGTGTTCGGTATGCTGACAGCGGTACCGACAACAGCGCTGATTTATAATCTGTTTGTAGAGTACGTCAATAATCAGCTTGAACAGATGGCAGTTACCGTTGATGAGGAAATTCATTCATCCGCTGAAAATGCTTGAAAATAGAGGACTTAGCTTGTTTTGTATGCGCAGTCATGGTAAAATTAAATGTACGAAAAAATGATTTAATAAAGGAGAATGATATCAATGAGTAAAATGTTATTTACTTCAGAATCTGTTACTGAAGGACATCCTGATAAAATATGTGACCAAATCTCTGACGCGGTGCTTGATGCGATTGTCGCTCAAGATCCGAATGCCCGTGTTGCGTGCGAAACTTGCTGTACGACAGGGATGGTTATGGTTATGGGAGAAATTTCCACTAAGTGTTATGTAGACATTCCTAAAATAGCCCGCGGAGTGATTTTGGATATTGGCTATGACCGTGCAAAATATGGCTTTGACGGTACAACGTGTTCAGTGCTGACGGCAATTGATGAGCAGAGCGGCGATATTGCAATGGGTGTCGATAATGCTCTTGAAAGCCGTGAAGGCAGTGAAGCAGCGGAAACCGGTGCCGGGGATCAGGGAATGATGTTTGGTTATGCCTGTGATGAAACCGAGGAATTGATGCCGATGCCGATCTCATTGGCACATAAGCTGGCTAAGCAATTGACGAAGGTACGCAAAGACGGCACTTTAAGCTATCTGCGTCCGGACGGCAAAACACAGGTTACAGTGGAATATGAAGATGATCAGGCAGTGCGTGTTGATACGATTGTAATTTCAACTCAGCATGCCGATGACGTAACACTGGAAACGATTCGTAAGGATCTGATTGAGCATGTGATTAAAACGATTATTCCATCAGCATTAATGGATGAAAATACGAAGATTTTTGTGAATCCTACCGGCCGTTTTGTTATCGGCGGTCCACAGGGGGACAGCGGCTTAACCGGCCGTAAGATCATTGTAGATACATATGGCGGTATGGCCCGTCACGGCGGCGGTGCATTCTCTGGCAAGGATGCGACAAAGGTTGACCGTTCTGCGGCTTATGCGGCCCGTTATGTCGCTAAAAATATCGTAGCGGCTAAGCTGGCTAAGAAATGTGAAATTGAATTAGCTTACGCGATTGGTATCGCGCATCCTGTTTCAATCATGGTTGATACATTTGGTACGGGTAAGGTTTCTGATGAGCGTTTAGCTGAAATTGTGGATCAAGTTTTTGATTTGCGTCCTAGCGCAATCATTGAAAGCCTTGATTTAAGAAAACCGATTTATCGTCAATTGGCAGCTTATGGTCATATGGGACGCATTGATCTGAATGTGAAATGGGAGCAGTGCGACAAGGTCGATGCCTTGCTGGCAGCTTTAAACTAAGCTTAAAAATTGGACAGCGCTGGCTGTCCTTTTAGTTGGGAGAAATCATGAAAAGTAATAAGGCGGAGCTTATGCGGCGTGGCTATGCCGATGAAGAAATGATTCAAGCGGCAAAACTGAAAACAGAAGCAGAGCTGATCAAGGACTTAAATTCAGCGCTGGCATGGGAGCGCAGTGCGGCAGTCTATGCGCTGAAACAGCCGGATCGCTTTGCCTCGCTTTATCTTGAAATGCTAAGCAAAGAGAAAAAGCTTTATACCCGGCTTGCATATTCAGAAGTATTAGCGGCAGGCGGTGAAAGATGCGCGCAGGAGCTGAGTGAATGGCTAGGCATGATCGGGAATAATCAGCATCAAAGTATTGGTTTGACATCAAAGAAAAAGTCATATCCGCTGCCTAGAGATCTGATAGCCAGAATCATGGCGAAAATGGATGGAAAGATTTTGCCCATCTTGTTTGCACAATCTATATTCAGTGATGAAAAGAAGCTGAGTGAAGCGTTGGATGCGATAGGCTTTATGGTGTTCTATCATCCTGCTTTGGCATCGGATCAGCAGCTGCATCAAATACTCAGACTGTTTGATGAGTGTGAAAATGAAGTGATTCATTGGAAAGCGGTAACTGCTTTAAGCGCTTATCCAACCCCTGCTGCCTGCCGTTTCTTAGAAGGCTTATACAGAACGGGCAATCCACGCCTGCAGCCGGAAATTCAAAGATCGCTGAACCTGCTTGCCGCAAGTGTGATGATTGATTTCTGCGGCTTTAAGTTCAAAAATAGGTAGCTTTCATGTATAATGAAGACGGAAATGGCAGGGGTGAATTTATGGATTTAAATGAATTGGCAAAAACGGCAACCTTTGCCGGTGTTATCTTATTGGAAAATGGTGCTGAGACATATCGGGTTGAAGAAACGATGAGTCGAATCTGTGAACAGTATGGCGCCAGTGTTGTTGATGCGTTTGCGACTCCTACGATACTTATTGTATCTTTCTCTTATCATGATCAGCTGGTGCATAATATTAAAAGAATTCATTCACGCAGTGTTGATCTGCATAAGATTCATCAAATTAATGATTTATCACGCAACATTCGTGCGAATGCGTTGAGTGTTGAAGAATTAACGATGCGGCTGCGCGGTATCCGCAATGAAAAGCGTTATCCTTTTTTGGTAACTCTATGCTTTTCAGGCATCTGCACCTTTGGCTTTGCTTTCTTTTTCCATGGCTCAATCCATGATGCAATCGCCGCTTTTTTTATCGGTCTGCTGATTAAGCTATCGGTAAATCTTGCTGAACAGATTAAGTTAAACAGCTTTTTTGTGAATGCGCTGGGCGGGGCAGTGGCAGCTTTATCGGCCATGATTCTGACTCACTTAGGGTTGGCGGAGCATCTTGATATTGTGATTATCTCATCAATTATGCTTTTGGTGCCTGGACTTGCGATTACCAACGCGATTCGGGATACTGTTTCAGGAGATCTGCTTTCGGGGATTTCAAGAACGGTGGAAGCCTTCCTTGTGGCGGTAGCGATTGCCATCGGCAGCGGTACGATCTTCATGCTGCTGGGAGGTCTTTAAGATGCTGATGTCAGGTTTTTCTGCCTTTCTGGCCTCATTAGGCTTTGGTGTAATTTTTAATGTCAAGGGCAGACATCTGCTGGTGGCAGCCCTTTGCGGCGGTATCGGCGGCTTTACTTATTCGCTGGCTTTGACGCTTAATATTTCCGAAACGATTTCACTGATGATCGGTTCTATCTGTTTGAGTCT
This sequence comes from Clostridiales bacterium VE202-08, assembly GCA_000508965.1. Taxonomy (GTDB): domain Bacteria; phylum Bacillota_I; class Bacilli_A; order Erysipelotrichales; family Erysipelotrichaceae; genus Dielma. Next base: position 24,727 of record BAHV02000009.1, read on the forward strand.
GGCATCAGAATTGGCAGCGCGGCGGATAAAGAGCCCGGTGACGACTTTTCTGGTCTGTGCCTTGATTCCGCTTGTCCCCGGCGGCGGCATGTATAATACAATGATTGAAATGGTTAAGGGCGATGTTTATCAGGCACTTGTAACCTGTGCACAGACGATCATTGACGCGGGATCGATTGCGATTGGCTGCACGTTGGTAGCATCCTTAATGCGGCTTGTATTTAAAGCGAAAGTGCGAAAGGAGACATGGCTGTGAAGAAAGTAGAGTTGTTGGCTCCCGCCGGCAGCATGGAAGCCCTGATTGCGGCTGTGCAGAATGGCGCGGACGCGGTTTATCTGGGCGGCGCTCATTTTGGTGCGCGTGCTTCAGCAGTTAATTTTAATCATGAACAGATGCGTGAGGCAATCAGCTATGCGCATCTGTATGGCGTAAAGGTATATGTTACTGTCAATACATTAATTCGCGATGAAGAGCTGGACGCTTGTCTTGACTATATCGGCACTTTGTATGAAGCTGGTGCAGATGCGCTGATCATTCAGGATCTCGGTTTGATGAATTGTGTCAGACACCGATATCCCAGCTTTGAACTGCATGCGTCGACGCAGATGCATATTCATAACCGCGACGGTTTAAAAATGCTGAAAAAATGGGGAATAAAACGCGGTGTTCTGGCTCGTGAAACACCCCTTGAGCTAATTAAAGAATTATCGGATGAAGGCATTGATCTGGAGGTTTTTGTCTATGGCGCTTATTGTGTGAGTTATAGCGGACAGTGCCTGATGAGCAGTTCCATCGGTCATCGCAGCGGCAACCGCGGTGAATGTGCCCAATCATGCCGTCTGCCGTATAAACTGATTCGTGAAACAAAGAGCAGTCAGTCAGTGGTGGAAACTCAAGGAAAGTATCTGCTTTCACCCAAAGACCTCAATACATTGAGTATCGTTGATGAGCTGATCGAAGCCGGTATCGATAGCTTTAAAATCGAGGGCAGAATGAAACGGCCTGAATATGTGGGCTTAGTAACGGCCTTGTATCGGGAGGCAATTGATGCCTATTATGCGAACAAAGCATATCATGTTGATGATGCTAAGCTAGAAGCTATGCAGAAGCTGTTTAACCGAGGCTTTACCTTAGGACATCTTAAGCATAAACTTGGCAATGAATTAATGAGTACGATCAGACCGAATCATGTGGGGATTGAAATTGGTCAGATTGTTGCGGTGAATAAAGACAGGGTTACGGTGAAGCTGCATCATGAATTGAATCAGGGGGACGGCATCCGTATTCTTTGTGAAAATGAGGATGTCGGTTATGTCGTAAATTATCTGTATAAAGACCGATTGCTTGTAAATCATGCCGATGCCGGCGAACTTGTCGAGCTGAAACGCATGGGCGGTGAGAGAATCAAGGCATCGGTGCTGAAAACCAGTGATGTGCGCCAGCTTAATGAACTTGGAAAACAAAATCAAGACGGCCGCCGCAAGGTAAAGCTTCATGGTAAAATTACTCTGCATGAGCATGAACCGGCAATTTTACAGATATGGGATGAGGAGTATATGACGGAAATTCTTAGCGATCAGTTAGTGGAAAGGGCGGTTAAAACGCCGCTTGATGAAGAACGCATCCGCACGCAGCTGATGAAAACCGGCAATACACCTTTTAGCTTCATTGACATAAAGGTTGAATTGGAAAAAGGGATGACCTTCCCTATATCGGCGCTGAATGAAATGCGCCGTAAGGCTTTATCCTCTCATGCGGAAAAACGTCAGAACATCTGTTTGCAGTTGTCTGAATCACGACCTATGCCGCATATACATAATGAAACAGAGCCACTATCACTCATTGTTTCCTGTATGAATGAGGAGCAGGTAAATACAGCCTATGCGTGTGGGATTGAAAAGGTCACAGTATCTGAGCGCGGACTTTATAACCGTTTGAAAGTGACATATCCTAATTTAATATTCACCTATCCGCGGATTATGAAGCATCCTTATGACTGTCCCGGTATTATTCAGGAGGCCGGCGGCTTGAATCATGAAAGTATCATGGCCGGCAGCGGTTTAAACTGTTACAATGCGCAAAGCGCCGCTTTCCTCTTTGCATTGGGTGTCAGGACGGTTCAGCTCTCTTTGGAATGCTCCATTGCGCAATGTACCGCGTTGATTGAAGCATATCGCCGAAATTATGAAGGCGGTAACTTTGCCGCGTTGATTTATGGTGCCTATGAAAATATGCTGATGGAAGCATGTCCGGTAAACATGGCACTGGCTGATGGTCAAAAGCGAGACTGCCGCTTATGCAAGGGAAATGATCGTTATTATCTGCAGGATCAAAAGGGGCAGCATTATCCGCTGCGCGGTGATGAGGATTGCATTATGCATCTATATCACAGTGAAAAAAGAGATTGGCGGCCGCAGCTTAAGGAATGTCTGCAGGCGGGAATCAACACTTTATTAATTAATTTCACGTTTGAAAAGGCAGATGAAGTGAAACGTATTTTAAATGAAATAGGAGGGATTTGCAATGATCAAGCTCATTGTCAGTGATCTGGACGGTACGCTGCTTCAGGAAAATCATCTGATGAATCAGGAAACGATAGATGAAATAAAAAAACAGATGGCAAGAGGCGTCGACTTTATGGTAGCGACCGGCCGTGATTATCCCGGTGTTACACCGATCTTTGAAAATACCGGCATTGATCCTGAGCTGATCTTGTTGAATGGCGCTCAGTATCGGGATCATGGCGGAGTGATTAAGGATAACATTCGCTTAAGCGCATCACAGATTAAAGCGGTGGGTGAAATCTTTGCCCGCTTTCAGGTAGTATGGAATGTATATACTGCGGATGGCATCGCATCTTTATTTAATGAGGAAGAAAATCTGGATGCCTTTATGGAAACCGCTTGGCTCGATGGTTTCTGTACACCGGATACCAGTAAAGAAAACTATCGGGATTTTTATGTGGGCTTAAAGGTCTATTCAACCATGGATGAATTGCTGGCCCATGAACCGGATATTTTGAAAATGGAAGTCCATGATGGTGATCGTGAAAAAATCCATCAGCTTCAGGAAGCTCTGATGCAGGTAGAAGGTATTGCTGTCGCAGTTTCTAAACCGATTAACATTGAAGTGACGCATGCCGATGCGCAAAAAGGCATCATGCTGATGAATGTCATTGAAAAGCAGGGATTATGCAGCGATGAAGTCATGGTCATCGGAGATTCAGCCAATGATCTTTCGATGCTGACGCGTTTTAAGTATTCCTTTGCGGTAGCCAATGGTGCCCAAGCGGCAATTGAAGCCGCTAATTATCTTACGGCAGAGAATACCGATTTAGGTGTGGTGAAAGCCATCCGCCAGCTGTGCAAGGATTAGCTTGATGGAATAAAATGATATTTTTAATTGAAGTTAAATAAGTGAATTCCAAAAAAAGCGATGAAATCAAGGGTATCTAAATCTATGAAAATTCAGCGAATATTTTCATTCATCAAAGTGCCTGAAAACGCTTGCAATAATTCTGATTTGCGATACAATAAAAGTACCAAAGAAGAGAGGGAGTGATGGTCATGAATCGAAGCGGAAGAGTTGTTGTTTTTGTGAAGGTTCATGCCGGAGCTCGCAGTGAGAATGCTTTTGTGTGGTTTTAAGACGGACGTGTGCGAATGCGTTCGTTTTTTTTACACAGAATCTCTTTTCTTGAACTGTTTAGACTGCTAAACAGGTTAAATTCGGACAATCTTGCTTCAGGCAGGAAATGATTCATAAAGGAGGAAATAATCATGGATCAATTCAATGAGGTGTTCTGGAACAGTGCAGCAAATGGAGATTTTACAGCTATCTGTGCAGAAATTAAAAAAGGTGTTAATGTAAATTATCAAAACGGTGAGGGAAGAACAGCATTAATGCGCAGTGCGAAGCGCGATTATAAAGATATTGTGCGGGTTTTGATTGACAATGGAGCTGATGTGAATATCAGAGATAATAATGGTAAGACAGCTATTATGGGTGCTGCGAAAAAAGGCAATAAGACAATTGTAAAGAAATTGATTGAAGCTGGTGCTGACATCAACGCGCAGGACAATAAAGGCCGCAGTGCGCTGCATCGTGCCGCTTTCCAAGGCATGGACCGTGTCATTGAAGAATTATTAAAGAATGGTGTAGAAGTTAATGTTCAGGATGCTGAGGGCAGAACACCTCTGATGGAAGCTTGTCTGGCATTTAAGTTTGATGTGATTAAACAGCTGGTGGAAGCTGGCGCCGATGTAAATACCGCGGATCATCTTGGCTGTACAGCGCTGATGAGAGCCGCTTACGGCGGTTATGTTGATCTGGTCAGCTATCTTCTGGATCATGGCGCTGATAAAGAGGCTGTGGATAAAGAAGGTAATAAAGCAGTTCATTATGTACGTGAACATTGTCTGGCTGAGCTTAAGCCAATTTTGAAATAGGAGGATCTGCAGATGCGAGATTATTTAGCACATGAGGTAAGAAATGTTACTGTCCTTGGGCACAGCGGTGCCGGTAAAACAGGAGTTCTTGAAGCGATGCTTTATTTCACAAAGGCCAGTGACCGTTTTGGCAAGACCAGCGAGGGAAGCTCTCTGATCGACTATGATCCAGAGGAAATCAAACGCGGTATTACCGTTTATTCAACGATCGTGCCAATTGAATGGCGGGATACAAAAATAAATTTCATCGATACACCGGGTTATCTGGATTTCATCGGTGAAGCGGAAAGCGGCTTGGCAGCCGGTGACAATGCGTTAATCGTCGTTGGCGCTAAAGAAGGCGTGCAAAGCGGTACTCAGACGGCATGGGAAGCAGCCCAGTCAAGAAAGCTGCCGACAATTTTCTTTATCAATAAATTAGATGAAGAACATGCTTCATTTAAGAAAACTTATGAAGGATTGCGTGAAGCTTTCGGCAAGACGGTAATTCCATTTGAAGTACCTATTGTTGAAAACGGGGAGGTTGTTGGTTCAATCAATATTCTGCGTGATAAAGCTTGGTATTTTAAAGGTGAAAAAGCAAACCGTGATAAAGCGTGTGACGTACCTGATGATATGAAGGATGAGGTAGCGGAATATAAGAATCAGATTGCTGAAGCGATTGCTATGGGCGATGATGAATTAATGGAGAAATATTTCTCTGGTGAAGAATTCAGTGAAGCTGAATTAACCCGCGGTGTACGCATTGGTGTTCGCAGCGGTGAAATTCGTCCGGTATTCTCCGGTTCCGCAATCAATATGACCGGCATTGAACGTCTGATGGATCTGATCGTTAAATATTTCCCAACCTATGGTGAAAATGGTACGGTTACCGTAACAGATATTGAAAAGGAAGAACCGGTTGAACTTCAGACAACAGAGAATGAAAAATTCACGGGTCTTGTATTTAAGACGATTGTTGACCCATTTGTTGGCCGCATCAGCTTTATCAAGGTTAAGAGCGGTACATTGAGTGCTGATTCCAGTGTCTATAATCCTAAGAAGGATAAGATGGAAAAAATCGCGCAGATTTATATTATAAAAGGTAAACATCAGACAGCGGTCGGCAAGCTGTTTACCGGTGACATTGGTGCGGTGACAAAGCTTGGTTATACGCAGACAAATGATACACTGTGTGATAAGGGCTGTCATTATGCCGTAGATCCAATTAAATTTACTGAACCGATGCTGGGCGTTGCGGTATGGCCGAAGTCAAAGAATGACGATGACAAGCTGAGCAACGCGTTGGCTAGAATGGTTGAAGAAGATCAGACATGCCGTTTAGTGAATAATAAAGAAACAAAGGAAAATGTATTCTATGGTGTCGGGGATCAGCATATCGATGTGTTGGTTTCTAAGATGCGCGCTAAATATAAGGTTGAGGTTAATCTGACCGTACCTAAGGTTCCATATCGTGAAACCATTAAGAAGACTGTGGTTGGTGAAGGCCGGCATAAGAAACAATCCGGCGGTCATGGACAATTTGGTCATGTATTTGTGGAATTTTCACCAAATCCGGATACGGAAGAAATGGTATTTGAAGAAAAGGTATTCGGCGGTGCCGTACCTCGTCAGTATTTCCCGGCGGTTGAAACCGGTTTGCGTGAATGCATGAATAAAGGTTATTTGGCAGGCTTTAAGGTTGTTAATCTGAAGGCTACGCTGTTAGATGGCAAATATCATGATGTCGATTCAAGTGAAATGGCCTTTAAATTGGCAGCTCATTTGGCGTATAAAGATGCGATGCCAAAAGCAAACGCAATTCTCCTTGAACCAATCGTAACGGCTACGGTTGTTGTGCCTGATGAATATACAGGTACGATCATCGGTGATTTCAATAAACGCCGTGGTACGATTATGGGTATGGATATGGAAAATGATCATCAAAAGATTACGGCTGAAGTACCTTTAGCTGAAATGATGAAATATCCTACTGATCTTCGTTCTATGACTCAGGGCCGAGGCGTTTATACCCAGAAGTTTGAACGCTATGAACCAGTACCGGCAAATATTGCGGAAAAGGTAATTGCTAATACGAAGAAGGAAGAAGAGGAAGAATAGAATAGCTTGATCGCTTACCGACCAAATCAGCGATCGAGATAGGATTCAGTATATGTAAATCATATCATTAAAAGAGGATGCGATATTGAGAGAAATATTCGCATCCTCTTTATTATGTTAATTGCTTATGATCGTGGATGGAATCGGCGAATTCTCCTGAGAAATATGCTGCTGGGATTCGATCTTCGCCATAACAAAGGATGCCCAATCATTTAAGCATCCAATTATTTATTTGATTAATAGAATATCCGTGCGCTGCATCTTATGAATGACGGTTATCAGACATCACTTCGTTTTTCACGTGCTTTTTTATTTAGCGAAATAAGTGAGAAGACAGCTGTAAATATGATGATTCCCGCCGAAGTCTTATTCTCCATTGTATTTATTTTATCAGCTTCAATTACTTGTGATTTCTGTTTTTTTTCATAATTCATTAACCAAGCCAATACAACACCGAGTGCATAGGTAATCAGACGAGAAACATTGTGGAATAACCGCCCATATCAGCAAGTGCCAGACCAAGCATAGGTCCAAATGCGAATGATATTAGCATAAGAAGCAAGGTTACTGTCAAGCATCCGCACGCATATAGTAGCAGCTATGCATACTAAAATAAAGTTCTTTGTCCAAATAGATTTTTTATTCATAATCAACAACCTCCTTGATAATAAGCGGGTATTCATTTACCATATAAGTTGAATAAATGATATACATAATAAGTATATATAAAGAAAGACTGAATTTTTGAATTCAGCCTTTTGATTATGCTGAATAAAATTCAAGCAACAACACTTAAAAGCATAAAAAAGTCTGAATTTACTTAATTCAAACTTTCTTATCTAAATATTTATTTTGTTGTTTTCGTTAATCCAAATTATAAAGCTTAGTGTATTTATCAATCAGATAATCAATATAAATATTGGAATCAAACTTTTGATGGCAGACATCATGAAGCAGCTCATCAGCATTCTTACTGCTGCCATACTGGTGAATGTTTTCTGTCAGCCAGTCTGTGATCTTACTGAATTCATTATTTGTCAGTGCTGCTTCTACATCAATATCACGGCACATAGCCTGATAGAATTGTGCCGCATAAGCGGTACCGAGCGCATAGGTAGGGAAATATCCGAATAAGCCCTGCGGCCAGTGAACATCCTGAAGAATACCTTCAGCTGCATTCTGCGGCCGAATCCCCAAATACTCCTCATATTTATCGGCCCATAACTGATCAAGATGTTCAAAATCAACCTCGCCATTGAACAATTGTTTTTCCAATTCATAACGAATCAGGATATGCAGCGGATAAGTCAGCTCATCGGCTTCTGTACGGATAAAGGAAGCTGAGGAAGCGTTAATCATCTGAACAAATTCATCCATCGATACATTCTTTAACTGTTCCGGGAAGCGATTCTTCAAGGTTTCATAATTACATGACCAGAAAGCTTTAGTGCGGGCGATGAAGTTTTCTAATAAGCGGGACTGGGATTCATGCATGCCGTTGCTCATATTACCGGCAAGAATCGATCCTTCCAGCTTTTCATCTACATGCAGCATATACTGTGCATGGCCATATTCATGAATGATTGAGAAAATGCTTGATGTCAGTGCATTTTCACGATAAGCAGTTGTCAGACGCACATCCTTTAATGAAAAAGGTGATGTAAACGGGTGAACAGAAACCCCCATATAACAGCGGTTAGGATCGAAGTTCATGAATTTCTTCAAATCCTCCATCACTTTTTCCTGATCCTGCTGCGGATAATGCTGCTTTAAAACAGAAGTATCAATCTGTTTGGCTGCCTGTACTTTTTTTATGAAAGGAAGCAGACGATCTTTAATGTTTTTAAAAAACGCGTCATATTTTTCAATATTCATGCCTGGCTCATTGCGGTCAAGCAGAGCGTCGTAACAGCTCAAATCACCGCGATAGTAGTCAGTATAACTGCGGGTAGCGGTAATTACGTCAGCCAGCATTTTTTTATAGTTTTCCCAATCGCTGTTCTTTTTACATTCTTCCCAAAGGACATTACTCTTACCGAGTAATTCCTGATAAGCCATGTACACATCCTTAGGAATCATGCGGATTTCCTTTAACTGCATTAAATGCTGTTTAACAGCTTTGGCACTTAATTCATCAAGCTCCATGTCCGCCATTGCTTCGATTTTTTTCATATTCTCTGGATCAGTGCTATATGTCAGGTATTCACCTTCAAGTATTGACATCATTTTTATGCGGTAATCAGCGCCATCCTTTGGAGCAATCGTTGCCATATCAAACGACATTGTTGATAATGCCAGATGATATGCGTTTGTTTTTTCTTCATAAGCTTTTAAAAAGCTTAAAGCTTCTTCTTTATTCATCAGCGTCCTCCTTTGAACAATGTTACTAGTCCTCTTTATTTTAACGCAAAGTTGGGAATTAAACAAACATTCTAAGACACTTTGTTGTATAATAAACCTATCAGAAAGTGAGCCGGAAAAATATGGAGCGTTTTGTCTTAATGGGTGCGATGATTTATGATTTGCGGGTCATCCCTTATCAGAAGAGCGAGGGCATGAATCAGCCGATCCGTCTGCGCGGGCAGGCTGGCGGAGTAGCAAGAAATGCGGCGGAAAAACTTGCCGCCTTAGGTCATCATGCTATTCTTGTCAGTGCGTGCGGTTTGGATATGACAGGTAAAGTTCTGATGGAAGATGCAATTGCTAAAGGAATTGATATCAGTTATGTGAAACAGCTGCCCTCTGATAAAACTTCCGGTCTATTAGTTTTGTGTGATGAATTTGATCAGCCGGTTTCATCAATGCTGGATGCCGGTGTGCTGAATGCGATCGATCATCTATATCTTTATACTACAATGCAGGATTTTACTTATGATGACACATTTATTGCAGACAATAATCTTACGGTTGATCAGCTGCAGTTTATCGCTCATCAGCATGCCCAGACATGGTTGCTGCCGGTTGCGGATAAAAGCATTCAGCCGCTAATTAATATTCTGCCGCTGTTTCAGGGCGTGCAGTTCAATGAGCGAATGCTGAGTGAAGACTTAAAGCTGTCAATTGAAGATCTGCATCATACAATAAGAATTATGCTTGATCAGCTGCATCTGCGCTCACTCTTGCTGATTGCAGGTGAAAACGGTATTTATTATGCTGATCCGCAATGTATTATTCAGGCTGTCAGCCCAAAATGCAAAGTCTTGGATCAAACTTCAGCCTATGAAATTGTATTGAGCGCTTTTTTGACTAAAATCCTTCAGCATATGCCGATTGAAAAAGCATTAGAATACGCCCTTTGTGCCCTGCTTCTTGAAAATGAAAAGAAGCATGAGAAAACATTTGTATTAAGTGAAGAAAAAATTATTGAAAAGCTTGCGGCTTATCAGATAGAAACAATCAAGGAGGCAGTTTATGTATCAGAAATGTATTGATTTATTAAATGAACGGGGTGTGGAATTGAATGATATCGCAGAATGTGTACTTTATCTGCAAGGCAAGTATTACCCGGAGCTGACAATGGAATTAGCCGTAAAAGCAGTGAAGGGAGTCATTGAAAAACGCGAGGTTCAGCATGCGATCATCACCGGCTTGTTTTTAGATAAAAGTGCTGAAACCGATATGTGTGATCCTGAATTAAAGGATATATTAATGCGTGATGAAGGCTTGTATGGTATAGATGAAGTGCTGGCATATGGTATTTGTAATTTATACGGATCCATTGCTTTAACGAATTATGGCTATATAGATAAAGTAAAACCGGGTATTATCGGTAAACTGAATGAACACCATGTGGTATGCAATACGTTCCTCGACGATATTGTCGGTGCAATCGCGGCATCGGCTGCAAGTAAATTGGCACATAGCCATCATTAATAAAATAGTGTATAATAAGCTATATAACTGATGAGGTGGATCATGGATAACGGTGTATTAACCAAGGATGATTTAAAAATGGCATTCGCGCAAATGGGTATTCGTAAGGGAATGCTTGTTTTTGTGCAGTCCTCACTGCGTCCGTTTGGCTGGGTAGTCGGCGGGGCTCAGGCAATTATTGATGCCCTGATGGAAACTGTCACATATGATGGGACAATCGTCATGCCGGCCTTTACCAGAAATCTGTCTGATCCCTCAATGTATAAAAGCGGGACTGTGCCAAGAGCATGCTGGCCGGAAATCAGACAGGCGATCCTGCCATTTAATAAAAGGCTCAGCACACCGGTGAACATGGGTGAAGTTACCGTTCAATTCATGCGCAACGAAGCTGTACTGCGCAGCAATCATCCTGCTTATTCTTTTCTGGCATGGGGCAAATATGCCAAACTGATTGTGGAAAAGCATCCTCTCCATTTTGGCTTGTCAAAAGATTCACCGTTAAGCAAGATCGTTGACTTAAATGGTTTTGTACTGTTAGCCGGTATGAATTATGATAAATGTGAGATGTTTGATCTGGCTCAATACAACAATCGTGCTTGTCCGATCCGAATCTTGACTTATCCAATTGAAAAGGGCGGCAATATCCATTGGATTAAAATGCTTGATAAAGAAATGAATACCAATTCATATAAAGCCATCGGAGCCAATATGGAAGAGCGCGGAGTTGTTAAAATACTTGAGGTAGGCAATACGGCGTGCCGCTTATTTTCCGCAAGAGAGGCTATCAGCAGTGCTTCGGCTTATTTGAATATCAATAATAAATAAAGCGTACAGCCAAAACTGTACGCTTTATGTTAGAATCCAAACTCAGTTATAATTTCGGCAATCTGCTTCAGACCCTTTTCATCACTTTCATCAAAACGATTCAGTGACGCAGAATCAATATCGAGAACCCCCATCAGCAGCTGATTTTTAATCAATGGCACAACAATCTCTGAATTACTGGCACTGTCGCAGGCGATATGACCTGGAAATTGATGGACATCAGCAACCCGCTGAATATGACCGCTTAAGGCTGCTGTACCGCATACTCCTTTACCCAATGGAATATGGGTACAGGCCACTTTGCCCTGAAAAGGTCCAAGCACAAGCTCCCCCTCTTTATATAAATAAAAGCCAACCCAGTTAATATCTGTCAGTGCATCATTTAAACAAGCTGAAGCATTTGACAATACAGCCAGTTTATCGCTCTCATCTTCAATCAATGCACGCAGCTGCATTGCTAATTCATGATAAAATGTTTCTTTCATACGTTCCCTCCATATTTAGTATAATAGCATGAAATCGTAATTTAGAAGTAAAAAATCAGAAATTAAAAAATCAGCAGAATTTCTGCTGATTGGATTATGCCATGCTTGATACTTGTTTTTGAAGCTTTTTAGCGGCTTTTTCAATCTTAGCTTCAGCCTGAGCTTCTACCTGCATCCAATTCTGTTCAATCATGAAATCATAAGTTTCACGCTGTAATTCAGAAATGGTCTCATAAATTGAATCCACTTTTTCATACAACTCGCAAGTTCCGGCTTCCTGTGAGAAAGTATTGAATAATGCTTTTAAATGCTTTAAAGAAATAAGCATGCAATTGATAATATCTTGATCTTTATTTTGCTGAGCCATCATTTAACCCTCCATAACCTTTAATAATTCTTCAGCCTGTTCTTTTAAAGCAGTGCAGACTTTTGATACAAGCTCTTTAGCCTGTTCATCTTCCAGCTTTTCCATCTCGCAGTTAAGCTGTTTATTTAATAATACAGAAGCGTTAATTGAGTCTTCAATATAAAGACAGTCCTTGGGTGTTAATGTCATAATTACGACCTCCTTACATGACTAATATGCTCGCTTTTTAACTTGGGTATTCAATAAAAGACAATATTTTGGTATAATAAATAACCAGAGGTGAAAAATTATGCTTCCTTCATTGTATGAATCAATTTATATTCAGAGTTTTAAGCATGATGGTTCTCTTCACCGAACTTGGGCTAAAGGCTTTGTAATCGAATCAAACAACAAGCGTATTGTCGCAGTCACAAATAAAACTTGGGTCAGCGAAGCCGATGGCAGAAAATGGATCACCCGTGAACCGGCGATTTGTTTCTTCTATCCGGATAAATGGTATAATGTAATCTGTATGATAAGGAAAACAGGAATTTTCTATTATTGTAATCTTGCTTCACCCAGTATTTATGACGGCGAAGCACTGAAAAATATTGATTATGATCTTGATGTGAAGGTTAATCCGCTCGGTAAAACGATTTTGCTTGATGAAGATGAGTATGAAGAGCATGGTGAAGAAATGGGTTACGGTCCTAAATTAAAAAAGGCGATCGAATCAGGTCTGACAGAATTGATGGATGATATTGAACATCAGCGTTCACCCTTTGATCATAAAGAAATAATGAAACTGTATGATGTTTATTTGAAAGCTACTCAATAATAAGTAGCTTTTATTTTAATATGACTGTCAGAATATTCCTGAATGTAAAGTTAATTTTTAATTGACAACGGTTTCATTTATTATATAATAAAGGCAGATATCCAGAATTGTAACTGAAGAAGGCAAGATCAGTATCTAATGATGAACGTCATTATGTACTGGTCTTTTTATGTTCTTTTTATGGCAAAGGGGTAAATGATATGAATAATTATCGAATCACAAAATTGATTAACAACAATGTAGTGTTTTCACAGGATGAGGAGCAAAATGAGATAATTCTTTTTGGCAAGGCCATTGGCTTCGGCAAAAAGAGCGGTGATCTTGTGGAAGCAGCTCAAGTGCTTAAGGTATTTGCGGCGGCTGATCCAAAAGAAAAGAATTATCTGTCCAATTTAGTTGAAGATATAAATCCGATCTATATTGATATTGCTTCTGAAATTATCAGTTTATTTGAATCGCGGCTGGAAGTTAAAGTCAATGATATGATGATGATCAGTTTATCTGATCATATTTCAAATGCGGTGGCAAATAAAAAAGATGGTTTTGAATTGCCTTTGGATATCATTCAGGAGGTTAAAAATATTTATCCAAAAGAATTTATGATTGCAAAGGCAGGCTTGGGGATCATTGAAAGAGAAACGGGGGTTTTATTGAGTGAAGATGAAGCGGGGTATATTGTTCTTCATTATATCAGTTCACAAGGGAATACCTTTCGGAGTGACACGAAGTACCGGCTCTTATTTCAGGAAAGGATTATCAGCGATATAGAAGACTATCTGAACGTTAAATTGGATCGCTCTTCGTTGTATTACACACGTTTTTTGACACATTTAAGCTTTTTGGCAGCCCGCATTCATGATGGTAATTTTTCAGCTGAAGGGAATTCGTCGTTATACAAGATTTTTATTAAAGAGCATCCTGAATTAGAGGGGTGTGTTGAAAAGAATGTTCAAACGATAGCTGATGAATTTCATGTGGTGATTAATGAAGAAGAAAAAGGGTATTTAGCAGTTCATATTAATAATATGCTGAAATCCATTCAGCGAGGTGATAAACAATGAGTGCAAACTTAAATAAAAAGCAATGTACTGGATGCGGGAACTGCCTGGAATTCTGTCCCCGTCAGCTTTTGGTTTTATCAAAAGAAAATGATGTGAATGAGCGAGGTGCGCACTATATACAGTTTAATAATGAAATGGCATGCATCGAATGCGGACTCTGTGAACTGATGTGTACAGCCGGTGCGATTCATATCCCAAACAGAGTAAATGGCTATGACTTAATTAATAAAAAGGATATACCTCCGCATGCTGGCTGCAGTCTTGGTTCATTAAGTAAAGCGTTAGCCGATGTAATTGTGGAATTAGGTATTGCTGAACGTACAGTATTATTTAAAAAGAAAGCGTCGGATGTGAATTTACATGTGGAGATTCATGACTATACTGATGAACAATTTTATATTGATGGGTTAAATTATAAACATGCCAATCCGGATAGAGTGGTGATTATAATATGTGCCAGCAGCAAGCAGCATACCACGGCATTAAATGAAGAACGGTATCGCTCACTGGGAAATGAAAAAGTTACGATTATTAATACGTTAAATTGGTTTGAGTCAGATGTTGAAATCACAAAACTGCTTAAGGGCGGCAGTCATATATTAGAAGCTGTCAGTAAAAGTGAAACGGTTTCTTTTGCGAGCCGCAAGGGTGTGCGGACACCGGCGCAGATGATCGATTTGGAAAATGATTTGAAACAGGCTTTGCAGAATCAACTGGAAGATAAAAAATGTGCAATTGTTGAAATTGTTTTTCCTTGTTTCTATCGATTGGCACAGCGTCCTCAGCAATTAATGCCCTGCGCAGAAATCAAGCGTATTAATGATTGGTTTACGATGTCTGTTGAGCCGGATTATCCCAAGGGCGTATATTATAAGGCAGGTGATTAAGATGGGAATATTCAAGGCTGTTTTTAAGAAAAAAGAAAATGAAGGAATGATTGTAGGTGCTCCAGCTGCCGGTTATGTGAAACCGTTGGAAGGACTGAAGGATGGTGTATTCTCAGAAAGATTATTGGGTGAAGGCTGTGTCATCTCACCCATGGAGGAAACAATTTATGCTCCTTTTGACGGCAAGGTGATTTTAGTTACAGAAACTAAGCATGCCATAGGATTAATGAGCGATGATGGAATTGAATTATTAATCCATGTTGGTTTAGATACCGTTATGATGGCTGGTGAAGGTTTTACGATGATGGTGGAAAAAGGTGAAAGCGTGAAACAGGGAGATCGCTTAATGAGCTTTTCGACGGCCAAAATTAAGGCGGCAGGCTATCTTGATGATGTTATTGTAATTGTATCTAATACAAAGTGCTTTCAAGGTGTGGCATGTACACAAAAGGAGGTTGTTGAAGCGAACGATGAATTAATCAGAATTATGAAATAGTAAAATGGATAACCAGAATTGTTACTTTCAGTAGGCAAGATCAGTATCGGGGATTAACAAGCCCATTGCTTTAGATTGGTTTTATCTTATTTAAAAATTGCAAAGGAGAAAGTTATGAAAGAACTTGCTGAAAAGTGTATTGAATTTGTAGGCGGAGCGTCAAATATTAAAGCGGTATCGCATTGCGCAACAAGGCTGCGGCTGACGCTGATTGATCAGGGAAAGGTGAATGAGGAAGCATTGCTGAGTATTCCGGAAGTAATTAAGGTAATGAAGGTAGGCGCTCAAACGCAGATCATTATCGGCAGTGATGCACCAGAATTATATAGTATTGTCAGCCAATTGGTAGAAACAGCTGATTCATCAATGACTGTCAATGAAACAAAAACAGCGGATACTAAATCAAATAAAAAGAATGCTGTTGTCGGTAAATTCTTTGATGCGTGCAGCAGTATGTTTACACCTTTAGTGCCAGCTTTTACAGCGGCAGGTATGATTAAAGCAGTGCTGGCTATTTTAGTTGCGGTATTTGGCTTGGCAAAGACTTCGCAGGAATATATTATTATAAATTATGTTTCGGATACCATTTTCTATTTCCTGCCAATTTATTTAGGGGTGACAGCGGCTACTTACTTTGGCTGCAATAAATATATTGCTGCAGCTATCGCGGCGATGTTTGTTCACCCAACATATACGGGTATGGTAAGCGCAGGGGAAGCTATTTCGTTTTTGGGGATTCCGGTGGTCTTATATAATTATTCATCGACTGTTTTCCCAACGATCCTGACGGTTTGGTTTATGTCTTATGTGGAACGTTTTGCCCGACGGATCTCACCTAAAGTCATCAAAGCAATCATGGAGCCAATGCTGACGCTGTTGATTACGTTTCCGGTAGGATTGCTGCTGCTGGGGCCGATTGGTGCTATTCTTGGCGATTGGCTGATGAATGTTTTTGCGGCCATTGATGCTTCAGTACCATTTTTAGTGCCGATGATCGTAGGTGCTGTTTCACCATTTTTAGTCTTTGTGGGAATGCATCGTGCTGTGGGTACATTAGAAACCATGCAGATAGCACAAATTGGATATAGTTCTTTATTAGGAACAGGTATGCTTGCAAGCAATATTGCACAGGGTGCATCAACCTTAGTGCTTTCTTTTAAATCAAAAGATGAAAAGGTAAAGCCATTGGCTTTTACGGCAGGTGTTACCGCATTATGTGGTATTACCGAACCGGCATTGTATGGATTTACAGCCAAGAATAAAAAATCATTGATTGCGACAGTAATCGGCGGCGGTGTCGGCGGTTTCTATGCTGGCATTACACATGTTGTCCGTTTTGCGAAAGGAGCACCCGGCTTGCCGACATTGCCGGTGTTCATCAGTTTAGAAAATCCGATGAATCTGATTAATGCCTGTATTACGGTTGTCCTCTCATTTGCGGCAGCCTTTGCAGTCGCATGGATCATGATCAAACCCGGCGAAGTAGATTAATATATTATAGATAGATCTCTCAGCGTTATATATAGAGAGATCTTTTTTTATAGAGATGCTGATCTGTTCTTATATATGGGATAAGACATGTGTGTATGAAATGGTTTTAAACCTATGAAAAAGAGGGTAATTTTAATTTCAACTAATTATTTAAAAAAAACGAAAAATAATGTTGACATGGGAAGCGGGTTTTGGTATTATATACAGGCACTCGGGAAGCGGGTCACACAAGAAAAAGTTCTTAAAAAAAGTGTTGACAGAAAAGTTGCCGGGTGGTAAGATAGATAAGCACTCACGAGTGC
>BAHV02000008.1:0-190848 GCA_000508965.1 Clostridiales bacterium VE202-08
TTTTTTTATGAAAGTTTTTATGTTATAATAGCATCGCAATGTCAGTATTGGGGTTTTAGCTCAGCTGGGAGAGCGCTACGCTGGCAGCGTAGAGGTCAGGGGTTCGAGCCCCCTAAGCTCCACCAATATACGAATAAACGCCTTTTATAGGCGTTTTTATTTTATCAGAGAAAACTACCGGCTTAGCCGGGTGTCATTTTTTTACTTTTGTTCCGCAACTGAGTAGAGGAAAGTACCGCCTTTACTTAGAGTGAAGATTGTCAGTTTTTCACTATCATTGTCCTGATTATTGAAGTCAGGCATTTCTTGCGGCATTTCACCTCCGCTTTCAGGCGGCTCCTTCATATCGCCGTCTGGTTTTTCCATTCGATTTTCATCCCTTCCGCCATCAGGCTGTTTCGGCTCGTCCTCATTCATGCCCTCTGGTTTCATACCCAAGCCGCCATGCCCCATGCCGCGTCCGCCGCTTGGGCTGTATTCAAGCTGGGCAGTAATGTCTGCATCACTGATCATCGTATAAATACTGCCATTTAATTCACCGGTAACAGAAGCTGCCTTCGCAGCCGTATAATCACCCTCGGCAAGCTGATCTGAAGAATAGACTAAGACTGTGTAATCATTAACTGCATTGAAGGCCGCAGCAGCTTCATTTTCACTGCTTTTTAATACGATGAGATCCTCTTGATGCTGTTTTTCATTGAAATTGAATACAATAAAATTCTGTGTTGACTCTGCCGCGATTTCATCATACATATTGCCGCTTGCCAGCAAAGTGCCGCCATTGATATAAATACCTAAATCTGAATCAACACCGCTGTCCATGCTTGATGGGTTAGCGGATGCGATAATTGTGCCGCCGTTAATTACGATCCAGCCGTTTGAATCAATACCGTCACCCTCATCGCCGCTGCCGGCATCACAGGTGATTGTACCGCCGTTGACTGTGATAACAGAAATATTGTCTTCATTGGCATTAAGGGAATCATCCGCTGAGTTGACAGTTATTACACCGCCATTAATAGTAAGATGCCTGTAAGTTTCAATACCTTCATTATCCGCATTAACAGTCAGCTGACCATTGCTCTTTTCTTCACCATTTATATTCATGGAAACCTTAGATTCGACGGCACCGTCAAATTTATATTTTTTATTAGTAGTTCCTTCTTTGTAAATCTTTGCGACATGTGAACCATTAATTACATTGACTGAATCGTCAGCCAGTATCAAATTAAAACCGGCATCCGAAGTATCGACATCCTTATTTGGTGCAGCTGCTGACTCTGCGCTGCATTCATAAGCATTCAACGCGACAATTGCACTGCTGACCGTACTGGTAAGATTGACATTGTTTAACGTCAGATTTACAACTGCCTCTGGATTCTCGTTCGCATCCTCACCCAAGTCGATTAAGATCTGGCCGTAGCTGAGTGATCCGCTGACAGAATAATTACCCGGCTCTGTAATAGTAACGACCGTATGCTTAGCTGCTTCTTCAGCACTGTGTTCATCGGCCGCTGATCCTTCACCATAGCTTTCATCCCTGCCTTCCTCATAATAAATAATATCATTGCTGACATAGACCTTGCTGCTGCTGTCAGTTGAGGCGGCCTGGCCGTCTACCAGTACACCCTCATCAGCAAGCGTGATAACCGTACCATCAAAGCTGTTATCAGTTTGGTTGGAATCTGTATTGGTATTTGCTGAGCTGCAGCCACTGAGCGTACCTGCTAATGCACCGGCAATCAGCCATGCAGTCAGTCTTTGTTTTGTTGAATTCATGAAATTTCATCCTTTCTTGCGTTGAACTGAAGTATAGCGAAGCAATATGTGCAACAGGTGATGAATAAATGAAAATTATGTGGGTTATGACTATAAAATGAGCGTAACCGGGAAGGCTAAAGACAAGGAGGCAAACTATGCAACATAAAACTAATGAACATAAAGGATTTAATAAGCAGCAAAAGGCAGGCTTGTTTGGTTTCATTCTAGGAGCTTTCATTCTCAGCCCTTTGGTCAAGGATGCGGCGGCGGATCTTCTTGGTATGCATAATTATCCGGTTTTCGCTTTTGTTTTAGGCTGTGTCACTCTATTCATGCTGCCGCTGCTGATCGATACTTTCAGTCCATCACAGCACTGATTTCAGTTGTTTTGATCGTTCATTATAAGATTTCGTAAGCTCTTACAAAAAAGTGCATTTTCAACAGATTTTTTATGTGGTTTGTTGTATAATTGATGTAGATTGAGGAGGAAATCTTATGATTGAAGAAAAGTATAATAAGTGGGTGAATCATCCTAATATCGATCCGGCATTAAAAGCTGAATTGCTGGCAATGGATGAAAAACAGAAAGTGGATGCTTTCTATACAAACATTGAATTTGGCACAGCGGGTATGCGCGGTCTGCTGGGGGCTGGAACAAATCGCATCAATTTACATACGATCCGTAAGGCAAATACCGGTTTTGCTCAATATATCACGGCTAATGGTGAAGCGGCAATGCAGCGCGGGGTAGCCATCGGCTATGATAATCGTCATATGTCTTATGAATTTGCAATGGATTCTGCTAAAGTATTGGCTTCTTATAACATTCGTTCTTATGTCTTTGAAAGCCTGCGGCCGACCCCTGAGTTAAGCTTTGCAGTTCGGACATTAAACTGCTTCGGCGGCATCATGGTAACGGCTTCTCATAATCCTAAAGAATATAACGGCTATAAGCTGTATGATGAAAAAGGCTGTCAATTGATTCCTGATTTAGCGAAACAAGTCATCGATCGTGTTAATGCGGTTGAAGATGAATTGGCAATCAGAGTGGATCTGACACCGGAACAGGAAAAGCTGATCACGGTAATCGGCAAAGAGATCGATGAACAATATTATGCCAAGGTATTAGGCATTCAATTAAATCCAGAGGTTAAAAAAACTGATGTGAAAATAATTTTCACACCGCAGCATGGCACAGCGAATATCCCTGTAAAAGAAGTATTTACCCGTGCCGGTTATCAGTTCGTACCGGTTGAGGAACAATGCACACCTGATCCTGATTTTTCTAACACACCGACGCCGAATCCTGAAGAAACCGCTTCTTATAATTTAGCGTTAGAGTATGCCAAACGTGAAGATGCTGATATCGTGCTGAGCTGCGATCCAGATGCTGACCGCATGGGTGTGGCAGTGAAGCATCATGGCGATTACGTTTTACTGACCGGTAATCAGAGCGGTTCTGTATTGATTGAGTACATCTTATCACAATTAAAGGCCAAGGGAAAAATGCCTGCAAATCCAGTGATGTTTAATACGGTTGTTACCAGTGATCTCGGTGAAAAAATTGCGGCTAAGTATGGCGTAGAAACAGAGAAAACGCTGACTGGTTTTAAATTCATCGGTGAAAAGGTAGCTAAATATGAGCTTACTCATGAAAAAGAATATGTATTTGGTTATGAGGAAAGCTATGGTTCACTGATTTCACCATTTGTCCGCGATAAAGATGCGCCACAGGCTTGTCTGATGCTTGCGGAAGCGGCCTGCTTCTATAAGGCACAAGGTAAGACTTTAGTGGATGTTCTGGATGGTTTGTATGAAGAACTGGGCACTTATCAGGAGAGTCAGACCTCGATTACGCTGGCAGGTAAAGAGGGTGCTGAGCGAATCAAAGAAATCATCGCTACCTTTAGAAATGAAGCGCCGGAAGAAATCGGCGGCTTAAAAGTCATTGCCAGTGAAGACTACGGCTGTTTGAAACGCTATGAGAACGGCAGTGAACAGGCATTGATCGGCTTTACGAAGTCAGATGTATTAAAATTCTATCTTGAAGACGGCAGTTGGATTGCCGTGCGGCCAAGCGGCACTGAACCAAAGTGTAAATTCTACTATTGTGTCCGCGGTACCAGCAAAGAGAATGCGAAGGAAAAGACAGAGATTCTGCAGGCTGCCATGAAAAAAGCCATCGAATAGCTGACTTATTATGACTGATAGTCAAAGCCTGAATTATTCAGGCTTTTTCTTTTTTAAAAAGCTTTCAGAATAGTCTGAAATAGAGTAAAATAAGGATATATGAAATGGGGTAAATGATTATGAAAAAATCATCATTAGAACAATTTTATAACGGCATGAGCTTAAACGCTTATGAGTATTTTGGCGCGCATTGTATTGAAAAAGGCGGACTGAAGGGTGTCATGTTCCGTACTTATGCGCCGCATGCAAGAGATATTTCTGTCATTGGTGAGTTTAATGACTGGCAGGGGACCAAAATGAAACGCGTTGATGCCAAGGGTGTCTATGAAGTATTTATACCGCGAGCCAGACGCGGTCAAATGTATAAGCTACGTGTTCATCAGGCAACGGGCCGTATTGTTGATAAGGCAGATCCCTATGCTTTTTACAGTGAACTCAGACCGAATACGGCAAGTGTTATTGAAGAGGTTCACCGCAATATATTCACCGATGATGAATGGATGAAAAAACGCACTAAGAATTTTGATCAGCCAGTCAGCATCTATGAGGTACATATCGGATCATGGAAAAAACCGGATGAAGACAATGTTTGGTATACCTATGATGAAATTGGCGACGATTTGATTAAATATGCCAAGAAGGTCGGCTATACTCACCTTGAACTGATGCCGCTGAATGAATATCCGTTTGATGGCTCATGGGGTTATCAGTGCAGCGGTTATTTCTCAGCAACCAGCCGCTATGGAACAGTGGAACAGCTGATGCGTTTTATTAATAAATGTCATCGGCATGATCTGGGTGTCATTATCGATTTTGTACCGGTACACTTTGTAAAGGATGACTATACACTCGGCTATTTTGACGGCACACCGCTTTATGAATATGAAAAAGGTGAAGATGCCAACAGTCAATGGGGCACCAGTAACTTTAACCTCAGCCGTGAAGAGGTACGCTCTTTCCTGATGTCAGCAGCTAATTTCTGGTTAGAGGTGTATCATGTAGACGGTTTGCGCATGGATGCCATCAGCAATATTATATATTGGCATGGCAATAAGGATAAGGGTGAAAATAAGGGCGCTTTGGATTTCATTAAGCGCTTGAATTATCATTTGTCAGAAAAGCATCCAACTTGTATGCTGATTGCAGAGGATTCAAGTGATTTTCCTAAGGTTACCAAACCAACGGTTGACGGGGGCTTGGGCTTTGATTATAAATGGGATCTTGGCTGGATGCATGATACTTTGAAATATTTTGAACTTGATCCCGTCTATCGTCAGTATCATCATAATCAGCTGACCTTCTCAATGGCTTATTTTTATTCAGAAAAATTCATGATGCCATTCTCACATGATGAAGTAGTCCATGGCAAGCATACGATTATTGATAAGATTTGGGGAACTTATGAACAGAAGTTTGCGCAATGCAGGGCCTTATACACCTATATGTTTACGCATCCGGGCAAGAAGCTGAATTTCATGGGAAATGAAATTGCGCAGTTCAGAGAATGGGATGAAAATCGTGAAAATGACTGGTTCCTTCTTGATTATCCGATTCATGATGCATTCTTAAAATTCTTTACCGATCTGCATAAGCTGATGCGCAAATACCCGGCGATGTATGAGCTGGACTATCAAGGTGAAGGCTTCAGATGGATTGATGCTGATAATAAATCACAGAATGTTTTTGTTTATACCCGGCGCAATAAGGATCAGAAATTCCTTGTCGTGCTGAATCTGTCACCGAATCATTATGATAATTTCTGTATCGGTTTGGAAAATAAGGGAAGCATTAAGGAGATCTTAAATAGTGATCAGGATATTTACGGCGGCAGCGGACTTGTTAATCCAAAGGCAATCCGTACGCATAATGAGCCGTATAACTTCCTGCCTTATTCAGTAAGAATCGATCTGGCTCCGTTTGCCGGTGCTGTTTTTGAGATCAAGGAAAGTGCTGTAAAGGCGGAAAAGGCGAAAGCAGCCGGTACCAAAGCGGTAAAATAAGAATAAAATAGTGTAAATAATAGCATGTTAAGGGTTACATTGGCTACTATTATTAGGTTATTTATGCTAAAATCTATGTGGCTTTATGGAAAAAGAGGGAACTAAAAAATGTATATTGATAAATTTAAGAACAAAGAAGAGTTCAAAGAAGAGTTTAAACGAAGAATTATTGAGAAATATGGCCGTTCAATCGAACAAGCTCATGTTACTGAAAAGTACATGGTGCTGGGAACGATGGTTCGTGACTATGCGTCAGTTAACTGGAAGGCGAGCAAGGAGGAGATTGCCCGTGTTGAAGGAAAACAGATGTATTATTTCTCCATGGAGTTTTTAATTGGCAGACTGCTGACAAGCAATCTGATGAATCTGGGTATTTATGATATCGTTAAAGAAGGTCTGGCTGATCTTGGTCTTGATATTAATAAACTTGAAGATATGGAAAGCGATGCTGGTTTAGGAAATGGCGGTCTTGGCCGTCTTGCGGCTTGTTTTCTCGATTCGCTGGCTTCATTAAACTATGCTGGACACGGCAACTGTATCCGTTATGAATATGGTTTATTTAAGCAGAAGATTATTGATGGCAAGCAGGTAGAAGTGCCTGATCAGTGGCTGCGTTTAGGAAATGTTTGGGAAGTCCGCAAACCAAAGCACAGCGTGGATGTGAAATTCTGGGGACATATTGAAATGTCAATGGATGAACACGGCAAAGCACGCATTAATCATGCTGACGCGCATGTCATCAGAGCTGTGCCTTATGATATGGAAGTCATCGGTTATGACACGAAGCTGACAAATACACTGCGTCTGTGGAGTGCTGAACCGGCAGAAGATGCCAGCAATTCACAGGGCTTCTCGGAATATATTCGTGAAGTTAATGAAATCAATCAGAATGTATATCCTGATGATTCAACGGAAGCCGGCCGTTACCTGCGTTTAAAACAACAATATTTCTTTGTATCAGCCGGCTTAACAGCAATGATCAAGGCCCATCTGCGCGTATATCCTACCTTGGATAATCTGGCGGATAAGAATTGTGTTCAGCTGAATGATACCCATCCGGTATTGGCTATTCCAGAAATGATGCGTCTTTTAATGGACGATTATCTGTATGAATGGGATGATGCATGGCGGATTACGACGGAGACTATGGCTTATACCAATCATACAGTACTTGCGGAAGCCCTTGAAAAATGGCCGATTCAGTTTATTCAAACTATGCTGCCGCGTATTTATATGATTATTGAGGAAATCAATAAGCGCTATATTTATGCATTAAATCATGTATACTACCGTCCGGATCTGATTAATGATACAGCAATTATTAAAGACGGTCAGGTGCATATGGCTAATCTTGCAATTATCGGTTCTCATTCAATCAATGGTGTAGCGAAGCTGCATACGCAGATTTTAGTCAAGGATGTATTTAAGAATTATTATGCAATTATGCCTGAGAAGTTTAATAATAAGACAAACGGCATCACACATCGCCGCTGGCTTGTTTATTCTAACCCACAGCTGACAGAACTTTTAAAGGATACGATCGGTGATTCCTTCATCAAGCATCCGCAGGATCTAGTTAAGCTGATGGATCATATCGATGATGTGAAGCTTCAGCAGCGTTTCTTAGAAGTGAAGATGGAAAGAAAACAGATTTTGGCAGATTATATTAAAAAGAATGTCGGCATTGAGGTTGATGTTAATTCGATTTTTGATGTGCAGGCAAAACGTCTGCATGCCTATAAGCGTCAGCTTTTGAATGTAATGCATATTATTTATCTGTATCAGCGAATGAAGGCAGACAGCAGCTTCAGAATCTATCCGCGTACATTTATTTTTGCGGCTAAGGCAGCCCCGGCTTATCACTTTGCGAAAAAGGTTATCGAATTGATTAATTCAATCGCGGCTATGGTAAATAACGATCCGGAAATCAACCGCTATATGAAGGTTGTCTTTATTCCTAATTACAGTGTATCAATTGCGGAAATTCTGATGAATGCCGCTGATGTATCGGAACAAATTTCGACGGCCGGCAAGGAAGCCAGTGGTACCGGCAACATGAAATTTATGATGAACGGAGCAATTACACTGGGAACGCTTGACGGTGCAAATGTGGAAATTGTTGAACGTGTCGGGTATGAAAATGCGGAAATCTTCGGTTTGCGTGCTGAAGAGGTTGAAGAGATCAAGCGTGCTAATTCATACCATGTTTGGGACTACTACAATACTCATGAAACGCTGAAGCGAATCGTCGACAGCTTTATTGACGGTACATGGTCCCAGAATAAGGATGAATTCAAACTAATCTATGATGAGTTGATGTTTAAAAATGATGAATATCTGCTGTTGGCAGATTTTGATGAATATGAAAAAGCCCAGGCTAATATCCGCAAGCGTTATGAAGACCGCAGCGGCTGGGCTAGAATGTGTCTGCTGAATATTGCTCAGTCAGGCTATTTCTCATCAGACCGTACAATTGAAGAATATGTCAGAGATATTTGGCATATTGAAAAAATTAACGTGAAGTGATCGAAGAAAAGCGATGTTTCAGATAAGCTGAGACACGCTTTTTATTGTTTATGCAATTTAGCGCAAGATAAAACACTTATTTGTTATATGGACTTAAGATGGCCGTTGTATTCAAGTGCTTACAAAACAGTGAGATAAATCATAGGTAATGTGTAAATTACAGCTTTTAATTTTTATATTTATATATGAAACTTCACTGTTTCTAATAATATGGAACTAAATCAATTGTGGATACTTAGAATTTACTGCAAACGAATTATATTTCATGTATCATATCATAAATGGGCTTTGACAACGATATAAAAATAAGATAGTATTTAAGTATGAAAGAGCTTACATTCATTACTAAGTTAAAAACTATTTATTGGGGGTTGACGAAAGGTAAAGTAGATTTTCAAAAAAAGTGTTAAAAAAGCACAGAAAGTTGTTTCCGACAAACTGCCAGATGTATCTACAACATAAGATCGAAGGGTATACATATATGATATTTCATCATAAACAATTGGTGCATCCATTAATAATCGTGGCTTATCTTCATAATAAATTTCCTCTATAAATTCTACATTTCCAATTTCAACTATGTTTTGGCTAGCCAAAACATAGTTATTTAAGTCAAGGTCAGGTTTATGAGGATTTTCTCGTGCATTTACAGTGACAAAATTTAACAAAAATACAAAAATAACTATTATAAAATTGGTTACTTTTTTCATATAATCACTCTAATCATATTAGTTATGCATTTAAAATCAAAGGCACGATTGATTATACGAAATATACTTCAACTATAAATAAAAATGCAACTTATTACAAAATTACTAAATTGTCGTTTGAGGTAGTAGAATTAGAAAGTCCTGTTACTATGGTTAGCACAACATTAACTATTACTAACAATGGTATGACAGATAGCGCAGGTGTTTCATACGAAACTACATCGAAAAATCTTGGTTCTGCTCATTCTGGTTCACTAAATGGAGTATCTTCATGGAAACCAACATATTCTTTCGAGAATGAAAATGTAGCAGGACGCATTGAATTTACTGTTAAGAGAGGTACAGGCAGTTATAGTAGCTCTTGGTATCGAAAAGTTGATTAAATATATTTGGAATTATCATTACAAAGGGGGAAGTATATGAATAAGAAGCTTGGTTTATTCATCATATGGGTTTTGATTGGCTTTGGTATCGAAGCACTGGCGAACCCAGTCGACGGTACATGGTCAGGCTTAGGACATCTTTTTGTCAATTATATTGTACTGCTTTCATTGTTTCCATTTGGGGCAGGTTTGATCCTGTTCTATGGTGAAACAAAAAAGAATGAACCTATTCCTTGTCTAATTTTAACAATTCTATTATTATTGCTTGCTAACGCATCAATACTTCTCTTATGGATCATTCCTAATTTATTCGATCTTGAGTTCAATCTTCCCTTATTAAGCAGCTTCACTCAATGCTACCGTTATATTCCGGTACTATCATTTGGAGCCGCATATTTCGCATCAATGATTAGAAAATAATACAAAAAAGGCTCGTTTTAATTGAATGAAATGCGCCTTTTTCCAGTTTTCACCACTTTTCTTATTAAACTAAGTAAGATAAAATTGGTCCCAGTGCCATCATTACACAAACGATCAGCACAAGAATAATCACTATTTTCTTTTTCATGACATTATCATAACAGGAAAAAATCAATTCGTAAAGCTAAGGTACGGCTGGTACAACCTCTAAAAATAGTTTATACTATAAATTAGGTGATAATATGCGAGCTGTTGATTATTTTGAAGCTTATTTAGACGATTTTGATAAAATCGTAATTTTTTTCTCAAAAGAAAGCTATGACGGGGTAAGCCGTCAATTTTATCTGCGTGATGATTTTGGCAATATTGATGAATTGCAGATTTTGTCCGTAGAGCCCTTAACGACTCATATCAAATATACATGCCGAGTGCTGCATGAAATTGAAATCGGCAGAGAATACCAGGTACTTCATCAATTTGCCCGGTCAACGATTCTGCAATACTCTTATATCGTGAAGCGGCCGCGCTTTGATGCGATGTTTGCCTATGATGAAAATGATCTTGGGGCTAATTATACGCCGGCTGCCACAACTTTTGTGATATGGGCGCCGACGGCAGCTAAGGTCTGCTTGGAAATTCAGCGCAAGGATCAGCCGGAAATACATATGATGGAGAAGAGTGAAAAGGGTACGTTCAGATTAACCTTAAAGGGTGATTATGAACTTGCTAAATACGTCTATCATGTCCGTGTCAATGGCATATGGAATGAATCCATTGATCCTTACGGCAAATCATCAACAATTAATTCTACGCGTTCTATCGTTGCAGACTTATCTAAAATTAAAATGGCTGAAGGTCAGCTGCCAATCATGCATGGCAATACAGAAGCTATCATTTATGAAACCAGTGTTCGTGATTTTACAATGAAACCGAATATCGGTGTCAGTCATCCTGGTAAATTTAAAGGCTTTGTGGAAGAAAATGAAACGACCAAGTCATTAAATACTGGGTTTAGTTATTTAAAAACACTAGGTATCACCCACGTTCAGCTGATGCCGGTACTGGATTTTGGTTCGGTAGATGAATACAACCAGCGTTTGTTTTATAATTGGGGTTATGATCCTTTGCAATATATGACTTTAGAAGGCAGCTATGCCAGCAATTCATTTGACCCGATGTCCAGAATCAATGATTTTTGTGAACTTGTTGATAAGCTGCATGAAAATGGAATGCGTGTTGTGCTTGATGTGGTATTTAACCATGTTTTTGATTTGCCGACCAGTTCTTTTCAGAAAATTGTGCCCGGTTATTATTTTCAAATGAATGAGCTTGGTCATTATTCCAATGGCACATGGTGCGGTAATGATTTTGATTCCACTGGCTTTATGGCGAGAAAGTTTATCGTTGATGCCTGTGTTTATCTGGCAAAAACTTTCAGAATCGATGGCTTCCGCTTCGATTTAATGGGGATTCTCGATGTGGATACTGTGAATGAAGTATACCGCCGGTGCCGTGAAATCAATCGTGATTTTATCATTTATGGTGAGGGTTGGGATATGCCTTCCTATCTTGATCCAAATCGCCGTGCATCGATTGCGAATCATGATAAAATGCCGATGATCGCGCATTTCTCTGATCGTTTCCGCGATGTCATCAAGGGACGTACAAGTGTTGAAGAAATCGACGTGAAAGGTTACTGTTCCAATGATCTGTCACTGATACAGGTAGCCAAAGATGTGTTAAGCGCCAGTGTAACGAATAAGAATAATATTGCGGCTTATTTCTCAAGTCCTCAGCAGGCAGTAAACTATGTTGAATGCCATGATAATATGACATGCTGGGATAAGCTGAAAAGCTGCTGCCGTGAAGATACCCGTGAAACAAGAATAAAGCGTCAGCAATTATGTCTGGCGGCCGTACTTTTTGCGCAAGGCATACCGTTTATTCACAGCGGTCAAGAATTTGCGAGGACGAAGCATGGCAAACCGAATACATATTGTGACTCTGATTCGATTAATCGTATTGATTATGAACGCCGCAACCGGTATCTGTCGATTGTGGAATTTGCCAAAGACTGTATTGCTTTGCGAAAATCACTGCCTTGTTTCTCCTATGCTACTACTCAGGATATACTTGAATATGTGAGCTTTGAGGAAATCAATCACAGCGCACTGGTTTATCGCATGAAGGATGAAATCAATGATGTGGCGGTTATTTTTAACCCAACTCAAAATTATTACGAATATGATATGAAGAATAATTATCAGCTGATATTTAAAGATGGTAAAATAACACCTGAAGAGCAGCGAATCGTTAAAGTTGAACCATTATCTGTTTTGGTATTGAAAAGAGGTTAATTATGAATGTTAAGAAAAGAAGTGTAGGGGCAGTCCTCTGTTTAAGTATATTTACATGCGGAATTTATTATATATATCTGATTTATAAACTTGGGGAAGAATTAAATGAAGTCAGCTGTTCCAATTCCAATAATGGCGTCGTCGATGTTTTGCTTACTTTTTTTACTTGCGGATTATATGGAATCTACTGGCATTATAAGATTGCCCGTCAGATTGAAGATATGGAATATAATCTGGGAATGCGGGTTGGTTCAATATCTATTATCTGTCTGATTTTGGCTGTTTTGATGCTGCCGCTGATTTCAATGGCAATTAATCAAAGTGAATTAAACCATGTATTGGATGAAGTCACATACTAAACAGCTGCTGCCGATTCTGCTGATCATAGGATGTATAGCAGTTGCTGGCTGGTACTGTCCGATTCAGGAAATTACCGGTATTCCATGTCCGGGCTGCGGGATGAGTACCGCCTTCTATTATTTTGTGCAGGGCAGGTTTCAAGAAGCCTATTTCTTTAACCCAGCCCTATATGTGCTGTTGGTGTTTGTTTTAATCAGCGGTTTTGGCTGGCTTAAGAATCGACAGTTTTTACAATCAACACTTTGGCGGCGGTTGTTCTGGCTGATGATGCTGATTTGGTTTGGTATCTGGCTGATGCGGATGA
Source organism: Clostridiales bacterium VE202-08 (assembly GCA_000508965.1). Classification (GTDB taxonomy): domain Bacteria; phylum Bacillota_I; class Bacilli_A; order Erysipelotrichales; family Erysipelotrichaceae; genus Dielma. The sequence goes on from BAHV02000008.1 coordinate 13,012, forward strand.
TTTATATCTATCCTAACTGGCCGATGATTTATATGGAAAATAATCTGCTTCAAAGATTCATTTTGCGGTTGCACTAACAAAGGGCTTTATGCCCTTTTTATTTATATGAAAAAAAGCTGCATGCAGCTTATAGTTGAAGAATCGTCAGACTGATATTTTTCATAAGATTAAATAACGCATCATTCACAAAATTTAAAGGGATATTAAGAATTCCTGTATAAAGCAGCAAAATCAGGATCGGCGCAAAGTAACGCTCATAACGCATAATGCCGAAATACAGCTGTTCAGGAAGTAAAGCATTTAAAAATTTAGAACCATCAAGCGGCGGAATCGGAATAAGATTAAAAATCCCTAACCCCAGGTTATAGCTAAGCAGGAAGGGCAAAAATTCTAACAGATAATCAAAAATTGAAGTAATAATGCCGCCATGCAAAGGAATCACCCCGATACGCAGCATTTTTATAATCCCATAATAGGCAAAGATACTGATAAAGGCAAGCAGGAAATTCATCATAGGCCCTGCCAACGCGACATTTACCATACCCTGTTTTTTATTCTGGTAATAATTTGGATTTACCATAACCGGCTTTGCCCATCCGAAGCGAAACAGAAACAGCGACAGGGTGCCAAGCGGATCAAGATGGTGCAGAGGATTTAATGATAAGCGGCCATTACGTCTAGGCGTTGGATCGCCCAGTTTATCCGATACCCAGCCATGGGCAAACTCATGCAGCGTCAGCGCAATTAATAAAGCCGGAATGGAATAGACGAGGGATGATAACTGATCCATATAGCTCCTCCTTAAATTGACATATCTTAATTATGGCAAAATATCTCTGCTTGTCAATGGTAAATCCCTGAATATCAATTGCCAATCGGCAGAAAAATGTGTACAATTACAACGGTGATAACGTGAAAAAATGGATCTTACTCGCGATGGCATGCCTGCTTACTGCATGTTCAGCAGAGATAAAAATAGAAGAATCCGCGGTTTTAAAGGTTGCGGTAGAGAATGAAGCATATGGTGAAGGCTTAAAAGCATTATGGAATGAGACATATCCGGAAAATGCCGATGCACTTGAAATCAGTGTGATCAATGAGTATGAAATTCTTGAAGGTGTATTAAGTTTTAAAGGCATTCCTTATGATGTGTTTTTAATCAAGGATGAAGATGTCGCAACTGCATTATCCCATTTGTATGAAATACCTGCGTCATTTCATGAAAGTTTTGAAGCTAGTATCCGTGAGGATTTTGCATCGACAATCAATGCGGTAAAGAATTGTTACTATCCGATGATTGCGGATGGCTTTCTTTATGCGCTGAATTTGACAGCCATTGAGGAAAAAGGGCTCAAGCCTGAACTGTTTGAAAACTTTGAATCAATGGCCGATACGGATGTCGATAATTTATTTTATTATTATGATAACCCGCTCTTTCTTTTGCCGCTGTTAAGCAGTGATGGTAGTTATTTCCCGGGAAAAGAAGAAGCTGTAGTTAATTTTAAAAGTGAAGCATTTCTTCATTCACTGAATGATTACATAACCATTAAAAAAAGTCTGAATCTTGAAAGTGATCCGGCGCAGTTTGATCAATGGTTTATTTCACAGTCTTATCTAAGCGGATTGATCGGCCCTTGGATGCAGTATGAAAAAAGTGAGGAAATCAATGAGATTACCCTGCGTTTTCAGAAGCTTCCGCTAATCGATGGACAGCAGCTGAAAACTCTTGCCGTTTCCTATGGTTATAGTATTAATGCTGACACGATCTATCCGAATGCGTCTTTAAAATTACTGGAATTGATGCATTCAGTTAAAGGCATGCAGCTATTACTGGATACAACAGAATTAGTTCCGTTAATCACGGAAGAAGAAATGGAAAACTTTAATTTTTCAAAGGGACATCAAAAAGAGAAAGTAACCGCAATGAATGGTGCTGTGCAGCAGGATCTTGTCGGCTTGAAAGAGAATGCCAATGTAATTGCCATGGGTATCTTTGATGAAGAAAGTGTGCGTGCGCTTATCGATAATGAGTGTATGACGGATGCAGAGGCTTGTACTGATTTATTAAGTGAGAAGAACGCGGAGTGGATCAAAGCGCAGGCTGGACATTAAAATTTGTCAAACAAAAAGGAACTGAGTGAAGGCTTTCCCTCAAATCAGTTCCTTTATTTTAATTTTCAATCTGCCAGTCAATTTCTTTTAAACCATGCTCCTTCAAAAAGGCATTTGTCATTTTGAAATGGTTACAGCCAAAGAAGCCGTTGTACGCGGAAAACGGACTTGGATGAGCACATTTCAGAATCAGATGTTTCGGATTAGTGATTAGTTTTTCCTTGCTTTGCGCATTGCGCCCCCAAAGCAGGAATACAACAGGATCTTCTTTATCATTGATCAGCGATATAATTTTATCCGTAAGAATTTCCCAGCCCTTACCCGCATGAGAGTTTGGCTGACCGCGGCGAACTGTCAAACAAGTGTTCAGCATCAGTACCCCTTGGCTTGTCCATTTGGTCAATTCACCATGCTCCGGTATGGTACAGCCAAGCTCATTTGCTAATTCTTGATAGATGTTTCTTAATGAAGGCGGCGGTGTTACGCCTTTTTTTACTGAAAAACAAAGTCCGTGTGCCTGATTAGGACCATGATAGGGGTCTTGACCTAATAATAAGACATGGGTGTTTTGATATGAGGTATAACGCAATGCATTGAAAATGTCATGCATGTTTGGATAGACCGTATTATGATTATATTCTTCAACTAAAAACTTACGCAGCTGAAGATAATAGTCTTTTGAAAATTCTTCTTTTAATAATTCATCCCAGTCATTACCGATATTTACCATAGCTGCTTCCTCACTTTTATTTCTGAATCTATTGTAGCATAAAACTGATCGGGAGCGAAGATGCAGCTTCTATTACACAGTGACTTATGATTAAAATATTTGTTTTACAGTTCTTGTATGATACAATAGAATGCGGAGTTTGTAAGGCAGCAAATAAGTTTCACGGTTCATTATGAAAGAGATGAGGATGTTTTATGCATAAATTTCAAAGTGCTGATGAAGTCATTGAATTAATCGAGGGACGAAAAAACAACCACAAAGGATTGGTGAAGTTTTCCTATGCGCTGCATGTTCTTGAGGATCCCCAGATAAAGCTGAAATGCGTGCATATCGGCGGTACAAATGGCAAGGGAAGTACCACTGATTATCTGCGCAGCATTCTTCAGCAGGCAGGCTATCGGGTTGGAACATTCACATCCCCTTATCTTGAAGTTCATAATGATCGTATCCGAATCAATAATGAATTTATCAGCAATGATGAGCTGCTGGCCCTGGCAAATGAAACAGCTGATTTATGGGAGCAATATGATTTAAGTATGTTTGAAATCGATATGCTGCTCGCCAGCTTATATTTTCTGCGCCATGATGTTGATATAGCGCTCTTTGAGGTAGGCATGGGCGGTCGTCTTGATGCTACGAATGTGGTTGATCCGCTGTTTAGCATCATTACCAGTATCGGTCTTGATCATATGCAGTATCTTGGTAATACCCACGCGTTGATTGCGAAAGAAAAGGCGGGAATTATCAAGGCAAAGAAGGATTGTATAACTGCTGAAACAAGAGAAGATTGTCTTAATGTCTTTCAACAGACATGTGATTCATTGGGTTCGCAATTAATCTGCTGCCAATCGGTCATGAATTTGCATGTTGATCAAGGTGTTGTGTTTGATTATCGGAATTTTAAAGGCATCAAGCTTTTATCTAAGGCGGGCTATCAGGCAAAGAATGCCTCGCTGGCGATTGAAGCCGCGTACAAATTAAGAAGTTTAGGTTTTGAAATCAGTGATGAAATGATTACTGAAGGTTTAGCCGCTGCATTCTGGAAGGGGCGCTTTGAACAAGTGCATACTCATCCGGATGTTTATATAGATGGCGCCCACAATGAGCAGGGTATACGAGCGCTTGTGGATGCTGCCAGAATTTTTCCGAAGGTCAGGATTATCTTTAGTGCCCTGAAGGATAAGAATACAAAGAGCATGATTGAACAGCTGCTGACGTTAAGCGATGATCTGACAATCTGTGAATTTAATTTTTATCGGGCACAGGATGCGGAAAAATTAGCGGAAGGGTATCCGGTTAAAATCATCAAGGATTATCGCAAGGCAATTTATGATTGTCTTGAAGGCGACGATATCGTTTTGATTACCGGCAGCCTGTATTTTATCTCGCTGGTGCGGGAAATGTTTCAAAAAATGAAAGGAGCGTCTACTCAATAGACATTCTGGCTTAGCATGTACGGGTGCATCTACACTCGGAATTAACGCCTATGGAGTACCGAAAGGTACGTCTGAAGTAGGAAGAATTCTTCATGTGACCATGAGAGTAGCAAGTAGGTAAGTTTATGGATATGAATGCAATCATTGCACAGGCAGCGGCAGGAGTTTTAATTGTCCTGCTGGGTATTTTTATTTATCGTCATTTCCCTTTAAAGGCAGATGGCAAAACAATGATACTGGGAGCGTTGTTTATCATTCTCAGTCTGATTGTATCGATGTTTACGGTTCGAATTCCACTGTTTGGGATCGATTCCCTCAGGATAGGATTCACTCAGGTAATGCTTGTTGTCGGCGGATCTTTGATTGCGCCCGGCTGGGCATTTATTATGGGAATTGTCTATGATCTATTGGGATTGCTGGTCAATCCAACATCTTTTCCATTTCTTGGCTTTACGCTTGGAAATATTCTGGTGTGCGTGATTCCTTCGCTTTGGTATCACAGCGGCAAAACAAAAAAACTAACGGATCATAATATGATGATGGCGGTGGATATAAGTCTAGTTATCTTATGTATCCTGTCGATTATATTTATTGTAGTGAATGATGAAGTGAACATTAATTCGTCTGCGGTTCCCTTCGAGTTATGGATGAAATTTACCGCCGGTTTCATTTGTGTGGCGGTGTCTTCCATATTAATTCTGGCGCTTCATTTTATTAAAAATAAGATGCCCCAAGCGAATCTGCATGAATTGACTAATTGGATGATGGTCGTATTGCTGATTGAGGTATGTATTCAGTTTGGCTGTACGCCAATATGGCTGCAGGTGATGTATGGAATTCCATGGGCAGCTTCACTGTTTGTGAGAATTGTGAAAGCATGCGTCATGATTCCGCTTAATGTATTGATCGGCTACAACATCCTGAAGGTAGTTCGCAGAATTAAGGCATAATCCTTGGCTTTTCTAACAAAAAAGCCTTTTTTTATTAGTCAAACGGCGCTATAATTATACAGTGAAAGTGAGGCTGCAATATGTTAACAGAAATGATTAATAAAATTAAAGGCAAGGGAACTAAAATTGTATTCCCAGAAGGTAATGATGCCCGTGTATTAGAAGCTGCGATTCGTTTGAAGAACGATGAAATCCTGGCTCCGATCCTGCTTGGCAATATTGAGGAGATCAATGCGCTGGCTGCATCAAAGGGATGGAGTACAGACGGCCTTGAAATGATTGATATCGCTCAAGATCCACGAATGGATGAATTTGTTGCGAAAATGGTTGAATTAAGAAAAGGTAAAATGGATGAAGAAGCATGCCGTAAAGCATTGTCTAAATCTAATTACTTTGGCACTATGTTAGTAAAAATGGGCTTTGCTGACGGTTTAGTTGGCGGTGCTACTTATTCTACGGCGGATACTGTTCGCCCGGCTTTACAGTTGGTAAAGACAAAACCAGGCAGTAAGTTGGTATCAAGCTGCTTCATTCTGTTTAAGGATGATCAGAAACTGGCTATGGGTGACTGCGCAATCAACATTGATCCAAGTGATGAGGATTTAGTTGAGATTGCGGTTGAAACTGCTAAGACGGCAAGAGTATTCGGCATTGAGCCTAAGGTTGGTTTATTGTCTTATTCGACAAAAGGCTCCGGCAAGGGTCCGGCTGTTGATAAGGTAGTCAGCGCATGCGAAAAGCTGGCAGCTATGGATTTAGATTTTGATGTTGACGGTGAATTCCAATTTGACGCGGCCGTATCACCGGTTGTAGCTACTCAGAAGGCTCCGAATTCTAAAGTTGCCGGTCATTGCAATACATTTGTATTCCCTAATATTGAGGCAGGTAACATCGGATATAAGATTGCTGCCCGTTTAGGCGGCTATGAAGCGGTAGGACCGATTCTGCAGGGATTAAACGCGCCGATCAACGATCTGTCACGCGGCTGTAATACTGAGGAAGTATATAAGCTGGCAATTATTACTGCGGCACAGAAATACATCTAATAGAGAAATTAAGAAACTGCTTTGGGTCTGGGGATCTGAAGCGGTTTTTTTCTGTTATTTTATAAAGAAAATGAATTGTTTTTGAATTCTTAAGGTCGCATTTAACGTTATAAGCATTTATATTCCATATTCAAAAGATATTTTTTGTGAAAGGCCGAAGATTTAATTGTATATTTAAGTGAATTTGCGGATTATTCATTTGACACTAAAGATAAGGTCTTTAGCTTAGAGGATTACGTTGAAAACTTAGGTTTATCGTTCTGGCGTGAACAGGGATTTCATTCAAAATCGCTTAATGATCCTGAGTGTCTGTCAAAGAACCCGGAGAATTAAGAAGATAAGAGAAAATATTTGCATTTTCAAATAATGAGAACGGATAGGGAAATTTTAATTAGGATTTTATCAATAAGTTGGCAATTATAAGGACTCTGAGGCAGTTTTTTGTTGCTTTTAACCTTTTTAAAAAAGTGAATTAGGGAATTATAATTACTAAAATTATAATTCCCTAAAGAAGTGAGGTATTAGCAGAACTGTTTGAACTATAAGTGAAATAAGCAAACATGAAACAACAATGAATTACAGATTTGGTCTTGTTGTTTTTTTTGTTTGGCATCTGCTTATGATGCATAAAATTTCTGAAAGAAAATCAAAATTTGACATTCTATCAGATTATTTTATGCATATAGTAGAATGATCTGAACTTTCTCTTTTACATAACACATGGGAATGAAATCCTCATGAAAAATTTGGGAATTATCAGATAAAAAGATAATAAGCCCATTAAATCAGTCGTTTTGAGAATAGAAAAAATTAGGCATAGGAAATATTAGGATTTAATGCATTCTTTTAATTATCGCTTTTTCATGTAAGGGTTTACAAATTTTCCACTTTTGGCGTGAAAAGGGTAGAAATCTTTGCACAAATTAGCTATACTATATCTAAGAAAGATCCGGGGGGATTTAATTATGAGACAACAAAATATGTTAGCTATGATCCTGGCAGGCGGGCGTGGAACACGCTTGGAAGCTCTGACTAAGAAAGTAGCAAAGCCAGCTGTTTTCTACGGCGGTAAATATCGAATCATCGATTTCCCGTTAAGCAACTGTGCTAACTCAGGCATTGACATCGTCGGTGTACTGACGCAATATGAATCAGTTCTTCTTAATTCATATGTTGCAGGCGGAACGCACTGGGGCCTAGATGCCAAAGACAGTGGCGTATTTGTACTGCCGCCGCGTGAAAAAGATCAGACTGAATTCAATGTTTATCGAGGAACAGCTGATGCGATTACACAAAATATCGATTTTATCGATGGTTACAATCCGGAATATGTACTGATTTTATCAGGTGATCATATTTACAAGATGAACTATGCAAAAATGCTGGCTCATCATAAAGCCTGCAACGCAGATTGTACGATTGCAGTATTGCCGGTGCCGATGAAGGAAGCAAGCCGATTCGGTATCATGAATACGGATGAAACTGACCGTATTATTGAGTTTGAGGAAAAACCGGCTCAGCCTAAGAGCAATCTTGCTTCAATGGGCATTTACATCTTTAATTGGAAGCTGCTTCGTAAAATGTTAGTAGCTGATGACGCAAATCCTAACTCAAAGCATGACTTTGGCAAAGACATTATTCCTACCATGCTGAATGACGGCAAACGTTTGTTTGCTTGGAGCTTCAGCGGTTATTGGAAGGATGTTGGAACGATTGACAGTCTTTGGGAAGCCAATATGGACTTGCTTAATAAAAATAATGAATTGGATCTGAATGATCCTGACTGGAAAATTTATACACAGGATTCTGCAGCGCGTCCGCATACGATCTGTGATCATGGATCAGTTTCACGAGCCTTTATCAATCAGGGCTGTGTGATTGACGGTAAAGTGAAGAATTCAGTATTATTTACAAATGTTAAGGTTGAAAAAGATGCGGTTGTAAATGATGCTGTTGTATTCCCTAACGTCGAAATCGGCGAAGGGGCAGTAATTAACCGAGTTATTATTGCGGAAGGTATTAAGATTGCTGCCGGTGCCGTTGTTGGTGATCCGAAGAGCGATAAGATTGAATTAATCGCTAAAAATGTGAGGTGAGCAGGATATGTGTAACGCTTTAGGTATTGTCACCTTTCCAGGTGCTAATGTTCAGGTAAATGGTTTAGAAGAATATCGTCCGGTGGGAGCTTTCTCATTCCTGGGCCGTTATCGTATGCTTGATTTTCCGATTTCTAATATGACGAATTCAGGTATTGAACAAATTCAGGTTTATTTAAAAGAAAAGCCTCGTTCTGTAATTGAACATTTAGGAACAGGCCGCCATTACAATATTAATTCAAAGCGCGGTGGTTTAAGAATTTTGTATGGTGAAAACAAACCGGAATCAAGTTTTTATAACCATGATATCGCAAGCTTTAAGGCTAATTTGAGTTATATCGAAGGTGCTAATTTCCAATATGTTATTTTGGCGCCAAGCTATATGGTTTACAGCATGGATTATGATAAGCTGCTGAATGAGCATATTGAGAGCGGTGCTGATGTAACAGTTGTATATAAGAGTGTTGATAATGCTAAAACTAACTTTATCAATTGTGATACATTGAATTTGAATAAGCAAAAAGGTGTATTGTCTATTGATAAGAACCGCGGGAATTATAAAGCACGCAATATTTCAATGGAAACATATGTATTGTCTAAAGAATTGTTTATCGATTTAATACAGAAAGCTGTTAAAACCAGTTCTCTGTATTGGTTCAGAGATATTCTGAATGATGAATGCTCTGAACTGGATGTACGAGGTTATTCATTCCGTGGTTATCTGGCGGCTATCACTGATCTTACTGCTTATTATGAAGCAAATATGGAATTGATCAATATTGATACAGCAAATCAGATTTTCATGGAAGATTGGCCAATCTATACACGTACTAATGATTCTGCGCCTACTCACTATACGGATACATCTTCTGTAATGCATGCAGTGATTTCTAATGGCTGCCGCATTGAGGGAACTGTTGAGAATAGTGTTATCGGACGCGGCTGTACAATCAAAGCGGGTGCTATTGTGAAGAACAGCGTTGTTTTGCCAGGCTGCTACATCGGTGAAGATGTTATTCTGGATAACGTTGTTGTAGATAAGAAAGCAAGAATCACACGTATGAAAGAAGTAGTAGGTATCTGCGGCTCTCCTGCGTATGTTCGGAGAGGAGATAAAATCTAATGGAAAGAATTCTGCTTGTAGCTGCTGAGGGACTGCCTTTTGTTAAGAGCGGTGGATTGGCGGATGTAATTGGTTCGCTGCCCTATGAGTTTAAGAAAAAAGGGTATGATGTTCGGGTAGTTTTACCGATGTATCGTAAAATCGCGTTGAACTGGCGTGATAAGATGACACATCTGCGTTCATATACGGTTAGTATCAATTATTCAGAAACACCGGTTAATTTGTATTATTACATCCTTGACGGTGTAACATTCTACTTTATTGAGAATGCTGGTTATTTTGAAAGAGAAGGACTGTATGGCTATATTGATGATGGTGAGCGTTTTGCTTACTATCAGAAGGCTGTTCTTGAAATGTGCAATCAGTTGGATTATTTCCCTGATATTATGCACACTCATGACTGGCATACAGGTATGATTCCTGCAATGTGCAAAGAAAATTACAATCATGATCCAAGATATCGTCATATTAAACATGTTTATACCATTCATAATCTAGCCTATCAGGGTAATTTCCCGGTTGAAATGCTGGAGCCTTGTTTAGGATTAGGACATTATGTATTTGATAATGGTAATGTTCGTTTTGACGGCGGTATCAGCTTCATGAAATCAGGTATTGTTTATGCCGATAAAGTAACAACCGTATCTCCGTCTTATGCACAGGAAATCAAGACTCCGCAGTACGGCGAGCATCTTGAAACGGTTTTGCGTTATCGTGAACCAGATTTGTGCGGTATTGTAAATGGTATCGATATTAATCTGTGGAATCCTAAAACAGACAATCTGATTGCATCGAATTATACCCTGACGACTTATAAAAAAGGCAAGGGTAAGAATAAGACAGAATTGCAAAAGGAACTTGGTTTAACGGTTGATGAAAATGTAATGCTGATTAGTGTAGTATCACGTCTGACATGGCAAAAGGGTATTTATTTGATGATTGAACAATTATTTAATATTTGCTCACAGCCAATTCAGTTAGTCGTTCTAGGCAGCGGTGAAGCGGGCCTTGAGGAAAAACTGCGTGAAGCAGAACATGCTAATAAGGGTAAGGTATGCTTCTACTGCGGATATAATGAGGCATTATCTCATAAAATCTATGCAGCTTCAGATTTATTTCTGATGCCGTCGCTGTTTGAACCATGCGGTATTTCTCAGTTGATTTCAATGCGTTATGGTACACTGCCTCTGGTTAGAGAAACAGGTGGTCTTCGTGATACAGTACATGCCTATAATGAATACACTCAGGAAGGAAATGGCTTCAGTTTTACGAATTATAACAGCAATGATATGATGCATGTTTTGTGGGAGGCAATTGATGTCTACTACAACCGTCCGGATATGTGGAAACAGATCGTTAAGAATGCGATGAAGACCGATGTATCTTGGTCTACATCAGCTGAATTCTATCTTGGCGTATTCCGCGAAATCGCCGGATAAATTTCGATTCAGAGGGTCTCACTGTAAAGTGGGATCTTTTTTTATATTAGCGAAAGGATTGACTAAATTCATTGAACAAGTAATAATGATAATTAGATAATGAATCGGAGAGGAATGGCTCATGAAAAAGAAAATATTCATAATGTTGGAATTGCTGCTGGCAGGAGTGTTTGTTTTCAGTGCTTATAAAATAATGGTAATGAGTCAGAAAAGCAACGATTCTGAATCTTATTATAATAAAATCAGAAATATCCAGTATAATGAACAGATCCATGATCAAGTATCACCTGTTGAAGAGATTCCATATAAAAAAGTATTGCAGGATCTGAAGGCAAGCAATGATGATGTTTTAGGATGGATCAAAATTGAAGAAACGAAAGTGGATTATCCGTTGGCTGCCGGTATAGATAATGCTTATTATTTAAGTCATTTGATTGATAAAACGGTAAACGAGTACGGTTCAATTTTTATGGATATGCGTAATAGTTCAGATTTCAGTGATCGTCATACGGTACTTTATGGACATAATGCCCTTAATGGCACGATGTTTGGCTCATTAAAAAAATATAATGACGATGCTTATTTAAAAGAACATCCTTTCATAACTGTCTATCAGGAGAATCAAATGCTTGTTTATGAAGTGTTTGGCGCTAAAGAGATAAATGTGACATCAGATATATATAAATTTGATTTCATTAATGAGGACGCGTTTACTGAATTTACTCAAGCATTATGCACTCAACTGAATGTTGATGCTGAACTGGACAGTGAGGATCAGATTTTAACACTTTCAACATGTACAGACTTTAATGATTCAAAACGATTTATTGTCTGCGCAAAGCTTATCGAAGTAAAATCAAACAATAATTAAGACATGCTTACAAAATCCGGCATGTCTTTTTATTTGTTAAGGGATGAGCAAATAATTTGAAGATTGTTTGATTGTGGACTATAATCAATCATTTATGCTTTTTTAATGCTGAAAATAGGCGTGTTCCGCCGTTTTGCCGATAAAGCGGAAAATACTCGAAAAGCTGCAAATAACGGCTTTTAAACGGAATTTATAGGAAAAACATGGGAATGAAAATTTAGTATAATATAGATGTAATCAAAAGAAACAATAAATATAAAAAAGGAGGTATAACATGAAGCAGAACAGAATAACAAAAAGAATTTTAGCAGTTATGATGTCATTTCTCATGGCCTTCTCATCGATACAGGGTTATGTAAAAGCGGAAACTGAATCAATGAATACAGAAAATGAAGAAGAAGTAATAAGTGTTAATGATCCAGAAGAAGAGTTAGACCCGGATTTTAATGTTGAATCAGAAGATGAGGAAGATAGTAAAAAAGATTTAGAAGATGATATCATCGATGATTCGGCAACCGGCAGTGACACTGAAGTAAAAGAACCGGCGGCTACTGACAGTGATAGTATTGATCCGGCAACCGGCAGTGATGTTGAAGAAAACACAGAAGACATAATCACTCCTGATACAGATTTCGTATGGGAAGATGTAGAAGGTGCTCAGATTTACGGCTTGTTAGGAATGCAATATTACATGCGAAGTAATTTTGTACTTTCAAATGACGGCAATGATATTTCAAATATGATTGAAATATCATCGGCAAAGGCATCGCTGAATGGTGTGACAATTCAGCAGGGAAATGATTATACCGTTAAGGGTGGTTCTACATTTGAATTTAAATTTGAATGGCAGCCAGCCAATGCTGATCAAACAATTCATGCTAATGATTATTTCACAATAGATATCGCAACGATTTCTGGATTACAGTACAGCAAGCAAACTGCTAAGACGGCTTTGCGTATCTCCGGTATTAAAGTCGGAGATTATTATTTGACTTATGAGAATAATGAATTGAAGTTTCATATTGAATTTAATGAAAACATCGAATACTTTCAAGACATCAGCGGTTTCTTTAAAGGCAGTTCAACATTTAAAGATGTAACTGACACAACTGTAAATGAATTCACTTTCATGGACGGATATCAGGGAGAATTGACCGTAAAGGAAAAACCGGAGATTATAATTCCGCCAAGTACACCGAGCGGTACAGCATGGAAACCAAGCTTGCCCAATGATTTTAATAAAAATGAAAAACCTTCATTAAAAAAGGATGTCAAATGGTTCGGTAATGATGCACATCGAATTGAATATCGTGCAGGCTTTTTTGAATTAATCAAACAATATGAAGATGGAGAACCATTTCAAGGTCAAACTTATGAGAATGTGATTCTTGTTGATGAATTAGACGCTAATCAAAAATATGTTAATTACACCGGCGGCGCGCCTTTCTTTATTGAAATACCGATTTTCTATTATGGAACTAAAAATGCCGTTGGTTATTTGGGTACAGGTAATGAAGAAGTAGTATTCAAATCTGGAACACAAGCTGCTAATCAGCCAGGTATGACAAGCAGTTCAATTAATATTAATAGCAGTAATTTTACTCAATTTACAAGTAATGACGGTGATGTAGAAGCATTAGTTGAAAGTACACCAAAAAGTTGGGGCATTGTAATAACGCCGGCTAATACACAAAAATTAATTATTAATTTTGGGAAATTAGGTTCTTTAGACAATGACGCGATTACAATGAATGATATAAATAATGGCTGGCGGTTAAATAAATATTTTGAAGAATTGCAAACTAGGATAAAGACGGCTAAGCAAAATATTGATAAATATGAAAATGATTCAAATTCACCAATGGCTTTGCTTCAGACACGATTAACTAGTCTTGAGACTAATTATAGAAAAAATGATCCATCACTCGCTTATATTGATGAGCTTAATGCATTTATTAAAGCAGCTCAGGATTATGCCGATGATTCTACAATCGAACCAGTGCCAGATTTGAATGTCAAAATTCAAGAAACAGCACCTAATGCTTCTGCTGATGTATTAGTATCTTTAAAGAATTATCGTAAGGATGTTGATTTATATGTTAATAACAAAGCTGCTTATATTCAAAAATGGCAGGATAAGATTGATATTTATGAAAAAACGATAGAGTATTATATTCCTGAAGAGATTCGAAACAATGCAGATAAAAATGCAGATGCACCAGTTTATGGATTTATTATTAAATATTGTACTGAAGTCACAAATTTATCACAGGCTACGGTGACAAATAATGTGACGGTTAAGACGGGTACTGTAGAATATGAAAGCAGTATTATCGCAAAGCATAACTTTACTGCCGGTATCAAAGGTAATTATATCAATGGCGATGTTGTTTTAGTTAAAGCTGACAGTAAGTACGAATATAGTGAAGAAAATTTAGGTAATACGGCAGTTAAGGGCATGAAGGGTGTTGAATTTGAAGTTTATGAAAAAGGTTCTGATACACCGCTTCAATTAATGATGGCTTCAGACGGACACTATGTTTATATTGCAGGTAATCATACAGGTGATGAGAAATTTACTCAGACTTTGGTTACCGATGCTAATGGCGCAATTGCCATCAGTTCATTACCATCAATGGGTAATTACTATTTCAAAGAAGTAAGTAATCCAAATGGATATTATGCAGGTCAGAATGCAATGATTCCTTTCACTGTTGATAAAAATCAAATTACTTATAAGCTTGCGGAAAATGTTGCTCGTGCAATTACACTAACTAAAGTTGACGGTGATAATAACGAAGCTTTAGAAAAAGTTGAATTTGCATTGTATGATCAAGCGACTGACAGTGAATTGACCGGCTTCACTAAATCTGAAGGTGCATATATCTATGATCAAAAAGGCAGCGCAAAACTGCTTACTGATGCTAAGGGTATGCTTCAGATTCGTAATCTGCCGGCAGGCAGCTTCTATTTAAAGGAAGTTGCGCCTTTAGTGGGTTATAAGCCATTAGAAGGTACAAGCAATTATTTCCCATTTGATTTAACCTTGGATTTGCCTAAAGATGGCGGTAAAATTATTGAAATCAATAATGGCAATGCAATTAAAAATTATAAAGAAGATGTTAAAGAACAGCTGTATGAATTAATGGTTATTAAAAAGGGCAGTGATGATGTTGTACTGCCGAATGTTAAATTCGATTTATATACAGCTGCCGATAATCAATTGGCAGGCAGTTATGAAACTGATATAAATGGCACATTTACAGTCAGCAATTTATCAGCCGGCAGTTATTACCTTGTTGAGACACAGGGCGCTGACGGATATGATTATGATTCAAGCATTCATCATAATGTAACGCTTGGCGGTAATGATACAGTGATTTCTAAGACGATCATCAATGAAAAGAAAAAGTCACCGGTTGATCCAACTGATCCAAGCAGACCTTCACAGCCTGATCCGGATAAACCGACTGTAGATATCCCTGAGGAGGAAGTACCTTTAGGTCCTGGTGAAGAAATCGTCGATATTATTGATGAGGATGTACCTCTGTCTGACGGTGGTGCCAATGCTTTTGTTGAAATAGAAGATGAAGAAGTGCCGCTGGGCGCCGGCAGTGAAATACCAAATACAAAAGATAGCTTGTATTTCTGGATTCCGGTTCTGGTACTGTCCGCTTTAGGCATTATGCTGTTAAATGTATTGCGCAGAAAATGTGCAGAATAGAAATTGAAGGACAGGTCTAAGATGCTTGTCCTTTTTTATGCGTCATGGGATTAAATCAATTCAGTAATTCTGCATATTATAGAAGGAGCATATCTTTCCGCAATTTTAATTATTGTAAAATGATTGAAAAATGAACAGGATATTGTATAATTAAAACAAATGGTAAGAGTTGAAGAAAGGACGGTCTGTGATGAAAGAATTTATGCAATTAAAAAAAGTAGGCGTCGTATTGCTTTCAGCGCTGCTGGTGGCAGGCTGTACCTCAGGGAATATTGATAATACCGATCAAACGGTAATCGATATTACTGATGAAGAAGTGCCGCTGTCAGGGCGCGCAGGCAAGGTTGAAGTGCTTGTGCCGACAGCCTCTGATCAGTCAGTAAAGAAAAATGATTATGCACTGCTGGATTATTCTAATAGTTCACAGGGATATGTGATGCTTAAATATCTGAAAGCAGCTGACAAGAAGATTAAAGTTCAGGTCAGTTTGAATGAAGGAACGGTATATACTTATAATTTGAATTCCAGATCAGAATATGAGGTATTTCCATTAACGCAGGGTAATGGTGCGTATAAGATTCAGGTATTTGAAAATATATCGGGTACTAAATATATTCAGGTGTTTTCAGAGACGGTCGATGTAAAGCTTACAGATGAATTTTCACCATTCCTTTATCCCAATCAGTATGTGAATTTCTCTGCTTCAAGTGAGGCAGTCAAGCTTTCTAATACAATGAATAAACAGGCTGTAACTGATCTTAATGTAATTAAGAATGTATTTGATTATGTAACAGATACAATCAGCTATGATTATGATAAAGCTAAAACAGTTCAGTCTGGTTATCTGCCTGATGTGGATAAGGTCTTAAAAGATAAAACCGGTATTTGTTTTGATTATGCGGCTTTAATGACAGCCATGCTGCGCAGTCAGAGTATTCCTACTAAACTGGTAATTGGCTACAATAAAGATGTTTATCATGCATGGATTTCTGCCTATACGAAAGATAATGGCTGGATTGACAGTGTGATTAGTTTTGACGGTAATAAGTGGACGATGATGGATCCGACCACGGCTTCTACCGTCGGTAAAAATAAGCCGATTGACCCAAATAATTATCAGGGTAAATATACTTACTAGGAGGGTGGTGCTGCTATGCAGTCACAATGCAGGCTTAGTTCTGAGCGGCTGGCAGTTTTCTGCCTTGAAATGGGAATGCTGGTGCGTTCAGGAGTGGATTTGTCTGCGGCATTAAATGCATTAGGGGCTGATTCCACATCGTCACTTGAACGTGATCTATATCAGTCAATTCATCAACAAATGGAAGCAGGTGCTTCCTTTTCTGAGGCACTGGCAGCAGCCGGTGCTTTTCCTGATACGTTGGTATGGATGATTCAGCTCGGTGTTGAGAGCGGTGATTTGAGTCCGATTTTAGATTCGATGTATGATTATTATACGCGTGAAGCTGAATTGGAAAAAGAAATTAAAAATGCCTGTGTGTATCCGCTGATCATGCTGGTGATTATGACGGCTGTATTCTTTTTAGTCGTATATAAAGTTCTGCCGGTATTCAATGGGGTATTTCTACAGATGGGAATCAGCTCGCCGGCTTGGCTTGTACTCTTGATGGAGATCTTCCATGGCGTTGTTGTCTTGCTGATCGTTTTGTGTGTGCTTTTAGGAGCTGCTTTGCTTATTGTGGGTTTTGAATCTAAGATGGGCGGCAAACAGTTATTGACCTCATGGATCAAACGCATTTTCATCCGATCAAAAATTAATAAATGGTCAGATATCGGCCGTTTCTATTCAATAATGGAACTGTGCGTACGCTGTGGTTTACCGATGGAAAAGGCATTTACTTTTATGCTGCAGCTGATTACGCATCCCCGGCTTCAAGAGAAAGTGAAGCAGTGCCGGATTGAGTACAGTCTGGGGAAGTCAATCAGTGATTGTGTTGATGAAATGCAGCTGCTTACGCATGCGGAAAGCTGTCTGCTGCACCTGGGTGAACAGAGCGGTGAAGCGGCAATGGTATATCGTCGGATTTCTGACTCATATATGAAAAAAGCAGAAGAAAAGATCAATGAGACAGTGAACCTGCTTGAACCGTTGCTGGTCGGCCTTATGTGCTTCATGGCAGGGTCGATTTTGATAGCTTTAATGCTGCCGCTGATGAATGCCATGCTTGTAACAGGCGGTGCTTAAGATGTTTTCTAAAAGAGTGATGCTGGCTGCTGCTTCCGCATGTTTAATCATTGGTTTATTTGGATTTGAGTTCCACTTGTTTTCTAAGCAGCAGAAAGCCGAGAGTAAGCAAAATTTGATTCATTCACTCAATGACGCGGCAATTCACTGTTATGCGGTAGAAGGAAGATTTCCGCCGTCTCTTGATTATTTATGTGAAACCTATGGCATCTATTATGATCATGAGGCTTATACTGTTTTTTATGAAATATTTGCCTCAAATATGATGCCGGATATTACCGTGATTGACCGGGAGGCACAATAATGAAAAAGCAGCGAACCGGTACACAGTTTCTGTCTCTGCTTTTGTATTGCCTCTTTGCAGTGTGCGCGTGTCTGCTGGTTGCGTTATGTGCTCAGGCATATCAGCAGCTGCAAAAAAACAGACAGAATGATTTAAATACAATGAATGTATTTTCTTATATTAATAATAAATTAAGGGAAAATGATGTTGAAGAGGGAGTTACAGTATTGAATATTGATCAATGCAGTGTACTCAAGCTGACAAGTGCCGAAGGTGATTTTGAAACAGCGACATATATTTATAGTAAAGACGGCATGCTTTATGAAATATATGCGGCGGCTGATATTGAAATAAGTCTTGATGATGGACAGCCTTTATTGACGTGCAATCAGCTGTCTTTTGAATTGTCGGAGTCATCCGTGATTATTTATTATGAAACCGCGGATCAGAATGTGCAGACAATGACTAAATATTTAAGGGCAGGTGAGTGAGATGCGAAAATTCCTGCGTGAACATCTGCAGCTGATGGAGCTGCTGATTTGTATCTTATTTTTTATGGCTGGTTCATTGATGGCAGTTTCGCTGTTTCTTCGTGCCTCACAAATAGAGAAGCAGAGTCAGGAATTGCAGTCAGCAGTCAATGCAGCCCAACAACAGGCGGAGTTATTAAGGATCAGCGATACGTTAACTGAACCGCATCTTTATTATGATGCCAGCTGGCAGTCATGCAATGCCGATAATGCAGTGTATCGGTTAGATATCAGTTCAAAGCGTGAGCATGTTTTATCTTTAACGGTATATCGGCTGATTCATGATGAAGCTGAATTGATTTATTCAATGGAGACAGGGGGACGGTTATGAAAAAGCATCGTATTACCCTTGTCGGCAGTTCATGTCTGCTGCTGGTATTTACAATCTTGATTTTAGATGTATTGGCGATGTCGGCTTATCTGAATGCTGTTAGTGATCAGCGCATGAGTCAGCGCTATGCAGCTTCCATCAGTGCTTACTATGCGGCTGATGCCAAGGCGTCTGAGCTGTATCAGCAAATCGTTAAAAAGGCTCAAGCGCTGCCTGTGGCGTGCGGCCTGCTTCAGGAACAGGGAATTGAGTGTCAGGCTGATGATGAAAGCTTGACTTATTATATCGATATTGACGCATCACGTCTGTTGAAGGCACAAGTCAAAATGGAGCTTACAGATAAACGGATCATCGGCTGGCAAGTTATCGTTAAGGATGAAGAGCTGGAACAGGATTATCCGCTTTGGCAAGGAGAGAATTAATATGGAACTTATTGATATTTTAACGGCGGCAGTTAATCAGGGGGCATCGGATATCTTTTGTGTAGCCGGTTCACAAATCAGATTAAAAATCAGTGAACAAATGGTTATATACAGTGATGAATTGCTGAAGGCAGAGGATTGCTCGGAATTAGTTAAAACGGTGTATCGGCTGGCAGACCGGCATCTTAATCTATTATTTGAAAAGCAGGAGGATGATTTTTCCTTTTCCTTATCAAATCTGGCTCGTTTCCGTATTAATGCTTATCTTCAGCGCGGTTCACAGGCTTTGGTTATTCGTGTCATTCGATATAATTTACCGGATTATCGTGAAATAGGTATCCCTGAGCGAGTGATGGAGCTTACTCAGCTGCATAAGGGATTGGTGCTGATTACAGGAACAGCCGGCAGCGGTAAATCGACAACCTTAGCATGTATGATTGATGCCATCAATGCTCAGCGCAGCGGTCACATTATCACCCTTGAAGATCCCATTGAATATTTGCATCATCATAAAAAAAGCCTTGTCAGTCAGCGTGAAATCGGTGTCGATACGGGCAATTACGCTTCAGCTTTGGCAGCAGCCTTGCGGCAGGCTCCAGATGTAATCCTGCTTGGTGAAATGCGTGATTATGAAACGATCAAAAACGCGATGACAGCGGCGGAAACCGGGCATTTAATCTTCTCGACTTTGCATACCTTCGGTGCTGTTAATGCCATTGACCGCATCATTGATGTATTTCCGCCTCAGCAGCAGGCACAGATACGGGTTCAGCTGTCCATGTCCTTAAAGGCAATCATCTCACAGCAGCTGATCCCTTGCCTTCAAGGCGGAGTCATTCCAGTGTTTGAAATCCTGCCAATCAATACAGCGGTCGCAAACTTAATCCGTGATGGCCGCACCAATCAGATTCAAACAATTTTGACATCAGCGGGTACAGCCAATGGCGGTACGATGGACAGTAATCTATATCAATATTATAAAGCGGGAAAAATCAGTCTTGATGACTGTCTGCGCTGCTGTGAAAACATCGATCAGATGAAAAAGCGGATTGGTGTATAATGCAAAGTGATTTCACACAGATTATCTTGTGATTGAATTGACATATTGATTTTACTTATTGCCCGGTAGGTGGGTTAGTGTTATAATAAGCGTGTAAATTAAGGAGGATTTTTGTTATGGCAAAAAGAACTGTAAGAGATTTAGATGTTGCAGGTAAACGCGTAATCGTTCGTGTCGATTTCAATGTACCTAGAAAAGACGGCGTGATTACAAACGACAACCGAATCGTTCAAGCATTACCTACAATCAAGTATCTAGTTGAAAATAAGGCAAGAGTCATTTTGATGTCTCACTTAGGCAAAGTAGATCATAAAGATCCTGAAAAATGCGAAGCTGACAAGAAGAAAAACAACATGGAAGTTGTGGGCAAGCGTCTTGCGGAATTAGTCGATACAAAGGTTACTTTTGTACCGGTTACCCGCGGTGAAGAATTAGAAAAAGCAGTTGCTGATCTGAAAGACGGCGAAATCGTATTAATGCAGAATACCCGTTATGAAAAGGGTGAAAGCAAGAATGATCCTGAATTAGCTAAATATTGGGCTTCATTAGGTGATTTATTTGTTGAAGATGCATTTGGTTCAGTTCACCGTGCCCATGCATCTACGGCAGGTATTCCTTCAATTCTGCCATCAGCATTAGGTTTCTTGGTAGAAAAAGAAGTTAAAATGCTGGGTGCAGCTGTTGATACACCGGTACATCCTTTCGTTGCTATCATCGGCGGTGCAAAAGTGTCTGATAAGATCGCTGTTGTTGACAATCTGCTGAAAATCGCTGATAAAGTTATCATTGGCGGCGGTATGGCTTATACTTTCTTGAAGGCTCAGGGTCTTGAAGTTGGTAAATCATTAGTTGAAGAAGATAAGATTGAATTAGCAAAAGAATATTTGGCAAAGGGCGGCGATAAGCTGGTTCTGCCAGTTGACCATGTATGCGCAGATGCATTTGCTGAAGATGCAAATACAAAGGTTGCTGATAATGATGCAATCCCTGCTGATATGATGGGTCTGGATATCGGTCCTAAGACAATTGCGCTTTATAAAGAAACACTGGCCGGTGCCAAGACTGTTGTATGGAATGGCCCAATGGGTGTATTCGAAATGAAACCATTTGCTAAAGGTACATTAGAAGTATGTACAGCAATCTCTGAATTACCTGGTGCTACAACTGTCATCGGCGGCGGTGATTCTGCGGCAGCTGCTATCCAATTGGGATTTGCTGAAAAATTCTCACACATCTCTACTGGCGGCGGTGCATCACTTGAATATATGGAAGGAAAAGAATTACCGGGTATTGCGGTAATCGCGGAAGCTTAATTATGAGAAAACCTATTATTGTCGGAAACTGGAAGATGAATAAAACAATTGCGGAAGCAGTTGAATTCATCAATGCCGTTGATCCTTTTTGCCATGATGGCGCTACATACGGTGTAGCAGCTTCATTCCTCGCGTTGAACGACGCTAACAAAGCAGCTAAAAACTTAATCGTTGCTGCTGAAAATTGTCATTTTGAAGACAATGGTGCATTCACTGGTGAAGTTTCAGTTCCTATGCTGGAAGAAATCGGTGTTAAATACTGCATCATCGGTCACTCAGAACGCCGTCAGATGTTTGGTGATACTGATGAAACAGTAAATAAAAAAGCTAAGAGACTGATTAAAGCTGATATTACTCCTATCGTTTGTATCGGTGAAACAGAAGCTCAGTTTGATGCCGGTGAAACTGAAAAAGTAATCCGTGATCAATTAACTGGCAGTTTAGCTGATTTATGCCCTAAATGTGTAGAAAATCTGGTAATTGCTTATGAACCAATCTGGGCTATCGGCACAGGTAAATCTGCAACTAAAGAAATCGCGCAAAACTGCTGCCACATCGTGCGTGACCAAGTAGCTAAAATGTATGGTGATGAATGTGCTTCTAAAGTACGTGTTCAATACGGCGGTTCAGTTAAACCTGAAAACATTAAAGAATACATGGCTATGGAAGACATCGACGGTGCATTAATCGGCGGTGCTTCATTAAAGGTTGATTCATTTAAAGAATTAATTGAAAAAACTCGCTAATTGACACGCTTAAAGGATCGTGAAATTCATGATCCTTTTTTTGCTTTGTGGCCGTAAATGGTTTTCTCTTATGCAATGTCCTTGCTTTTAACAGAGTCAGCTTTTGTGAAATCATTGGCTGTGAGCAATGGAAAAACACTTTCAGTCATCATTTATCCAGGCGAAGTTTTAATTATCCCCCAGCATTAATAAGCATAAAAGATATTTATAAGGAGGTGTCATCGCCTATGACCTTCCTTTTTGCTGGCTTGAAGTATTATTTCTATATGAATGTTCGGAAATGGAACGGAAAATGACACTGCTTGCTATGAAAATATGAAAATTATCAAAAAAATATGTAAAAAGATGTAATAAGCTATTGAAAAAAACTGAAAATGTAATATACTAATAACTATCAAATGACAAAGGAGATAGTTCATATGAAAAAATTAATGAAAGTGTTTGCCGTTGCCTGCCTTTCCGCAATGACATTAACGGCATGCAGTAATGACTCTGGTTCCGGTACTCCGGATACACCTAACGATCCCGGTACCGCAGGTACTGATGCAGTAAAGATTGGTCTGCACTATGAATTGACTGGCGATGTTGCTGATTATGGTACAGCTGAAAGTAAGGGTTCTCATCTTGCAATCAAATTGGCCAATGAAGCAGCCGGCAGTGATAAGTATGTAGCTGTTGAATATGATGACAAGTCAGATCCGACTGAATCTGTCAGCTTGTCGACAAAGCTTGTATCAGACGGCGTTGCTGGCGTGGTAGGTCCTGCGACTTCTGGTGCATCTGCAGCTAGTTATCCGATTTTGAATGAAGCGAAAGTGCCGGTAATTTCACCAAGCGCGACCGCTAATAATCAAACATTAGTTAATCCTGATGATCCAACATCAGCTGTCTATGATTATGTATTCCGTGTTTGCTTTGAAGATTCTTATCAGGGTGCCGCAATGGCTCAATATGCTGTTGATAACCTGTCAGCCAAGAAAGCTGCAATTTATGGTTCATCTTCAAGTGATTACGCTTTAGGTTTGAAAGAAGCCTTCACAGAACAATTTGAAAAACTTGGCGGTACAATTGTAGCCAGTGAATCTTATCAGGATAAAGACACTGATTTCTCTTCTGTTTTAACTACATTAGCTTCTAAAGAATTTGACGTATTATACATCCCGGGTTATTATAATGAAGCTGGGCTGATCATCAAACAAGCAAGAGATATGGGCATCAATGTTCCAATTATCGGTGCTGATGGTTTTGACTCAACAACTTTAGTAGAATTAGCAGGTGCATCTGCACTGAATGATGTTTTCTTTACAACTGCTTATACAACAGTTGACGCTTCTGATAAATTACAGGCATTCATCGATGCATTTAAAGCTGAATATGGTGAAGAACCAGCAATGTTTGCAGCACTTGCCTTTGATGCTACTAATCTTTTGATTCAAGCAATTGAAACAGCAGGCTCAACAGATACTGCAGCAATTCAAAAAGCATTGACTGAAGTTAATTTCTCAGGTGTTACCGGTGACTTTACATTTGATGAAACACATACTCCAATTAAATCAGTATTAGTTGTTGAACTGGTTGACGGCGTTCAATCTACAGCTGTATCTGTCAGTCCTACTGAATAAGATCATCTTAAAGTGAAAATTCGCTGAATAGGAGAAAGATTTCTTTCTCCTATTTTACCAATTTTAAAGGGAGGTAGAATCATGACAGTATTTTTCCAACAATTGATCAACGGACTGTCGCTGGGAAGTATCTATGCGCTGATCGCATTAGGATATACGATGGTTTATGGAATTATTAAATTAATTAACTTTGCTCATGGTGATATTTATATGCTGGGAGCTTACATCGGATTTATGGCCATTACGGTACTTGGTGTAGGATTCTTTCCGGCACTGCTTATCGCAATGGTCGGCTGCGCTATTTTAGGTGTTGTTATTGAACGTGTTGCTTATAAGCCTTTACGTAATGCGACTAGAATCGCAGCACTGATTACCGCTATTGGTGTCTCCTATTTCATTGAGGCCATGACACAGCGGTTTATGGGTACTAATGTACGAGCTTTTCCTAATGTGCTGAGTACAGAAGTCATTCAGTTTGCGGGACTGCGCATTTCTTATCAACAAATTTACATCTTTGTCACGACGATCGTATTGATGCTGATTCTGCAGACAATAGTTAAGAAGACAAAGGTTGGCCGTGCGATGCGTGCGGTATCGGTAGATGCGGATGCAGCTCGTTTAATGGGTATTAATGTTGACGCAACGATATCTTATACCTTTGCTATCGGTTCTGCACTTGCCGGAGCAGCGGGCGTATTAGTTGGTATTTATTATAATTCCATCAATCCATTAATGGGTATGGTACCAGGTGTAAAAGCTTTTATCGCGGCAGTATTTGGCGGCATCGGTATTGTTCCGGGCGCAATGTTCGGCGGTTTCTTTATTGGCATCGCGGAAGCGTTAGTCAGCGGTTACGGCGGTTCTCTGTATAAAGATGCCGTTGTATATATCATTTTGATTGTTATCCTGATTATTAAGCCGGCAGGTCTGCTTGGCAAGAATGTAAAGGAAAAGGTATAAGCTTATGAAAAAAATGTTTAATAAATATAACTTATGCTGGATCCTGAGTATGATTGGTTCCTATGTATTGCTTAGTGTATTGATGTCAGCAGGCATCATTGATTCAGTGTATCAGACCGTTGTCACAACGATCATCATTAATATTATTCTGGCAACCTCATTGAATTTAATCATTGGTATAACCGGACAATTCTCATTAGGCCATGCTGGTTTTATGTGTATCGGTGCATATAGCGCCGGTGTTATGGTAAAACAGATGCCCTCAATGACCGGCTTTATGCTGGGTATTCTGATTGGTGTGATTATCAGTGCCATTGTAGCGATGATTGTAGCGATTCCAACTTTGCGATTAAAGGGTGACTATTTAGCAATTGCCACCTTAGGCTTTGGTGAAATCATCCGTATCGTCGTGCTGAACATGAAAATTACCAATGGTGCAGCGGGTTTAGTTTTACCTAAGATGCTGAACTTTCCGTTTATGTATGGTGTGCTGATGCTTTGCTTGATTGTTATCATTAACTTTGTACGGAGTGCGCCGGGGCGTGCCTGTATTTCGGTGCGTGAGGATGAAATCGCATCAGAAGCAATGGGTATCAATACAACTAAATATAAGGTATACGCATTTATTATCGGTGCGGTGATCGCTTCAATTGCCGGTGCGATGTATGCGGGTAATTTCTATGTTATTAAGCCGGAAATGTTTACCTTTAATAAATCAATTGATATACTGGTCATGGTAGTATTTGGCGGTATGGGCAGTATGACCGGATCGGTGATTGCGGCGATTGTCATCGGACTGCTGAATTCATTTCTGCAGAACTTCTCAAGTGTGCGGATGATCGTTTATGGCATTGCTTTAGTCTGCATTATGATCTTCAGACCCAGCGGCTTGCTGGGCACCAAAGAATTTACTTTCTCCGGAATTGGCAATTTCATTAAGAAGAGAAAGGAGGTTAAAAAATGAATGTTTTAAAAGTGAGCGGCCTGACAAAAAATTTTGGCGGGCTATGCGCGGTATCAAATGTTAACATGGAACTGAATGAACGTGAATTAATTGGTTTGATCGGTCCTAACGGCGCTGGTAAAACAACATTGTTTAACCTATTAACAGGTGTTTATGAACCCAGCAGCGGTAAAATCGAATTAAATGTTGATGGTAAAATGAAAAGTATCGGCGGTTTAAAGCCTTATGTTGTAACAGCGATGGGCTTGGCCCGTACATTTCAGAATATCCGTCTGTTTAAGAGTCAGAGCGTTTTGGATAATGTAAAGATTGCAATGCATAAAAATATTAAATATGGTACCGCGGCGGCGATTCTTCGTCTGCCTAAATTCTATGCTGAGGAAGAGCGTGTTCAGCACGAGGCTGAGGAATTGCTGAAGGTAGTTCATCTGTATGATAAAAAAGATGAACTCGCTAAGAATCTGCCTTATGGTGAACAGCGGCGTCTTGAAATTGCCCGTGCGCTGGCAACTTCACCTAAAATCTTATTCCTGGATGAACCGGCTGCCGGTATGAATCCGCAGGAAACAGCTGAATTGACAGAATTGATTCATAAGATCAAAGAGGATTTTAATTTAACCGTTATTCTGATTGAACACGATATGTCCTTGGTTATGACCATCTGTGAACGTATCTATGTTCTGGACTACGGCAAGCTGATTGCACATGGCAATCCTGAAGAAATTAAAAACAACCCTCGTGTAATTGAAGCTTATCTGGGGGAGGAAATTTAATATGGCAATGCTTGAGATAAAGGGTTTGAATGTCCATTATGGTGTAATTCATGCTTTAAAGGATGTTGATATTGAAGTCAATGAAGGTGAGATCGTTTCGCTGATTGGTGCTAACGGCGCTGGGAAAACGACGCTTTTACACGCAATCAGCGGTTTGATTAAAAAAACGAGCGGGGAAGTTATTTTCCTCGGCAAGAACATAACGAAGATGAGTGCCAAGGATATTGTAAACGCGGGAATTACTCAGGTTCCTGAGGGCCGACGCATTTTTCCTGGCATGAGCGTCTATGAAAATTTAATTATGGGTGCCTATCTGCGTAAGGATAAAGAGGGTATAAAAGCGGATATCGAAGATGTTTATGAGCGTTTTCCAATCCTGAAGCAGCGCAGCAATCAAGATGCGTCGACTTTATCCGGCGGTGAACAGCAGATGCTGGCAATGGGCCGCGCTTTGATGGCGAAGCCGAAGATTCTGCTGCTCGATGAGCCAAGCATGGGGCTGGCACCGATTCTGGTTAAGGAAATCTTTAATATCGTTGAGGATATTAATAAAAAAGGTACTACGGTCTTGCTGATCGAGCAAAACGCGCGTATGGCATTATCCGTAGCGCATCGGGCTTATGTTATGGAAACCGGCAAAATCGTACTGAGCGGTACTGGCAAAGAGCTGTCAGAGAGTGAAGAAATTCAGAAAGCCTATCTGGGAGGTTAATTATGATAGTAAAAGATAGAATGACAAGAAATCCAATCGTAGTTGATGTGAATGCCACTATGTCAGAAGCTGCAGATACAATGACTGAAAAGAATCTTCATCGTCTGCCGGTAATTGAAAACGGCAAGTTAGCCGGTTTAGTTACCAAGAGTCTGATCTCTTCCAAGGGTGCTAACGGCGCTACGAGCTTGAGTATTTTTGAATTGAATTATCTGCTGAATAAAACGCCTGTGAAGACAGTAATGATAAAATTAAAGGATTTAATTACGATTCATGAGGATAATCTGCTTGAAGAAGCAGCTTTATTAATGCTGAAATACGATATCGGCTGTTTGCCGGTTGTGAGCGATGATGATAAAATTGTCGGAATTCTGACTCAGAATGATTTGTTTAAGGCATTTTTGGATCTGCTTGGTTATAATGAAAAAGGCAGCCGTGTTGCGGTTGAGGTGGAAGATGGCATCGGTGTGATTGGAACTATCTCCAAAATATTTGTCAATAACAACGCGAACATCTCCCATCTCGGCGTTTACCGTGATCATGCGGATGATCCGAAGTGCGAAGTTGTGCTGCGGACAAATCTGATGGAAACAGATGAATTGGCGAAGGATCTTGAAGCTAATAATTATAAGGTTAAATCAATTATCAGAAATAAGTAAAAAGCGGTTAAATCCGCTTTTTTGCTTG
Organism: Clostridiales bacterium VE202-08; assembly: GCA_000508965.1. Taxonomy (GTDB): domain Bacteria; phylum Bacillota_I; class Bacilli_A; order Erysipelotrichales; family Erysipelotrichaceae; genus Dielma. The sequence goes on from BAHV02000008.1 coordinate 41,145, forward strand.
ATGAACATGCATTTTTCGCTGATTTGTGGTATACTAATAGAGAACTCAACGTGTAGTTTGCTTTGCGGAACGTAAGTCCAGTTAGAGCATACTGCACGCTTTTTATTTAAAGCAGGTTGAGCAGCAGTAAAAGAAAGAGGTGAAGGTATGTATAGAGTAGATGATCTTGTATTATACAGCGCACAGGGAGTTTGCAAAATAACCGATATTACAACCAAAAAAATAAATGGTGAAGTGAATGAATACTATATTCTGAAACCGGTTTATAATGAAAATGCGGTGATTTCGGTTCCTGTTCATAATGAAAAAGCAATGGCTAAAATGCGTAAGGCTTTGTCATCTGATGAAATTTACAGATTGATTCAAACGATGCCGGATAAGTCATTGATCTGGATTGATAATGATAATCTGCGTAAAGAGAAGTACCGGAACATTTTAAAGGGCAGTGATCGGACTGAATTGATCAGCTTGATTAAAACCTTATATCTGCATCAGCAGGAGCAGCAGCAAAAGGGCAGAAAGCTGCATAATGCGGATGAACAGATCTTTGCGGAAGCGGAGAAAATTCTCTATGAAGAGTTTGCTTACGTCCTGCACATTGAACGCGATCAGGTACTGCCGTTTATTTTAAAGCAGATTGAGGCAGCCTAGCCGATATGACAGAAAAGCAATTCCGGAATCTGTCGGCATCTGAGGCAGTCGTTCATCGTGAGGGCGGTATCTGGTTTAAGACAGCTGAAGGCTGTTTTCAATGTGTCAGCGATGGTACGCTTGCTGAACTGAAGGCTGCGGATATCGTAAGAAAAATATGTTCAAAGGAAAAAATAATTGAAATGATTGACCGTGTCGGTTTTATTACGGTGATTCAGGCGCCGAATGAAAAGGTAAGAAAAGAATTTTATCAGCAGGCGATGGATAAATATGATGAGCTGGAATGGATCAGAGTAATTAAATCAGCCTATCTGCATGGTCAGGATCAGCGTCTGCAGCCCTATGAGGAAGCTTATGCAAAACAGGCAGCCAACTATTTTCACGGCGAAGCCGCTTATCTGCTGAATCTGCCGTTTTCATCCGTAGAAGCTTATATCGGTGAAAAAGTTACCGGTGATGATTGGTAAACGATCCTTATATCGACAGCATTTTTAAATCACTGCCTCTATACTATGTATAAGGAGTGAAAATTATGCGCCGTCGCATCGGAATTATTTTAATCAGCACTGGCTTTATCCTGCTGCTGAAACCGAATTTTGACTTGGAACAAATCGTGTATACGCTTTCTTTTGCCTTTATTCAATATTGGCCTGCGATCCTTGTTATTTTCGGCTTTTATTTACTTAAGAATAAGCAAATTAAGAAGCATAAATAGCTTTATTTATAGATAAAACTGTGGTATACTTCTTGTGTAAAAATGATCAAGGAGGACTTATATTTATGTCAACTATTATTGATGTTTACGCTCGCGAAATTTTAGACTCACGTGGTAATCCTACTATCGAAGTAGAAGTAACTACTGAATCTGGTGCTTTTGGACGCGCAATGGTTCCGTCTGGTGCTTCAACTGGTGAACGTGAAGCTCTTGAATTACGTGATGGTGATAAATCACGCTTCTTAGGCAAAGGTGTATTAAAGGCTGTTGCCAACGTTAATGACATTATTGCTGAAGAAGTAATCGGTATGGACGTTACTGATCAAGTTGCTATTGACAACAAGATGATCGAATTGGATGGTACTAAAGATAAATCTAAATTAGGCGCTAATGCTATCTTAGGTGTATCACTGGCTTGCGCACATGCAGCTGCTGATTACTATGGCATGCCTTTATACAGATATTTAGGCGGCTTCAACGGTAAGAAACTTCCTTTGCCAATGATGAACGTATTAAACGGCGGCAGCCATGCTGATTCTTCAGTTGACTTCCAGGAATTCATGATTATGCCGGTTGGTGCTGGTTCAATCAAGGAAGCTGTAAGAATGGGTGCTGAAGTATTCCACAATCTGAAGAAAGTATTAAAAGCTAAAGGTCACATCACTGCTGTTGGTGATGAAGGCGGATATGCTCCTAACTTAGGAAGCAATGAAGAACCTCTTGAAGTAATCATGGAAGCTATCAATGCTGCCGGTTACAAACCTGGTGAAGACTTCATGATCGCAATGGACGTTGCTGCTTCTGAATTCTACAACACTGAAACTAAGATGTATGAATTAAAGAAATCAGGTCAAGGCAATAAGACTACTGATGAAATGATTGCTTGGTACAAAGATATTGTTGCTAAGTATCCAATTATTTCTATCGAAGACGGCTTAGGTGAAAGAGACTGGGACGGCTGGAGAAAACTGACTGCTGAATTGGGCGACAAAGTTCAATTAGTTGGTGATGACCTGTTCGTAACTAACCCTGCTATCTTAAAAGAAGGTATTGAAACAAATACTGCTAACTCTATCCTGATCAAAGTTAACCAAATCGGTACATTGACAGAAACTTTCGATGCTATGCAAATGGCTAAAGAAGCTGGTTATACTGCTGTTGTTTCTCACCGTTCAGGTGAAACTGAAGATACTACGATTTCTCATATCGCAGTTGCATTCAATGCAGGCCAAATTAAGACCGGTTCAATGTCAAGAACAGACCGTATTGCTAAATACAATGAGTTAATCAGAATTGAAGACGAATTAGGCGCTTCAGCTGAATTCCCATCAGGCAAAACAGCATTCTATAACATTGCTAAATAGTTGATTTAATCATAAATGAATCCACGTTCTCAGAAACGTGGATTTTTTATGATATAGGAAATTGTATTTTCACGCGTCAAAGCAGCAATATTTATTTAGAAAAAGTTTTGAAAATGGAAATAAAACGGATGAAATCATTGTGTAAAAATAGTATACAATGGTAAAAGAGAACAATTACTTAAGGACTTGTGTCCTAACATGAATAAGTTTAGGAAAAAGTGCTCTCAAAGACAGTACAAATCTTTTTCTTGCTTTCAGAATTGTCATAAAGGGTATGGATGGGTGCGTTTAAGGTGTTTAAATGCTATACTTAAGATGGTGATAAGCTGATGGCTGAAGGGATTGAAAAATGATGGAAAAACTGACAAAGGAAAGTGAAACGTTGTTTATTCCGCTATATAGTAAGGCGGAAGTACATAAATATGGTGATATTTTAAAGGATGAAAAGGCGGCTGAAATTGTCAGCAGTGCTGACTATGATTTTGACCACGCGTTTAAGTCCAGGTTCCTTACCATATACATGGGTATCAGAGCAGCGATTTTAGATGAGTATGTCAGAGCTTTTATCCAAATTCATGAGCATGCAGTCATCATTATGCTTGGCTGCGGCTTAGATGCCCGCTGTCTGCGCGTGGCAGGTGATTATGAGCAATGGTATGATTTAGATCTTCCGGATGTGATTGCCGTGCGTAAGAATTATTATCAGGAGGATGGGCGTTATCATATGATTGCGTCATCTGTGCTGTCTTTTGAGTGGCTGAATCAGATTCAAATCAATAATCAAAGCTCAGTGCTGATTGTAGCTGAAGGATTAACGATGTATCTGAGTGAAGAAGAAAACAAAGCACTGATTTTTGCTTTAAAGAAAAAGTTTAAGAAGGCTGACTATATTTTTGATGCTTACTCTAAGTCAGCGGTATGGTGGTCTAAATATAAGAATCCAGTGAATGCAATGGGTGCTGTGATCCGTTGGGGAATGGATGATCCAACAGTGTTTGAGAGCCTGGATGCAGGTATATGCTGTACAGCCATTCGCTCCTTCACAGAAAAGCAATGGTCAGACAAACTATCTGGCTTAACTAAATGGGCATTTCGCTTATTTTATGCCAATAGTTGGGCGGATAAACTATATCGTATTTATTATTTTCAGATACGTTCGTGAAAATTCAGGTATTATGCGTTTTGATGGATATATAATAAGTAGATAATAAGACTTTTCCTGCTGTTTCAGCCTGATTGTTAAAAATTGCTTGTTAATATAGAGAAGTTTTGATATAATCTATCGGTATATGTTGCAATTTTTAATTAATATTGGTATACTTAAAAAGTACGTAGGAAAGGAGGGCTTATTATGTTAGACATTTTATTAATGATTGTATCGGTCGTATTAATAATTCTCTCTTTAATGCAAAGTGGTAAGAACGATGGTTTGTCTGGAGCATTTACAGGCGCTGAGGGGTTGAACCTCTTCACAAATGTAAAAGAAAGAGGACCGGAAAAAGTAATTTCCAACATGACAATGGTTGCTGGAATTCTGTTCTTCATTATTGTAATAGTAATGAGTATTAAATAAAGACCGACCATGGTCTTTTTTATTTTTATCAAGGAAAGAAGGTGAGCTTATGGATATTAAGCAATTATGTCTGGATATGATGTCCAGCAGTAAGTATCGGAATAAAGGGATAAGTGTTGACAAGTATCAGGAATTATTAAATATACAGGGAGCCAATCAATTTAAAGAGTTAATGAAGGCTCTGAATGAATTAGAGGATGACTGCGTATTTGTCCGGGATGCGCGTGACCGTTATTTTCTGGCAGAGGAGCTTGGCTATGTCAAGGGTGTATTAAAGGTCAATCCAAAAGGCTTTGGCTTTATTGACACGGATGAGGACAGCTGGTATGTTAATCGGGAAAGTATGAATCTTGCCCTAAATAATGATGTTGTCTTTGCTCAGACAAAGTCATTTCCTGATGGCAGCAGCGAAGCGGCGGTAGTGCGTATTCTTGAAAGGAATACAAAAAATGTCATCGGTACGATTAAAGTTCGGGATGGCCGAAAGTATTTTCTGCCGGACAGTAATTTTAATGATCATACGTTTACGATCACGAATATGGAGGATTTTAAGGTTGTTAATGATTCCAAGGTACTGGTTGTCATCACGAAATATGGCAAAACTTTAAAAGCCAAAATTGAACGGGTAATTGGCTACAAGTATGATCCGGGTGTGGATATCTTGTCGGTACTGCTGGAGCATAACATTGAACCGGAATTCCCACAGGCCGTGCTGGATGAATTAAAGAATATACCGGAGAGTGTTCAGGAAAAGGATAAGGCCGGCCGTGTTGATTGTACTGATGAGCTGATTATTACGATTGATGGCGAGGATGCCAGGGATCTTGATGATGCGGTAAGTGTAAGTAAAATAGAAAACGGTTATCGTTTGAGTGTACATATTGCCGACGTCAGCTATTATGTCAGAGAAGGCAGTGAAATCAATGCGGAAGCCTATCAGCGCGGAACTTCGGTTTATGTCGCGGATCGGGTGGTGCCGATGCTGCCGCATTATTTATCGAATGGTATTTGTTCCTTAAATCCTAAGGTTGAACGCTGTGCAATGACATGTGATATGAATATTGATACAAGCGGTACGATAACCTCATATAAAATTTATCCTTCGATTATTAAGACTACGGAGCGTATGACTTATACCGCAGTCAATAAAATTATTGACGGCGATGAAGAAACTTGTGCTCAATACCCGCACCTGCTTGAAATGGTAAAAGATATGTTGGCCTTAAGTCAGATTATCCGTACCCGCCGTGAAGGGCTGGGAGCCATTGATTTTGATACCCGTGAGGGAAAGGTGATACTTGATGAACAAGGAAAACCGATCGACGTAGTATTGCGTGAGAGGGGTATCGCTGAGCGGATTATTGAAGATTTTATGATTCAGGCCAATGAGTGTGTAGCCGCTCATGTGAAATGGATGGAAATACCGTCTGTTTACCGAATTCATGAACAGCCGGAGCCTAAGAAAATGCGTGATTTTGTGAAAATTGCCAATATCATGGGTTATAAGTTTAAAGGCAATGTAATGAATCTGCGGCCTAAGCAGTGTCAGCAGATGTTGGAGGATGCTAAGAATACTCCTGAATATCCTGTATTGTCTGTATATCTTTTACGCTGTATGGCTAAGGCACGCTATGATGCCAAGCCAATCGGACATTTTGGTTTGGCATTGAATGACTATACGCACTTTACTTCACCAATCCGCCGTTATCCGGATTTGATCGTTCATCGGATGCTGAGAAAGTATTACATTAACGGTTTAACTGATGCCGGTATTATGGAGAAGGATGAAAAGTGGGTGGAAAAAGCAGCAATTCAGTGCAGTGACACGGAAGTGAATGCAGTCATGGCAGAACGTGATGTTGATGATATGAAGAAAGCTGAATACATGGAAAAGCATATCGGTGAAGAATATCCAGGCATCATCAGCAGTGTGACAAAGTTTGGCATCTTTGTGGAATTAGCAAATACGATCGAAGGCTTGGTTCATGTCTCCAACCTTGAAGATCATTATGATTATGATGAGGATAGCCGCTCATTGATTGGACGCGGCAGCGGAACAGTTTTGAAAATGGGTATGCCGGTCATGGTGAAGGTTCTTGATGCTTCCCGCTTTAAAAAGCAGGTTGATTTTCAGCTGATAAACGAGAAGGGCATGAAGAGCAAAAAAGATAAGGATAAAAAGAGCAAGGATAAAAAAGATAAGAAGCTGAAAAAGCCGGAGCATAAGCCTAAGAAGAGTAAGAAGGAATTTGAAAAGAGGAAGCGGAAATGAAGAAGCTCATCGTAATTCTTTCAGCATTCTTGATGCTGAGCGGCTGCAGCAGGGCAGTGGAGTCCGTAGATGTTCCTGAAATAAAAGAACCTGAGGCAGAGATGCCAATAGAAGAACCGGAGCCTGATCGTATTGTTGATTTTATTGCGGTTGGGGATAATCTGATTCATGGCGCTATTTATTATGATTCTGAAGTCCGGCATCAGGGCTATGAATTTGATGAACTGTATGAGGAAATTAAGCCCTATGTACAGGCGGCTGATGTTGCTTACATCAATCAGGAAACGATATTGGGCGGCACTGAGCTGGGATTAAGTCATTATCCGATGTTTAACTCACCGCAGGAGATCGGTACGGCACTGGTTAATACCGGCTTTGACTGGATCGCCTCCAGCAGCAATCATTCAATGGATAAATTCGAGGAAGGCATTATCAGTTCTGAAAATTTTTGGGAACAGTATCCTGAAATTGTAACAACGGGCTTGAATCGAACTGAAGAGGAACGTTATCAGGATAAATTCATTGAAAGAAATGGTGTAAAATTTGGTGTTTTAGGTTATACTTATGGTACCAATGGCATACCTTTGCCTGAGGGTAAAGACTATTTAGTGAATATTTACAGTGAAGAGCGGCTTCGTGAGGATGTTGAGGCTATGCAAGGCAAATGTGATGCGATTCTTGTTTCAATGCATTGGGGTATCGAATATTCTACAATACCCAGTGAGGAGCAAAGATATTTCGCACAGCTGCTTGCTGATCTGGGGGTTGCTGTGGTAATCGGTGAGCATCCGCATGTCATTCAGCCGATGGAATGGGTTGAAGGTAAGAATGGCAATCAGACGCTGGTAATATATTCGCTGGGGAATTTTATGTCGGCTCAGGATGGTGATTTGAATATGCTGGGCGGTATGGCATCCTGGTCGATCAGAAAAAATGGCAAGACAGGTGCAATCAGCATTGAAAATGTGAAATTCTATCCGACAGTTACGCATTTTGAACCGGTATTTACTAAGTTTAAATCTTATTTATTAAAAGATTATACTGATGAACTGGCTTCTCAGCATGGCTTAAATGGCTATGCGGGACAGACGATAACCCGTCAGTTTTTCATTGATGCTGTGAATGAGATCATGAATGATCAGTTCGAAATTATTTATTAAAAGGAGTTGAGAGTATGGGGAAATTAATTGCAGAGAATCGTAAGGCGCGTCATGATTATTTCATTGAGGATCGCTATGAGGCCGGTATTGTGCTGCAGGGAACGGAAATTAAATCGGTAAGATTGGGCCATGTCCAGCTGAAGGATTCATATATCAGTTTTTCCGGCAATGAAGCATTTGTTAAGGAAATGCATATTTCCCCTTACGAATATGGTAATCGTTTCAATCATGATGAAACAAGGGTGCGTAAGTTATTGCTTCATAAAACGGAAATTCGTAAACTTCAGGATAAGGTTAAACTGAAGGGGTATACGATCGTGCCATTGTCCGTATACTTGAGTAAAGGGCGTTTAAAAGTGGAAATTGCTCTTGCTAAAGGTAAGGATCTGCATGATAAGCGCAACAGTGAGAAAGAACGAGATGCCAAGCGTGAAATTGAGAAAGCATTAAGAAGTCATTATTGAGTTGAAAATACCCTTGCCTATGTTATAATATGTAGGCAGCAACATGGGGCTGTCATGGTTTCGACAGGGATATGTTTGGTGCAGACTGCAGTCGTGTCGCTACGTAAAGGCTTAAAAAATAACTGGAAAAAATTTCTTAGCAAACTTATTCGGTGGAAACCGTCAAGTTGCTTTTGCTGCTTAATTAACCTAACAACTGGTTTGCAGCCGTCCAATCAGGTTTTGCCTTTAGGCTTGGTTTGGGTGTAAGAGATAAAGGATAGGGGTGTACCTTTGTTTGAGAAGTGCATCATGAAAATTCCATCAAACGCCTCAGGAAGAGTTTGTTCATCGCTACTTGCTGAGTAATTAGTATGAAATAAACTGTAGACGTCTGTACGAGGAACTATTTTTGGACGCGGGTTCGACTCCCGCCAGCTCCACCAATATGTTAATAAACGCCTGTTTATGGGCGTTTTTATTATGTCAAAATATTTTAGGTCTTATTTAGGTCTTAAAACTAAGACCTAAATGATTTATAATGGTGCTTTACTGTCCTGATTTCTTAATGATTTCATTCAGGTAATTGACGCAGATTTCTCTTTGCTCAGGGAACATATGAGTATATGTATCTAAGGTTTCAGTAACACTTGAATGACCTAATCTTGATGATATAAGCTTCACATTCATATTTCCATTTATCAGCAGTGAAGCGTGAGAATGCCTGAACCCATGAAGTGTGATGTGTTTGAGTTCGGCACTTAACATTGCTTTATCTGCAATTCTTCTTATGGTAGTTTCTGAGAGAGGTTTATATGTACCAAACACAAACCACTTATTATTAAAACCGTATTTTCTTTCTTCATGCGTTTTTCTGTCATCAAGCATTTTGATTATATTTTCAGATAAATCTATTACTCTAATTGAAGATTCGTTTTTAGGATTCTTAAGAAGATATCCACCATTTATCACCTTACGACTAAGTGACTGATTTATATTAATTGATTTGCCGTCATATTTATCCCAGGTTAAAGCAAATACTTCACCTGGCCGACAACCGGTATAATACATGAAATTAAAAAAATCTTTATGGGGAGTTGGTACAAATTCGATAAATGCGTTAAATTCATTAAAGGTATAATAATTCTCTTCTTCTTCAATTGAAGGAGCTTCAACTTTTTTTCTCTTGAAATTACCTTGTACTTTTGCAGGGTTCTTTTGCAAACCATAATAAGTGACTCCATACTCAAGGATGGTGCTTAGTAAAGTGTGCAATTCCATCAGATAGTTTTTTTTGAATTTTGCCATTACTTTTATATCCGGTTTACCTTTTTGCTTAATGGTTTGTTTAACATATTCCTTTGAGTACATGGTATCTTGCCACTGTCTTATTGTAAGAGGTGTAATATTTTCAATCATAAGGTCTTTAAAATAAGGCTCAATATGACCTTTAATTTTACTCATTTTAGTAACTAGGGTAGTTTCCTCGTTATTATTAGTCATGTCATTTTTGTACATGGCTAGTAGTGTAGAGAATTTTACTCCACTTGCAGTTGCTTGATTCAAGTGATTGGCGATAAAGTCTTCTTCGGCTTTTTTAGCTTGTTTCATTGTATCGAAGCGTTTACTGTTTTTCTGCCTTCTTTGACCTGAGATTGTTGTGTAATAATACCTGAACCTATATTTTTCAACCTCTTTATATATGGCATTACCGTCCTTGTCTAGCTTGCTTGTTTTTATTTTAACCTTTACTTTCTCAATCATTTTAAACCCTCCTTGTTATAAATTTAAAAATTTAGTATAATGAGGGTACAATAAAAAGCACGTGGTCAAACGTAATTTATTGTACCTGCGATATTGGTAGTATCGCTGATCACTCCTTGTTGGTAGCATGGAGTGATTTTTTAATTGATGTAAAATTTAATTATATTAATTGAATAATATTTTAAATTTACACTAATTACCTATTTTATTAAATGGCTTAATGCAATAAAATATAATAGTGACGTCACATAGTATTTATAGTTGCCACAAACCCCAGAATGGAGAAACTATGAATCACTGTTATGAAATTAGATTTATCGTTAACGAAGCTTGTCATCAGATTACAATCAACTATAAGAACCTTAGCGTTGAAATAATAACGGAACAGGTACTGACTGATGATGAGAAAGAATATTTTATGAATGCCATCTCGAGATGCTGTCAGGAGGACTGAAAAGTTCTCCTTTTCATGTTACCAATGGATACGGCTTATCTCTACAACGCCTATAATTCTTAGCTTGTGTTTCTTCATTTCATCTTCAGTAAAATACAAATCGTCAATTTCAGGATCTTTAGCTTTTAATATCATTAAACCTTTATCTTTTTTTACCTGTCTAATGATGGCATCATTATCGTCAATCAATATAACAGCTATATCACCGTCTTCGGCATAGTCTTGCTTTTTAGCGATTACTATATGCTGTATACCTTTAAAGGGCATCATTGTATTGCCTTTATCTAAGAGTGCAAAATAATCATCGGGATAGGTGATTTCATTTGGCAATTCTTCTTTGCCAATAGAGTTCAGTGTATCAATACGAGGATATTCTGTTGAAATCGATTCAAAAATAGGAAGTGATTTATCTAATGAGTGAGCGATTTCTTTTGTCTGTGACTGTACCATTTCATCAGAAAAACCAGCTAAATATAACTCATTCACCTTAAGATAATCCGCTATAATTGCTATTTTATCATTTTTTGCATCGAATTTACCTTTTAGATATTGTGAGATTAATGCTTGACTGAGTCCTGTTCCTTTTGCTAAGTCGGAAGCTTTTTTGTTTTTATAATCCAAAGCTTTCTGCAATCTCACGGCAAAATTTTTGCCAGAAATCTCAGATTGTTTATTTAAGGGGGACATATTTGTTTTATCAAGTTGAATTATATCTCTATAACTATTTCTAATAGGTGTTTTTCCATATAAATAATTCATATCAACATTAAAATAATCTGCTATTGCTTCTTTGGTATCTTCGTTAGGAAATCTTTTATTATTTTCCCACATACCTACTGTACTTGGAGCAACATTCAATATTTTAGCAAATTGTTCTTGACTCAAATTTCGTTCTAGTCTTAACAATTTAATTGTTTCGCCCATCGTTCTCATATATTCACATCCTTCTCACACGTATAATAACACAAAACGTGGGAAAATCAAATAAAAAATTACACAAATTGTGTTGACACAGCTATTTTGTAATGATAATATGAGGATGTCCACAAAATGTGGTGAAAGGAGAACATAATGAACTCAAAAGAAATTGGAAAGCGTCTCAAAATTCTAAGAGGGGCAGCTTCGCAAAAAGAAGTGGCAAATGCTCTTAAAATTGCTCCCTCTACCTATGCAATGTATGAATCAGGTGACAGAATACCAAGAGATGAAATAAAAATCAGAATCGCGGATTATTTCAGGGTATCCATAGAATCTATTTTTTTTGCAGATTGACACCACAAAATGTGGAGTGTTCAATCATAAACAAGTGATATGGTAATTGAAATTGTGTGTTTAATTACCATGTAGAAAGAGAGGTGATGAGATGAAAAACGAGATTGAGCTAGATGTCATTGCAAAAGAAACTTTAAATTCCTTATGTGACAGAGAGTTAACTTTTAGTGAGGTTGAAAAGATTCTGGATAAAATAAGGAATATCATGCTTAGAGAAATCAAAATAAAAAGAATAGATTGAGAATCTATCCTTACAATTTGGTTTTATAAATATCTTGAAGTGTGTGTGCTACAGCTTCTAAAGCTCTTACTACATCGCTGTTTTGTTTATTTTGAATAGTTGTGTGCGCATCAGGAAATGGGTTCTCTGCATCGCAATCAACAATATAGTGCTCTGTATATTTTTTAGTTGTAGAATGGTATGAAATTTTAAAGCTGAATTTTCTAGTTTTTAGCGTATGTGATATCAATGGGCACACTCTAGAGGAATTGGGCGGCAATGAACCACTTTTTAAATTTGAAAATGGATTTCCTTCTACCATATTGTTTTCTTCTTCAATGTAAAAATCTGTTTCAACGTTATCTATAAAAGCAATCGACTGACCTAAATTTTTAATGATTATGTATAAGATACCATCACTATATTTTGAATAAACATTGATGATAGGTCTTGTAGATTCTTCAATCATTTTCGAATTTTGTTTCATAGTCATAATTGCGATTATTATAGAAATGATAGCCGTAAAAGCAACAATCGAAGATAGGATAATATTAATTATTTCATTTATAGTCATGTTGCGGTACCTCCTTTCTGTAAATCAATTATATCACAAAGGAGGTTGAGGGATTATTCAAATCAGAAGAATAGAAAGTGAGGTGAAAACATGGATGATGAAGAGATTTTAGAAATTGCATCGAGCTTATTAGGTATTAGCTATCCGCAATGGTTTAAGGTGAGAATGGTGGTGGATGCCGTATTTGATAAAAAGAAATCTGATTATACACGGCAAATTTCATTAGATACTGAAGCAGAATTGATAGCAGCTATCAAGTCACGTTTTTGATGAAAAAGTGTAAAAAAAATCAAGCTGAGCGGCAACTCAAACTTGATTCAGTGTAAGAATTAAAATTTATTCAGTCACGATTTGGATGAATATAGAAAAAAGAGGTGATGTGATGATTCATAAAGAAAATGGCTTAAAGCTTCTATTTACGCCTGTTTAACGTGTCGAGGCGAGCCACGATGAGCGACCATTATTTAAAGAACAGGGCAAAATCAAAAGTTTTGTTAACATAATCACTCTCTTTTCTGCCTTGCTGGGCAATACCATTTTAACACAATATGGAAATTATCTAAAAGGGTTGTGACAGAAATGCAATTTTAGAAAGTGAGGTGAAGAAATGCCACAGAAATCTAAAATACACTCAGCTACAGAAAAATTAAAGGTTCTCAATCTGCTTGAGCAATCGACTGCTACTTTTCAGATTTTGTTTGATTGCGGACCATGCAAAGCACTAGAGCTAAAAAAAAGGGTAAAACAGAAAATTATTGAAAGCGGAAAACTGCTACCCTGTGAAGATAAAGTGCCCACAGCAGCTGCAATCAAATATCTAATGATTGATGAAGCACGTATCAGAAAGCTCGCTGCCATTGAGCTGGAAGAGCAACAAAAAAGAGATACCCACGCCGTGCAAAGCAAAGTATCTCAAGTTCGATAGCTGTAGTAATCTATCGCTATCATTATAACATTTATGTCTGAAAAGGCAAGGAAAGGAACGCTAAAATATGAATAAGGAATATACGATTGAGATCAAAAACATAGAGGAACTAGGTGCACAATTAGACGCTTTAATAGAAAAAGCGAGCCGTTTGGTGAAGCTTTTGGAGGAAGCTAGCCACCTTACTGACTCACTATCTAAATCACAATAACTCTAATTGCTTATAAACATATTCTGCAGTAGCTTCTTCGATCAATTCTTCCCAATTATCGAAATCAGTTTTAGCAGATATGAGTTCATCAAGCTTATCCTCAGGATATTCTTCAAACTCAGATATAGAAGAAATATGCAATCCGTTTTCAAACAGATCATCAAGCGAGCTAAAAGAAGTATTTTCTGCCATGAATTCATTATTCAAAAGTTCATAAATAGAAACATTTTTACCATCAAGGTTTTTAGCATTAACTGATAAATCTTCTAACTGTTTTTGGAGTTCATCAAATCCAGTAACTTTACTCATATTTTTCTACTTTCCCCCTTTCTTATTGAATTATAACATTTGAACATAAAATGGCAAGAAGGAGTACCACTGTGAAAATATCAAATGAAGTGTATAAGGAAAAAGAAAATATCTTAAGAGAATATGACCGAGACACATGTTTTGAAAATATCGCTGCGCTCGTGATGCGTGATGAAATTGATAGTATCATCAACGATCTATCCGTTAAAGATTACACTGTGAAAGAAATTCTTACTTTTGCAAAATTATTTCGATTATGCGCAGAAGAGAGGTTAATAGTATTAAAGACCTAGATTACTCTTCAAGAAAGGAATCAAATGTACAAATATATAAAACCAAATAACAAGAGTGTTGCTGTAATTGTGCTGTTAAGTATCTGTAGTGTGTTGCTCTTAGTTAACAATCAAAAACAAAACAGATTGCTTTTAGATCAGCAGATAGTCATTCATGAGCTGGAACAGACAGCACAGAAAGCTATTACTGATCTGGCAGACAGCAATGAACATATTCGTGCTTATGAAATCAGGATCAGCCAGCTTGAAGAGGAACTTGCTTACTATAAATGACTGAACAATGGCGTAGACATGCGGATTGATGGTATGTATACGCCGGCAGATCAAATCGAGGGATACATCAATGAACATTCTCTTCCCCTTAACAGTGTTAATTTCATTATCCTGTCTCTCGATTACAATATTGATCCATCATTTGCACTAGCAACGTGGATCTTAGAAACGGGCAATGGCAGCTCAATGATGTGGATGCAGAATAATAACCCTGCCGGTATAAAATGCGGTGAGGATTATTGCACCTATCCATCGAAAGATGCCGGTCTTGCTCAGATGTTTTATTTATTAAATCAGTATACAACCGGCAGTATCCCATGGGTTGGACAGCGGAACACGATAAGTGAGATTCGCGAGGCTTGGAATCCGGAGAGTGAGGACTGCTGGAAAATTTATGAAATCATGCTGCAGATAGCAGCGGAAGGAGTACATAATGGAAAATATCAAGATCAATAAACTTGAGATTGAAAATGTAAAGCGTGTTAAAGCAGTTAAAATAGAACCAACACCAACAGGGCTAACGGTGATTGGCGGAAAGAATAATCAGGGAAAGACATCCGTGCTTGACTCAATCGCATGGGCACTTGGAGGTAAAAAATTTCAGCCTTCACAAGCTCAACGTGAAGGCTCAATTCTTCCACCTGCTTTGAAAGTGCAACTCTCAAATGGACTTGTTGTTGAACGGAAAGGGAAGAATAGTGATCTAAAAATAACAGATCCAAATGGAGCAAAGGGCGGCCAGCAATTACTTAATGAATTTGTTGAGGAACTTGCCATTGACCTGCCTAAATTTATGGAATCAACCGGTAAAGAAAAAGCACAGACATTATTAAAAATCATCGGTGTCGGTGATCAGTTAGTTAAGCTAGAGATCGAAGAACAGGAGCTGTATAACCAACGTAGAACGATTGGACAGATCGCTGATCAAAAGCAAAAGTATGCAGATGAACAAATCTTTTATCAGGAAGCGCCTAAAGAGTTGGTTTCTCCGTCTGAACTGATCAAGCAGCAGCAAGATATTCTGGCACGCAATGGTGAGAACCAAAGAAAGCGTGAAAGAGTAGAACAGATCAAGTGGACGGTCAGCTCTTTACAGTCTGAAGTGGCTGCTTTGGAAAAACAATTGCAGAACAAAAAGATTAGTCTTGATCAAAGTATGAATGACCTGAACATTGCACAGATGGATGCCATAGATCTTCAGGATGAATCAACGGCAGAATTAGAAGCAAGTATCTCGGATATTGATGAGATCAATCGCAAGGTACGAGCCAATCTGGATAAAGAAAAGGCTGAGGAAGATGCAAAGAACTATAAAGACCAATATGATTCATTGACTGTACAGATCAACCAGATCCGTAATGCAAAGTTTGAATTACTTAACAAAGCAGATATGCCATTGCAAGAGTTGTCCGTTGAGAATGGTGAGCTGATCTATAAAGGGTATAAATGGGATAACATGTCCGGCTCTGATCAGTTGAAGGTAGCTACTGCTATCGTTCGCAAGTTAAATCCTAAGTGCGGTTTTGTATTGCTGGATAAATTGGAACAGATGGATATTGATACCATGAACGAGTTTGGCCATTGGCTGGAACAGGAAGGCTTACAGGCGATTGCTACCAGAGTTTCCACAGGTGATGAATGCAGCATCATTATCGAAGATGGATATTCAGTACAAGGAAAGCCGGCAATTATAAATCATGAATTTGAACAGCAGTTTGAAAAGAAAGAATGGAAGGTAGGTAGTTTCTAATGGAAATCATCAGAGGAAAATTACAGGCAGCACAGAAAACAGTTGTGTATGGTCCTGAAGGCATTGGTAAGTCTACATTTGCATCACAGTTTCCAGAACCGCTATTCATCGATACGGAAGGCTCAACAACCCATATGGATGTGTCAAGGCTGCCTAAACCAACTAGCTGGTCGATGCTGCTTGAAGAAGTACGTTATGTGATCAATACACAGGGTCTATGTAAAACGTTGGTCGTAGATACGGCAGATTGGGCTGAAGCACTATGTATCAGTGAGATCTGTGCTAGGAATCATTGGTCAGGAATTGAAGATCCTGGATATGGCAAAGGGTATGTTTATTTAGCCGATGAATTTGGTAAACTGCTGAATCTTCTGAGTGAATTAACGGAAAAGGGTATCAATATTGTCATAACCGCTCATGCCATGATGCGCAAGTTTGAACAGCCGGATGAGCTAGGTGCATATGATCGCTGGGAATTAAAGCTTCAGAAAAAGACAGCACCGCTTCTCAAGGAATGGGCGGATATGGTGCTATTTGCCAACTATAAGACATTGGTAGTCAATGTAGATGGAAAGGGTGCTCAGAAAGGCAAGAACAAGGCTCAAGGTGGACAAAGAATCATGTATACCTCCCATCATAGCTGCTGGGATGCGAAGAATCGTCATGGACTGTCTGAAGAAATACCCTTTGAATTTGCTTCTATTGCTCATTTATTTATAAAGGATCAAAATAAAGCAATACCATCACCTATACAAAATCAGACAGCAGCAATTCAGCCAGTAAAAGAAGAATTTGACATCAATCAACAGTTTATGGATGGAATCGTAGAAGAGAGATTAGAGCCAGGAGAACAGGTAACTGCAATCGACTATACAGGTATACCACAGGCACTGATGGACCTGATGAAGAAAGATAATGTGTTGCCAGATGAGATCAGAAGTGTTGTGAGTCAAAAAGGATATTACCCTTATGGCACACCTATTGAAAATTACGATCCTGAGTTTATAAAAGGAGTACTTGTGGGTGCATGGCCACAGGTATTCGATATGATAAAACAGGAAAGAAAACTGCCGTTTTAAGGAGGAAAAATAAATGCAGGAAATTGAAAGAGAGTATGGATGGAACGATACCATCACAAAAGATGCAGATGAATATATCATCTTGCCGGAAGGTGATTATGATTTTGTTGTTGAAAATTTTGAACGTGCAAGACATGAGGGAAGCGAGAAACTTCCGCCATGCAACAAGGCTATCGTAAACATTCGGGTCTATGCACCGAATGGTGAAAAAGTTATAGTGAGACATAATCTATTTCTTCATACAAGGACTGAAGGAATGCTCGCTGCATTCTTTGCGGCTATTGGTCAGAAGAAAAAGGATCAGCCATTGAGTATGAATTGGAATACGGTACCCGGTTCAAGCGGTCGATGCAAGATCACGACTAAAGAATATAACGGAAACAAATACAATGAAGTGAAGAG
Source organism: Clostridiales bacterium VE202-08 (assembly GCA_000508965.1). Lineage (GTDB taxonomy): Bacteria > Bacillota_I > Bacilli_A > Erysipelotrichales > Erysipelotrichaceae > Dielma. The sequence goes on from BAHV02000008.1 coordinate 58,849, forward strand.
ATTCTATCCTAAAGAAGATTCTAAAAGTTATATTCCTGGCCAATTTTAATAGGTGCTGATCATGGAGTTAAGACCTTATCAGCAGGAAGCAAAAGATTCAATATTCAGTGAGTGGGACAAGGGCGTTCAAAAAACGCTCCTTGTTTTACCTACCGGCTGCGGAAAGACGATCGTATTTGCGAAAGTGACTGAAGATTGCGTAAGAAACGGTGATAGAGTGCTGATCATGGCTCACCGTGGTGAATTGCTTGAACAGGCAGCGGATAAGATACATAAGGCGACCGGCTTAAAATGTGCGACTGAAAAAGCAGAGGAGTCATGCTTAAGCAGCTGGTACAGGATCGTAGTTGGAAGTGTGCAGACGTTAATGCGAGAAAAACGTCTAAAAAAATTTGATGCAGATTATTTTGATACAATCATTATTGACGAAGCTCATCACTGTTTATCAGAGAGTTATCAGCGGGTGCTGGAGTATTTTAATGAAGCGAAAGTATTAGGTGTAACGGCAACCCCGGATCGCGGTGATATGAGGAACTTGGGACAGTATTTTGAAAGTTTAGCTTATGAATATACATTGCCGAAAGCGATCAAAAGTGGGTATTTAGTACCGATCAAAGCATTGACGATTCCTTTAAAGATTGATCTGTCCAATGTAGGAGTCCAAGCAGGCGATTTTAAGGTCAATGATATCGGTACGGCATTAGATCCATATCTGTATCAGATCGCTGAAGAAATGAAGACGCATTGTATGAACAGGAAAACTGTGGTGTTCCTTCCCTTAGTGAAGACTTCACAGAAATTCAGAGATATATTGAATGAAAAAGGTTTTAAAGCTGCAGAGGTCAATGGTGATAGCCGTGATCGTGCAGAAATATTGAAGGACTTTGAAGAAAATAAATATAACATATTATGCAATTCAATGCTATTGACAGAAGGATGGGACTGTCCGTCCGTTGACTGTATCATCGTATTAAGACCAACAAAGGTGAGGAGCCTATATAGTCAGATGGTGGGTAGAGGCACGCGTCTCTCGGCCGGTAAGATCGAACTATTGTTGTTGGACTTTTTATGGCATACGGAACGGCATGAACTATGCCACCCTGCTTCGCTTATTTGTGAAAGTGAAGAAGTCGCAAAGAAAATGACGGAGAATTTAGAAGAAGCTGCAGGTATCCCTGTTGATATTGAAGAAGCAGAAGAAACAGCAGCTAATGATGTAATCAAGCAGCGAGAAGAAACATTGGCACAGGAATTGGCTGCCATGAAATCCAGGAAAAGAAAGCTAGTGGATCCATTGCAATTTGAGATGAGTATCCAGGCAGAGGATCTATCAAATTATGTTCCTAGCTTTGGCTGGGAGATGGCTCCACCTTCAAAAAAACAAGTAGGAGCTTTAGAAAAGTTCGGCATCTTGCCAGAAGAAATCGACAATGCCGGGAAAGCTGCCAAGCTTCTGGACCGATTGGAAAAAAGACGTATCGAAGGATTAGCAACACCGAAGCAGATCCGTCTCTTAGAAAATAAAGGTTTCCAGCATGTAGGGACTTGGAAGTTTGAAACAGCTAATCATATGATTGACAGGATCGCTGCAGCGGGATGGAAAATCCCTCGCGGAATAGATCCGAAAGAGTATAAAGGAGATTGATCATGGAACGTACTGATTTACTTGAGATCCTGAAGCATATCGATCCATCGATCCTGAATTACCAAGAATGGGTGAATGTGGGTATGGCTTTAAAGCATGAAGGTTATACGGCTGCGGATTGGGATCTCTGGAGTCAGTCGGATGCGGACAGATACCATGCTGGCGAATGCTTCAGGAAATGGGATACCTTTCAGGGAACGGGAATACCCGTTACAGGAGGAACAATCATACAAATGGCAAAGGATCAAGGATGGGTCTTTGAAGCATCAGAAAGCCGTGCTCTTGATTGGAATGATACGATCAGCCGCGATGAGTTAGTGATCCTTGATAAAGATTGGGTAGAAGGAAAAGAGATCAAAGAACCGGAGCACTGGGAACCGGTCCAGGAATTGATTACATATCTGGAAACACTCTTTGACTCAACGGAGAATGTAGCATATGTTACACGAAGCTGGGAAAAGGACGGCAAGTATATACCCACAAGAGGGTGTGTTGACCGTACTGCGGGACAGCTGATCGAACAGCTGAATAAATGCAAAGGTGATATTGGTTCTGTCCTAGGTGACTATAACGAAGCTGTAGGTGCGTGGATTCGATTCAATCCCATGGACGGAAAAGACGTCAAGAACAAAAATGTCACAGATTTTAGGTATGCCTTAGTTGAGTCTGATTCAATGGATCTTGAGAAACAGAATGCAATCATACGTGAACTGGAACTTCCGGTGGCATGTTTAGTATACAGTGGTAAAAAGAGCATTCATGCCATCGTGCGGGTTGATGCTGCCGATTATGCGGAATACAGAAAACGTGTTGACTATTTATATACAGTATGTAAGAAAAATGGTCTTGAGATCGACCAGCAGAATAAAAATCCAAGCCGATTATCAAGAATGCCCGGTGTCATGCGGAATGGTAAAAAACAATTTCTTATGGATACCAATATCGGGAAGGATTCATGGAACGAATGGAAGGAATGGATCGAGTCGGTCAATGATGATCTACCTGAGCCGGAGAGTTTGGATGAATATTGGAATGATCTACCGGCGTTAGCACCATCCTTGATTGATGGAGTGTTGCGACAAGGACATAAGATGCTGATCGCAGGTCCGTCTAAGGCAGGGAAGTCATTTGCTTTGATCGAGATGTGTATTGCTATTGCAGAGGGTAAGAAATGGTTCAACTGGCCCTGTGCGAAAGGTAAGGTGCTCTATGTCAATTTAGAGCTTGACCGAGCCAGCTGCTTACATCGATTCAAGGATGTTTATACATCTCTAGAGTGGCCGGCAGAAAGCCTCCAGAACATTGATATCTGGAACCTGAGAGGGAAGTCTATCCCGATGGATAAACTAGCTCCAAAGCTAATCAGAAGGGCTGCAAAAAAGAACTACATCGCTATCGTCATCGATCCAATCTATAAAGTTATCACTGGCGATGAAAACAGCGCAGATCAGATGGCCAACTTCTGCAATCAGTTTGATAAAGTGTGCACAGAATTAGGCTGTGCAGTGATCTATTGCCATCATCACAGTAAAGGCAGCCAGGGCAGCAAGCGTTCTATGGACCGTGCATCAGGATCAGGAGTATTCGCGCGTGATCCTGATGCATTGCTGGACCTTATAGAGCTAGAAATCAATGAGAATCTGATCAAACAGGAATCAAATAAGGCAGTGTGTAAGCTGTGTATGGCATGGCTGAAGAAGTATGGTAAAGAGGAGCTGGCATCACAGGATGATGAATGCAGTGAAACACAGATGCTGGCGATCTGCAGGCTGAATCTAAAGAACGTTTATGAAAGTATCCTTGAGGAAGTTGCAGCAGTGCGCAAGAGAGTTGCATCTATGACCGCATGGCGCATTGAAGGCACGCTGCGTGAGTTTCCAAAGTTTTCACCCATTGATTTATGGTTCGATTATCCGGTGCACAGAGTGGATCGTGTGGGCGTTCTGAAGGATATACAGCTTGATGATCAGCCTTCATGGAAAAAAGCAATGGTCAAAAGAAAAGATCCTGATGAGAAGAAGAAGGAACGAAATTCATCGATAGAAACCGCATATGCAGCGTGTGGGATTGATGGGGAAATAACTGTCACTGCCTTGTCTGAATATATGGGAGTCGGTGAAAAAACGGTGAGAAGGCACATAAAAGAACATGGCGATTTTTGGATCAAAGACGGTGTTGTATACAGGAGGGACGAGGGACAAAAACAGTAAATGTCCCTGTCCTTCAAGGGTCAAAAACACGTTTTTGTCTGTCTGTCCTTCGTAATATTTTATTGCTTATATAAATTACATAGGCACCTGTAAAGCGCACATGTATTTATGTGAAAGTATACATATATTATATATATATGATAAGTCAGGTATACAGTAATACGTAAGTAGAAGAAAATGTCCCGCTTGAGGTTGCGGACATTTCCTTCCAACGTTACTGACGTAAACCGCGAAGAAAGAGGATAAAAAAATGAGAAAGGCTAAAAATGAAAAATACTGGGAAAATGAAAAAGGCGAGGTCATAGAGTTTGGAAAACATTTTATGAGATGTTTTGATAAAGCTGGTAAATTGCAGTTTGGTAGCAAATTTTATGATCCTGCAAGCGGAGCACTGAAATATAAAGTGATTTTCGTTTTAGATAGAGATGAATTGATCAACAGCAAGGAGGGTGCTGAATATTTGATGCAGACGATCGAAGATTGGAAGAATGAAAGGAGTGTCGATGAATGAGCAGAGTTGCAATGATGCCGCTGGTAGATAATATCCGTAAGCCAAGAGACAGAAGCTGGGTCATGAAGAAATGCCCTATCTGTGGATGCGATTGCTGGGAGAGCAATATTCTCAGACAAAGCCTAAGAACAGGAATAGTCAAAAAAGCAGCTTGTACTGAGTGTGCACTGAAAATGATGAGGTCTGCCAATGATTGAGTTTTTTCTGGTAATGGAACCGCCGACTGCGACTGCTCAGCAGCACAAGATTAGCAAGGGAAGGTTCTATGATCCACCAGAGGTCAAGGCAGCTAGAGAAAAGCTGACATCACATTTGGCAAAGCACATACCTGACAAACCGTATACCGGTCCTGTAGAGTTGGTTGCTAAATGGTGTTTCCCGCTGACCGGCAAGCACCCCCATGGTGAATGGAAATATACAAGACCGGATACAGACAATCTGCAGAAGCTGCTTAAAGATTGTATGACAAAATGTGGTTATTGGAAAGATGATGCTCTTGTATGCCGTGAGATCATTGAGAAGTTTTGGTCAGAAATGCCTGGCATTTATATCCGAATTGCAGAAATTTGAGGAGGATACCATGAAAAGAAAATGTAGCATGTGTGGAGAATACAAGGACATCACACAGTTTAGATACATGAGGACCTTGAAGAAGTATAACAGTTACTGCAAGGAATGTGAGAAATGGGGTCGAATCAGATATGAACGAGAGAAAGCGAGGCGGTTAGCAAATGCAAATCAAACAAGGTGATTACGTGAATGGATATAAAGTCGAGATGGTTGAAGTTATAAACAAAGAGCCTCACTACTTGATAGCTTATTTTGATTGGGGGTGCGAAAAAACCTCAGAGTCGATGGCTGCCTGAACATAAAGTACAAAAATATGTGAGTGCAGAAACGTTTAAAGGAATTAATAATGCTTACAGAAAAAGATAAAATTGAGCAGTTCAAGCGTGACCTACGAAGTTATACATATCATCAAAAGAAAGCGGTTGAGATTGACTTTCAAATAAAAGAACTAGAAGTTAAGAAGCTAGGAGTTTCTTCACCGGCAATCAAAGATACTGTATTAGAGAATGCAGGAAATCCATACTCAGAACCTAAGCTTCAATATCTCATAGAAGAAGGTGAACTTGTTGAGGAGAGAAGCAAACATCTAGCAGAGATACAGCGTATAGATAAAGCCTTGAAATTAATTGATAAAGAAGGTAAAGACATTCTTACGTATGTATTCATAGATCATAAACGGTATGAAGATTCTGTAATCCATTTCAATAGTTCTATTGGCAAACTTCAAAGAGATATTGAAAAATACATTACAATTATTCTTAAAAATGAAGAAAAAATGAAAGTTGAATAAAATATCGGCAAATTCCGTGTTATTATGATAGTGTGGAATTAGCGGGAAGTATTTCCCCCACCCATTAAGTTCCTGCTAATTCAATCTAGCTACAGGAAGTCCTAAGCGAACCTGTTTGCGTAAAGGCATCTATATCGGCTAAATACGTAGTATATGGTATAAATATAGGTGTCTTTATTTTGTAAACATATATAGAATCGTGATATATTGTAAATTATTATCCAAGAGTTTATTCTATTCATAGAGTTAATCTCTGGAGGTATCACATGAAAAAAAGAATTAAAAAAGCACTTGATTCATTTTTTGAAAAATGCAATAGAGAAATCGGACCAGATGTTGTAGCAAATAAGGCAGATAAGATTGATTTCGATTTATTGGAAGTATTAGAAAAAATATATGCATCACCAATACAAGACAATAGTTCATTTGCGTATACACAGCCACACTTATCGAAAAATAGTGCCAAAGAAGTATTAAGACTACAAAGATATGATGCGATAATGACTACATTAGCCAACTCGGATTATCATTCTATAATGGCCGTAAAAGCGAGTTTAAAGAGTGACACGTCAGATAATTTTTTTTCAAATATGATTACAATAATTGCTATAGTTATAGGCTTAATATCAACTGAACTAGCAATCTTAATTTCAATATTATTAGCATTTAAGGGAACACTGACAAAAAATAATGCAAATTCATTTTTGTCCATCATCTTGTTTGTAGTAGTATTGTTAGTTGTACAGATATATTTTATATATTCGCATTGTTCTAAACTTAGAAGAAATAAATTTATTTTACAAGTGATTGAAGATTTATTAGAAACACGTAACATTAAACGATGAGCCAAAGGGCTCTTTTCTTTTACCCAAAACGACGAAAGGAAGGTGGTGATATGACTTGAAACCAAACTATGAAGAGCAGCGGGCAGATGCCTATGAGCTTTACTTGCAAGGCAAAAAATATCAGGAGATAGCTGATGCTGTCGGTGTTACTTTATCGGCGGTCAAGTCATGGGCCACTCGATACTGGAAACAAGAAAAGTTGCAACCTAAGAAATCTAAAAAAGTTGCAACTAAGCATAAAGGCGGACAGCCTGGCAATAAGAACGCCACGGGGCCCCCGAGAAATCAGAATGCAAGGAAGCATGGTCTATTTTCAAAATGGCTGCCTGATGAGGTGCAGGAAATCGTGGGAGAGCTTAAGTCTCTTGATCCCTTAGACATTCTCTGGGAGAACATTCAGCTGCAGTACGCGGCGATTCTGAGGGCGCAGAGGGTCATGTGGGTTCGTGATCATGATGATATGACTAAAGAAAAAGTTGAAGACAAGGATGGTAATGTCATCGGTGAAAAATGGGAGATTCAGCACGCATGGGATAAACAGGCAGGGTTCATGACTGCTCAGAGCCGCGCAATGAGTGAGCTGAGGTCAATGATCAAGCAGTATGATGAGATGCTGCACAAAGACTGGGAAGCAGCTACTGAAGAACAGAAAGCACGTATCGCACAGTTAAAGGCTCAAACAAACAAGCTGCAGGGAGAAGAGGATGATGAGAAAAAGGGAGTGATGATCGTTGATGACATCCCGAGAAACAGCGACAGTTAAGCTTACTGACCTCATCGCTCCGTCTTTTTATAATCTGCATTATGATATCAAAGAAGGGCGGCACACTCACTACAAACTCAAAGGCGGCCGTGGATCGGCAAAGTCATCCTTCATCAGTATCGAGATCATTATGGGTATGATGGAGGATCATGAAGCAAATGCCGTTTGTTATCGCAAAGTAGGGAACACACTTCAGGAGTCAGTGTATGAACAGCTCTTATGGGCTATCGATGCTTTGAATGTAAATCACCTGTGGAAGGCTAACCTTACACCGTTGCGTCTTACTTATCTGCCTACAGGACAGCGAATTATCTTCAGAGGGATGGATGATCCAAACAAGGCAAAGTCAATCAAAGTCCGCAAAGGGTACTTTAAATACATCTGGCTTGAAGAACGTGCTGAACTGGATGGCGAAGAAGATGAACGTAAGGTGCTTCAGTCACTGATGCGTGGCGGTAGTAAGTTCGTTGTCTTTTATTCTTGGAATCCGCCCAAGAGCATCAATAGCTGGGTCAATCAGGATGTGCTGTATTCTCGTGAAGACACGGTCGTACATCACAGTGATTATCGCAGCGTACCGGCTGAATGGCTTGGTGAGCAGTTCCTCATAGAGGCTGAGCATCTTAAAAAGACAAAGCCAAAAGCCTACGAGCATGAATATCTGGGAATCGCAACAGGCACCGGTGGACAAGTATTCGACAATGTGGTTACTAGAAAGGTCACAGCTGAAGAGCTGGCACATTTCGACCGATTAAGAAATGGTTTAGACTGGGGTTATGCAGCTGACCCTTTTGCATTCATACAATCGCATTACGACAAGACGCGCAGACGTCTTTTTATTTTCGGTGAGATCTATCAGATCAAGCTCAGCAACCGCAAGGCTGCCATAAAAATGATCAGAATGAATCCTGATAATATTCTGACCATTGCCGATTGTGAAGAGCCTAAGAGTATCGCCGAGATGCGTGAAATGGGCATCAATATCAGGGGTTCCGTAAAGGGTCCCGGCAGTGTCGAGTTTGGCATCAAGTTCCTTCAGGACTTAGAAGAAATCGTTATTGATCCTGAACGATGTCCTAATGCGACCCGTGAGTTTACAGGCTACGAGCTTGAACGTGACAAGAATGGTAACTTCAAAGGCAAGTACCCTGACAAGGATAATCACACGATCGATGCAGTGCGTTATTCATTGGAGGACGATATGCCAAAGAAAGGTTATACGAAAGTATAAGAGGAGGTACAGATGGAATTAGAAACAGTGAAGAAGCTCATCAATCACTATTTGGCGAAGCATGAGGTATTTGTGACTGCCGCTAAAGAAGCAGAAAAGTATTACGAGAATGAAGACAGCATCTTAAACACTGGTGCCGCTGCGGTGGATGCAATCAATCAATACCTGAAGCAATGCGGTCAGAACCCACTTCATTCAGCGGATAACCGCATCCCCTTGAACTGGCATCGGATCCTTGTAGATCAAAAGATCGGATACCTTTTTACATATCCGCCTCAATTTGATACGGATGATTCAAGCAACATTGATTTTCAGTCTCTTTTAGGGGATGACTATGAAAAGATCATTAAGAAGTTGGGTGTTGATGCCAGTAACACAGGCAGGGCATGGATCCAATACTGGCAAGGCGTAGATGGTAGACTTGAGTATTATTACGTAGATCCAAAGCAAGTGCTGCCTATCTATGATGAGACAAATATCAAGAAACCTTTAAAGATGGTCATACGCTATTACACTGCGTTGGATGAGCAAGGGGAAGAATATGTTCGCTATGAATTGTGGGATGAGAAAGAAGTATGCTTCTATTACCACAAAAGCAAGGAAAACATCGATAAGCTAATTCCGGAAATGATCAATCTAACTAAGGCAAAGGTGGTCAAGCATGGTTTTGATACCATTCCCTTCATTAAGTTCAGCAATAACTCTCTTGAGGTTTCGGACTTAAAGATGTGCAAACAGGTCATTGATTGCTTGGATAAAGCGTGGAGCGGGTTTGCGAATGATATTGACGACATCCAAGAAGTCATCTGGGTGCTCAAAAACTATACGGCTGACATCGGAACACCCTTCAAGCTTGACGAGCACGGTGAGCCATTAGTGGATGAGAGAGGGCTTCCGATCAAGAATGAATACACTCCTGATCTGCTGCAGATGCTTAAAGCAAAGAAAGTGGCTGAAGTAGGCGGCGATGGCGGCATTGAGACAGTTACATCCGAAATACCCTATGAAGCTCGTCAAGCTTTCTTAGATGGGCTTGTCCGTCAGCTCTTCATCTCAGCAATGGCCGTTGATCCGCGTCCGGAGAATACCGGTAACTCATCAGGAGTGTACATTGATTTCTTGTACGGCCTATTGGAGCTGAAAGCAGGGCTGATGGAAACAGAGTTCAGGGGGTCACTGAATCGTCTTGTCAGGGCTGTTTCCAGTGCTTCAAATGATATTAAAATCACTCAAACATGGACCAGAAACAAACCGCGAAATGATTTAGAGATCGCTCAGATCATTAATGGTACGTCTCCGGATGTCATGTCAAATCAAACCAAAACAAAGGTACATCCATTAGTTGACGATTGGGTAGATGAGCGCAAACAGATCGATAAAGAGGCTGAAGATGTTTATCCTGAGAAGCCTCTCTTTAAGGATGATGTAGATGGCGAAGAAAAATGATTATTGGGAAGAGAGGACGAGGAAAAGACGTGCAGCACTGGATCGTGATGTTGAGAAAGCCAATAAGGAGCTGATCGATAACTTTGAAACAGCTTTAAAAGATGTACAAGCGAAGATCAATCATTTCTGGATCAAGTATGCGGAGAACAATGAGATCACATTATCACAAGCACAGCAGTTGCTCTCATTGAAAGAGTGGCGAGCTTTCAAGGGGACACTGGAGGAGTTTCAGCAGTTGGCGAAGGACTCCATAGGAACCTTTAACCTAGAGCTTGAAAACTTAAGCATGAGAGCAAGGATCAGCCGTTATCAGGAGTTGGAATTGAATGTTAAGTCTGTGCTGGATCAGCTGTATCAGAAACAGAATGAAGTGATAGGCCGTACTGCATCAGATGCTTATATGGATCAATACTTCCATTCACTTTTCAACATTGAGCAATACAAAGGTGTCCATACAGATTTCATGATACCTAACGCAAAAGCGATCGAAGAGTTAGTGAAGTACCCTTTTAACGGTGCTGATTATTCAGAACGATTATGGCGACATCAGGAAGACTTGACGTTCAAACTCAAAGAGGCTTTAACAAATATGTTCGTTGAAGGGAAGAACCCATATGACTACAAGGATAAGTTTGCATCGCTGTTTCAAGTGAAAAGAAGTGAAGCTTATAGGCTTTTGGACACAGAACATGCTTACGTTGCCGAAGCAGCATCACAGGCAGCTTATGAGGCTGATGGTATTGAGGAGTATAAAATCAATGCCACTTTAGATACGAAGACATCTAAAATATGCAGAGGAATGGACGGTAAGATCTTTAAAGTCTCTGAGCGGAAGGAAGGCAAGAATTGTCCACCCTTTCACCCTTATTGCCGAACAACGACAGAGCCGTATATTCCGGAGCTGGCTGATATTCAGACTACGCGAGTTGCGAAGAATGCTGATGGAAAGAATATTTATGTACCGGCAGATATGACCTATGATGAATGGTACGAGAAATACGCAGCAAATTCGGAGAAGCGTAATAAATTAAAAGAATTCTACGCAACTGATGATGAGCATGTTAAAATGAAAGTGAAAGCTGAAGAGAATAAAATATCCGGCAATGCTATAGAAAAAGCTATCGTTTATGATTCTAAAGGAAATGTCCTTTTAGAGAAGCTAGGAAAAGAAGCTGAGGTAGAATTTACTGACGCAGAATTTAAGCTAATGAAGAATGCTGTAGTTACTCATAATCATCCGATGGGAACGACCCTATCTCCTGATGATATCTACAGGGCAATCGAATATGATTTGCAAGAAATAAGGGCGGTGGGCAAGCAATTCACTTATATTTTGCGAAGAAATGAGAATTTACATTTAATGCCATCACAGGAAGATTTTGAAGATGAATATAAATTTATTCTAGGCTTTTATTCAGAAGCGTATGTGAAGAAATTCCGTAACAAAGATAATTTCATCCACTATCAGAGAACTATACAGAATAATGCGATGCAAAAGATGGCTGAAAAGTACGGATTACTATATTGGAGGGAGAAAAATGAAATCAAATAAATTTGATGGAGTATATTCACAACCCTGTCTATTTTGTTTTTGCTGCAAGCATTTTGACAAATGGTCAGGAAGCTTTGCTAATTGTTCAGCTTTTCCAGATGGTATCCCCTTAGAAATATGGCAGCATAAAAATGATCATACTCAGCCGTTTCCAGGAGATCATGGTATTCAATACGAAGAAGCTGAGCGCGAATGGCCTCCAGAGTTTGATGATTTAGTTTTGCTAGATGAAGATGAACTTTATGGAGAGAAGTAGGGTGTTGTATGTGTAACCACGCCTATGTAAAAAGAATTAATAAAACATATTATGATAAAAACTTAAAATGCAGGATTCTCATTGAAGAGAGTACCTGCATTTTTTGTGGCCGAAAAGAAACAGAAAGGAATTTTTATATGGACCCACCGAAACGGAAGCTGCCTAAATTCATTAAAGATGATCTATCAAATATCTAGCCCTGAGCATGGCATATAAACTGCTGCTTGTCCCGCATATGACATTTAAACTATGCCCCTACCGGAGAGAACCGGATATAAAAAACACAGGAGAAAAGTTATGGAATGGTTAAAAGAATTTTTAGGTGATGAATTATATGCACAGGTATCTGAGAAGCTGAAGGGCAACGATAAAGTAAAGCTTGCCAATCTGGCCAGTGGTGAGTATGTTGCCAAGCAGAAATATACAGATAAGGAGTCTGAGGTCGCTACCCTTAATACTGAACTTACAGCTTTAAAGGATGCGGCTAAAAAGTTTGAAGGAATTGATGTTGATGCACTGAATCAGAAAATCAAAGACCTTGAAACAAATTCCGCAAAAGAGATTGAAAAGGTAAAGCGTGAATCAATAGCTAAGGAACTCTTATCCGGATATAAATTCACATCCAAATTAGCACAGGAATCAGCACTCAACAAGCTCTTATCAAAGGATTTAAAACTTGATGGAGATAAGCTGCTGGGAGCTGATGATTTCATGAAGTCATTACAAACAGAGTGCCCGGAAGCCTTTGTAAGTGATGATAATTCTAAAGGTAGTGTGAGCAGCTTCACACCTTTTGGTGGAACAGCTGCAGAAGCAAATAAGGGATTCGATTTTGGCTTTCAAACAGTGATCCCAAAACCAGAAAAATAAAGGAGGAGTACAATTATGGCAGAAGTATTAAACTACGCAAAACAATATTCACAGGCATTAGCACAGAATTTTCCGTATGTATTATATTTTGGTGAGCTTTACGCAACATCAAACAATCAGCTTTACAAAGTCACAGGAGCAAACACGATCGAGATTCCAGTGATTGAAACATCCGGTCGTATCGACGGTGACCGCGATACGATCACTGGGTTCCAGCGCCGTGCGTCAAACAAATGGGAGACGAAGGTTTTAAAGAATCACCGTACATGGGACACACTGATCCATCCGATGGATGTCGTACAAACGAATCAAGTTATGACCATTCAAAATGCAACAAAAGTCTATAACCAAGAGCAGAAATTCCCAGAAATGGATGCTTACACCATCTCAGCAATCCACTCACTAAAGACCGCCTTAGGTGCAGGTCATGAAGACGATACCACAGAATTAACGATTGAGAATATCTTATCTACGATCGATACGATCATGGAAGCGATGGATGAAGCTCGTGTACCTAAAGTTGGCCGTATCATGTACTGCACACCAACGGTTGAGACGCTGATCAAGAATGCAAAAGAGATTCAGCGTACTGTTGACCTGAAGGACGGAGCTAAAGCGCTGACACGTGAGATCAGCCGTATTGATGAGCTGACGATCAAAGGCGTACCAAGCGATCTGATGCAGACAGTCTATGACTTTACCGAAGGCTGGAAGAAAGGCGCATCCGCAAAACAGATCAATTTCTGTATCATCCACCCTGTTGCAGTCTTAACGCCGGTCATTTATGCCTTTGCTCAGGTGGGAGAACCTTCCGCTTTAACAAAAGGTAAATGGGTATACTTCGAGGAATCATTCGAGGATGTATTTATTTTGAATCAAAAGGCAAAAGCAATCGCATTCAATGTGAAAGGAGAATAACTATGGTCATCGTAAGGAAAAACAATCGTGAATTAACGATTGATGAAACTCAGAAAGAAAAATACTTAGCTGATGGCTATTGTGAGGTAGTCAACGGTAAAGTTAAATTCGTTAAAAAGGAAGATCCGGAAGTCGAGAAGCTCAAGAAAGAAAATGCGGATCTAAAGAAAAAAAATAAAGAGCTGACTGAACAGCTGGAAGACTTGGAAAAGAAACCAAAGACAAAAACAAAAGCAGATCCGGCAGAGGCATAATCATGATGAGTGAACGTGTAGTTGAAGAAATCAAAAGCATGTATGGGCTTGAGACTTCTGATGATCTCCTGCTGCGCTTCGTTAAAAAAGCAGCAGCATTAATCAAAAACTATTGTTCGATTCCCTCTGTACCTGAAGCACTCTTTTACACATGGGTGGACCTGTCTGTGGACCTGTATAATCTAAGCTTCAATAAGGCAGAAACAGACGGTAAGATAGCATCCATCAGTGAGGGTAATACATCAATCACTTACGTATCTTCAAAAGAGACTGAGCAGAGCACACTTGCTGCTTATATAGATACGCTGAATAAGTTTCGGAGGTTCAGATGGTAGATAAGGCAGCAGCCCTGGACAAACTGCGTAAAGATAAGTGTGATATTTATCGGAATGTAGAGGTTGAAAGTGATGGCATCACTAACTTTGAAAGGCAGATGGTTCATCAAGGTGTGCGCTGCCGATTGAGTACATCGAATCCCATCATCAATACGACAGAAACAACAGCCAGCACGATCAACGCCTATACCGTATTTTTTCACCCATCTGTAGACGTTCGGGCAGGGGACAAGCTGGTGATCACTACAGCTATTGGATATACCTATGAGCTGTACGCAGGAAAGCCGAATGGTTTTTCCGGTAGCCACATTGAAGTGAAAGCGAGTGAGGATGAATATGTCTAAATCTGAAGTTTATGGTTTTCAGGACATGATCAAGACTTTCAAAATGCTGGGCGGTGATTTTGATACTGCAGCAGATAGAGTCGTGACTCTAACGGCCAATAAAGCAATGCAGGTGGCAAAAGACAATACACCTCGCGGGCAGTATCCGGATACGGTTGAGTTCACGACCAAAGAAGGCAAACGGGTCTCATTCAAGGTTACACAGAAGATGGGCGGTACCCTCATCAAATCATGGCATATGGGCAAGCTGAAGAAAAGTAAACGCAAGATTACCAAAGAATTCAACAATACGGCTGAGTATGCAATGTATGTCAATAACGGTCACAGGATCGTAAGGAAAGGTGTTACGATTGGTTATGTGAACCCCCAGTATTTCCTAGAGAAAGGGTTAGCGGTAGCCGATCAAGCGATGGATAAGCTCTTTCAACTGGAAGTGGAAAGGTTGAAAAAGAAACATGGATTATGAATTTAAAAAGCTTTTGGCAGCCTATTTAAAAACGATAGAGCCTAAAGTAAAGAAGATCTATACCGATAGTGTGAAGCAGGGGCTTGTTACTCCCTGCTTTTTCATTATCGATCAAGGCAAGCAAGGGACGAATGCCCTTTTAAGAAAGCATATCAAAGGAAGCTATGTCGTTTCCTATATCGGAAATGAGCGTACCAAAGTTGAGGATGCCTTGCTAGAACTAAATCATATCGGTCAATATACGTTGACTGAAAAAGAAACAGAAATTAATGATGACGTGCTGCAGTTCAGCTTTACCGTATCTGTACGATTTGATGTAGATACTGGCGAAGAGAAGATGCAGACCATCGAGGAAGGAGTGAAAATGAATGTGGAAATCACAGAATAAAGTCAGACCCGGTGTTTATGTGAATGTAAAGGGATCTAAGGCACTGGCAATGGAAGTAGGAACACGAGGAACTGTGATCCTGCCTCTTGTATTAAGTTTCGGACCTACTAAGCAGTTTGTGAGCATTACGGATGTAACACAGACATTCAGCAAGCTTGGCAGAAATTATGCAGATGCAGAAATGCTGCCAATCAAGGAAGCAATGAAAAAGGCATTTGAGGTGTTGGTGTACAGAGTCAACGCAAATGGTACAAAGGCATCTGCACAGGTAGCTTCAGAGCTGAATGCAGAGGCATTATATCCGGGTACAAGAGGAAACGACATCAGTCTTATTGTTACGACTGATAACAGCAAGTTTAAGGTCGAGACTTATCTTGATGCTGTGCTGGTCGATACGCAAAGCATCTCAGCGGTGGATGAATTTATCAGTAATGGATTTATTTCATTATCAGGATCAGGAGCTTTAGAGGCTGTTTCTGTAAATCTTGCAGGAGGCACAGATGGAACAGCAGCAGAAGTGGATTATAAGGATTGCTTGCAAGCAGCAGCTTTAGTTGATTTTGAGACGATCGGCTACACAGGTACCGACGAGAAGATCATCCAGCTAGTTGTGGATTTTGTTAAGGAGCAACGAGAGTATGAAGAAAAGAAGATCGTAGGTGTTGTGGCTGCATCAGTCAATACATTTGACTACGAAGGCATTGTCGCAGTTAAGAATGGTGTTGTTCTAACTGATGGAACGATACTGCCGAAAGAAAAGGCAGTCGCTTGGGTAGCTGGAGCAACTGCCGGCGCACAGGTCGATCAGTCGAACACTTTCGCAGCTTATGAAGGCGCTTCGGATGTGGATATCCGCTTAACGAATGCTCAAGTGGAAGAGTCTATCAATCAAGGACTTTTTGTCTTTACACCGCGTAGCGGTAAGGTAGTGGCTGAATATGACATCAACACATTGACTACTTATACAGATGAGAAGCCGAAGGACTTCCGGAAGAATAAGGTGATCCGAGTGTTGGATTCGATCAATAACGACATTGTGAGCATCTTTGAAGCAAATTTCATCGGCAAAGTACAGAACAGTGAATCAGGAAGAAATCTGCTGAAAGGTCATCTCACTGAATATATGAACAGTATGCAGGAGATGGGCGCTGTTGAGAACTTCGTGCCTGATGATATCGTCATTAATAAAGGTACTGACAAAGATGCTGTGCTGATTACACTAGGTGTACAGCCAACTGATACTGTAGATAAGATATACATGGATGTGGAGGTGAAGTAGAGTGGATAACAGAAGAATTGAAAATCTGCCATTGTGTAATCAGGGTGGCGCATACATCACTGTTGATGGTCAAAATCGTAAAGCATTTGAGATCGCAAAACTTGAAGCAAAAGTGGAATTAAAGATGTGGTCCAAGCAGCTGCTCGGCAATCGCATGGAGCAGAATCGACCTACAGGTGCAAAAGGCAGCGGAACCATTACAGTTTATAATGCCACTTCCGTATTCAGAGAAGCGTGTCATGAATATCTTGAAAATGGTACTTTTCCACCTATCTCCATCCAGGCTTACAGTGACGATAAGGGATCAGCAGTAGGCAGGTCAGAAGTATTATTAAGAAATGTTGTACTGAATGAAGTGCCATTACTATTGATTGATGAAAGCAGTGAAGAAGGCTCGCAGTCCGATATTGGCATCTTGTTCAGCGATTACGATGTGCTGAGTGATTTCAAATTACCATCAAACTATTAGGAGGAATAATCATGAGTAAATTAAGTGCATTTTTAAATCCGGGGAAAACTGAATCAATCAAAGTTGTAGTCAGCAAACGTTTTAAGGATGAGTCAGGGAAGCCTGTAGAGTGGGAACTTGTGCCTCGGACAACAAAGGAAGCGCAGATGCTTTCTAAAAGCTGTGAGAAACGTGACAGAAAAGGAAGCATAAGTATCGATAACATTTCATATCAAAATAAGTTGATCTGCAGCTGTATCGTTTTTCCTGATTTAAAGAGTGCTGAATTGCAGGAAGCTTTTAATGTTATAGGTGAAGAGGAACTATTGACTACGATGCTCTATCCGGGTGAATACGCAGGACTGAGAGAGAAAATCTACGAGCTTTGCGGCTTGGATGATGACATCAACGATGACATTGAAGAAGCAAAAAACTAATCAAGCAGGACGGAGAGGCAGCCGTTGCTTACTTCGCCCTGCTCAAACTTAATCTATTGCCCCATGAATTTGACGAGCTTCCGCAGCGTGAAAAAGCGTTCGTGATAGCAAGTGCTCAAAGATACATGGAGCAGACAAGAAAAGCAATGAAGGGAGTGAAGTGAATTGGCCAGACAGAAAACACTAGGGGCAGTGATTGCTTTGACGGATAATTACACATCCAAGTTGAATAAGATCGTCGCATCGACTGCATCCGCAGAAGATAAGGTAAAATCAGTGACTGCTGCTACCGATAAGTTCAACGGTCGACTCAAAGATATGGGAAACGAATCCGATAAGACCTCAGGTAAAATGAATGGACTGATCGGCCGTTTCACTACCCTGATCTCAGCAGGATTTGCCTTGCGGAAAGCGTTCCAATGGGGATTGGAAGGTGTCAATATCGCCGCCACTCAGGAAGTGCAGGAGAACACGCTGAAAGCTATGTTAGGTAATGACGCACTAGGCGCGGGACTGTATGATTATGTTTCTGATTATGCCAAGACCTCTATCTTAGGGCGAGAGGATCTGGCTAAAGGTATGATGAGCTACTTACCGACAACGAAGGACTTCACACAGCTTCAGCGCTTGATCAATATGACGGAGCGGCTTTACGCGAAAGACCCGACACAAGGCTCTGAGGGTGCAGTATTTGCCATGAAAGAGATCTTATCCGGTGATGTTATGTCCATGCGTAACCGATATAATATTACCGGTTTCAGCGGAGAGGAAATCCGCGCAATGATCGGTTCGGGTGATGTGGAAGGCGCGCTGGATTATATCGATGAGAAACTGAGTCAGTTCGGCGCAAGTACGGAAGTTTTAGAAAAGAATGCAGCAGGCTTGACTGCTCAGATGAATATGCTGTCATCAAATGCGAAAACAGCACTCGGTGAAAATATGAAGCCGGTCATGGAAGCTCTTATTCCGGTTGCAGAAAGACTGCTTGCCGATCTTGATGCAGGAAGATTTCAGCCATTCTTTGATGTGTTAGCAGTAAACGGCATTGCCTTAGCGAATGTGCTGGGGTTCGTTGCTCAGCATTTCGATAAAATCATCCTTTTATTGGGTATCGGAACAGCGGCCATGCTTGCTTATCGATTGGTCACTTGGATGTCAGCCAGTCAGATGGGGATGTGGATCACGACTCAATTAAGTGCTACATTAGCACAGTATGGCTTTAATGCTGCTCTGCTGGCGTGTCCGTTGACTTGGTTCATCGGCTTACTGGCGATCGTGATCGGCCTGTTTGCCGCTTTCAATTCTGAGGCGGCTAAATTAAAAAGTATGGCCACTGATGTACCAGAGGCAATGGATCCAATGAGTAAAGAATTCCAGGATATGCTTGCTGGTACTGCAGCAATCCCGGTCAATATAGAAAACGACGCTGTCAATGTGAAAGGGACTGTGGATATTGAGGAAGAAAACCTAAAGTACCTGCTGGATATTGCTGAACGTGAATATATCGCAAAGTTTTCCACTGCAACATTGGCGCCTCAGATCTCAGTACAGATTGGTGAAGTGAAAGAGACAGCAGATATGGATGCACTCATGGGGCATGTTGCTGATCAGCTTCAGGAAATGGTCAATATCGAGGCTGAGGGGGTGTTTGCGTAATGAGTTATGCAATTTATATCAATTCAATGCGAATGCCGGTGAATCCGGAAACGTTTGACGATACCCTTGATCGTGGAGCGAAAGAATACGATATTCTTAACTCAGGAAAGGTAAGTCTTCCTGAGATGAGAGGCTTACACATTTATAAGTTTTCAAGTATCTTTCCGGCTCAGAATTATTCTTTCTGCCATTCCTGGCACCGTCCTGCCTATTACATTGAGCAGCTGCAGGAGATCTTCGATTCAGACAAACCTGTGTCTTTGACTGTATCCAACGGTACTTCTTATGGCGTATCGTGCAAGGTGATTTTAAAATCATTCAGTTTACAGGAAATTGAAACAGGAACTTATGAATATGAAGTTACGTTACAGGAATATAAAGAGGTGCGGGTAAAAGAAACGGGTCTACCGGCAATACAGCGCCCGCTGCCTGTTCTTGATCAGCCAACGGCAGCGGATGGCTCATCGATGCAGCCTGTATCCGCGTCGGCTTCGGTCTATGATGCAGTAACTTCGACAACAAAAAAGACTAAATCGAACGTATTACCTACGTTAGCAAATAAAAAACCATGTAAGAACCCATTAACCACGGATCAGCAAGTCTATACTACAAGCTATCCGCCGAACAGCTGGCAGGGAGCACAGGAATTGAATGGTATGTCGGTACAAGGAACAGGTACATCGGCTGCCGGTGGGGCATTGGCTCAGATAGCTAAAAATAAAAATGTAATCACTACCGGTTATTTCAAGAGCAAGAGGTCATCATGAAGCTACTCATACATACAGATGAAAAAGTGTTTGATTTCTCAAATGTGGCGTCAAGTATCACATTGAAAAGTAGTTGGGCGAACGGAGCTAGTAAACTAACCTTCAGCTATTCCAAGACAGTAGATAAGAAGCTGAATAATGGAGATTATGTAGAATTTGAATATCAGGGTGTGAAGTTATTTGCAGGTACTGTATTTACGGTGAAGTCAAATAAAGGAGATCCGGAAATCACCGCTTACGATCAGCTGAGGTATTTTAAGGCTAAGGATACTGTCATGCGAAAGAATATGTCACTATCCGAATTACTGAATGTTTGTGTTGGGAATCTGTTGGTAACAGCCAACATACAGCCAATAACTGAAAAGCTGCCTGATTATTTGTTTGATAATCAGACTTATCTCGATATGATCTATCAGTCCTGTAGTGATCATTTAATGCAGACGGGTTACTATTATGTGCTTAGAGATAATGCGGGTAAGGTAGAACTTAAAGAAATTTATGACCTCCGAGTACCGATTATTGTCGGTGATGAGAGTCTTGCCTATAGCTATGACTACGAAAAGTCGATAGACAGTGACACTTATAATCAGATCAAGCTGGCTAAAGACAATCAAGATTCAGGGCAGCGAGACGTTTATATCGTGCATGATACGTCCTTGATCCAAAAATGGGGAATGCTGCAGTATTTTGAAAAGGTAGACAATAATCTGAACGACTCACAGATTAAAGAAAGAGCAGACCGTCTGATCAAGCTGAAAAAGCGAGAGACAGAGAAGCTGAAGCTATCTGCTTTAGGTGATGTGAGAATCTTAGGTGGATCGGGTGTGAGAGTAGTATTAAGTAATGAAGGTATTGACGCGTGGGCAATTGTAGATTCAGTAATGCATACCTTTACACCTGTTCACACAATGGAATTGTCCCTTGTTTTTGAAAGGAGTTAGGATATGTCATTATTAGATACTATCAAAACGGTAGTTAAGAATTATATTGATTCGGCTATTTTATCTGATGTCGTATTCGGAACAGTGCAGTCTGTCTCCTTA
This sequence comes from Clostridiales bacterium VE202-08, assembly GCA_000508965.1. Classification (GTDB taxonomy): domain Bacteria; phylum Bacillota_I; class Bacilli_A; order Erysipelotrichales; family Erysipelotrichaceae; genus Dielma. Next base: position 79,873 of record BAHV02000008.1, read on the forward strand.
ACTGGAGTGACAGTAAAGCTGGAGCAGTCCACACAGACTTTAGACAGTGCTTTTATACTCACACCGCGGCACTTCCTTCAGCACGATGAAACGACTTATGATCCGACATTAGGCACAGAAAGCAAGATTTATTATCGTGCATTGCTGAAGCCGGGTGACACGATTGCTTTGATTAAGAAAAAGGGAGGGCAAAAGTATGTGGTTATCGGAAAGGTGTAAAGCCAATGGAAAATAAAACATTCAATGTGGATTTTGAACATCGAAGAATTGTAGGAATGATTGATGATCCATTAGAAGCAGTCAAGCAGGCTGCTTTTTTTGCACTAAATACGCCACGTTTTGAGTGTCTAATCTTCTCGTCCGATTATGGCCATGAATTTAATGATCTGATCGGTAAAGAAAAAGAATACGCTGATGGTGAGATTCGCAGGATGTTAGAGGAATGCCTGAAAGTGGATGAGCGTATCCTGTCGGTCGAGAACCTTGAAATATCGAAGGACAAAGAAAACTACGTTCTCAGTTTTTCAATACAATCGATTTACGGAGAATTTGAGATGAGAAAGGAGGTAGCAAATGGAATTTAATGAATTAATGGAATCAATGCTTGCGGAAGTGCCTGAATCCTTAGATAAGCGTGAAGGCAGCCTGATTTATACGACACTGGCACCGGTAGCGTATGAATTATCTAAAGCCTATTGGGTCTTGGCTTATATCATGAATCTCTTTATGCCGGATACCTCTGAAGGGGAATGGTTGGATAAAGAAGTGGATAAGTTCGGCATACTCAGGACACCAGCCACTTATGCCTTAAGAAAACTCGTTGTAAAGGATAAAGAGGGTGCTCTAATGAAAGTTGAAATCGGTAGCCGATTCAGGATCAATGACCTGTCTTTAAAAGTAACTGAAGAGATCCAGCTTGGCGAGTATAAAGCTGAAGCTGAGCAAACCGGAATGATCGGTAATCAGTATATAGGTACTATCCTACCACTGACTAATATAGAAGGTCTTGGTTCAGCAGAATTAACAGACGTATTGATCCAGGGGGCCGAAGAAGAAAGTGATGCTGAGTTGCTTGACCGTTTTTATCGACATGTCCGGACGTCACCTTTTGGGGGGAATGTTCCAGACTATACAGAAGAAGTGCTGAAAATCGATGGTGTAGGGGATGTACAGGTATTCCCAATTTGGAATGGCCCCGGAACAGTGCTGCTGACGGTAAGTGATGAAAGCAATCGTTGTGCAACAAGTGAACTCATCAAAAAGGTTCAAGACTACTTTCAGCCTGCAGATGATCCGGCTTCAGGAATGGCACCGATTGGTCATTTAGTAACAGTTAAAACATCCAGTGAATTAAGTCTTACGATTTCTGCTTCTATTCGCTGTTCGATTGGAAGCAGTTATGAGCTGATAAAATCTAAGGTGGAGCAGTCGATTCGTGAATATGTGGCTTCAGTGGGATTCAAGGACGAGATTGTTTATGTGTCAAGGCTGATGGTAGCAATCCTGAATGTAGAGGGTGTTATTGATGTACAAAACTTAAAGGTGAATGGATCAGAAACTAACATTGCTTTGAGCAAAACAGCAGAAAGCTATCAAGTGCCTGTTATTGATACGATCACACTTTCGGAGATTGCAGCATGAAAAGTATAATCAGAAAAGAAGCAAGACCTTACATTGACCATATGCCTGAGTTTTTAAGAGAGATTATCGAAATAAAAGCTCTTGGAAATGCAATACAGATCAGTATGAATAAGTTCTACGATATGATGGATGAATTAGTCAGTAATCAGTATCCTGATACCATGTCAGTGACTATTGTTGAGCGTTGGGAAAAGATTTTGAATTTAAGCACGCCGATCAATGGATCATTGGAGAGCCGACGGCAGGCAATCAAAGCCAAACTGCTGACGAAACCGCCGATCAATCTTAAAACCTTGAAATCAGTGGTAGAAGCATATCTAGGTGTTGAAGTGAACTGTTCCTTGTTAGAGAAGCCCTATACAATAAATGTCACTTATCGAGGCTTAACATCATTACCCAATCTTGATCCACTTTATCAGACTATTTATGATCTGATACCTGCTAACATGGCACTGGAAATCGCATATGCCTATGTACAGTGGCAGGAAGTATTGGCAAATCAGCAAACGTGGGGCAAGGTCAAGGAACGAGATTGGAATTATGTATTAATGGGAGATACCGATAAAGGAGGAGTGATCAATGCCTGATTTAACAGAAAAACTCAAATTGAAAAAGCCCCGTCTTAACGAGGCGGCGGATATTCAAGTCATTAATGAGAATATGGATATCATCGACGCTGCTATGAGCAGCAGCAACGATATTTCAATAATTCTGAATAAAGAAAACTGGAGCGGAAGCAGCTATCAAATTGGGGCAGAGCAGCTGCAGTCTGATACATCAGGAACACTGACATCCGCCTGTACTACGGATGAAGAATATGCTGCCTTGAAAGCAGCAAGAATCAGCTGTAATTATGTATTGACTACCAGCAACCTTAAAATCACAGCGTTAGGAACAGTTCCCGAAGTTGATATTCATCTGAAATTGACGATAAATGACTCAGGAGGCTTTAACATTGACCTACCTTCAGATGGCGGTGATGCTGACACGCTTGGTAAAAAAGAGCCGGCTTATTTTGCAAGTAAGGCAGATTACCTTGAACTGTTACAACGTATAGAAGCAGCTGAGGAAAACCTAAACAAAAAGATAGATAAGAATTGTTCACCTCAATTTTTCCTTCCAGCTAATGGATGGGATGAAAATAATCAGCAGACATTGCCTTGCGATAAGTTCACAGTCGGCTCAACGATTATCCCAGCTTATATTATGCCGGAGAGTAACATTGATGCTTGCTCAAAAGCGGGTATCAGTATTCATTCCAATACTAATACTACAATCACTTTTAGTTGTAGCAATGTTCCTGACGTTGATGTTGTAGTGGGTGCTATGTATCAAGGAGACAGTGAGGTGACTTATGAGATCATTGATGAAATCGGCGAAAAAGAAATTATTTGGTACACCGAAGAAATGTTGCCTGACCCGAATGTATTACTGCTAATTAATGGCGAGGACGGCACTGTTTCTGATAAAAGCGGAAACGAGAACCAAATACAAATAAATCCTGAATCAAAAGGAAACTTTGCTTCTAAAAATATATCTGATTTTAATTATAAAAATTGTTTTAAGGGTATCAACTATATCCAAAATGAATGCAATCGAAGTAATCAATGCTGTTGGGGTGCGTACATACCATCTATAAAAAATTGGGATGTAACAAAAGAGTGGGAAATTTGTTTTTGCTTTGGGATAAATAGTTATCAAAATTGGAATGCTCAATGGAATACAAATGTATTATTATTAGATGGTTTAGGTTGTGGGTTTATGATAGATTACGGAGCGCATAACTATCATTTATATTATATAGATGATGAAACAGGAATTGTTAAAACACAGACAATTAATACTTCTGTATTTTATTCAAATGGTAAAAATCACAGCGGAAATTGCCGTATCACCTATAAAAAAATTGATGGTTCTTGGTTTTATATTTATGAAATTAGCGCTAATAACTATTCCAATGTACCTATAAAAATAAAAACAAGAGAACTTAAAGAAAATGATACTTTTATTTTAAAATTATGTGAAAGTTCGTATAAAGATGGCTCTGAGTACACATCAGGAAGTAGGACGGGAATTGATGAATTGGTTATCAGAAATAAAATAACAGAGAATTACAACGCGCCAACTTTTGATAACCCGAGCAACGGTGGAATTCCTGAGCTAATTCCGTTTACAATTAAGCATTCAAAAACTATCAATATAACTGATAACACGATTTTTAGACATAACGCAGACGGAACGGTTGATAAATGTACTGATGTTATTACACCTATTCCGTATGTTCCGACAAGCAATACTATAATGCTATTGAATTGTGATGAAATGAAAGCTACTGATGAATGCGGAAATGCTGTTACTTATTATGAAAATGTATCGGTAGATACAGAAAATAAAGTGCTTGGTATCGGTAGTTTTAAGGTTGATAGGATATTTAAACAAACTGATTTAGGTTTTCAAGTTATTACAAATAAAGCAGTAAAGAATACTTCAAAAATTACTTTTGAATGTAACCTGTTGCTTGATATTAACGATTATCAATCTGCATATAAAAATATTTATCTATTAGAAGCTTGGGATAAAACCAACAATAATTATTATGGTTTTGGAATTAATTTTGTCTATACATCTTCATCTAACAAATGGGAATTGAGACTTTCAGTAAGTGAAAGTGGAACATCTTTTGATTCAGGTTCACCGACATTGTATTCATTTGATGAAGCTGAAATTTTTGGCAAGTGGATACATTTAGCAGTTGCAATAGATTTTCCAAACCACAATTGTAAAATTTATTTAGACGGTGTATGTGTTAAAAGTGGTGCATATTCTTCCTATATTCCGTGGAACGGTAGTTTTAATAGATTCAAAATTGCATATACCAATCTTACAGCATCAAGTATAAATAATTTTGGTGGTTATATTGATGAAATCAGATTAAGTGAAGGAATGCTTGAAACCTTTGGAAACACCAAAACAGAAAAGGAGTGGGTGAAACTATGAGCGGAGCAATGTTCCCAAGCTACAGCGTCAACAATGACAATTTAAACTATATTGGTTTAATCATTGTTAATAAGAGTATCTCCAAAGCGGTCGAAACAGAAATAATCAATGTACAACAACCATGTATCATAGAATCTCTTAATTTTACTACATCTATGAAATCATGTTTAATGTCATTTTGGATAGATGATGTAGAACATAAAATCTTAGTAACAGATGCTGACAGTAATCGTACTAAAAGAATAATGATTTTACCTCAATCTGGGAATGGGTGGTCATCAGGAGATGCTTCATTATACGTTAATGTCTATAACCAAAAAGTGGGTGAAGGTCAACTTTGCACTGGTTATATAGGTGGGACTTCAAGAGGTGATGCTACCTTCTCTCCTTTACTTGAGGGGGATAATAATTTTTATTTTGCTACCTCCAACTCATATGCTTTTATAACCAATATAATTAAAGCTAAAAAATCATTAAGAGTAACTGTTACAGGAGTTACGTCAGGCAGTGTATTCATATCAGCAGGTGTGCTGAAATAGAAAGGATGAAGCAGGATGAATTATGATATTACAGAAATCATAGAAAATGATTTAGTCTATATTATATGGACAGATTCAAGATCAGGTAGGGTAATTGCTAAGTTTTTAAAGTCAGATATGACAAGTGATGAGCCAGAGCCAATTACACAACCAACACAATTAGATAGAATTGAAGCTGCGGTTGTGAAATCGAAAGAAGAAATCATTGATGCCTATACATTGCAATTAGTCGAGGAAGGAGTAATCTCATGAGAGTACATGTAGAGAGTTTGAAGAGGTGTTTTAGTAAAGGTGAGATCTCATCAGAAAAGATTCAAGCTATGACTTCCCTGACTGATGAAGAAAAAGCATACATACTCGCTGATGCACCAGCGCCGAACGATTATGAAACGGCATATAAAGTATTGGTAGGTGAGATGGCATGAACTTGATTGAGCAAGCTCGGCAGCTGCGTAAGCAATGGCAGCATCTTTTACCAGCAAATGATGATACAACGATCATTGACTGCGAAGATTTAGTCGACTTTTGGGATACAGGTATGGAATATGCGGTGGATGACATTAGGAAATTTGAAGGACAAGTATATCGGTGTGTTCAAGCACATACCAGTCAAGATGGCTGGGAACCCTCTCAGACACCTGCTTTGTGGGTTGTGAAGCATACGAAGAATAAGGACAAACCAAAACCTTTCGTGCAGCCACAAGGCGCTCATGACGCTTATATGATTGATGAGGTGGTGCTGTTTGATGATGCAGTCTATATCAGCAAGATAGATAACAACGCATATTCACCATCTGATTATCCTGCCGGCTGGCAGAAGGAGAATGAAAATGAAAAACTTATTTGATAAAACAGACCCGGTCATCGTCAAGACTGGGTTTGTTGGTTTTATGACGATCGTAGCAGCGCAGCTGGGAATCCTGTTTCCTGTGCTTGTGCTGCTTTTATTATGCATGGTAGTTGATTATATCACCGGTATTATCTCAGCCGGCTATCTAGGTAAAATCAAGTCCTCAGTAGGCTTATGGGGAATCGTAAAGAAGCTGCTTTATGCCGTCATAGTTGCGGTGGCCATCGCCTGTGATTGGGTGATCATCAACGTAGCAGAACAGGTAGGCATCATCATACCTGCTGATACGTTCTTTGGTTTGTTGGTAAGCCTTTGGCTTATCTTTAATGAACTGATCAGTATCTTGGAGAACCTGATCGAGATGGAAATGACTTTACCTGGCTTCTTAGTATCATTAGTAGATAAGTTCAAGCATCTCATTGAGAACCAGGGATCAGCTGCCGTTGATGCAGTGAACATAAAGGAAAAGCAAAATGAGTAAATCAAAACCGTGGAGTCATCCGCCGTAACCTAGAAATATCCTGATAAATCTCGTATACTTATAGTAACGAGGTGGGAAATTATGAAAAAAATACTAACAAGTTTCTTATTAATGGCAATGATAGCGGGATGTGTACAGCAAGGTCCGACGGAGGCAGAGAAGCCAGAAGAACCGCCGGTGGTTGAACAGCCTGAAAAGCCTGTGGAACAGGAGAAGCCGGAAGAAACTGAATATGTAAAGAAAATTGATGAATTTAAGGATTGGGTATATTACTTAGATAAAAATAATGAGGAATTTTACGATTATTCTGAAGAAACTTTAGATGAATGGTTAAATATATATGTTGATCCTGAAAAAAAGGGATACCCTATTTTCTTAAATATAGATAGTGAAGATGCAGATGAATTCAACAATCCCTCACCAACATTAGATAAAGATGGAAAACCTATCGAACATTCAGGAGTGTATAATTGGCGAGTTTATTCTAGTGCTCATACTTGGTCGATCAGCAATCAGTATGTTTCAATTCTAACGAAAGCTATTTCAGGAGGGCGTTATCAGTGGGGAGCACGCACATTCAGTTTGACTGATGGCAAAGAATTGAATAATGATGAATTATTAGAAAAATTTGATCTTACAAGAGATAATGCTTCCCAAATAGCAGAAGAAGCTGTAAAAGGGAGAGGCTGTGCATCTTCTTTAGTATATTCTGGAACTGATTATCAATGTTTATATGATGAAGAGACTTATTATATTGATAACTTTTCTGTAAATATTGATGATAAAAGTATACTATATGTTGATGAAAATAATAATCTAAATGTTTTACTCAGTTTAAAAGTAAAAGATTCCTTGCATACAGATCTTATAGCAATTATTAAATTAAGCTATAAATAGGAGGAATCAAAATGATTTTGAAAGATAATTATGATGAGTTTATTAAAAGTAACGGTCAAATAGCACTGTTGCCTTCTGTAAATACAGAGATTACACAAGGACCAGGTATTGTTAAAGATAATACCATTGACTTTAATTATCACGGTACAGAAGCAAAGCCGTATGCAGAAAGCCATCAAGAATATAGAGCGTTAGATGTCCATAGTGATGAAAAGAAACTTTACGCTCCTTTTGATTGTGAATGTGTGTTCTTTGAGAAAAAGGGATCCGCTTATATCGCTATTTTCGAGTCTACAAGATCAGTAATCTGCCCAGACGGGTATGTTGGAAAAGTTCACTTTTTGTTAGTTCACGGTGGCTCTAATATTCCTGTAGAAGGTGGAGGAACTCTTGGTGTGAATGATACATTCTCACAAGGTGACTTGATTTATTGTGAGGGTACTGATGGAGGAGTCCCTGAACATGCTCATATTAATGCTGCTAAAGGCACGTTCACTTCATTTGATTATAATACTCATTTAGAGGAACAAAAAGGTTATATAAATGATAATGGTAAATTAGTATGGTATCAGTATAACGTATATGTGTTAAACAATGATTCAAACATAGAAGATATTTTCTACATAATGCCTGAAGAATCAGTTACATTTGATTCAGTAGCCAAACCTGTATGGGAGAATTATATCTCTTTTACAACTTATAGTGGAAAACTAGAATGGAACGGCTGGATTGCTGATGGTTCAGAATGGTACTATTATGAAAATGGTGTAAAAGCTTCAGGATGGTTAACTACAAGTGATGGATCATTTTATTTAGATCCTAATAATGGTAATGCGATGCTGACAGGCTGGTTTAAAGAGAACGGTTCAAATTATTACTTCAATCCAAAGGATGGAGAGGCAGGCCACAAAGATAATTATGTAGGAGGCGTGATGTTAACGGGCTGGCAATGGCTTGATAATCACTGGTACTTTTTTGGTGAAAGTGGCGTAATGCAGACCGGCTGGGTATGGAGTTCGGCTTGGCAAGGTTGGTATTATCTATATACTTCAGGACCAGAAGCAGGACAAATGGCAGTTTCAACATGGATAGATAAAGTTTATTATGTTGGTTCTGACGGGAAAATGTATAAAGATGGTATTTTCACTGTTGATGGAGTTAAATATTCATTTGATAATAGTGGCGTAGCTACTAGAGTTTAATATAAAAATTGCTCACTCTCTTAATCGAGGGTGAGCTTTTTTATTTATCTTCTGGTGGTATGAATTCAAGCAAGTCAGTGATGTCACAATCTAATGCTGTACATAACCTACCTAATATATCAAAATCTATTCTAGTGATTTTACCATCATAATAATGATTAAGTTGTGTTCTTTGTAACTCAGCTTTGTAAGATAATTTAGTTTTGCTTATACCTTTTTCAGCCATTACTTCTTTTAAACGCATCCTTACCGTACCAAATTCGTCAGCCATCAGATACCTCCTATACAATATATGTGCAAATTTATATTGTATATTCATTTTAGTGTTGTTAGAATAATAATATAACATGTAAATTAGTACAGTAAAATCGTATCTATTTATATTCATGAGGTGATGTGATGCGTAAAATGAAAAGATTTGCAGATATTAATAAAGCAGCTAAAGTCAGACGATTAAACCAAATCATGCGATTAGTGACGGTGCCAGATAAAGTTACTAAAACTTATAATTATTACAATAAAAGTGGTAAAAATGAGCAGCTATTATATTTAATGCGAGAAATTCTGCTTAAATCAGCTAAATTACCAGATAATTTAAAAGATTTGCTTGCATAGTTGGTAATTAATACCAGAATATTTCTGTCAATCAACGTTTTATAATTAAGGTACGGAGGTATTTTAATTATGAAAGAACTAAGTGAATTAGAATTTTGGGGTGTTAGATACACATACGAGTCAGCCAAGCAAACTTATAAAGATGATTTAGATAAAATATATTCTTTATTAAATGATAGATGGGGAAAAGAAGTAATAGAGCTTTACAAAAAAGCGTGCGCTATGAGATTACCTCATTGTGAGCGTGCGGGTGATCAAGAGATATGGATAAGATAACCTTTATTGGTTTCTTGGATCAGCGAAAGCTTAAGTATAATAAAACAATGTTTGATTTAGACGAAATGTATAGAGCAAAAATCATTAAACAGCATCTGCAAAAATATCGAATTTATTGTAATAGAAATCCCGGAGCTAAAAATGATTTGAAATTTTACGAGAATGTAGTATGGGAGTATGAACAAAAAATAAGCTCACTAAAATGGTGAGCTTATTTTTGATAGAGGTTTAATCAAAGTAAATACTATAATAGAAAGAGAGTGTTATATGCAAAAAGAGTTAAGTGATCTTGAATTTTGGGGAGTCCATTATTTTTTTGAATTATACAACCTGATGCATCTTGATGATGTAGAGCAAAGATTAATACGTCGATTTGGTGAAAAAGCTGTAGCTTATTATTATGATAATAAAAAGTATATGGACTTTAACAGCCATAAAAAGTTTATCGGTGTTAAAAAGATTAACAATATTGCTGAGTTTTGGGGTGTTCAATATTTTTATGAAATCCTTAAAGATAATTTCAATACGTCTATTAACAGCAACCTAGTAAATGATTATTATACAAGACGCAACCAAAGAGATTATGGATTCAGAAAACTATCTTAGGATAGTTTTTTTATGTCACTGTGATTATTGGTAAAATTTGGTAAAAATATTCAAATTTTATAATATAATAATTATATCATATATTTTAACATCTATTAAAATTTTAGGAGCGAGATAGTTGAATCATGCTTTTATATAGCCTTTAGATGGCCTTTCCTCAAATCTCCTATAAACTTATTTATATGCTAAAATATAGATAAAATAAATATTGGGTGAGTAAAAAGGGTGCGGGACATGTGTGGCAACGACCATCTGATATTTATTAAACCAAAGAGGTAGGCCACCTCTTTGGTTTTTAGGTCTTATTTAGGTCTTGTAAAATACGATTTGTATTAATTATTAATAAAACTAAACACCGGAAAGTATAATAACGCATTGATTTTAGTGATATATCATGGGTGTTAATGCGATTGAATTGTATATTTTTTATTTCCCGCCAGCTCCACCAATATGTTAATAAACGCCTGTTTATGGGCGTTTTTCTTATGCCGATATTTTATGTCCATGAAAAATGATAGTTTTTACTTAACGATGCATCAACATCTGATACATTGCAAAACGGTGTCTTATGGTTTAATATATACATATGTAAAAAAAGAACTTGTAAGATGTATGATGAAGAAAAATTATTGTAGTATCAGGCCTGCTTAAAAAGCACGCATCAAGAGAGGATGTGCAATATGAATACGATTTACCTAATCTGCCGGGCAATCACTGTCGGTATTATCGTTGGCTTTTTTTGCGGAGGTTTAAAATTAATCTTCATAAAAAAATCTTCCGAAACAAACAACATGGCTGCCCGCAAATTCATAAATCAACTGTCAGTTATACTTAAATATATCACTTTTCTGGTGCTTGCCATTGGTCTGGTGTGGTGCTGTTACTTTCTGTTTCTTGGTATTGCAAATCCGGAATTGGCTGAATATGCGAATAACATGTCTTCATTGATTGTCGCCATCCTTACCGTTATTTCTATCATTTTTGCTTTTGTAGAATTTATGCGGCGTACATAATTAAAAAGGTGTCATGCTATCTGTGTAAATCAGAAGCTGACACCTGTTTTATTTTATTTAATGGATCGTGCCGGAACACCAGCCGCTACTGTGTATGAGGGAATATCATGAATCACTGCAGCACCAGCTCCTATTAGTACACCTTTGCCTATCACAAGTCCATCGATAATAGACGCTCCTATGCCAATGAATGACTTTCTGCCGATTCGGGTGTGCCCGGCAATAGCTGCATGAGGTGAAATGTTCACCAAATCACCTATTATACAGTCATGTTCAATGATAGCTCCATTATTAATAATACAGCCTTGTCCAATCGCTGCGTTAATATTGATGACAGCATGAGCTAATATCGTACAGCCTGTTCCCACTTCTGTAAAAGAACTAATCACAGCTGTTGGATGAACAATAGTTGCTACCGGGATCGCCAGCAAAGTTAAAATCGATAATTTGTATTCGCGTAAATCATTGTCACCAGTAGCTACAATAACTTCATCATAAGCTGTAAGAAATTGATCAAGCACTATATCCTGCTCCTTATAAAGCTGAAATCCAGAAATCTTTCGATGTTCTTTTTCTTTAAAGGCAAGAAAGTTAATTTCATTATAAACTCCCATTGCCAAAGCACATTCAAGCGTCACCAGACCTTGATCACCGGCACCCCATATTAATAACCGCTTCATAACAATCACCTATTTAAAACTGACTGAATCTATGAAATTCAAAGGGATTCCCTTCAAAATCTCATCTGCTTTTTCAAGTCTGTCTGTTTCTAAGAATGCAATAGGCGTATGAGCATCATAACCATAAAGAACTTTGCAGCCATATTCACTGATGATTTCCCAGAATTCTCTAAATGGATAAGGATACCGTTCAACAAGCTGACCGCCTATCTGATAGAATTTTTTACCATAATGAAAGCCATTCAGATTAATTTCTAAAGGCACATCATAGTCAATGCTTGCTCTGGCAATCCGGTGTGCCGCTTCAGCACAGACTAAATTAAAGCTGCGTCTGCCAAGCATATAATAATCTGGATGAGCAACATAAGTTATAAAACCTTTCGCAAGAGCTTTTTCAATCTGTGTGGCATAAATTAAAACATCTTCATCAGTGCAGCAGCAATCGTATTCATATCCTATATATTTACAATGCTGTCCCAGGATCATGTAATCGCAATCTTTTTCCATTTGCATCAAATACTCATAATGATCTTCTAGATACTCGATTTCATAGCCAACTTTGACATCAATCCAGCCATGTAATTCATTTTGAAGTCTTCTGATTGAACGGATGTATTCCTCTTTCTGTTCATAAAACATTCGGCATTCCGGCAGTCTCATTTCAACATAAGGAATATGTTCGCTAAATCCCAGTAAATCAATGCCAGCTTCTTTAGCACAGTTGATATATTGTATATCCAAGCCGCAGGCATGCCCGCATCGTGCTGTATGTGTATGCAGATTAAAGTTTTGCTTTTTCATTTTTGTTCTCCTCGCTTTCAGCTAACAATAATTTAATATAAACTGTTAATTATTAATTACTACATACAGCACCCCGCCTTTCAAACAAAAAAAACACATTCCAAACAGGAACGTGTTTAAACGCGGTACCATCCTGATTCGCACTATAAAAAGTACGCATCTTACTTAAGGTATAACGCCCCGGCGAAGTCATCTACTTATTTTCAATGACTCTACTAAACAAGTGGAATCCATGACAACCAATGTACCCAACTTTCACCGCCATGGGTTCGCTTTCCATTTTCATTATCACTTAATCTTGTCTCTCTGTATTTAATTCTATTATAAGCATGAACGGTTGACTTGTCAATCATGCATGGCAGCTTCACTTTATTTATTTGAAAAACTCCTCATTAACTTATAAAACATTTATTTCAAATAAGGATATGTTATATTGTTAACAAACAGGAGGGAAATGTGATTATGAAAAATTATTTATGGGCTTTTTAGCTTTAATGCTCGTTAGCGGGGGTACATCAAAACCAGCTGAAAAACCACAACAGCCAGAAGTCAATAAACCATCGGATACCGTATATTCTGCTGACATCGTGATTATCGGTGCTGGCGGCGCGGGTATGGCAGCGGCCATATCTGTCAAACAATGATGAAAAGGTGATTAATACACATAAAATGGTAAAGGAATTTGCTTTTTCCATGGTAACGTTAAGCGTCTATCTTGACTATTTAGTAACACAGAATGAACTGGAAAAGGAAACTCAATACGGGAACGTCGGCCGGACTTCTTATGTGTATAAGAAATTAATATAATATTAAACCGTGTTTAATTTTTACTTTTTTTATTGAAATTTCTCATAAATAGCATATAATAGTTCATAAAAGAACTAATATTCAAAAGGAGAAATTTCATGTTAACAGCAATGATCGTATATATTATTGCCGGCCTGGGTGCCGGTATTGGTACCGGTCTGGCAGGTTTATCGGCGGCTGCGGTAATTTCACCGATGCTGATCACATTCCTTGATTTTCCGGCTTATGAGGCTGTGGGCATCGCATTAGCTTCCGATGTGCTGGCATCCGCAGTCTCAGCATATACTTATGGGAAGAATAAAAATCTGGATATAAAAAATGGTTTGATCATGCTTGTCTCTGTCTTGATTTTTACGGTTATCGGCAGTTATATCGCTTCCTTAGTTCCGAATACGGCGATGGGTAATTTTTCTGTCTTTATGACTTTTTTATTAGGGGTTAAATTTATTGTCAGACCCGTCATGACGACGAAAGAGAAGCTGGCGGGCAAGGATGCGAAAACAAAGGCTATTCAATCCATCTTATGCGGTATCATAATTGGCTTTATCTGCGGCTTTATCGGTGCCGGCGGCGGTATGATGATGCTGCTGATCTTGACCAGTGTTCTTGGTTATGAACTTAAAACGGCAGTTGGTACCAGTGTCTTTATCATGGCATTCACCGCATTTACCGGGGCCGTTTCCCATATGGTTATCGATGGCCTGCCTGATCTGACAGCGCTGATTGCCTGTATCCTTGCGACCTTTATCGGCGCCAGAGTCGCGGCGGTCTTTGCCAATAAAGCCGATCCTAAGGTATTGAACCGCGTTACCGGCGTGGTGCTGGCAGTGCTTGGTATTGCCATGATTGCCGTAAAAGGCTTTTAATTAAATCACATCAGAATCATAAATTAACTCAGTGCAGCGCTGAGTTTTTTTGTTTACATAAATTGTAAATATTAAAAAGGTAAGTCTTAGAGTAGGATGCTTTACAGTAGGTGCTGGTTAAAATGTCTACAATATTATGGACAATCCTTAGTACGCTTTTTTCATATTGATAATGGTATTATGAAATTGGCTAAAGAGAACATTCAGCGAGCCGGGTAAAACCCTATTGGGAGGTGATTAAATGAAATTAAGTGACAGACAGAAAAGTATCATGAAAAGCTTATTGGAATCCCATGACTACCAAACGACTGAACAGATTGCCAGACAGCTGAATGTATCGAAGAAAACCATCTATCGGGAACTCGATGAGTTAAGGAATTTACTGCGTAATGAAAACATTGAATTTGATTCGAAGATCGGCGCCGGGGTACGGATTGATCTTGATCAGGCTACGCGGAATCAATGGACGCTGAAGCTTGCGACCGACAGCTCACTTCCCTTGGATCAGCGGCGGTATGAGATATTAATAGATCTGCTTCAGAATGCTCCCCAGCTGACATCAATTAAAAAACTTTCAGATTACTACTTTGTTTCACGATCTTCCATTCAAAATGATTTGAAATACATTGAGGAATGGATTCGCTGTTATGATCTTTCCTTGATTAGAAACAGTTTGGGAACAGGCATTGACGGCAGGGAAATCGATATCCGAAAGGCACTAACAACCGCAATTATAAAATATCATTCAGGGACGGCCAATATGCAGACCAGTGCTTCGGAACGCATCGATGCTGATACCCGTACCATCCTGGTTCAGCAATTCAGTGAACAGGTGGTGGTATATGTGGAGAATTTGATTCATGAAGCTGAGAATCAGCTGCACAGTGTGATTGGCGATCCTTATTATATCAATATTCTGACACACATTCTGATTCTGATCAATCGCGTCCGCAGCGGCAAACAGCTAGATTATAAGCCAAATGGCATCAATGAGGCAGATCTGCATGTGTTCCGCATCGCTGTTGAGATGTCAACCAAGATTAAGCTGCATTTGAATCTGGAGATTCCGGATTCAGAAATCTATTATATCTATCAGCATTTGGATACAAGCGGATATGGGATTGAGCCATCAATCAGCAATAAGGATATTGAATTTACCAACATTAATTCAAAGGTGAAAGAATACTGTCATGATATTATCGGCGCGATGAGTCAAGTGACTGATGCGCAGATCGTCAATGACAATTATTTAAAACGTTATTTGCTGCTGCATCTGCATTCAATGATCGGCAGACAGAAGTATCAGATAGAGATCAGCTGTCCGCTGCTCTTGGCAGTAAAAAATGATTATCAGGAATTATTCACAAAAACAGTCCGAGTTGTCAACGAAATTACCCAACGTTATTATCCGCAATATCAAATTTCGGAAGATGAACTGGCTTATCTGACCTTATATATACAAGGTTCACTTGAGGTGGTGCAGCTAAAAAAACTGCGGGTGATCGTTGTCTGTTCCAGCGGCATCGGAACTTCGCATCTGTTGATGGCAAGGATCAAAAAGACCTTTCCAACTTGGGACGTGGTAGATATGATTGCCGCTTCTAAGGTAAATACGCTGGATCAATTGCCGGAGAAGATTGATCTGATCGTATCAACTGTTAATATCGCGGATTATAAGCTGCATATTCCGCTGGCATTTGTTTCTGTTTTATTTAATGAAAATGACATAAAGAATGTGAAATCGGTACTAGAGAATAGGTAACCAGGGAGGGAAAGCATGGAAGAGCTTAGTATTCGTTCAGTTTTAAATGAACAGCGCATTGACCTGCATCTTAAAGGTCGAACGAAGGATGAAGTATTGAATGAAATGGTTGATCTGCTGTTTAAGGATTCGGTTCTGTCATCCAAGGAGCAATTTTTAAAGGATGTGTATTATCGTGAAGGGGAAGGGATTACGGGTATCGGTGATGGTATCGCAATACCGCATGGTAAATCTGATTCAGTGCTTCATACTGCGGTGGCCATCGGCCGCAGTGACCATGATCTGGAATGGCGTTCAATTGATGATAAACCAGTTCGGTTAATTATTATGCTGGCAATTAAGTCAGTCGATAAGACCGTTCATATGAAGCTGTTGTCAAATGTGGCAACTTCATTGTGTCAGCGTGATGTGATTGAACAGATTTTCATCAGTGAGGATAAGGAAGAAATTATTGAGCTCTTTGAGCAGAAAGGAGGGAAAGAATGAGAATCGTTGGTATAACGGCATGTCCGACCGGCATTGCCCATACTTACATCACCAAGCAGAAAATTGTTGAGGCAGCTAAGGAATGCGGATTCCCATGCCATATTGAAACACAGGGAACGATTGGCGTTGAGGATGAACTGACTGCCCAGCAGATTGCGGAAGCGGATGTGGTAATTCTGGCGGTGGATGTGAAGATATCAGGTGAAAACCGTTTTGCGGGTAAGCCGATCGTGCGCTGCCGCACTGAAGATGTGATGCGGAATACTGTGGGTTTTTTAAAGAAAATCGAAGCTAAATTAAATTCGAGAAAATGAGGAGAAACAATATGAAAATGAATTTTAAGGAGATTAAACGTCATGTGATGACCGGTATATCCTTTATGGTTCCGGTTGTTGTCGGCGCGGGCTTATGTCAGGCATTAGGGGTAATTCTGGGCGGTCCTAATATCGCGGATCAAACAGGCACGTTCATTTATTTTATTTATAAAGCCGGTAATATGGCAATGGGTACGATGATCATACCGGTTATCGCGGCTGCCATTGCCTATTCAATCGCTGATCGCCCAGGTATTGCTCCGGGCTTAGTCGTAGGTCTGGTCAGTGCTGAGGTTAAGGCAGGCTTCCTTGGCGGTATTTTGGGCGCTTTCTTTGTTGGCTGGCTCGTTAATCTGATGAAAAAGCATATCAAGCTGCCAAAAACGATGCAGGGCTTAATGCCGATACTGATTATTCCATTCTTTGCGTCATTGATTTCAGGGGTTGTGATGTTTACTGTTTTAGGTGTACCGATTGCGGCATTCATGAAAGCATTTACCGATTTTATTGCCAGTTTATCCTCAGGTTCAAAGTTTGTTTACGGTGCCGTTATGTCAGCCGGCAGCGCGTTTGATTTCGGCGGCCCGGTGAATAAGACCGTTTCATTATATACGACCGGTATGCTGGCGGACGGCATCTTACAGCCAAAGGCATGCCACATGGTTGCCTGTATGATACCGCCGATGGGCGTATTGGTTGCCTGGGCATTATCTAAAATATTCCATAAACCAATTTGGACGAATGATGAAAAAGAAAACCTAAAAGCATGCGGTCCAATGGGTATCTGTATGATTACAGAATGTGTCATTCCATTAGCTATGAATGATTTGTGGCGGGTTGTTGTTTCATCAGTCATCGGGGGTTCAATTGCCGGCGGCTTATGTATGATGTGGGATGTACAGTCACCGGTAGCCCATGGCGGCTGGTTCGTTATTCCTTCCTTTACCCATGCCGACAAATTTGTCATCGCATTAATTTTAGGCAGTCTGATTATGGGAACTGTATTGTTCTTATTAAAACGCCGCCTGAGTGAGGAGCAGGTCATCAATGGCAGTGATTATGATCCAAATGAAAATCAGGAAGCGGCAGATGTAAATATTGAATTCTAATTAACATGGCTGCCTGAAAAAAGGCAGCCGCTTTATTAAAGCAGAAAGGAAATAATCATGCTTATCACAATGAAAGAATTATTAAAAGTTGCTTCAAAGCATCATTTTACGATTGGCGCCTTTAATGTTACCGAGGTCTCAAATTTCAAATGTGTTTTTGAAACGGCGGAAGAACTGCAGGCACCGACGATTATCGCAGTGGCTGCCAATGAACTGGACTTCTGTGAAAAAGAATACTATCAGTATGTGCGGGAGAAATTGATGAACTCACAGGTACCCTACTGTCTGCATCTGGATCATGGCCGCTCATTGCAGGATTGTCTTCGCGCTATACAGGCCGGTTTTACATCGGTGATGTTTGATGGCTCGCATCTGCCTTATGAGGAAAACGTAGCCCAGACTAAAGCGATTGCGGAAATTGCGCATTGCATCAATGTATCTGTCGAGGGTGAGCTTGGTACGATCGGCAATACCGGCAATAGTGATGAAGGCGGCGCGGATATTGTCTATACTCAGCCGGAAGAGGTTGTAGACTATGTCGCAAAAACCGGTGTCGATACACTGGCCATCGCCATTGGTACGTCTCATGGATTATATCCGGACGGCTTTAAACCGGTATTACAGCTTGATCTGCTTAAACGTATTAGGTCTGTCAGCAATATCCCCTTGGTGCTGCATGGCGGTTCCGGACAAGATGATGATCAGGTACGTCAGGCATCCAAGATCGGTATTCAGAAAATTAATGTTGCCAGTGAATATAAGGCGGCGTATTCATATGAATTAAACCGCATTATCACGGAAACCAAAGATTTTAAATTTGCTGTCACCATGCCAAAAGCAATGGCTGCTGCCAAAGCGGTAATCGCCCATAAGATGGATGTTTTTGGATGTATCGACAAGGCTTATCTATATCATGAGAATTTAAGCCGGGGTGAAGAAAAATGAAAGTAGTTATGATTCATACAAGTCCGGTATCACTGAATGAACTGAAAGCATTATGCGCAGAAATCATACCGGGTGTGGAATTGGTAAATATCATCGATGACAGTCTGCTTGATGAGGTGAAGAAGAATGGCACTCTGACCCCGGCGATACTCAGCCGAATGTGTCAGTATGTGCAGATTGCTGATAAACTGGAACCTGATTTAATTTTTAATCAATGCTCCTCGGTCGGTGAAGCCTTTGATCTTGCGAAGCAATGCACGTCAAGAAAGACTTTAAAAATTGATGAAGCGATGGCTGAAAAAGCGGTAGCCTTAGGTATGAAAATCGGCGTCATTGCCACCGTGGCGTCAACGATGCTGCCAAGCTGTAATCTTGTGAAAACCAAGGCTGAGACTGCGGGTAAGAATGTGGAAGTAAGGGAATATTTGGTAGATGGCGCTTTGGACATTTTAATGAAAGAGAAAAATGTGGAAAAGCACAATCAGCTTGTTTTAGACCAGATTCAGAAAGCCGCAGAAGAGAATGATGTCGTGGTCTTGGCACAGGGATCAATGACTTCCTTGCTGCCTTATCTTGATGGGATTGCTAAGCCGGTGCTGACCAGTCCGCGATTGGCAATTGAGCGAATTAAGCAAATGCTGGAAGGAGAAATAAAATGAGTGAAAAACATTATTTTCAGCGTGTAAAGGAACAGAGTGAAACCCGCTTCTGGATCAATAATGTGACTGAAAAAGAAGCGCATTGGGCGATTGATGAAGGGGCGGTGGGCTGTACTCAAAATCCATCATATGTCTATAAAATGATGAATCATCCGGAGATGCAGGAAAAGGTTGAAGCCTTGATCAAAAAATATGTTGGCGGGGAATCCGATGCCAATGAAATCTTAATCAAGATTCAGCGTGATTTAGTTAAAGATATAGCGGCTGTCTTTCTGGATCAATATGAGACAAGTCAGGGACGCAGCGGGTATGTGAGTATTCAGGGTGATCCTTTCCATGAGGATGCGGATACGATTATTGCGCATGCGTTGTTTAATCGTCAGGCAGGCCCTAATATTATGGCCAAGATACCGGTTACTGAGGAAGGCTTAAAAGCCATTGAAGTGCTGGCAGCGCAGGGTGTACCCATCAATGCGACTGAGGTTATGTCTGTCCGTCAGGCATTGGATGTCTGTGAGGTATATGAACGAGCAACTCATGGCATGAAAAACAAGGCGCCGATTTATTATTCACACATCACCGGTATTCTTGATGAGTATTTGAAAAAGGTTGCCGAAACGGAAAAAATTGAGATATCGGCGGATATATTGTGGCAGGCGGGAATCTGCGCGGCTAAGAAAACTTACTGGCTCTGCCGGCAGAAAAATAAGGAAGTTGGCTTTATCGGCGGCGGCGCGCGCGGTTTGCATCACTTCACGGAAATGGTTGGTGCGGATGCGAATATCACGATTAACTGGCAGGGGACAGCCGATAAACTGATCGCCGAGAATCCGATGGTTGTGCAGCGCTTTTTCATGCCGACACCGGATCGTGTGGTTGATGAGCTATGTACGAAGCTGCCTGATTTCAGAAAGGCTTATTTTGTGGAAGCTGTCAAACCATCTGAATATGAAGGTTTTGGTCCGGTCGTCTTATTCAGAAGCAGTTTTGAAGATGCCTGGTCAAAGGCATTAGATAAAATCAGATCTTATCAATGAAGATAAGATGGCTATTTATTGATCTTGACGGAACGCTGCTGAATCAGCATAAGCAGCCGGGAAGTAAAGGTTTATCGGCGATCCGGACTCTAAAACAAAAAGGCCTGCATATTGGATTAGCTACCGGGCGCAGTGTTGATATCGTGGTGAAACTGTTGACATCATGGCAGCTGCTCAATCATATTGATGTAATTATCGGCATGAATGGTGCCCAGATCTATTCGCTCAAAGAGGCTGCCTGTTTCCGCCGGCATCTATTAAGCGCTGAACAGCTGAATGCGGTTATCTCCCATTGTTTACCCTATAATATTAATTATTATCTTTACGATATGATGAAACAGAAGGCATACTTGCGCAGGTTGGATGAATACAGTAAACACATCATCACCATAAATCAGTCAGCATATGTAATTCAAGAGCTGCCGATAATTAATAATTATGAAAAGCTGCTTGTATTATGTGAACCTTCAAAGAGTGCGGCAATCATCAATTCACTTCAACCATTTGACGATCTGCGGGTGATGCAGACACTGCCGTATTGCCTGGAAATTGTCAGCATTGAAAACTCAAAGCTCAGCGCTGTCAGGCAAATCTGTGAACATGAGGGCTGTTCCCTGAGAGAGGTAATGGCATTGGGTGATGAAATGAATGATTTAGATTTATTATTGGATTGCGGCATTGGCGTGGCGATGCTTAACGGCAATGAGCAACTCAAAGCCAGTGCCGAGTGCTGCACAGAATATGATAATAATCATGATGGTGTCGGTGAATTTTTATATCAATACTTTCATATAGAATAAAGATCTGCACG
Organism: Clostridiales bacterium VE202-08; assembly: GCA_000508965.1. GTDB lineage: Bacteria > Bacillota_I > Bacilli_A > Erysipelotrichales > Erysipelotrichaceae > Dielma. The sequence continues at coordinate 101,267 of BAHV02000008.1, forward strand.
AACGCAGATTTTTATTTTAATGTACTAAAAGTCAATCATTAATATTATCTTGACTTAATACGGATTGGATTTTGAATCCAACCTTTTCTTAAATTCACTTAATTTAATAGTAAAAGGTTCAGCTTTTTTGTATAATTAAACATATAATATCATAGGAAGCAGGGAATTTTATGAGAAAAGCAGGAATATTACTTGCCGTTTCATCATTGCCAAGTAAAACAGGTGCCGGTGATTTTGGACCGGCATGTTACCAATTTATAGATGATTTAAAGGCATGTGGGATGCAGTGCTGGCAGTTTTTGCCGCTAAATCCACTCGGCTTTGGTAATTCACCATATCAGCCTTATTCATCATTTGCCATCGATGATCTCTATTTGTCACTTGATTCTTTAAAAGCAGAAGGTCTGATAGCTGGTTTTAAGGAATACAATGCGCTGGCTGATCGCGTTGATTATGCGGCAGTGCGAGCTTTTAAAGAACCTTATATCTATGAGGCATATCAGAACTTTGAGCCTGATGATGGATATCGCGAGTTTATAAAAAATGCGTGGGTGCATAATTATGCGGTCTTCAAAGCATTGAAAAAACACAATGATGATAAGCTTTGGATCGATTGGCCAAGCAAGCAGAAAAATTGGATCAAAAATCATGAATTTAACTTAGAGCCGTTTAAAGAGGATATCCGTCTGGAGATGTTTGCGCAATACAAATTGTATCAGCAGTGGATGAGTGTTAAGGCTTATGCCAACAAGCAGGGGATTCAATGTATCGGTGATCTTCCGATTTATGTTGGTCTTGACAGTGAGGATGTGTGGAGCCATCAAGACAGCTTTTTGCTTGATGATGACGGCCGTCCGTTGTTTATTGCCGGAGTACCGCCTGATTATTTTTCCAAGACAGGCCAGCGGTGGGGAAATCCGATCTACGACTGGGACTATCTGAAAGCTCATGATTTTAAATTTTGGGAAAAGCGGATTGCTTACAATCTCAGCCTGTTTGATATTGTGCGTATCGATCATTTTCGGGCTTTTGATACGTATTGGAAGATTCCTGCGGACTGTCCGACCGCTGTTGTTGGCGAATGGATTGAAGCACCGGGCTATGAATTGTTTGATTATTTACTGAAAACACTGCCAAGCTTTCATATCATTGCCGAGGATCTGGGCGATTTGCGTGAAGAAGTGCTGATTCTTCGTGATCACTACCATTTTCCTGGCATGAAGGTTATTGAGTTTACCTTTGACCCTTGGCATGAGGATCGCAGGTCACAAACAAATATGATTGTTTATCCGGGTACTCATGATAATCAGACACTGCGTTCGTGGTATGAGGATCAAAGCTGGCGCTTTAAGCTGCGCTGCCGCTGGGCGCTGAGGAAATATCAGCACGCTTCTATGCTTGATCGGCTGCTTGAATATACCTTCTGCGATGCTGCGGACACTGCCATCATTGCGATGCAGGATATACTTAAGCTTAATGATGCGGCACGTATGAATACACCGGGTACCATTGGTTCACCAAACTGGGAGTGGAAAATGATTGATTTTTCTGCTTTTGAACAGCGTGTTTTTGAGCTGCGGGGCATGCTGGAAAAGGGAAACCGCCTATGAAGGCTCTTGAGAAATACTTTAAGATCATCTGTGTTTTCACAGCAGTTCTGATTTTTTTAAGCGCTTTTAAGCAGTATCCTGTCAAGATGCGTACGGATGTGAAACAGGGATTCAGTTCTTTCGAAATTGGCTGGACCTGCGAAATGAATAGCATTGAAAGCTTTCCGTATATGATAGAAGGCAATGCAGATACCCTTTGGATATCCAATGAACTGCCTGCCGTAACTGAAAATGATTCGCTGATTATCCGCGATTCTTTTAAGGGCCTGCGTGTTACTGTTGATCAACAGCTAATTTATGAATACATGCCGACAATTACGACATTCAATAGAATCCGCGGAGATATATATCTTTATATCCCTTTGCAGGAAGCTTACAGCCATCAGAAAATCAGCTTAGAATTAATCGGTGATACACAGATACCAGGCGGCATTTCAATGATTGCCATTGGTGATGAAGCTGCTCATATGCTGGCGCTGCTTCAGGAAAACGCTGTCAATATCGTTATTTTATTGATGATGCTGTTGTTTGGCTTAGGTCTTATTGCCGTGGCAGCATATTTAGATTTCAGAAAAAAGACTTATGATTACCGCGTCTTTTTATACCTTGGTGTCTTTACGCTGATTTCGGCGGTTTGGCTTTGGATGGATTCACCGGCCTATCATATCAATGAAGCAGATGCCGCTGCTGTTTCACTGCTTTCTTTTATCAGCTTTATGGCAATTCCTTTGCCGATTGTAGCTTTTGTTAATGTGATCTGTGTCAAGCAAAAGCGTCTGCTTCAAGTGCTGATTAATATTCTTTATTTGAATTTATTGATTCAGCCAGTGCTGTATATTTTGAATCTGACTAATTTTATAACACTGCTGCCGCTGACTCACGCGCTGATTGTCGGCTCCGTAGTATGTATGGTCTATGCCTTGATCCAGGAAATCAAAACCAGTAATTCAATGATGGCAAAAGGGATTTTAATTGCCTTATCGATTCTGATCGTCTTTTCACTGATTTCCTTAGTTCAGTTTTATATTAAACCAATCGTTACCGGCCGTACATCATTCATGTTTGGCTTTATTGCCTTTATTATTTTACTAATTTATTTTTGTATTAAACGAGTGTGGCTGTTATATGAACAAAATACGAAACTGGCGCTTTATCATAAGCTGGCCTACAACGATATAATGACAAATGCGAAGAACCGAACTGCTTTTAATGAAAAGATGGCTCAGCTGATGAAGCTGTCAACGGAATCAATGGCTTTAATGATTCTGGATATCAACAATCTGAAACAAGTAAATGATCAGTATGGTCACCATGAAGGTGATCAGATGATAATTAATACTTGTCATTGTATTTTTAACGCATTTAATGAAATAGGTGAAGTATACCGTATCGGCGGTGATGAATTCGTGGTTTTAATGCTTAATAGGCCTGAGGACCTTACTGTTTATCTCAACCGTTTAGAACAGTTGATACAAAGTTTTAACGCTGATCATCCGCATCCAATATCACTGGCATACGGATGTGCAGTGGGAAGCAAACAGATAGATATTGAAAATTTGTTTAAACAGGCTGATAAAAATATGTATCAGTGCAAATTTGATCAGAAAGCGCATGGCGGTCTGTAAATAATCTAAAAAGGTGTGTGTGTTCGCACTCCTTTTTAGCATAGAAAAAGCATCCCATAGGATGCTTAAAGTTTCCAGATGTCCTGATTATACTGTGCGATAGTACGATCAGAAGAGAAGAACCCGGCTTTTGCGATATTAACAAGCATTTTCTTTGTCCATTCTTCATGCTTTTCATAATCAGCGAGGCAGCGGTCTTTTTCCGCGATATAGGCATTTAGATCAAGCAGCGTCATGAACCAATCCTTGTTGATTAATTCCTGCTGCAGCTGTCTTAAAATCTTTCTGGAACCGATGCTGCATAATTCTTTTGAAACGATAAAGTCCACACACTGTTTGATATGCGAATCCTGCTTGTAGATTTTCTTGCTGATATAATCATGGTTCTGATAGTGAGCGATAACTTGTTCACTGCTTTCACCAAAGGTATAAATATTCTGTTCGCCAACCAGTTCAGCGATTTCCACATTCGCGCCATCGGCTGTACCCAATGTAACAGCGCCATTCAGCATGAATTTCATGTTGCCGGTACCGCTGGCTTCCTTGCTTGCCAATGAAATCTGTTCTGAAATATCGCAGGCCGGAATTAGTTTTTCAGCCAGTGTCACATTGTAGTTTTCAACCATGACAATCTTGAGATAGGGAGCTACATCAGGATCTTTGGCAATAAATTCAGACAGACAGAGAATCAGATGAATGATATCCTTGGCAATGATATATGCAGGTGCTGCCTTAGCACCGAAAATCATCGTGATTGGACGGGCCGGTAATTTGCCGGCTTTAATTTCAAAATATTTATGAATAATATAAAGCGCGTTCATCTGTTGGCGTTTATATTCATGCAGACGCTTGATTTGAATACAGAAGACAGACTCTGAATCAAGGTCAATATTCTGTGTTTTTTTAAGCATCTGTGCCAATTGCTTCTTTTTAGTCTGTTTGATAGCGGCCAGCTCATCGAGGCATTGTTTATTATCCTTGAATGTCAGCAATTGTTCCAGCTTGGCGGCATCTTTCTTATACTCACTGCCAATCCATTGATTCAGCCATTGATCCAATTCAGGGTTGCAGGCATAAAGCCAGCGTCTGAAGGTAATACCGTTCGTCTTATTATTGAACTTCTCAGGATAAATCTGATAGAAAGGCTTTAATTCAGTCTTTTTTAAGATTTCCGTATGAATGGCTGCTACCCCATTAACCGAATATCCATAATGAATATCAATATGCGCCATATGCACTGAATCAGCATCATCAAGTATAGCAACGCTTGGATCATCATAATGAGCTTTAACTCTTTGATCCAATGCTTCAATGATCGGCATGAGATGCGGTACCGCTTCTTCTAAAAAGCGGCGCGGCCATGTCTCTAAAGCTTCAGCAAGTATCGTATGATTTGTATAGGCACATGTTTTAGAAGTAATCGCAATCGCTTCATCCAAGTCAATTCCCTCAAGCATCAGCAGGCGGATCAATTCCGGAATTACCAATGTCGGGTGGGTATCATTAATCTGAATCGTCACAAATTCATTGAGTTTATGAAGATCAAGACCTTCCTTCTTGGCATTCATTAAGATGTATTGAGCGCCATTGCTGACCATGAAATACTGCTGATAAATACGCAGCATTCTGCCTGCCTCATCAGAATCATCAGGATAGAGGAAAAGCGTCAGATTACGCAGGAGATTTCCCTTATCAAAATCAATGCCGTCATGGACGATGCTTTCATCAACTTTTTGTATATCAAAAAGATGCAGCTGATTTTTGCCATTCTCATAACCGACAACATCAATATCGTAAAGCTTGGAATCTAAGGAGAATCCTCCAAAGGGTACGGTGAAAGTAACCTCACGTTCACGCAGCCAGCTGTCTTTTTCAATCCATGGATTGATTTCTTCTTTTTGCTGATGATTAACAAACTGCTGCTTAAATAAACCAAAATGGTAACAGAGACCGATACCGTCACCCGCTAAGCCAAGGGTAGCGACAGAATCTAGAAAACAAGCGGCAAGCCGTCCCAAGCCGCCGTTGCCGAGCGATGGTTCAGGTTCGATTTCCTCAATTTCAGCTAATGAACGGCCATGGCTTTCTAACAATGTCTTTGCTTCATCATAGAGATTCAGATTAATTAAATTGTTAGAGAGCAGCTTGCCGATCAGAAATTCAGCGGATATATAATAAAGCTTTTTCTTGCCTTGAATGATTGGCGTGTCAGCTAAACGCTGTTTAAGCACGCTCAATAAGGCATAATAATATTGTTTATTACTGGCTTCTTCAAAGCTGGTAGAAGCCTTTTCAAAAAGATCATTTAATTGTTTTTCAAGTGTCATGTTCAACCCCTCTTACTGCAATCAGTATAACAAGAGCGGCCCTCTTTCGCAAGTAAATTAGCGGTTAATCAGCCTTACCTCAGTGCATAGTAACGCGTTTATCCCAAATAACACCGGCAGTGAGAATCAAAAGACCGCATAAACGGAAAAAGGACAAGGATCGTAAAAGCAATAAATCCAGCAGAGCAGAACCAAAGAGCTGTCCGATCAGCAGCAGTGTTGTTGATTGAAACAGATTCATATGCTTCAGTGAGGTCACGTTGATGATCAGTGCCAGCAAGCCGCAGACACCGCCCAGATAGAGCCAAAACGGGGCTGACAGAAAGCTTTCGGCATTCACATAAGCCGGATTTAAAAACAGAAAGAGCAGCAAGGAAAGCAGGGAAGCTGTGAGATAGTTAATCAGCGATCCGCAGGCTGTCCCCAGATAGGTAGCTGCCTGATAATTGATTGTTTTCGATATGACATTGATGCAGCCAAGCAGAAAAGCAAGTATGATATACATAAAGTACCTCCTAATTAATCAGCACGATTACCAGTCCGCAAAGAATCATCAGCAGGCATGGTATCCGCTTTTTATCAAAGCGCAGCTTCGGTAAATGAAAAGCACCGGTATGATCAATCACTATAGAACAGAAAATCTGACCGGTAATTGACAGACAGGTTGTTAATGCGGCACCGATTACACTCACACTGACACTGGTAAAAGCCACCAGCACCAAGCCGAATATCCCGGCACTGTACAGATACCAAGGCATTGGATAAAGACGAATCCTTTCTTTTTTGATAAGTAAATAAATAAGCAGCATAACAGCGCCGATACAATGAACAATCAGGCTTGTTCCATAAGTTCCGATGTAATTGCTGAGCAAGCCGTTAAAGCTTTGCATACATGCCAGCAGCAAGCCGGCGATAAATACTAAAAAATAAATCATGGCATAACCTCCCCTTTGCTGAGTCTAATTTAACATAAGGGGCTTGCAACTAACTATGACATATGACATAGTTAAAGAAAGAGGTGTTTTATGATAATTATAAATGATGAGAAATTGAAACAGCAGTTGGTTGAATCTGTGCATCTTGATCAATCCTTGCCGTCAGAAGTCTGCGCGCAAATGAAGCTTTGTCAGTTTGAAGCTCATGAATATATCTGTAATGAATTTGAACCCTTAGCTAATCTTTATTTTATGCTTAAGGGAAAATGCATGGTTACCAAACTGCTCAGCAGCGGCAAACGAAATTTAATCAGTTTTTATGAAGGCTTTACTTTGTTTGGGGAGATTGAACTGATTGAAAATACTATGGCATCATGCAGTGTTGAAGTGCTTGAATCAGCACTATGTCTGATGATCCCCCATGAACCATGCCGCAAAATATTACTTGCAGATATTCATTTCATGAATCGCTTATGTAACTTTTTCACACAAAAAATGCGCCATCACGATCATAACACCTCAATCACTCAGCACTGTACCACTGAAGAAAAACTGGCCGGTTATATCATCTCAACGCAAAGAAATCGCCGATTCAGAGAAAATCATACTCAGCTGGCAGAATACCTTGGCTGCAGTCATCGTCAGCTGCTGCGCGCGCTAAAGCAATTTTGTCTGCGTGGCTGGCTGAAAAAAACAGACGCTGGTTATCAGCTGATATGCTTGAATGAATTAAAAACGGCGGCTAATGATATTTATATGCTGGATAATGAAACAGCTAAAATATTTATAGGATGATAAGTAAAAATGACGCTCTGTGATGAGCGTTTTTTTATGTAGTATCTCTAAGTAAGCTGATGAATTGTCATATTCAAAATATTCATGATAATTTGGATATTAATGGGCTGAATTTGGCGCAAAGAGTATATTATAATTCAAAAAATTCTAAATATTCAAAAATATATAAGAAAATATGAATAAAATGGTTGACGTACCCATAAAACACGCTATAATGAAATTGTAAGTGATAACGCTTTCACAAAAGGAGGGCTGAGGACGAAGCGTTATGCCAACAATCGATATTAAAAAAAGAAAGGGGTTAATTCATGATTACTCATTATCGCGTTGACATGCGAGTGGTGCATGGACAAACGACAACGATTTTAAAAAAATCTTTCCCATTGAATCGAATTATTGTAATTGATGATGAAATTGCGAAGGATAAATACATGGTCAGTCTTTATTCAAGTACCGTATCCAGTGATATTAAGGTGCATATTCTGGATCTTCAAAAGGGCTTTGACAATTTAAAGAAAGCTGAAGATTCACAGCTTAATTATTTTGTTATTTTTAAAACACCAATTACCGTTAAACGGCTGTTGGAAAAGGGGTATGTATTTAAGGGGCCGATTACGATCGGTCAGCAGTTTATCAGAGATAACGCACCAAAGTATTTGAATTCGGTAGGCAGTACGGAAGAAGAATGGGAAGCCATTCAATATGCCCACGATGCGGGTGCTGAAGTTATTTTTGATCCTAGCTGTAAGTTTGAAAATATTTCATTTGATGAAGCCAAGAAGAAGTACGAAAGCGTACATCAGGGCTAGAAAGGGAGTTCAATCATGTTTATCATTCAATGTATCCTTATTGGTATATTAACTACGTTTGCTTCTTCCGGGTCGGCACCAATTGGTGGCTATCCGCTCAAATATTTATTCCAGCGTCCGTTTATCGGCGGTCTGTTATGCGGTATTATTCTTGGCGATATTCAAAAGGGTGTTATTATCGGCTGCGCTATGCAGCTGGTTTATATCGGTTATTTCCAAGTCGGCGGTGTTGGTTCAATGGATATGGGTATTATCTCCTTCCCATGTGTAGCCATCGCCATTGCTTCAAATATTGATACGACAGCAGCTATCGCACTGGCAACTGGTCTGGCAACGGTTTTCACATCCATTGACTCAGTGGTACGGCTTGTCTGTGTACAGTTTGGTGAAATGATGAAGAATGCGGCTGCGGAAGGTAACTGGAAGAAGTTTACTTGGGGTTATGTCGGCCTGCCAACTATTTTCTATTTGCTGGAGCGCGGGGTGCCAAGCTTCCTGTTAGTTTATTTCGGTACAGCTGCCGTTGATGCTTTATTAGCAATTATGCCGGCATCTTTAATGACTGCCTTTGCAGCCGTCGCAACCGTCCTGCCAGCCATTGGTATGGCAGCTTTGATGGGTTATCTGGTAGAAGATATTTGGGGCATTGTTTTCTTCCTGTTCGGCTTTGCCTGCTATGTATATTTAGGTTTAAGCACAACGGCAATCATTTTCCCGGCAATAGTTGTGGCTTACTTATATTATCGAACGATGAATAAAGGCGCTAAGCCATCAGAAATTGATGAAAGCGAGGAAATCATATAATGGCAACAATCAGAAAAGAAGCGCTCAGTAAGAAAGAGCAGAATCAATTATATACGCGTTATTTATTATATGGCTGCCCAGGGGTTGATGCGGTATACCTGCAAGGTAAGAGCTGGCCTTGGTGGCTGCTGCCGTTCTATAAAAAGTTTTATGATCAAGAGGGAATTACCGAGAATATCATGCGTCATTTCACTTGGTACAACACCGAGCCGATTGCCGGATCACTGATTTTTGGTATCGTATTGGGTCTTGAAGAAGAAAAAGCAATCACCGGGGATGTTGACCCTGAAATGATTACTGCCATTAAATCCGGTTTAATGGGGCCGGTTGCCGGTATTGGTGATTCATTGATTCAGGCGACGTTGATTCCGATTCTGATTACTTTAACGATTGCTATCAGCGGTGAAAGCGGCAGTCCATTGGGGCCTATTTTCTATACCGTTGCTTTGCTGGCAATAATTCTTGTATTTGGTAAAGTGCTTTTCAATAATGGTTATCGATTAGGAAAAAAATCATTAGAATTCTTCGGCAATGCGGGTATCAGTGATATTACGAAGGCAGTCGGTGTATTTGGTTTAATCGTTGTTGGCTGTCTGTCAGCATCAAGAGTTAAATTCGCGCTGAAGCTGGCGTTTGAAAATAATGGTGAACAAGTATTATTCTCTGATATGCTGAATCAGATATTCCCTAATTTGTTAAGTCTTTTGCTGATCCTGCTGTTTTATTATCTGCTTAAAATAAAGAAAGTTAAAATGCAGACGCTTTTCTATGTTGTCATGGCAGCGGTGATTGCCCTCTCATTGCTGGGTATTGTCTAAGTTTGATCCGAGGGTGAGGAAATGAAAAAAATCTATCACGTCGAGCCTGTACTGGAATCCTTTGTCTGGGCAGGTGATAAAATTACTGAATATTATGGCTATCATACGACGATGACAAAGGTGGGGCAGGCATATCATGTCATCGCCCTGCCTGATCACCTTGACAATATGATCAGTGAAACTAAGGAGCATTTATCAGTTTTCTATAAGCGTCACCCTGAACTGTTTGACTGCCGGTATCCGATTTTCCCAATTCGTATGGCTACCTCATGCGGACAGGGACTGATGTCTTATCATCTGCATCCCAATGATGAATATGCGTGGCAGCATGAACACTGCCGCGGCAAGGTATCCGGCGGGGTTGCCATTTTAGAGAAGCCAAATGAAATAGTTTATAAACGTATGGGACATACCGCTAAAACAATTGAGGAATTTAAAGAACTGTTTGAAAAGCGGGATTTTGATACTTTGCTTCAGCGTGTAGAAGTGAAACCAAATCAGTTTTTAAATACACCGGCTGGGGTAATTCACAGCGGCGGCGGTTCTGAAACGATGAGCGTGGTATTCTCAACCAATTCAGATATTACATACCGCATGTATGATTATGAACGCAATGATCCCAAAAGACCCTTGCATCTGAAACAAGCTTTTGAATGCTTGAATATGCCGGAAACAGATTTAAAACCGCACGATATCATTGATGAAAAACTACCGGGTATGATCATTCATCATTATTATTCCAAGCCCAATGAATATACTGCCAAAGGCTTTACCGTCAACGGTGAAGGAACCTATGAATCGGATCAGTTTCTCTTTATCCTCTGTGTGAAAGGACAGGGAATGATACATGATACCGTCATCCGCAAGGGTGAAACCCTATTTATTCCTGCTCATTTTGGACCTTTTGTATTAAACGGTGAAATGGAATGTATGAGTATTTCTTATATTGAGGAATAATATGGAACAAATTAATACCGTATTGGGATCACTTGCGCCAAAGGAGTTGGGCTTTACTTTGATGCATGAGCATTTATTGCTGAGTGATTGGAATCTGAGAATTGCTGATCCAAAGTTTTTTGATCATAAGCAGGCTGCGCAGATGATTGAGGAAGTAATCGCTGATGCCAAGGCGCATGGCGTGAAAACGCTGGTTGATGTTACACCGATCAATTATGGCCGTGATGTTTTACTGATGCAGGCTATCGCTAAACGCACCGGCATGCAGATTATTGCGGCAACTGGAGTGCTGGGCTGTGAAGATGTTTGGCTTAGAGATATACCTGAAGACCTTTTAGTAAAGCTGTTTGTGCGTGAATTGAGTGAGGGATGTCAGGGCACTGACATCAAGTGCGGTGTTATTAAATGCGGAACTACGGAACTAGGTTTTACCGCGAACACGGTAAAGGTCTTGCGGGCTGCCGGCAGAGCGCAGCGGCTTACCGGTGCTCCCATCATTACTCACTGCCGGCCGGCCAATACGCGGCAGGGTTTATTTCAGCTGGATTTGTTTGAAGAACAGGGCGCCGATTTAAGTAAAGTAGTCATCGGTCATTTCCGCAAGGGTGATCCGCTTGATTATGCGCTTAATGTAATGCAGCGCGGCGCCTATATCGCTGTCGATCAGATGAATTTTAACGCTCATCAGTTAGCGCATAATTTAAAGGTGATCAAAACAATCTGTCAGTATGGCTGGTCTGAGCGGCTCATTCTCTCCCATGATGCCGTCATTTGTTTCAATTCGGCACGCTTTGCGGATTATGATCATAAATCATACGTTAATTATGCGCCGGACTCTTTAAGCTATTTAATCAGAGAGGTGATTCCTCTCTTGCGTGAAGAGGGGCTTACGGAAGCGGAGCTTCATCAGATTTTTATTGAAAATCCAAAACATATTTTTGAATCATCAGGCATTTAAGCGCTCCCTAAATGCCTGTTACCCTAACAGAAAAGAGGATGACTATGGATAAAAAAGGAAGCGTGCTGATTATTGGGGCTGGCCGCAGCGGCCGTGGGATGCTTGGTGAATTGTTTGACCGAGATGGCTGGCAGCTGATTTTTGCGGATAATGACACACAGTTAGTTGAAGGTTTGCGGAAACAGAACTATTACACGGTGCAGATGACTGACCTGTCAACCAATGAAAATCAGGAACGGCGAATCGAAAATTTTAAGGTGCTGGATACGGTCAACGATTATGATGAATATATTAATGCGATAATTAACGCTGATTATGTTGCGACCGCATTAAAGCCTGATGCTTTTGAACAAGTTGCCAAGGATCTGGCGGCAGCCGTGGCAAGGCTTGCGGATTTAAAACTGAATAAGAAGGTGCTGGTTACGCTGGGCGCCAATTATGTCGGTTTGTATCACACCTTTGACACGCTGATCCGCAAGGCATTAGATACTGAATTAATTCCAGTTTATGAGGCATCCATGTGTTTGATTATGTCTATTGTAAACCGCAAGAATCTGCTGCCGGACACGGCTCATAAAACAGAAGATCAATATCGGATCATCGGTGATAATAAGCCGGTACTGCGTGTAGAGGATCTGCCTCTGCTGCATGAAAAAGCAGAACTGCCCACTTTCTTCCGATTAGAAAAGGATCTCGATCTGGCGATGGTCTATAAGATTTGGACTGGCAACTTGGTACAATGCTCAATGGCCTTTGTAGCCTTAAAAGACGGCATTGAATATACCAATGAAGCGGCTCATCATCCCAAGGCATCACTTTATGCCTATTATGCCGCGGTAGAGGGATATAACGGTGTAGCTGCCGAGTACCATTTACCGCCGCGCAGTGATGAAGAAGCAAAGAAAACGGTCACGATTTTCAGAAATGAAGAATTTCAGGACAGCCTGCACCGCATCGCACGTGAACCTATTCGTAAATTCGGCCGCAATGACCGCTTCTTAGGGCCTGCCTTCTGCTGCATCAAGCATGGTATTGTTCCTTATTATATAACTAAATGTCTCGCTTATGGATTTTTCTATTATAATGAACATGATTCACAGAGTGTTGAGTTACGCAGGCGAATTGAAAATGAGGGCATTGAACAGGTGATTCAGTCATGCTGCTCACTGCATTTAGAGGCAGAATATGATTCAATTATTTATCAATTGATCCTCAATGCATATTATGAAATATTGGGTAAGAATCCCTTAGATGAATAGGAGTTATTATGGATAAGAAAAAAGTAATTTTAATTTCACATGGCAATCTGTCAGCGGGTATGATGAATTCAGTGAGTATGATACTCGGTGAAACAAAGGATTTAAGCTGTTATGGCTTGCAGCCGGGTGAAATGCCTGAAACGATTGCCGCGGCTATTGAAGCTAAGATTGATGGAGAACCTGAAACACAGTTTATCATTTTGGCTGATCTATTAGGCGGCAGTGTGTCCAATGCGGTGAGTCGTCTGAGTCTGCGTGAGAATGTACATTTAGTGAATGGCATGAATATGGGACTGGTGATCGGTATTTTGCTGCATCAAGGCATTTTGTCACAGAGTGAATTGGACCAGTTGATCGATGAGGCTAAAAGCGGCATGACGGAGACACATTTATGCTTTGATGAAAGTGATGATGAAATCATTTAGTTTACAATGCTTTGCTTATTATGCTACACTAACCTTGATAAAAGCTTGATTTATAGGGAATGGAGGCAATTGCGATGTCCTCGTATACAAACAAATTAAAAATGGTTTTTGACGGTCTGACCTTCTCGGAGGAGAAGCTTTCAAACTACATTCAGGAACATAGGGAAGAAATCAGAAATCTGACTTCACAGGAGTTGGCTGATGCGGTAGGTGTCGGACAGTCAACCGTCATTCGTTTTTCACAAAAGCTAGGCTATGGCAATTATAAAAAGATGATTGCCGATATCAGCATGGATAATCCGGATGCCTATGTGGATCTGGAAATTGATGATCAGGAAAGTACAGTTGAAACAATGGAAAAGCTGCGGGAACAATATAATCTGATTCTTGACATGACATTTGATATGAATAAGAGCGATGATGTCGATCTGGCGGTGGATTTTCTATACAATGCACGGAAGATTATCATAGCCGGCTTTTCTGTCCGCAATAATTGTTTTGCCGATTACTTTGCGCACCGGCTGAGTTATATTGGTTTGGATGCCTATCATCATGACCATACAACTATGATCTATTCAGCATTGAATCAGTGTAATGATCAGGATGTCATTATCGTATTGTCAGAATCCGGTGAGACCCGGGATATGGTAAACTTTGCGAAGCTGGCTAAAAAGCGGGGCATGAAGGTAATATCAATTACTAAAGTATCTGAAAATACAATTAAGGCACTCTCCGATATTAATTTCAAATTGGTTGAGTACGGCAATCGAACTTTTCTGAGAACTAATCTGATCCGTTCTTCCTTGCTGGCAGTCTTTGATATGATTTATCTGAATCTTTTGAAGAAGGATTTTGAGCGTTTTGAAATGCATTCAACGATGATGAAGATCCAGACGAAATTAAACTATAAGGCATAGGACATCTATTAAAAGCTGATTATATATTGTCAACATTCTTAATAAATTAAGAAGCTAAGTCATAATGATTTGGCTTCTTTTGTTTATGAAAATTCAAAACATCAATTATTTAAAAATATTGTCAGTACCAACGATCTTTAGGTAGACATTCAATCAAATTAAAAATAAAATGATAGTAAAGGAGCAAGGCTGCAGTGTCACAACCACACACTATACAATTAATGATCAAGGACAGCCAGTCTTGCCAATCCTGATTAAAAATCAAGGTGTGTTTGATCGCAATGATGAATTTGTTGCAGATTATTAAATTTTCTTTTAAAATGAAAAGAGGCAGTCTATGGAAAAAAGTACAGAACGCAGACATGAGGAAATCAGAAAATATTTGCTGGCTTATGAGCGGGCAAGTGTGAATGAAATTGCCAGAGCATTGGATGTGACACCGGAAACGATTCGTAAAGATTTCAGCTTTTTGGAGAATAAAGGTTTTCTGTTTCGAACCCATGGCGGAGCCGTGCTTAGAAATTCTAATGTGGATATTCCGCTGAATATCAGAACTCAGGAGAAAATGGATATTAAGCGATTGATCTGTTCTAAAGTGATCAATTACATTGATAATGACAATGTTGTCTTTATTGATCCAAGCTCCACCGCATTGCCATTGGGAAGGCTGATCTGCCTGAAGAAAAATCTGCTGCTGATCACAAACTGTTTCGATATGGTCAGCATCGCCGCTGAAAGCAAGCATGAAATCATCATGCTGGGCGGTTTCTATTCAAAAACCGGTAAACGAACCCAGGGCCATTTTGTAACGGATATGATCAGTAAATTCTCCATTGATGTAGCTGTTTTCGGCTTAGATGGCAGTGAGGGACTTGATGGGCCGGGAACCCAAACTGAGGATGCGGTGTTTACTAACATGGCGGTGATGAAGCGCAGCAAGCGTAATATTTTGATAATGGATTCCAGTAAATTTACAAGGCCGGCTAGATTTCAGTATGCGCAATTTTCCGATTTTGATTTACTGGTTACGGATAAGGTGCCTGATCAACTTAAAGGCAAGATCAATACTACGGTGATTGAAGTTGGCAGTGAGTAGATAAGATAAAGAGCGGATGTACAGCGAATGTACATTCTTTTTTTATGTTTTGATTGGCTGCATCAGGCTGAACGCCGGTGATCATTTATAAGTAATGGTGTTAATATTAACCATATTAATGTTCTGTTAATAATTTTGAAACAAAACAAACAAAAGGATAAAACTGCTTGAAATAGGATAAATATGTTTTGAACTATCGATTTATAGGAGAAGTATTGCTTTAATAGTTTTGAAATGATATTACTAAGGCAGGAGGAAGTAAAGCGCTTACAGATGGGTGCTTAAAATAAGCTCATGAAACAAAAAATGCAAAGCCGTTTAACCAATATAGGACGTAATCTCTATAAGGACAATGCTGGTAAGGTTTATATCTATGATAAGCGTAAAAATCTGGCTTACACATTGGATAAAAATAATCAGCTTAAATTCCAGCTGGTTCGCTGCCGTTTCATTATTCCGATTACCGTTGGTTTCCTGATTTATTATTATTTGCCTAATTATCCATTGTCTGTCAGCATTGGGCTTATCTGCTTTGTGCTGCTGCAGTTTTATTATCATCAGCGTTTCCTGCCGGAACTGCCGATGACGAATCGCTTTGAGCTGCCGGCAAAGGAATCAATGATGTGCAAGCTCAGCAACAATGAGGCATCGGTATTGGTGAAGAGAATCATTGGCGCAATCATTATCGGCTCTTTGTTCATTTGGAATTTATTTGAGATGCAGATCAGCATTGATGATTTCTGTCTGATCACTGACTGGAACCGCACATTAATGCTTCTGCTTTCACTGGCAATGATTTTGGTTACCTTTACTTCATCAGTAATGGTTGGAACCATTTTGGTTCAAAAAAACAGAAAGGGGAATAACAAATGACACATTTAATACTGGCAACGCATGGGACGCTCGCCGAAAGCTATAAGCAGACAATCGCAATGATTGCCGGACACAGTGCCGCAGAAAGACTTGTGACATTGTGCATGAGCGCGGAGAAGTCAATGGCGGAGTTTGTCGAGGAGGCCAAAGCGGTATTGGCAGAAGATCCTGACGGCGATTATCTGATTCTGGCGGATATGTACGGCGCAAGTCCATGCAATTCAAGTATTCTGGCCTTCAGAGAAGCGCATTATCGGGTTGTGACAGGTTTGAATTTAGGGATGGTTTTAGAGTTATTGCTTACCATGGAGAACGCTTCGTTGGAAGAACTAAGCAAGAAAGCAGCGGAAATCGGGAAAAACGGGATACAGGAGGTATATATTCCTAACTGCTAGTTTAGTTAGTCAAATGAAGTTCTTATAGAATAGGTGTTATGAAAGGAGAGGAATAAAATGACACTAGTTCAAGCAATACTGATTGCGGCATTGTATTGGCTCGACGCAGGGGAAATATTTGTACCGTTTACGTACTGTTTCTGTGATCTGATGTTCGTATCAATGCTGACGGGTCTCATCTTGGGGGACATTACGACAGGCGTTATCGTCGGCGGTACGATTCAGCCATTATATCTGGCATTAACGGCAGTAGGCGGGGCATTGCCGGTCGACAAGGTCGCGGCGGGGGTTGTGACGACCTCCATGGTTATTACACAGGGTATCAGTCTAGAAGAAGGTCTGGTTATCTCATCGGCTGCCGCTTTGATCTGTGCTCAGCTTCATACAGTAAAACGTGTTGCGATGCTGTGGACGGTTCACCATGCGGATAAATGTGCCGAACAAGGCGATATCAGCGGTTTACAGCGTACATCATTAATTTATGGACCATTAATCAGAGCTGTTATCTTCTTGATTCCAATGACTTTGATTTTGAAATATGGAACGGTCAGCTTAGGTATTTTATTAAATGGTTTGCCGGCCTGGGCAGAAAATATGTTTACGGTTGCCGGCGGCATGATGCCGGCGCTGGGCTTTGCGATGACGATTATGGTTATCGGCAAGGGTAATTTGATTACTTTCTTTATTGCCGGTTTCTTCTTCGCACAATATTCAGGATTAAGTTCAATTCCGGGCTGTCTGTTAGGTATTTTCTTGGCATGGCTGTATATGACATTCACGAAAGATGCCAATGATTCAGGCAATGTATTTGCGGATTTAATGAGTCTAAATAACACTGAAGCACAGGGTGAACGGCTGTTAAGTAAGAAAACATTAAATAAGGTATGGTTTAACTGGCGGATGCATATCTGTCATGTGGATAATGTCGAACGTCTTCAGGCATTGGGTATGTGCTTAACGATGGCACCGGCACTTGAGGAATTATATCCGAATGATAAGGACATGCAGATTGATGGTTTAAAACGTCACATGCAGTTCTTTATTACCGAGAATATGATCGGCGGTATTATTCCGGGCGTAGTTGTATCAATGGAAGAAGAAAGAGCCCGTGCTTTGCGTGAGGGTGATGATGAAACACAGGTAATCAGCGGTGAATTAATTAACTCAGTAAAAACCGGTATGATGGGGCCTTTCGCCGGTATCGGTGATACGCTGAATTACGCTACGATTAAACCGCTGATGGCAGCCTTCTTTATGGGCTTTGCGCAAAAGGGATATATCTGGGCGCCAATCGTCTATGATCTGCTGCTTTATATTATCTTAACTTCAGAAGGCAAGTTCATGTTTAATCTGGGCTATAAGCTGGGTACTAAATCAGCTGCCAGCATCTTGCAGAACCGTGCCGTTCAAAAGATTGTGACTTTCTTCAGTATTATTGGTTTATTTGTGATGGGGGTCATGGCTGCGGAGAATGTCAGTGTCGCATTAGGCTTGAATGTTCCTTATGGCGGTGAATTCTTAAGTCTTCAGGAAACATTGATTGACGGCATCGCGCCGGGACTGCTTTCATTATGCGCGGTATTTGGTATTTATAAATATCTGCAAAAAGGCGGCAATATCTTAAAGGCCACGCTGATCCTGCTGGGACTATCTATCGTATTAGGCGGTTTAGGTATTTTGGCATAAAAATTTGTTAAGGAGGTGTAAACGATGAAAAAGTTTATGAATAAGGCTGAGGATTTCATACCGGAAATGCTGGCGGGTTATTATGCGGCGCATCCTGATTATGTAAAACCGGTCGATGGCAATCTGCGCTGTTTATGCGCGGTTCATAAAAAGCCGGGTAAGGTTGCATTAGCTACCGGCGGCGGCAGCGGCCATCTGCCGTTGTTTCTCGGTTATGTGGGAAAAGGCATGCTTGACGGCTGTGCTATCGGCGGTGTCTTTCAATCACCAAGTGCTGATGAAATGCTGAATGTGACGAAGGCGATCAATCAAGGCAGCGGTGTGCTTTATATTTATGGTAATTATAACGGTGATATTTTTAATTTCACAATGGCTGCGGAAATGGCTGACATGGAAGCCGACATTGAGGTTCGATCAATCATTGCCGGTGAAGATGCCGCTTCCGGGCCTAGAGCGGCAGCGGGTGAAAAGAATGTGCGCCGCGGTGTAGCCGGTATCTTCTTTGTCTACAAAATCGCCGGAGCGGCAGCCGATCAGCTGCTGCCGTTGGATGAGGTAGAACGGCTGGCTAAAAAAGCCAGTGAGCGGGTATCGACAATGGGAGCGGCACTGACCCCCTGTACGGTACCGCGGATCGGTCATCCAAGCTTTGCCATTGGTGATGATGAGATGGAAATTGGCATGGGTATCCATGGTGAAGCCGGTCTTCGCCGCGGACCTTTGCTGAGCGCGGATGCCATCGTTGAGGAAATTCTGCCGGCACTGATCGATGATTTAAAACTGAAAGCTGAGGATGAGGCCGCAGTTTTGATCAACGGCTTGGGCGCTACACCTTTAGAAGAACAATATCTGATTAACCGCAAGGTAAATGAATTATTAACGCAGGCAGGGATATCAGTTTATAAAACATATGTCGGTGAATATGCCACATCATTGGAAATGGCCGGTATGTCCATCACACTGTTTAAACTGGATGATGAGCTGAAGCCGCTGCTTGATGCGGAAGCGGATACACCGCTGTTTAAACAATTTGGGCGGTGAGCTTATGCTGGATAAAACATTTATTGAAAAGCTGTTTACACAATGGGATCTGATTTTTCAGGCCAATATTGAAACGCTGACCGAGCTTGATTCGGTCGGCGGTGACGGTGATTTGGGGATTGTAATGGGTGATGGTTTCAGGGCTGCCAATCAATTTGTTCATGACAGTATAGAGACTGATTTAGGCAAGCTGTTTTATCAGGCAGGCAAATGCTTCAATAATGCGGCTTCTTCCTCGATGGGTACCTTATTATCATCAGGATTTATGAATATAGGTAAAAAGCTTAAGGGCAAAACAGCTTTAGCTAATGAGGAGCTGCTGCTTTTGGTTCGTGAGATGGCGGCCGGAGTCAAACAGACTGGTAAAGCTGAAGAAGGTGAAAAAACCTTCCTCGATGCGATCTATCCGGCAGCTAGGGGTATCGAAGCGAACTTAACATCGTCACCTATCGATTTTCTGACTGCCGGATACCAAGCGGCTTGTCAGGGAGTTGATGATGCGGCTAAGATGGAAGCGAAGCATGGCCGTCTGGCTTTTCGAAAAGCGGACAGCGTCGGCATCATTGATCCGGGTACAGTCGTTGCCAAGCTCTATGTTGAGGGGCTGTTGAAAACAATAGCCAGTGAACAGCAATGATCAGAAAGAAACAAATAATCTGGCTTATGAAGCTGGCAGGCTTGACACTAGCAATCTACTGGTTCATGACCCAAGGTTTAACCACAACGCTGGGACAGAGCGTCAGCTCATCTTCGCCTAATCAGAACGTATTTACGGAGAATGGCTTAATGCTTGGCAGTTTGCTGCTGTTCTTCGCACTTCTGTTGATTCATGATATTAAAGAACACAGGGCCAAGCGGCCAAAAGCAAACCGCTGATTCATAAGGAGGCAAGATCATGTTTAAAGAATATCGCTATCCAAGCGCTAATCAGACGGATACGGTTTATGGTCTTGTCTGCTATCCAAATTCCGCGATCCGCGGTTATATACAGATTATTCATGATCGCTATGACCATATTTCTCGTTACTGTGATCTAATGAAACAGCTAGCCAATGATGGTTATCTCTCGTTTGGCTGCGATTTGCTCGGTCATGGGAAAACAGCATCGTCATTGGGTGTCATTGAGGTGAATCATTCATGGCAGCTTATTGAAGATATTCACCAACTCTTTCTCTATGTACTCAATGATTTCAAAAAAATACCGGCAACGATTGCGGTCAATCAGTCGGATAAAAAAGGCAGCCAAACGGTTACCCATGCCGTAGAACCGATTCTGCATGGAATGCTGGGCATCGGCTTTGGCTGTGTACTGGCTAGGAATTACATGATAAAATACAAAGATGTCAATGCGCTGATTTTATGCAGTGATGAAGGTTTTCCCGCTCACCCGCGCAGATCAGCCATGGCATGCCGGAAAGCAATGAAGGAAAAAGGCAAGGACGGTTACGCATCAGAATTAAAAGCGCTGCTTGAAGAAAATAAGCAAATTTATCTAGCCGGTGAGAGGAATCCCCATGCCTGCCGCAGCGGCAAATATCAGGAATTACAGAAAATCAATAACGACAGTGCCTGTAATTTTGAGTATACAGTACAGTCTTATACTGAACTGCTGAATCAGCAGATGCTGATTGATCTTGAAACATGGACGGCTGCTATTCCTAAGTACCTGCCTTTGTTTATCATGGCGGGTATGCTTGATCCTATTTCCAATTATACGAAGAATATTGATTCGATGCTGATCAAATTAAAAGCATCTTCAGCTCAGAATATTTTCTATAAATATTATGCCGACAGCCGTCATGATTTATTTTTTGACAAGGATTCATCGGCTGCCATTAAAGATCTGCTGCTATTTTTGAATAACTGTGTCAGAGCGCAGCGGGAACCATTTGAACGATTAAAAAAGCTAAACAGCAATTAGGAGGAAATCAAAATGTTAGTATCAATGCTTGAGATTATGAAGAAAGCCAAAGAAGGCGGTTATGGGGTTCTAGCCCCAAATGTATTTAATGAGGATTCAGTCAGAGCCTGCCTTGAAGCCGCGGTAGAACTGGATTCACCGGTAATTATCGATGTGCTGCCGGGCAATCACAAGGATCTGGTTTCATTTGGCCGAATCGTTACCCAGTTAGCAAATGAGGTTCGTATCCCGGTAGCCTTGAATCTTGATCATGGTGATACATTTGAGGCATGCGTAAAAGCTATCTACGGCGGTTTTACCGGTATCATGGTGGATCGTTCGGCACTGCCGTTTGAGGAGAATGCGAAAGAGGTCGCTTATTTTAAGCGAATCTGTGAACCATTGGGGATTACGGTTGAGGCAGAATTCGGACAGATCGCAGATGGCTGCGATTATGAAGAAAAACGAGAAGAATTTTTGACCGATCCTGAAAAAGCAAAGGCCTTTGTGGAAGCCTCCGGCTGTGACTGCTTAGCGGTATCAATCGGTGAAGCTCATGGTGAATATACGAATAAGGGACCGGAAATTGACTTTGAGCGGCTCGCGAAAATTAAAGAGCTGGTGGATGTACCATTAGTATTCCATGGCGGCTCGTTCTCTGGTTTTGATAATATCGCAAAATGCTGTCAGATTGGCACTCAAAAAGTAAATATGGGAACTGATGCTTATAATTATGGCTTACAGCTGCTGATGGAGGACGGCCGTTATCCAGAAGAAAATATCGGCGCGCGCATGGCAGGTGATATTATGTGGGCTGGTTATAAGGAAAGAGTGATGGACTATATGAAAGTAACTGGTTCGGTAGGGAAGAACTGGCTTAAATTCACCGACTAAAAAGGAGGCATTATTATGGCAAAGATCGGATTAGTTAGAATCGACAGCCGATTAATTCACGGGCAGGTATGCACACAATGGCTGTACCGTACAAAGAGTAAAAAAGTATATATTATTGATGATCAGTCTGCGAAAGATCCATTTCTCTCGCAGCTATTCTCAATGGCATGTCCGGTAGGTGTTGAACTAGAAACGATATCCTGTGAAGAAGCCGGCAGACGCTGGCAGGCGAATCAGCTGGGGGAGATTGAACCGATATTCATTCTCTTTAAAGATGTTCCCAATGCGTACCGCGCTTATATGGCAGGCTTTCAATATCCTGAGCTGCAGGTCGGCGGCATCGGCGGCGGTTTTGGCCGCAAGATCGTCATGGGACCGATTTCCTTTGACGATGAGGATGCGCGAATGATGAATGAAATGGCCAAAGCAGGCTTAAAGGCATATTTTCAGCCGGTTCCTGATGATAAGGAAGTTTCGTGGCAGGATGTTAAGGCGAAGCATTATCCGAATTTATAAGGGAAGAAAGGAAACTATATGAAACCTGTATTTGTTAGAAAACCCACTGAGGAACAAAAGGCATTGCTGCTGGCACAGCCGACATGGGAACACGAGCCGGAAACATGGGAAGCCAGCTATGATGAGCGTGAAGAAACATGTCTGGTCATTGAAGGGGAAGCTTATGCACAGACTCAAGATGGCATCCGCTATCACTTCGCAGCCGGCGATTTGGTTACTTTCCAGCCGAATATGGACTGCATTTGGTGTGTTGAAAAGAAAATTAAGAAGCATTATATCTTTGATATGAAATAAACTAAAAGACAGTTCTTTGCGGGTCAGCACAAGGACTGTTTTTCTTTGCGGCGGCTGTCACATAGGATAAAATATTAAAAAAGCAGGAGAGTCTTATATGCAAAATGGAACGCTTTGGCTAATCAGGACGACAATCTGATTAGGAAGGCATGGTCACAAAGTTCAAAGACCGTTATTATTGGTATGGCGAGCATAAGGGAGCTGATAACTGCCTGCATCAAACACGCGTTGATGCCATTGGCTTTTATACTTCGGCATTCATCAATCAGGAAAAAGAGGCACCGGTACTCTTAATCTGGCAAAATCAATTTTAAATAAATCATTTGAGCTTTTTCATCGAATATAGGGTATAATCAAGTTATAGAACGTAGGAGAGTAAGAATCATGAAAGTACTTGTATTTGGATCATTAAACATTGATACTATTTATAAGCTGGAGCATATTGTACAGCCTAACGAGACAATCTGCGCCTCCGGCTGCGAAATCTCGGCAGGCGGCAAAGGACTGAATCAGGCAATGGCATTTGCCAAAACCGGACTGCCAGTCTATATCGCCAGCAATCTTGGGAAAAACGGACAGGTATTAGCCGATACGCTGAAAAGCGGTAATGTTGATATATCACTGCTGAACCATGTCGAAGAAGACAGCGGTCAGGCGATTATACAGGTGGATAAGGCAGGGAATAACGCAATCATCGTCAGCGGCAACTGCAATGAGCATATCAGTGAAGCATATATTGATTCAGTGCTGCCGCATTTTGAAAAGGGAGATATTCTGGTTATCCAAAATGAAATCAACAATCTTAATTTGATTATTGAAAAAGCTAAGGCAGCTGGTTTGATCATTGTGTTTAATCCTTCACCGTATAATCAAGTGATTGAAACGTTGCCGATGGATAAGATCGATTATTTGTTTATCAATGAGGTAGAAGGCAGACAGCTGAGCGGTTCTGATAATGAAAAGGAGATACCGCGGCTGATTTTGGAGAGATACCCAGCAATCAAGGTGATTCTGACATTGGGAGAACGCGGGGCCGTCTATGCCGATAAAAATCAATATGTCTATGAACCGGCGATTAAAACAGAGGTCGTGGATACTGTGGGCGCGGGCGATACGTTTACCGGTTACTTTATCTATGGCATCATGAGCCGTAAGTCAGTAAAGGAATGTCTGAACATGGCATCAACTGCCAGCTCAATCGTTATTGGCAGACATGGTGCGGGTAATTCAATTCCAACCTTGGATGAGGTGAAAAAGGCATTGTAAGTAATATAAACAAAAAGGTTTCAACCTGTTATATGGCTGAAACCTTCTTTTTGGCTATTCAATCATTTCACCTTTTGCGTTAAAGCTGTAAGCATTACCTTGAATTGGAACATTCTGCTGATTCTTAATTAATAAAAGCCTCACATTCATGAGGCCTAGGCTTTATTTACTTGTATATTCAATCAGGACTGTTTCTCCCGCCTTGGCTTGGCCGCCTGTATGAAAAGCCGTCAATTCATAATCATTGTGATTCATGATAATCATCGGCGTTGTTAATGAGATACCCTTTGATTTGACAAAATCAGTATCAACCTTAATGATTGGATCACCTGCTTTCACTTGTGTATTTACATCCACAAGGGCACTAAAGCCTTCGCCACCCAGATTCACTGTATCCAAACCGATATGCACAAGCAATTCCAAGCCGTCCGCCAGCTTCATTCCAAATGCGTGTCTTGTTTCCGGTATTAATACAATCGTCCCATCCGCCGGTGCCGCAATGATATTGTCTTCTGGAATAATCGCAATGCCTTCACCCATCATCTTCTGAGCAAAGACTGGATCATCAACCTCACTTAAATCAATGACCTTGCCATCTACCGGCGCTGTTAATGTCTTAACCGTATTCTTTTCTTTTTTTAAAAAGTTGAACATATTTTCCTCCTAGGGTTAAAAAAGGCATGAGCGCTATCAAAAAAATAGAACTCATGCCTGATTTAACAGTAACATTGTTGTCACTATCTTAAATTTTTCAAACGTGTTTGTCAACCCCTAAAATCTTAAAATCAAAAAAATAAATATTTTTCCTGAAAGCGTTGACAAACGAGATTGGATTGGCTATAATCAAACCGTAATCAAGGATTGTTACTGTTAAGCAGGCAAGACCGAACATGAAGTAATACTACTTTTTTGTTTGGTTTTTTTATTTATCGGAGGGAGATTTGTATGAAAGTACTTCGTGTATTCAATAACAACATAGTGGCCACTAAAACCGACGATAATAAAGATGCGATCGCTCAAGGCGCCGGCATTGGTTTTCAAAAGAAACCCGGTGATACGATTGATGCGGAAAAGATTGAACGGATGTATTATATCCTTGATGAACATATGAGTAAGTTTAATGAATTATTCGATCAGACACCGATTGAGTATTTCCAAATTGCTGAAATGATTATGGAAGAGGTTAAGAAGCAGCTGCATGTGAATCTCAGCAATCAGATCGTGATCGCGCTGACTGATCATATCTACTTCGCTGTTCAGCGTCAGCAGGAGGGAGTACAGCTTCCCAATCTGATGGTCAGTGAAATCAGAACAATGTATCGAAATGAATATAAGCTTGCACTTTGGTCATTGGATATCATCGAACAGATTACCGGTATCCGCCTTGATGAAGATGAAGCGGGTTATATTACAATGCATATCGTTAACGCGACAATGCAGAGTACAACCGATAAAACAACAAGTATCCTGCTGTTTACCAAAGGTGTGCTTGATGTGATCCGTCAGGAATTCAACATTAAGCTTGATCCGGATCAGCTGGATGCGGCTCGATTGATGACTCATTTAAAGTTTTTGGCTCAGCGTATCTTTCAGGGAGAAAGCAGTGAGCTGAATGAGGTTGAGGATATGTATGATCTGCTGATAAAAAAAGATGACCGATTAAAAAACTGTATTATTAATGTCACTGCTTATATCGAACAGACATTTAATTATACATTATCAAGACAGGAGCAGGTGTATCTGATGATTCATTTGCTAAAAGTAGTAAAATAGAAGGATTGTTACTGATAAGCAGGCAAGACCTATAAGATGAACCTTTATGAAAGGGGATTTTATAGGTCTTTATTTTATTTATAACAATATTTAAAAGAGGAGAAAAAGGATGAAAGATAAAATTATGGGAGTAATGGAGAAATTCTCCAAAGCAATGGTTCAGCCGCTCAGCTATATCTCAGTAGCGGGTATGATTCTGGTTATCGGCGTATTGCTGACAAACACTACAATTACCGAAATGCTGGGATTCTTAAAGGCAGCGCCGATTCAGTTAGCGGGTAATTTACTATATCAATGTATCATGGCAATTATCAATAACCTCGGCTTAATCTTTGCCGTAGGTATTGGAGCTGCATTGGCTAAGAAGGAAAAGCATCAGGCGGCGATGGTTGGTCTGCTTGCATATATCATGTTCCTGACAGCCAATAATGTAACATTGTCAACAAATGGCTTGTTGGCTGAACCAAGTGCGATGCTTGGCCTTTACGGTACCGGACAATCAACGGTATTGGGACTGCAGGTTACCGATATGGGTGTATTCAGCGGTATCATTCTTGGCTGCCTGACTGGCTATGTTTTTAATAAGACATGTGAGGCTCGCTTTAAAGGCTATTGGGCGATGTATTCAGGAACACGTTTCAGTTTTGCCTGCATGGTCGGTGTTTCAATTCTGTTTGGTTTTGGCTGTACTTATGTTTGGCCATTTGTACAAAGCGTGATCACAGCCTTGGCACAGGTCATCGCTAATTCAGGTGAATTCGGTTTATTCTTATATGGTATGCTTGAACGTCTGCTGATTCCAACCGGTCTTCATCATTTAGTCTACGCACCATTCCAGTTTGGTGATCTTGGCGGTACACTGGCATTAGGTGAAACAACGGTAGTTGGTGCTTATCCGATCGTTATGACTGAATTGCAGATGGGTGTGCCATTCTCTGATTCAATCTATTACATGGGTACGGGTCTTGCGAAGACATTCGGATACATCGGCATCTGCGCAGCCTTCTACTTTACCGCTTATCCGGAGAATAAAAAGAATATTAAAAATATATTGATTCCATTAGTAATGACAGCTTCACTGGCCGGTATTACAGAACCGATCGACTTCATGTTTGCCTTTACGGCACCGCTCTTGTTCCTTGTGCATTCAGTGATTGCCGGTACATTCCTTGCCTTGCTGAAGGTATTTAACGTTCACGCGATGAGTACTGGCTTGATCAATAGCTTTGTCATGAATCTGGCTGCCGGTATAGAAAGAACAAACTGGCCGGTATTCTATCTCATTGCCGCAGCAGAAATTGTTGTCTATTTCTTAGTCTTTGTATTCCTGATTAAGAAATTTAAGCTGCATACACCAGGCCGTGAGGAAAAGGTGCTGGAGAATAATGAACAAACTTCTACATCAACTGCCGGCAATGCGATGGCTGAAACACAGATCATGGCGATTATTGAAGGGTTAGGCGGCAAAGCGAATATCAAGAGTGTAGAAAACTGCTTCACACGTCTGCGTGTTGATGTGGCGGATATGGCATTGGTTAATGAAATAAAAATTAATGAAACAAAAAACAGCGGTATTGTGAAACGCGGCAATAATGTACAGATTATCTATGGTTTGGAAGTACCGCAGATTCGCAAAGCTGTTGATGAAAAGCTTGCGTCATTATAAAAAAGAAAGGTGGAAATTAAAATGATTATTACTATTGTAGGCGGCGGCAGTACATTTACGCCGGGGATCGTTACTTCAATTGCATTAAGACAAAAAGAATTAGGTGTTACAGAAGTTCGTTTATATGATATTGACGGAGAACGTCAAAGCAAGGTGGGTGTTGTTGTTGATTGGATTTTAAAGGATATGAAATCACCAATCAAATTAACTGTAACCACAGACAAAAAGGAAGCTTATACAGATGCGAAATTTATTTTTGCGCAAATGCGTGTCGGCAAATATGCAATGCGTGAACAGGATGAAAAGATTTCTTTGCGTCATGGTGTTGTAGGGCAGGAAACATGCGGCTGCGGCGGTATGGCTTATGGTCTGCGTACTATTTTCCCAATGATTGAAATGATTGATGATGTAGAAAAATATGCGGCAAAGGATCATTGGATTTTAAACTATTCCAACCCGGCAGCTATCGTGGCAATCGCTTGCCAGAAGCTGAGACCCAATGCACGGATTATCAATATCTGTGATATGCCGATCGCGATTATTGAAATGATCGGTAAATGTGTTGGCATTAAGGATTACACAAACATTGATGTTGATTATTTTGGTTTAAATCACTTTGGCTGGTTTACCCGCATGGAATACGAAGGCCGTGATGTAGCGGCAGAAATTCGCGCTTATGCGAAGGAACATGGCATCCTGCTGCCTAAGGAGCATATAGAGGCACTTAAGAAGCATGAAGCAACTGGGGACCGTCATGCCAATCAGTCTTGGATCAAGGTATGGACAAATGCAGCCCGTTTAATGGAATTATGTCCGGAATATATTCCTAATACTTATTTGACTTACTATTTATTCCCGAAGGAGAATGTTGAACATTCAGATCCGAATCACACACGCGCTAACGAGGTAATGGAAACTCGTGAAAAGGCGTTATTTGAGGGTGTTGACCGTTATCTGGCAACCGGTGAAATTGATAAGAAGGTATTCTATGCCGGCGCGCATGGAAACTTCATCGCTGATTTAGCCGTAGCACTCTTAGGTGATGAGAAGAAGAAATTCATCATCATTGAACCAAATAATGGTAAGGTGCCAAACCTGCCGGATGATACAATGATTGAATTACCGGCATGGATCACTAAGAACGGTCCTGAGCTGATTGGCATTGAACCAATTTCCACTTTCTACAAAGGTATGATTGAACAGCAGAACGCTTGTGAGCATCTGCTTGTGGAAGGTGCGATCGAAGGTTCTTATACTAAAGTGCTTCAGGCGTTTGCACTGAATAAAACAGTGCCGTCAATTGAAGTAGCTAAAGAAGTGCTTGATGAAATGATCGAAGCGAACAAGGCTTACTGGCCTGAATTAAAATAAGCAAAAAGGTTGGTTTTAGGAGATACACTCTTAAAATCAACCTTTTGTTTTAGTATGAAAATCGTTAACTCAGAAGTTTGCTGTTGGTTGGCGCTGAAGCTTCGTCCGCCTTTTCTTTATCAACCAAGGAAATCGTTTGGGCATCTCTGCGGAAAACGTGGAAGTTTGCCCATGAAATTGGACTGGCTTCAAATTCTGCTTGAGCGGCATCAAGAACAGCGGGCAGATCCCAGGCGATAAAATCAAGATAACCGCAGTATATGCCGGTTGCCCCGCCTGTAAAGGTAACCGCATGTTCACCGGCGCTTTTTAAAATTGCGGCTTCTATCATATCTCTGAAATCAAGTACGGCATTCTTTGGCGCATCATTAAAGGCATCCAGTGAGTAACAGAAGAAGCCGGGTACCGCACCATCCTTATGAAAAGCATCCATCGTCTGATGTTCATGATTCAGATATTCATTGATCAAATTCGGACAGCAGGTAGATCCAACATAGACATCCATGCGCCAATCCGCCTTTATGTCATTATCCGGATCAAGCTGATAACCGATATAGCTTCTTTCTAAATAGGCTTCAGCACTGTACTGTAAATCAAAGCCTTTTTCAATCAGCAAATCAGGCAGCTTGGTAAGCGGATGAGCCGCCTCTGCTTTTGGCTTGCCGATTACTTCAAACTCATCAATCAGCATCATGGCATTAATTTCACCCAGCGTCTGATCGGTGAGTACGGATAAAAACCACCAGGCTCGCCCTTCATCCTCGGTAAGCAGTTTTACTAAGGCTTCACAAGATAATGTCAGATTAATTCTTCCTTTATCTGTCACATCAAACCAAACCTGTACATTGTCGGCACTGATCTGAATGTCTTCATAACGCAGGGCAAAACCGTTGGAAGCCTGCCGGCCTACCCATATATTCCATTGCGGCAATGACGGTGCCTGATGCTTAAAGTAGACTAGCTTGAATAAGGTACTGAAATTTCCTTCCGGTGAAAGAATTAATTCATATTGCTTTCCATTAAAACCTAGTTCAAATGCGATATCCTCAAAAGCTATTGAGAGAATAGCGTGACATTTTTCCATTAATTGTTCACTTACTTCATCTCGATTAGGCACATCCATCAGGCTGCGCAGTTCAGCCTCACCTTCAATAAATGCCTGCCAGCATTCAGCGGTGCGCTGATTGAAATTTTTGTGGAAGCGGGGCATCGTCAGACATTTGCGGCAGCTTCGGATAAAGGCCAGTGTATCCTCATCATTCGGGCGGGCTGTCAGAGCCTGTTCAAAATAAGGCAGTGCATTATATTCCTGATCTAAGTAATAATAGGCATAACCCATGCGAAAATTCCAAAAGTGATCGTCTTTGAAATATTCTTCATGCGGTTTCAGCAGCGCAATCGCTTTCTTAAAAAGTGAGCGGTCATCAGTGGCTGCTAAATTATTGTAGGCTCTGGCTAATTCACTGTCTAATTCCGGTGTGCGTTCATTTAAAGGCAAGGCTTCAATGGCTTCAATGATTTTATTAAATTCATCGTTTTCATGCCAAATCTGGCACTGTTCTAAGATGTTCATAGTGGTTTCTCCCAGCTGTTGTGCTTGATAAACATAGTTGATTGTTTTCATTCTAATATTCATATCATAGATTGTCAAGGGATGGTGCGAAGGCTGTCGACAACACCTGAATACCGCCTGAGTTAATGCTGATTAGAGACAAAATACAAAATAACGGCTGATTATTTGAAGGTTAACGCAAGTTTGTTAACAAATGTATAAAAATTGCCAAAACTATCACAAAAGGTCTTGTTTTTTTATTAACAACTGCTATAATAATATTACAGTGAACGTGTTCACTTAAATTCAGGAGGGACATATGAAGAAAGGTATATTAGTTGGTATCTCGGCATTGATGGCCTTAAGTTTAGGCGCTTGTTCAACACCGGCAGAGAAGCCGGAAGAAGTGAAAGCAGGTTATACGGCAGGTACTTTTACAGGTACATCCAGAGGTATGAAGGGTGACATGAATGTTGATGTAACCTTCAGCGATTCCGCAATTACAAAGATTGAAATTACGACAACCAATGATACATACGGTGTTGGTTATGGATTAGACATGACACCTTATGAAACCTTGCCAGGCAAGATTATTGAAACACAATCTTTAAATATTGACGCAATCACAGGTGCGACCATTACGAGTAATGCAATTTTGAGCGCTGTTGGCGATGCGGTAAAACAGGCCGGCGGTGATGTTGATGCATTAAAGGCAGCGGAAGTTGAAAAGGCTACGGCAAAAGATGAAACATTGGATGCTGATGTGGTTATCGTAGGTGCCGGTGCAGCGGGTATGAGTGCGGCTTTAGAAGCATCCAATGCCGGTGCGAAAGTTATCATTCTTGAAAAACAAGGAATCCCAGGCGGTGCGACTACACTCAGCGGCGGTAAATTACTGGCGGCAGGTACTGAATTCCAAGAAGCTGCCGGTTTTGAAGGTGATACACCAGAAGCATTATATGATTATCTGAAGGGTGTCGGCGGTGATCTGATCGATGATGAAAAGCTTCATGAATTTACGGATAATGCGCTGGGTGATTTCAATTGGCTGATTGATAATGGCGTCGTTGTTAAGGATGTGGAACCGATTCATTCATCAATTACTCCTTGGCGTGTACACAATACGCTTGAAAAAGCGGGTATGACTAACGGCAACGGCGGTTTGATTACTGTACCGTTAGCGAAGGCAGTTCAGGCTACCACTGCTGAAATTAAATATAATGTATCTGCAAATGAATTATTAACAAATGAAAATGGTGATGTTGTCGGTGTTGTCGGTGTTAAGCCTGACGGATCTAAGGTAACGGTTAATGCGAAGTCAGTAATTATCGCAACCGGCGGTTATGCACAGAATAAAGAAATGATTTCTCGTTATCCATCGGCTGAAGACTATGTGACTTCGGTTCCTAGAGGCAATGTCGGTGATGGTCTTACTATGAGTGAAGCAGTAGGTGCACAGATTTTCAATGCGCCAAGCACACAAATCGTATTTACAAGCTTTACAAGCGGTGTCGGCATCAATGAAGAATCCGGTTTAATTGTAAATGATAAGGGTGAACGTGTTGTTGATGAATTTACTTATCAATATCACGTAGCTGAAGCATTAGTCAACTCTGACAGCAAGATCGGCTGGTACATCGCAAGTGCGAATGATCCAGCGCCGACAGTACAATACGCTATGACTTTGGATTCTACATTAAAGGCTGAATCTGCAGAAGAATTAGCGGCACTGATGGGTGTTGATCCAACAGCTTTCGCATCAGCGGTAGCTCGTTACAATGAATTGTGCGCGGCTGGCAATGATGAAGATTTCGGCAAACCAGCAGATAAAATGATCGCTCTTGAAGGTACACTTTATGCGATTGAAATGAAACCGGCTGTAACGGTCACTTACGGCGGTCTGGTAACTGATCTGGAAGCTCAGGTACTTGATACGAACAATACGCCAATCAAGGGTCTGTATGCGGCAGGTGAGGTTGCCTTTACCGGATTATTCGGTACTGAATATCCTTGCTGCGGTATGGCTATCGGATCAGCTGTGCGTTTTGGACGGATTGCGGGTATCAATGCTGCAAAATAGTTAAAAATAAGGTATAATAAATCTGCTAAAGAAAAGCTGTCGGCATCGGCAGCTTTTACTTCTAAGGTTAGGAGTGATATTATGGGTATCCGAAACGAACAGAAAAAAGAAACTTACCGAAAAATTCATCAAGCAATTACTGAATTAGTAAAAGAAAAGAATTATGATTCCATCACGATCAGAGAGATTTGTCAGAAGGCGGATATTTCGATTGGTTCTTATTATAAACATTTCAATTCCAAGGATGATATCATTGTCCAGCAGTCAATGAAAAGCTCTCTGCATACCCGCGAAGAAATTGCACCGAGGCTGAATCGTGAAACTGGACTGGCTAACCTTGAGGTCTATCTTGATATGCAGAATGAATTGCTGAACGGCAATGATGTTGAATGGCTGCGGGAGATTTTCAGAATTTATCTCTATCACCGCGCGGATACGATGCCGGATAAAAACAGCATTAACTATCGGGTGCTGAAAAAGGTGGTTGACGCAGGTCAAAAAGACGGCAGCATTCGTAAGGATATACCTGCTGATGAACTGGC
The DNA here is from genome assembly GCA_000508965.1 of Clostridiales bacterium VE202-08. GTDB lineage: Bacteria > Bacillota_I > Bacilli_A > Erysipelotrichales > Erysipelotrichaceae > Dielma. The sequence goes on from BAHV02000008.1 coordinate 134,451, forward strand.
TTGGATCGTATTAAAAATGATTATCGCCAACTATTTCTGTTACTGTATGCAGGAAGGAGATTTCAGTTTGGGTGAGGTTATGATTAAGGAAATACTTGCATTATGCAAAAGTTAACCAGCATCTACAGGTGAAATAAAAAACGTTTTGACATTGTCTATGTGTGTATTGTAATGAAAAAGGTAGGAGAATGAAAATAAAACTCAGGAAAGCGATAAAATCCCTGAGTTTTATTTATTTTAATGCAGCTATCTTGCCACCCACATTCCTTCATTCCGTTGGTATACTTTTTTGTAGGGGAACTGCTAGTGTTTAGGCTTCTGCACTGTTTGAAATAATACCCCCTTATAAACAAATGTTGATAGAATCAAAATGATAAATACATGCTCTAACTATTATTACTCATTAAATATCGTCAATCAATCTTTAATCGTTGTTTTTATTCTTGCGGCTAATTGTTCAATCTTTTGATGGATAGCATTGATAATTTCAATAAAATCCTTATCCTCTTTGCCCGTCGGATCAGCTAATCCCCAATCTTCACGGTAGATGCAGGGCAGCATAGGACATTTGACATTGCATCCCATGGTAATAACAATATCAATGGCAGGCAGCTCATCAATCAGCTTTGAATATTGTGTCATTTCCATATCGATCTGATATATTTCTTTCATTAAACGCACTGCGTTCTGATTAATATGCGGTTTGGTTTCGGTACCGGCAGAATAGCTTTTAAAAACATCGGCAGCCAGATGTTTGCCTAATGCTTCAGCAATTTGACTCCGGCATGAATTATGAACACAAATAAAGGCTACGCTTGGCAAACGCTCTTTCATGACCTTATTCTGCTGCTGTCAGGGTAAGCAGCGATTTTACTTCAGCTATTGATAATACCTTGCCATAGGATACAACTTTACCGTCGATGACAAGCGCCGGTGTAGACATAACCCCATAACTTGCAATCTGAGCAAAATCACTGACATGCTGAATTGAAGAATCTAAAGATAATTCCTCAACAGCAGCACGGACAGCATTCTCTAATGCTTGGCATTTCGCGCAGCCGGAGCCTAAGATTTTAATACCCTTATCAGTTTTCAGCTTTTCCGCTTCCGCAATAGCATCACCATTACAGGCACAACAAGTTTTTTCTTCTTTCTTTTTAAATAGTTTCATTTTAACTACCTCCGATTTATAAAATTAAGAACCCATGAAACAGATTAAATAAATAACCGACAGCTATAATGCCTAACGTGCAAATCACTATAAATAAAATCAATAGTTTAGGCTTTACGGCTTTCTTCAGCATAATCATTGACGGTATGCTTAAAGTTGTCACTGCCATCATAAATGCCAAAATTGTACCTAACTGCGCGCCTTTGGCAAGCAATGCCTCCGCCACCGGTATCGTTCCGAAAATATCGGCATACATCGGAATACCCACCAGTGCAGCTAACACAACACCCAAGGGGTTATTGCTTCCCAAGATGGTTTCGATCCAGCTCTCTGGTATCCAGTTATGGATAATAGCGCCGATACCTACACCTACTAATATATAAGGAAATACCTTTTTAAATGTTTCTGCAACCTGTTCTTTGGCATATTGCACCCGCTCCTTTTTGGTAAGTGTCGGTGAACTGATGTCTACATTACTAGCATGGTATACAAAATCCTCGACATATGTTTCCATGTGCATCTTTTCAATCAGGGTGCCGCCGCCGACCGCAATGACTAAGCCGATAAGGACATAGGCAATCGCAATTTTTGCGCCAAAAATGCTCATCAGTAAGACAAGACTTCCTAGATCAACCATTGGAGAAGATATAAGAAATGAAAAGGTAACGCCTAAAGGCAGTCCTGCACTTGTAAAGCCAATAAACAAGGGAATTGATGAACATGAACAAAATGGTGTAACGGTACCCAGCAGGGCAGATAGGATATTTGCCTTAATGCCGTGAAATTTACCGAGTATTTTCTTACTTCTTTCCGGTGGAAAATAACTCTGAATAATTGAGATAAAGAAAATTAACAGGCATAGTAAGACGGTAATCTTAATCACATCATAGATAAAGAACTGCACACTGCTGCCTAATTGACTGTTTATATCCAATCCCATTGCTGATAAACCGTCACCAATCAAGGTGTTTAACCATTTCATGCCTAATATCTGGTCTTGAAGAAACAGCCAGATAGCTTCGATTGTTTTCAAAATAATCATTTCCTCCTTTCATATCAAATTATTTTGATATATATCAGTTTTATAAAAGCCATCCGAAGATGACCTCTATTCACTGCATTTTAAATAATTTTTTGGCTCAGGCATTGTCAGCTCTATAAGACGTTTTGCGGCATACTCGCTGCCAGCCTGACTAAGACTGTAATGAGTCCATTTGCCGTCTTGTCTGCTGGTTACAATGCCAGAGTCACAAAGTATTTTCATATGATAGGATAAAGCCGATTGTCCAATATTCATGGCCTGAATTAAAACACATGCGCACTTTTCACCGCTTTTTAAATGATTTATAACAGCCAGCCGTTTTTCATCACAGAGTGCTTTAAATATTTTGGCATCACTTGAATAATCAGTCATTTTATCACTCCTCAAATCAAATAATTTTGATATGATAATAATAGCTGATATTGAAAGCTTTGTCAATAACATATCAAAAATAATTGATGTGAACAGGCATACAAAAATAAACGTAGTTCTTGAAAACTTCATAAAGCATTGGCAAATGATAACATTGAAATAATACATCTTGCTTCATGATAATGCATCACACTCATCAGCCACCATAGATTTCCTTTTATCGCCATTTATGTTAAAATAATTAATACATAATAAAAGGGGGAGTTAAATGCGAAAGGTTTGTCGTTATGGTTTATCAATCAGTCTGCTGGTACTGATTGATCAATGCATTAAACTGTTTATTGACCGCTACTGGTTTAACTCTACGTTTACCATCATCAACAACTTGCTGCGTTTTCGCCCGATTATCAATGTGAATTTATCATGGGGTGGCAATTATTTCACTTTTCTCAGCAATCCATGGGTCGCTAATATCCTTAATATCATTGTCATCATAATTGTACTGGTAAGTTTTTATCATTATAAACAGACATTTAATAAATATGAGCCGTGGGCTACGATCGTATTTGTACTTTTGATGGCTGGCAGTATTTGTTCATTAATTGATAAATTATTTTGGGGCGGCAGTCTTGATTTTATCCAGATTCCTTTATTTTTCACCTTTGATTTAAAGGATTGCTACTTAAGTTTGGCTGTGTTGATTTTTGTATTTTTGAGTATGTATCACGAACGCTGCAAACGCTAAGAAAACGCTTTCAATTTTGGTTGACCGCATATCTTCATCATGGTAAGATTATACTAGAAAAGAAGCTAACCAACATATCGGATGAAGGATATGGGAGAGACCGTAGGGCGCCGAAGGGGCAGTTGCAAATAAACTCTCAGGCAAAAGGACCATATCCAGACGAAACTCTGGAAAGATACAAACACCGACGAAGCAACTTCTAAGGAAGGAAATCTTTCAGGTAAAAAGACAGAGATGCATAGTTTTTCTATGTGTCTTTTTTTGTTGGAGCGGAAAGGCGAGCTATGGAATTAAAAACTCCGTTATATGAAACACATTTAAGCATTAAAGGAAAGATGGTTCCTTTTGCCGGTTATTTGATGCCGGTGCAGTATGAGCATGGCATTCTGGCAGAGCATAAAGCGGTCAGAGAACAATGCGGTTTATTCGATGTATCCCATATGGGAGAAATAGTCTGCAGCGGTAAAGATGCTTTGCTTAATATCAATTATCTGCTGAGTAATGATTTCACAGAAATGGCAGCTGGCAGCTGCCGATATTCACCGATGTGTAATGAACAGGGGGGTGTCGTTGATGATTTAATTGTTTATAAGCTGAATGATGAAGCTTATTTTATCGTTGTTAATGCTTCGAATAAGGATAAGGATTATGCATGGATGAAGACCCATCAGCAGGGCAATGTGGAATTCAAGGATTTATCAGGAGATATTGCTCAGCTGGCATTACAGGGACCAAAGGCGGAGGCCATTTTGAGCCGTTTATGCACAGAATTGCCGGATAAGTATTATAGCTTTAAAGTCCATGTGGATATCGGTGGGGTGAAGGCGCTGATATCACGGACGGGATATACGGGTGAAGATGGATTTGAAATGTATCTGGCTAATAAGGATGCGGCAGCTTTATGGGAGCTGCTGATGCAGGAAGGGCAAGCTGATGGTTTGCTGCCATGTGGCTTGGGAGCCCGTGATACACTGCGGCTGGAAGCGGCGATGCCATTATATGGTCATGAAATGAATGATGAAATTACTCCGTTAGAAACCAATTTAAAATTCGCGGTTAAATTAAATAAAGCAGCTTTTATCGGCAAAGAGGCTTTGCTGGCACAGGATGTTAAACGGACACGGGTTGGCTTAAAGGTTATTGGCCGTGGAATCGTGCGGGAAGCCATGCCGGTGTATAAAGAAGATCAAAAGATTGGATTTACAACATCTGGAACAATGTCGCCGACTTTAAATACCGCGATCGCTATGGCGCTGATTGATAAGGAATATAAGGAAATTGGTACAAAAGTGGAAGTTGAGGTAAGGGGACGCCGTGTAGAAGCGGAAATTGTCTGTTTGCCTTTCTATAAAAAATAACAAGTCCAAGGAGGAACTAACAATGAAGGTTATTGAAAATTATTTTTACACAAAATCACATGAATGGATTCAATTGCTTGAGGATGGTACGGCTTTAATCGGATTAAGTGATTATGCTCAAAATGAATTAGGCGATTTGGTCTTTGTGAATCTGCCGGAAGTCGGTGATGATTTAATTGTCGGAGAAATGTTTGCGGATGTAGAATCAGTAAAGGCAGTTTCTGATGTATTTGCACCAATTAACGGTAAGATTTTAGAAATCAATGAGGAGCTTTTAGATGCGCCGCAGAAAATTAATGAAGATCCATACGGCGCATGGTTTGTTAAAGTAGAGGGTGATATTAAGCCTGAAACATTATTGGATGCTTCCGCTTATCAGGAATATCTAACTGAGTTGGAGGCGTAGGCATTTTATGGGTAATTATGTACCTAATACAGCACAGCAGCAAAAGGCCATGCTTGAAGCGATCGGCATGGCGAGTTATGATGAATTATTTTCTGTAATACCTGATTCTGTCAAGCTGGATCACCTTGATCTGCCTGAAGGTCTCAGTGAATTAGAGGTTCAGCGCTTGATCAGTGCGTTAGCTGCTAAAAATACGGTTTATCCAACGATTTTTAGAGGTGCCGGTGCGTATCGTCATTATATTCCTGCAATTGTTAAGAATGTAATCAGCAAAGAGGAGTTCATTACTGCTTATACGCCTTATCAGGCTGAAATCAGTCAGGGGATTCTGCAGTCAATCTTTGAGTATCAGACAATGATCTGTGAACTGACCGGCATGGATGTCAGCAATGCTTCTGTTTATGATGGTGCCAGTGCGGCAGCTGAAGCAGTGGGCATGTGCTGTGAGCGCAAACGTCAGAAAGTAGTTGTTTCCGCAGCGGTTCATCCACAGACACTGGCGGCTGTTAAAACTTATTGCTGGGGCAAAGACCGTGAGGTCGCGGTAATTCCGGAACGTGATGGTATTACTGATTTAGCGGCATTGTCAAACTTGCTTGATGAAGAATGTGCCTGTGTTTTGATTCAGCAGCCCAATTATTATGGCCATTTAGAGCCTTGTGAAGAGATAGCAGCGCTCGCTCATCAGGCCGGTGCTAAGAGTATTATGAGCTGTAATCCAATTATGCTTTCCATCTTGCCGACACCAAGAGAATGCGGCGCTGATATTGCCGTTGGTGAAGGGCAGCCTTTGGGCATGTCTTTGGCCTTTGGCGGACCGTATCTTGGTTTTATGAGTACGGTTGAAGCCATGGGCCGCAGGCTGCCGGGACGAATTGTCGGTGAAACGGTGGATGTGGAGGGTAAACGTGCTTATGTATTAACACTGCAGGCTCGTGAACAGCATATTCGGCGTGAAAAAGCATCCAGTAATATCTGTTCAAATCAAGCATACTGCGCATTAAATGCGGCTGTTTATATGGCGGCAATGGGTGCTTCCGGTATGCAGGAAGCTGCCAGTCAGTGTATATCTAAAGCTCATTATCTGATGAAACAGCTCGTGAACAGCGGTCTTGAACGTGTTTATCAGCAGGAATTCTGTCATGAATTTGTGCTGCGTTCACCCATTTGTTGTACGATACTTTTAAAGGCATTAGAGGAAAAAGGTATTTTGGGCGGTTTGCCGCTGAATGAATATGATCTGCTTTGGTGTGCTACGGAAATGAATACCAAGGAAGAAATGGATCAATGTGCAGAGACGGTGAAGGAGGTGCTGAATCATGCGTTTACTCTTTGATTATGAAAATCAGCAGAAACAAAGCACTTATCTTCCTATATGTGATGTTGAGAAGACGGAATTATCACTTAAACGCAAACAGAAGCTGCATCTGCCGGTTTTGTGTGAAAATGAAATCAGCCGGCATTATACAGAATTAGCTAAGCAGACACACGGGGTCAATGACGGCTTCTATCCGCTCGGCTCCTGTACGATGAAGTACAATCCTAAAATTAATGATGTCCTGGCAGGTCTTGGCGGCTTTACTGAAATTCATCCGCTACAGGATCTTGAGAGTGTGCAGGGCTGTCTTGAATTGATGAAGCAGACGGAAGAAGCGCTTTGTACGATTACCGGTATGGACGCGATGACTTTTCAGCCGGCGGCCGGCGCACATGGTGAGTTCTGCGGCTTGCTGCTGATTAAAAAATATCATGAAATACGCAATGACTTAAAACGCAATAAAATTATTATTCCTGATTCAGCTCACGGCACCAATCCGGCGAGTGCAAGTATGGCAGGGTTTAAGGTTGTCACAATTGCTTCTAAAGAAGATGGCTGTGTAGATCTTGATGCACTGCGTCAGGCAGTCGGCGAAGATACTGCCGGACTAATGCTGACCAATCCGAATACAGTGGGTTTATTTGATAAGCATATTCTTGAAATTACGCAGATTATTCATGATGCCGGCGGTTTGAATTATTATGACGGCGCCAATCTGAACGCGATCATGGGTATTGCACGGCCAGGCGATATGGGATTTGATGTAATCCATCTGAATCTGCATAAGACATTTTCAACACCTCATGGCGGCGGCGGACCGGGCAGCGGACCATGCGGATGCAAGCAATTTCTTGCGGACTATCTGCCGGGGGTATTGCCATGTCTTACTGAAGAGGGGTATGAATGGCATCAGCCAAAACAGAGTGTTGGGGCAATCAAAGCCTTTTATGGCAATTTCTTAGTTGTAGTGAAAACATGGGCCTATTTGCTGACATTAGGCAGTGAAGGAATCCGTGAAACAGCACAAAATGCAGTATTGAATGCCAATTATATGATGCATCAGCTTAAGGATACTTATGATCTTGCTTATGATCAAACTTGTATGCATGAGTTTGTCATTAGTTTAAATAAAGAAAAGCATGACTGCAATGTATCAGCGATGGATATTGCGAAGGCATTGCTGGATTACGGCATTCATCCGCCTACGATGTACTTTCCGCTGATTGTTCATGAAGCATTGATGATTGAACCGACAGAAACCGAAACCCAGGAAACGCTGGATCGCGCCGTGGCAGTATTTAAGAAAATCATGGCAGATGCGATGGCAAATCCGGAAAATGTTCATCAGGCACCGCTGCTGACACCGGTCAGACGGCTTGATGAAGTGAAGGCAGCCCGTGAACCGCATCTGCGTTATGTTTGGGATAAAGATGAATAATGTAAAGCTTTGTTTCAGTGACAGCCACGATCCATATTACAATCTTGCCTTAGAGGCTGCACTATTAGAAAGTGTTCAAAAGAATGAATGTATCCTTTATCTTTGGCAGAATCAGCGTACAGTGGTTATCGGCAGAAATCAAAATGCTTGGCAGGAACTGAAGGTAGAGCAGCTGAATGAGGAACAGGGACATGTTGCGCGGCGTTATTCAGGCGGCGGTGCAGTCTTTCAGGATTTAGGTAATTTAAACTTTACTTTTCTTGTCCATGAGTTGGTGTATGATGTAGATAAACAGCTTTCTGTGATTTTAAAGGCATTGGCAAAGCTGGGAATTCATGGTGAAAAAAATGGCCGCAATGATTTAACAGTAGAAAATCGTAAATTCAGCGGCAATGCATATTACAAAAAGCATCAGCAATGCTACCATCACGGAACCTTGCTGGTGAATGCTAATATGGATGATTTGTCACGCTATCTGAATGTATCTGAAGAAAAACTGCAGTCAAAAGGTGTTGCTTCGGTGCGCTCAAGAGTCGTGAATTTATGTGAGCTTCAGCCGTCTTTAACGGTTGAACAGCTGAAAGAAAAACTGGTAGATGCCTATGCGGATGTATATGGTGAGTATTCGTTAATCGAACCTAAGCAGTTGGATCAGCAGCGGCTTGATGAATTAAAATTACAATTCGCGTCTTGGGAGTGGCTGTATGGGCGCAGCATTCAGTTTGATCATCAGCTTAAAAGACGTTTTAGCTGGGGCTCTGTTGATTTGCAGCTGCATGTTGATAAAGGCTTGATACAAAACTTAAACTGTTACTCAGATGCGATGGATCAGGATTTTATTCTGGCATTAAAAAAGCAGTTGCTTGGCTGCCGTTATACAGAGGCGGATATGTGCTCGGCGGTGCCGATTCACGCGGTTGCGGATGAGGTGAAGGAATTGATTCATGATTCTTTCTGGAGGGATTAATATGAATGATGTGATTATCATCGGCGCTGGACCGGGCGGTTATGAAACGGCGATTCTGGCTGCTGAGAAGGGTTTAAAAACTAAATTGATAGAAAAGCGGGAGTTAGGGGGAACATGCCTGAATCGAGGCTGTATTCCGACCAAAACCTTGCTGCATGCTTCCGAATTTCTGAATACAGAGGAATATGCAAAGCTGGGACTTTCAGGCAATCGTCCGCAGCTTGATTTGAAACAGCTTCAGGCTTATAAAAATGAAGTGATTGAAAAGCTCAGATCAGGCATTGAGCTGCAGCTGAAAAAAGCTAAAGTTGAACTGATTCATGGCAATGCGCAGATTGTCGGCGCTCATCAGGTAGCGGTCAATGGTGAAATTTTAGAGGCGGAGCATATTATTTTAGCTTCCGGTTCACGGCCATCGATGCCTTCCTTTCTTCCAAGACTGAAAAATGTCATGACCAGCGATGAATTGCTTGAATATGATCAGCCGATCAGGCATTTAGTAATTATTGGCGGCGGGGTTATCGGCATGGAATTTGCCTCCGTCTATCATGCGATGGGGTCAAAGGTCAGTGTAATTGAAGCGCAGGATCAGCTGCTGCCAGCCATGGATAAGGAAATCGCGTTGAAACTGAAGATGCTGATGAATAAACGGGGCATTGATATTCATACGGCAGCGAAGGTGGCCGGTATTGAACCCGGGCTTAAAATCACTTATTTTGAAAAAGAATGTGAGCACACTATTGAATGTGATGCTATTTTGGCCGCGGTCGGCAGACAGCCAAATGTTGATTCACTGTGGACCAATGTCAATCTTGAGGTTAAGAATGGCCGGCTGACAGTCAATGAGTATTATCAGACATCAGCGCCGTCAGTTTATGCGATTGGCGATGTAAACAAGGAAATGATGCTGGCTCATGCGGCAGTGGCTCAGGGCAAAAAAGTGCTTGAACATATACTGCATGAAACACCAAAAGTTGACCTGACTTTGGTGCCGTCATGTGTCTATACCAACCCGGAAATTGCCAGTGTCGGACTAACCTTAGAGATGGCAAAGAGCCGCGGGATTTCGGTCATTGCAATGAAAGCGCTGATGTCCGCAAATGGCAAGTCGGTCTTGTCACAGCAGGAAAGCGGTTTTGTGAAGCTGATTGTCGATGAAGAAAGCGGCAGGCTCTTAGGAGCTCATTTATTCTGCGAGCGGGCCAGTGATATGATCAGTGAGCTGACATTAGCTATCAGTGCAGGACTTACTGTTGATCAGTTGGCATCAGTCATTCATCCGCATCCCACTTTCAGTGAGGCGATTGCCTCAGCGGCGATGCAGAAGAAACGCAAATGATAAACAAAAAGGAAGCATTACTTTCATTGTTTAAATTTCAATGTTAATGCTTCCTTTTTATTGTGGACCTTTGATAGTGAGTAACTATTTATTCTCGGATATTGGCAGCTTCATCCAAAATTTGTTGGGTATTAAAATGTATATTAATATCAAATTTGTTAATATACCGAAAACCGGTGTTGCCAGATAATATTTTTTTAGAGGCTCATAGGCTGAGCATATTAACATAAACATCGGAATGGAGATACAGCAGAAATATCTTAAAAAGCCTGACATTATAAGTTATTAACCGGACTTGACATATGTTATGCCCACTATGCTGACCATTAATCATATAGTACAATAAATGCAGCAAAAGTGAAATAAGAACATCAATGGCCTATTCCTAATTTTTTGGAATATAGTATCAATAGTTACTTCGGCAACTGTTCTTATGTCTAATTTCGACTTCAAAATGGCTCTTGTCAGACTGTGCAATATAAATTAGCATGCTATAATATTATCAAAGGGATTGATGAAGCATGTTACGCTTTATCTTGTGAAAAGGAGAAGAATATGATTATTAAAATGAAAAGAATTGTTATGATGATGATGACACTGTTTTTATGTCTGAGCATCAGCGGCTGTGCATTAGTTCCCCAAAAAGAAGAATTATCTGATGAAGAAGTGGTGAATACTTTCCTTCAGGCTTATCAAAATGGTGATTATGAAGCAATCAAGCCATTCATTTCTGAAGATAATAAGCTTCATACATTTTTCGGTGTATTGACAGAGGGTAACGGCAATGGTATGGAAGAAGTTTTTAAACGGGTTCATGAACTGACAAAAGATTTCACGTTTACAGCCAAGGCAGTAGAGGGAAAAGAACGTTGGGGCGAAGTCAGTGTTAAAATTCAAACAAAAGATATTTCCGGCAATATCTTAACTGCGATGAGTGAAGCGATTGCTTCTGAGGTGGCAAACAACGATGACAGTTTTAAAAATATGCCGGTTTGGATGCTGAAGGCAATAGAAACTGCTGAACCTGTCGAAAAGGAAATGACTGTTTATGTCGGCAATCGAGATGGTGAGAATGTGATGGATACGAATACCAACCGTGAATTCTTTGATCTGCTGAATGGCGGCTTTTATTACTATATTTACAGTACAATGACAACTTGTTCAAATAAATATGATGACTTTGAAATATTTGCCAAAGGTGATGAAATATTAGGCATGGTCGAAACCGCTCAATTAATTGATATGAGCGATGATGAACTTCAGGCTTATCTGGCGCCTTTTCAGTTTCCGGGCGTTTATGTGCAGGCGATGCGCGATGATGAGGGCATCACCATGAAACTGGGAGTTGATTTTGAAACAGCAAGCAGTAAACGGCTGGCTGATTTGAATATCATCAGTAACCGTATCACGGCCAGCGGCGGTTATTTAAGTCTTAGAACAACGGTTAAAGATTTCTATGACAGCGCGATGGATTGTGAAACCAATTATGGCTTATCCCAAGCAAATAAGAGTGAATAATTGTGAAGGAAGTATTCTCAGGAATGCTTCTTTTTATAAGAATGTGAATATAAATACGGCTGATATTTGATATAATAATTCTTTAAGAAAGAAGGGGTTTTATGCGCAATGAACAGGACATGCTGGCGCTGATCATGCAAACCGCCATTGAAGATCCGCGGATACGCGCCGCATACCTTGAGGGGTCTAGGACGAATCCCAATGTACCCGCTGATATGTTTCAGGATTATGATGTGGTCTATATAGTCAATGAAACAAAATCATTTCGTGAAGATAAAGCATGGATCGACCGCTTCGGCGAACGATTGTTCATGCAGCGGCCGGAAGAAAGTGTTTATTACCCGTCAGATGTGGATCAAAGCTATGGCTGGCTGATACAGTTTGCTGACGGGAACCGTCTGGATCTTCATGTTTCGCTTATGGCAAGTGTCCAAAATCAAATGGATTTATACCGCGTATTGGTTGATAAGGATGGATTGTTTCCCCAAACAGCACAGTTAAGTGATGAAATATACTGGATTCAAAAACCCTCTGAAGGAGAATTCTTATGCACTTGCAATGAATTCTGGTGGTGCTTAGATAATGCCGCCAAAGGATTATGGCGTGATGAATTGCCATATGTCATGGATATGCTTGATTTTAATATTCGGCCGATGCTGAAACGTTTGCTGATTTGGAAAATCGGCATCGATCATGAATTTTCACTCAGTGCAGGCAAAGCGGGCAAATATATGAAAAGATATCTGCCTGACGATATTTATCAACGGTTTTTAGATACTTATGCGCGACCTGAAAAAACAACAATCTGGACAGCAATATTTGAGATGTGTGAGCTTTGTGATACTATTGCGAAAGAAGTAAGCAATGCTTTATGCTTTAATTATAATGAAGCTGAAGCCATAAACTGCATGAGCTATTTGAGAAAGGTTCAAAAATTGCCAGCTGATGCCCAAACCTTCGATTGAAGCATTTGCATGAGTCAATCGTTCAGTGTTATACTAATTTCATTGAGTAGAAAGAAGGATGAAAATGACTAAAGTTGATTTGTTTTCTGGATTTCTCGGTGCCGGTAAGACAACGGTGATCCGCAAGCTTTTAAAAGAGGCAATGCAAGGTGAAAAATGTGTGCTGATTGAAAACGAGTTTGGTGAAATCGGCATTGATGGAGGTTTTTTAAAGGAAGCAGGGGTGGAAATCACTGAAATGAATTCAGGATGTATCTGCTGTTCTTTAGTAGGTGATTTTGAAGAGGCTTTAAAGAAAGTTCTGGAACAGTTTGAACCTGATCGAATTTTAATTGAACCATCAGGTGTCGGCAAGCTGTCCGATGTCTTGCAGGCTGTGGAAAATGTAAAGGATGAACGTTTAGTAATTAACGGTGTAGTTACGGTAGTAGACGGAACTAAGGTTAAAATGTATAAAAAGAATTTCGGTGAGTTTTATAATGATCAGCTGCATTATGCGAAAACAATATTGATCAGCCGTGCTCAGAAGCTGAGTCATGAAAAATTAGATGAGGTGATCAAGCTGATTCAAGAAGAAAACAGTGAAGCATCATTAGTAAGCACGCCATGGGATGAATTGAGCGGTGCCCAGATTCTTAATGTTATGGAAAATGGTAATCAAATGCTTAAAGAATTAATCGCAGAAACGGCTTGTCCGCAATGCGGACATATTCATGATCATGAGCATCATCACCATGAGCATCATCATGAAGATCATGAGCATCACCATGAACATGAAGAACATCATCACGGCCATGAATGCAGCTGCGGTCATGATCACCATGATCACCATGAACATGGACATCATCACGCGGATGATGTATTTGAAAGCTGGGGCATTGAAACAGCTCATGTATATACGGAAGCAGAGCTTAAAGCAATTCTTGATGAGTTATGTGAAAATGAAAAGATCTTACGGGCTAAGGGAATGGTTGCCGGTGAAGAGGACTGGTATTATTTTGATTTGGTTCCTCATGAGGCAGAAATCCGCAAAGGCAGTAAGGATGTTATCGGCAAGCTGTGTGTCATCGGTACGCACATTGATAAAGAGGCGGTTAAGCAGCTCTTTAGGCTGGTATAAGCATGGCGGTACCTGTATATCTGTTTACCGGCTTTTTAGAAAGCGGCAAAACTGCGCTGATCAGCAATACCTTACTGGATGAAGGGTTTAACGATGGTGAAAAAACCTTATTGATCCGCTGTGAGGAAGGAATTGAAGAATATGAAGAGAAAATGCTTAAACAAACACGCACTGCTTTAGTCACAGTGGAAAATGAGCAGGATTTATGTTCGGATTTGTTAGTAGAATTTGACCGCCGTTATGAACCGGATCGGGTTATGATTGAATTTAACGGGTTGTGGTCTGTCAATCAATTCTTAGAAATGGATATGCCGCTGGATTGGTTATTAGTACAAATCCTGACTACCATTGACGCACAGACCTTTACTTCCTATATGAGTAATATGCGCTCTTTAATGTATGATCAGATCTTTGCCAGTGAGGTTGTGATTTTTAATCGCTGTGAGCCGGAAATGAAAAAGTCATTTCTGCGCAGTAATATCAAGGCAATCAATAAATCAGCCCAGCTGATCTATGAAATGAGTGACGGCTCAATTAATGATCTGAAGGATGATGAACTGCCTTTTGATGTGAAGGCTGATTTCATTGATCTTGAGGATGATGATTATGGCTTGTGGTATATGGATGCTTTGGAGAATCCAGGTAAGTATAAAGGTAAAATCATACGCTTCAAAGGGAAGGTAATGCGCCGGCCTGAGGATGATGAGGATATTTATGTCATTGGCCGTTTAGCCATGGTTTGCTGTGCAGAGGATATGCAGCTGATTGGCTTGATGGTAAAGAGTGATCATGCTGAACAGATGGTTGACGGTGACTGGCTGACGCTGACAGCTCAAATTGAAGTGATTTTTGATGAGGAATATGGTGCTGATGTGCCGTTCTTGATTGAAGAAAGCTATGAACGCTGCCGCCCGATGAAAGATGAAATAGTTAGTTTCTCATAAGTGGAGGGAATATGAAAAATGAAAAGGGATTGATGACAAAGGGCGTTATCTGGAAACAGATACTGTGGTTTTCGCTCCCTTTGCTGCTGGGCAATTTGTTCCAGCAATTATATAATACCGTTGATTCCATCGTGGTAGGGCAGACGATTGGCAGCAATGCACTGGCGGCTGTAGGCTCAAGCAACCCGATTATTAATCTTTTGGTCAGCTTTTTTATGGGTTTATCCGTAGGAGCCAGTGTTATTATTTCTCAGTCATTTGGCGCTCAGGATAAGGAACGTCTGCATAAGGCTGTGCATACCTCCATTGCACTGGCACTTGTCGGCGGATTGATTTTAACGGCTGTCGGTATTTTAATGACACCTTTGATTCTGACATGGGTTGGTACACCGCCGGAGGTTATGGATGGCTCAAAATTATATTTGAGAATCTATTTCGCAGGTATTTTAGGTGTTGTGATCTATAATATCGGCAGTGGTATTTTAAGAGCAATCGGTGATTCTAAGACACCGCTCTATTTTTTAATTGCCAGTGCATTAACGAATATTGTTTTAGACTTAGTTTTTGTGATTGCTTTACAGATGGGGGTTGCGGGGGTCGCTTGGGCTACTACGATTTCTCAGGCACTAAGCGGTATCTTGATCTTAATTGTACTTTCGAGAACCGATGAGGCGTATCGGTTGGTGTTTAAAGAGATTCGTTTTGATTCAAGCAGTCTGAAACAGATTATTAAAATCGGTCTGCCAAGCGGTTTACAAAATGCGGTAATCTCTTTTTCTAATGTTATTGTCCAAAGCAATATCAACAGTTTTGGGCCATCGGCAATGGCCGGCTGCGGTTCGTATACGAAGATCGATGGCTTTGCGATTCTGCCGATCATGAGCTTTTCCATGGCGATGACAACCTTTATCGGTCAGAATATGGGGGCTGATGAATATGAACGAGTCAATAAAGGCGCGAAGATCGGGCTTTTGATGTGCTGCGGTACAGCTGTTGTTATTTCTGGCATTCTGCTCTTATTTGCACCCAATTTCTTAAGAGTATTCTCTAACGAGGAGGATGTTATTTATTATGGTACGTACATGCTTCGCTCCGTTGCACCGGGATATATCTTCTTGGCTGTCTCCCATGCGTTAAGCGGTACTTTGCGCGGTGCTGGTAAGACTATGGTACCGATGGTGATCATGATTGCGACTTGGTGTATCATGCGGATGACTTGGATCATAACGTTAATGCCGGTATATCAAGATATTTATGTGGTATTTTCCGGTTATGTCGTTACTTGGTTTTCAAGTGCGCTAATCATTTTTATCTATTATAAAAAAGGACATTGGCTGCGGGAGGTTTAGGATGAAACAGGATTTTTTAGATCGTATGAAGGAAATGCTGAAGGATGAATATGAGCAATATCTAAACACTTTAGATCAGCCGGCATATCGCGGCCTTAGGGTGAATACATTAAAAATATCAGCTGAAGCTTTTCAAAATCTTCAGCTTTTTGACTTGAAGCCAACCCCTTTTGCCGAGGAGTCCTTTTATATTGATTCATCTTTGAATGGTGTCGGTAACCATCCATCTCATTTAAGCGGCATGATTTATCTTCAGGAGCCGTCAGCAGCCAGTGCTGTCAGCGTCCTTGATCCCCAGGAAAATGATTGGGTGCTTGATTTATGCGCAGCACCGGGCGGCAAGAGTACCCAAATTGCCGCAAGGCTGAATAATACCGGTTTTTTACTGAGCAATGAAATAGAAAACAGCCGTGCTAATATTCTGCTCTCCAATATGGAACGCTGCGGGGTCAGTGAAATGATGGTAAGCAATGCTTCGCCGGCCGCTTTATGTGAACAGGTTAAAGGCTGGTTCGATAAGGTTTTAGTTGATGCGCCATGCAGCGGTGAGGGCATGTTTAAAAAGAATGCGAAGGCATTGGAGGATTGGTCAATCGAGCATGTGAAGGCATGTCAAAGCCGTCAGCTGCACATTCTTGACAGCGCTTATCAGGCTTTGAAACAGGAGGGTGTACTCGTGTATTCGACATGTACCTACGCGCCTGAAGAAAATGAATTAGTGATTCAAAAATTCTTGGCAGCTCATAAGGATATAGAGCTTGTTGACTGCAATGTAAAATTTGGCCGCGCCGGATTAAGCGGTTTTGGCATTGATGAAAATAATGTCAGAAGAATTTTCCCGATGGATCAGGGTGAAGGTCATTTTATAGCGAAAATGATCAAGCATGGTGAACAGCAACTTTCGCCGATTAAAGAAATAAAAGCATCTAAGCTGAATGAAAGCGTACAGGATTTCATGAATAAACAAGGCTGCGCGTCCTTGAATTTTTATGAACAGCAAGGCAAAGTTTATGGCCGCCTCGCACCTTTTATTAAGCTGGATAAGATTCGTATTTTAAGACAGGGAATTGAATGCGGAGAAATCATCAAGAACCGTTTTGAACCGCATCATGCCTTCTATTTGGCCAGTGTCAATCAGCCTTATTTTAAGCAAAGCTATGAACTGAAGCCGGATGAAATCAAGACTTATCTGCATGGTGATATAATAAACGCTGAGCTGAAAGGCTATACCGCTATCCTCTATCAAGGAGTAGGCATTGGATTTGCGAAGGGGGACGGCCGTATTCTAAAGAATAAATTTCCGAAAGGTCTGCGGGTAAACAGCTTTTAATGATTGATTTGACATACTTTATAAAAAGTTACAGGCATGATGAAGCTCATGCCTGTTAGTTTAAACCTTATATTATTATTTTAGAGCCATAACATAGATTTGACACGGATTATGCTTATCCCAAAGAGTTGGCAATACTTCAAATTCTTTAAAGCCAAGGCTTAAATAAAAGCGATTCGTATCATCATAAATCTTGTAACAGCCCTGTTTCACAGTTTTTACCTGCATGAACGAGTAACCATTCTTGAGTGCAATTTCTTTTGCGGCGGTAAACAAGGCACGGCCGATGCCTTGATGGTGATAGTCTTTTAAGACACCCATTACTGCCAGCTCAACTGTATCCCTGCCGGTTTCTTTAAGACATAGGAAGCCTACCGCTTTGCCGTTGATAAAAGCAGCAAAAAATAGCTGTTCAGCACTCTCGGCAATATATTCCTCAGCAGCTTCAGGAATACCGAACCATTCAGGCAGTGCTTCAAGAATCATGCGTGCTATTATTGGTTTATCATCATTATTTAGAATCTGATTGATCATACGTCTGCTCCATGTGTATATATGAATTTTAGAGCTTTAACTTCACCTTGTCAAATCATAACTGCCTTTATGTTTAACTATGACGTAGTATGAGAACAATTTGCCATAATTTTCTTGTCTAAGAATTTTACGAAATAAAAAAAGCATGTTATAATGTGCGCGAGGTGACGAAATGAAAAAATTACTTTCTGGATTTCTTGCCCTTACCTTGCTGGCCGGCTGTACAACAGCTAAAGAACCTGAAGCAAGCGGAGATGGCGCAAAGTTCAAAGAAGAATATGAAGCGTTAAACAATCAGAAAAATGATAATGACAAGGAATATCTTTCTATGTCGATCGATGCTGATAATCCTATCGTCTATGTAACCATTGATGAATTAATGGAAGTATTAGACGACAGCGGTATTGTTTATTTCGGCTTTCCGGAATGCCCATGGTGCCGTAATGCCGTTCCTGTACTTTTAGAAGCTGCGAAAGCGCTGAATGTAGAAAAAATCTATTACTTTAACGCCCAGCCGTACCGTGATACATTAAGCTTAAATGAAGATGGCAGCGTGAATGAGGAAAAAGCTAAAGATCCTGAATATCAGAAAATCTATGATAAACTGTATGATTCTCTGCCTGTTTATGATGGCTTAAATGATGAGACAATTAAACGTCTCTATTTCCCGACTGTATTCTTTATTAAAGACGGTGAAGTGATCGGTATGCATGAAAGCACGGTTGATTCACAAAGTGATCCTTATGCGGGAATGAGTGAAGAAGAGCATCAGGAGCTTTATGATATTTATGCTGAATATATCAAAAAGGTACAATCAGCAGTCTGTGATTTAAAATGTTAATTAAATAGGAAGTCCGCGCGGACTTCCTATATTTTTATATTAATTTTAGCTCATCTTGAAGATGCGGTACGATTTGTTTCTTTCTTGAAATAATTGATTTCACAAAATCATGATCACCATAATATTGTCGGAAGGCTTCTTTAACGACCCATGCTAATTTGCCCAAGGATACAAAGTAACTGCCGCTGCCGTCAACATTGGTAAATACCATCAGCAGAATGTCATAGTTATTGATACTGTTGATCTTGCCCATATAAGACTCAAACTCACGGCGCAGTACCTCAAGCTCCAAGCTGTCAACGATGTTAATCTGACCGATTGCCACCTTGTGTCCGTCCATGTTGTATTCCTTAAAATCATTATATAAGATTTCTGAGAAAGTTTTGCCCTTTAAGGTTGCGACCGCTTCAAACATTTCCCTTGACAGATCATCGAGATCAAGGCGGGCGATTCTCGCTAATTCTTCACCGATCTGACGATCGACATCTGTTGTGGTCGGTGAGTTGAAATTCATCGTATCTGAAATGATGGCACAGCACATTAAGGCTGCCATTGTTCTTGTCGGTACGATGTTTTTTTCTTTATAGATCATCGCTATGATTGTCGATGTACTGCCTAACGTTTGATTACGGAAATTAATCGGATTTAAAGTTTCAATATCGCCAATGCGGTGATGGTCGATAATTTCCACAATGTCTGCGTCGTGAATGTTTTCAAGACTTTGTGACATTTCGTTATGGTCGACCAATACGATTTGCTTTTTACGATAATTAAATAAATGGAAACGCGAAACCGCACCCAGAACATGCCGGTCATCATCAAGGATCGGATAAGAACGATAACGACTCTTTGACATTCGCTTGCTGACTTCGTCTACCATATCGCTGATTTTAAATGAGACAGGATTCTTCGTCATAATCAAATGAATTGGCGAGGATTGATAAATCAGCCGGGCTACATAAATCGTGCTTAATGAGGTTTGAATCAGCGCGCAGTCATTTTCTTTCGCAAGCTGTGCAATCTCAGGCAGAACCACATTGTCTTCAACTAAAACAAGGCATGTTGCACCGCCTTCAATCACTCTGCGCTGCAATTCAATGTCATTGCCCAATACAACGGTTGACGTTGTGAAATCGATATTGGTATTCAGATACTCACTGTTGACAAGGATATGCACCTGTCCGTTGCTTTTATAATTTTCAGAATCATTGACCAAGGTACCTTCAAGTGTATCCACTATGTTTTGAACACTAGTCTCAGCCATCAGTTTGCGGATATCCACACATTCTTTCATCAGCACATTTGATAGATTCGACATGGTTACAACACCCATCAGCTTTTCTTCTTCATCGACCACAAACAAGCTTTTATTTTTAGTGCCTGCGATGCTGTTCCATGCCTGTTTGATCGTATAAGAAGGCTTGACAAGTATAACTTCATCAATTTCAATATCGCGCAGTGAGCAGGTTGCGGTATTCATATAGATTGGCTGCGGAACATTAAACTTTTTCAGCACAAAGGCTGTTTCGGCATTGATATCGCCATTTCTTGAAGCGATTGCGTCAATACCCAGCTGACGTTTTAAATCAGCGTATGCGATCGATGAGCATATGGAGTCCGTATCAGGATTTTTATGCCCTGTAATATAAAGATTGTTTTTCATGATTGCTCCCATTCTACAAGTATTTACTACTTGCGTCCTATATGAATATAGTATCATAAATCACAGCTTTATAGGACAACAATCCGAAAGAAATAAACCGCTTGCATAAGCTGTAATATAGATATATAATAATTATTAGATAAATATCTAATATAGGAGGAGATATGGAAATTGAAACAGATAGCCGCTTTCAACTGCGGCTGCTGAATGAAAAGGATGCGGCAGGAATGCTGGCTTTGGATCTGCGGAACCGTGTTTTTTTTGAAAAGACAGCAGCAACACGGGAAAGGGCATACTATACGCTGGAACAGCATGTGAAAATGCTGGCTGATTTATGTGTCAAAGCAGAGCATGGCAATGCTTATATGTTTGGTATCTTCATTGATAATGAACTGAATGGCTGTATCAGCATCACGAATATTATTTATGGCCCGCTGTGTTCAGGAATGCTTGGCTATTATCTGGATGAGCGCTATAATGGATGTGGGATCATGAGTGCCGCAGTCCGGCTGGTGCTGAAATTTGGCTTTGAAGAGCTGAAGCTGCACCGCATAGAAGCAGGCGCCATGGAACGTAATGCAGGCTCGGTTCACGTGCTTAAGAAAAATGGCTTCATCGTTGAGGGCACCAACCGAAAAAATGTTAATATCAATCATCAATGGGAAGATCATCTCATGCTGGCGGTATTAAAAGAAGAATGGGAGGAACAATTTAATGTTTAATTATCCGAAGAATCTGTATACTGATGTGCGTATTGAAACTGTTATGACTACTAATGTCATGATTGAAAACGATCAGCTTAAAGCGAATAAAAGCAAGCGTGAAAAAGGTGCGTTGATTCGTATTTATGATGGCCGGCGCTGGTATTATAAGGCGAGCAGTGAGGTTGAAAAGCTTCAGGAAGCGATCGATGAGCTTGCTTTGATGGCAGAGCCGAATGAACAGGTAATGGATACGCCGGTCGTAAAGAAGCTGGAAGTGAATAAGGAAACGCTGATGGTTTTTGACGGCGAGGCGTTCTTAAATGTAGCGAATGAAGAAAAAATGGCTTTGGTTAAACATTGTGCATCACTGATCGATGCAGAGGAAATCAAAATGTGGCAGTCTATTTATCAGGATCGCCGCATTGTTAAGGACTTCTATTCAAGCAAAGGCAGTGAGCTGCATTTTGATACGCAGTCTTACGCGATGTGTCTGCGTTATGTGATAGAAGCAAATGGTCAGAGTCATGGTGGTTCTTATGATGTCATGGGACAAACCTTTGATCAATTATTGAATCATGATGATGAGTATAAGCGTGAAATTGAAAAGGATATTGAATATATCAAGCATGCTGTCCCAGTTAAGCCAGGCATGTATACGGTCGTTATGGCACCGAGTGTTACAGGGGTGTTTGCGCACGAAAGCTTTGGCCATAAGAGTGAATCTGATTTTATGGTTGGTGATGAAACAATGCTTAAGGAATGGGAGCTTGGCCGTCAGGTCGGCTGTGCTGATTTATCGATTGAAGACCGCGGAGATTGGTTTGGCAATGGATATGTACCTTATGATGATGAAGGAACAAAAGCGAAATCGACACAGATCATCACCGATGGAATTCTGAGCGGCCGTCTGCATAGCGCCGCAACCGCAGCAGCCTTAAATGAGGAGGTCAGCGGCAACGCCCGGGCGATGAATTTTCAGTTTGAACCGCTTGTCCGTATGACTGGCACCTATATTAAACCGGGCAAGGAAACAATTGAGGAAGTATTTGCACCAATCAGGGAAGGTGTTTATATTGAATGCATTAATCATGGTTCAGGTATGTCAACCTTTACCATTGCACCGCGGAGAGCTTATATGATTCGTGATGGTAAGATTGCTGAGCCGGTTCAG
The DNA here is from genome assembly GCA_000508965.1 of Clostridiales bacterium VE202-08. GTDB lineage: Bacteria > Bacillota_I > Bacilli_A > Erysipelotrichales > Erysipelotrichaceae > Dielma. Next base: position 156,746 of record BAHV02000008.1, read on the forward strand.
GTTTCAGTGATAACCGGCAATGTGATGGAAACACTCTATCATATCGAAGCACTCTCTGCTCATTTTGAGGCGCTTTCCTTTGCTTTAGGCGGCTGCGGCAAGATGGAACAATGGCCGCTGCCGGTAGCCTTCGGCGGACCTTATATGCGGGTCAGTGGAATTAATGTTCAATAGAAAGGAGCCAGGGTTATCAGAAATTGATGACCGTACAGAACTATGAAAGAAAAATATAAGATTAAAACTGAGGAATATTCATTTAATATCGTACAGAGCCAGCTGGAATCCGTACGCTGTAAAAATATAGAGAAAACCGGTTACCGCATCTATGAAAATAATTTTCTGGGGGTCAGCGGCATATTGGGTGAAGGCAGCGATGAAGAGGGTTATCGCCAGGCCAGAGAAAATTTAAAGCTGCAGATTCCTTATCCTTTTGAACCGACCAAGGGAATCAAAAAGATTCGTGATCTGACGAGTGAGAAAATGAATCCAAAACAGATGATTGAAGATCTTGAGGCTTATTTAAGCGAATGCCGTCAGCTTTATCCGGAATTTATCTTCTCCAATAAGGTGAATTGGACTGTCATAACCATCGAATTAACAAACGAAAGCGGCACTCAGCTGATCAACAGTGATCAATATCTGGCGGCAAGCATCCTGCTTAAGCATGTTGATTCCGCAGATATTTTTGAATCGGCGATTGAATTCGCAAGCCGCAGCTGGGATATGGCGTTATTAAGAAAAGAAACAAAAGCGATGTTAACGGGTATGCGCACGACTGCAGACTTGCCGGAAGATGCCATTATCTTAACAAACTGGGGATTGCCGGCACAGAAAATCATTTCGGATTTAAGCGGTAAGGCCATGGGCTATCAGACTTCATTGTTTAAAGATAAAATGGGTGAACAAGTATTTAGCCCTGAATTCTCGTTGCTTCAGACATCGGCAGATAATCAGTTGATGGCACCGTTTTTCGATGCGGAGGGGACGATTCAGGAAAAGGATCTGCCAATGATTGATCAAGGCAGGATCGTTCGCTGTTATACCGATAAACAATGTGCAGTTCAGTTTGGGTATGAATGCAGCGGCGCGGCAGACGGCAATTATGACGATGTGCCGACCCTCGGCTGTCCGAATCTTGATCTGCGTCCAAACAACAAAACCGTCAAAGAACTGCTTGCCGGTCATTTAGGCATTATCATCGTGGCTGCCAGCGGCGGTGATACATCACCGGCCGGTAATTTTGCGACACCGGTGCAGTACGCCCTGTTAACGGATGGTGAGCGGATGTTGGGACACCTGCCTGAATTCCAAATCAGCGGCAGTATTTATGATTTATTTGGTAAAGATTATATCGGCTATTCTTCCGATAAGCTGATATTTAATCAAAATCTTTTAGCAATCCGCGCGAAGATTCAAAAGTTAAACTGAAATTTATCTGAACAAACTTTACAATAAGTCATGAATTGTTTATAATTGACTTGACGCAAGGGTCAAAAGAGGTAAAGAAAAATGAAAAAGTTAAATAAGAGTGTAATTGCAGTATTAATGTTAAGTGTTGCTTTATTCGGCTGTTCAAGTAACGGTAACGGCGGTGATGCTGAAGGCAGTAAGGGCGGAACTTTCTCTGCTACTGAAAAAGGTTTCGGCGGCGATGTAACGGTTAATGTAACTGTTGACGGTGACGGTAAGATCACAGATGTTACTTATACTGCTGATGATGAAACAGAAGGTTTAGGTAAAGATGCTGCTGCGAAATTAGCTGAAGCTATGAAGGAAGCTGGTTCAGCTGAAGTTGATGCAGTTTCAGGTTCAACTGTAACTTCTGAAGCATTCATCAAAGCTGCAAAAGCTGCAGTCGAACAAGCTAAATAGTTAATGTACAAGACAGCTGGGGTAAAACTCAGTTGTTTTTTTTGCAAGTTGTCTTTGAAATTAAGCATCTTATTCATGAGATATAGATAAATCTTCCAGTATCTGTCATAATAAGACCAGGAAGAGAGGATTGATGGTTATGAAAATAATTAAAAAAATCTTTAGTTTAGTTTTAGCATTCAGTTTTATGCTTACAGCGATGCCGGTACAGGCAGAGAATGCGGATGAATTGCCGACTCCTGAAACGAAGGTTTTTGTATGGGGTAAGGTTGAAGCAGTGGGTACTAACCGGATTCAAATCATTAACAGCACCGAGGCAGGGAATGACTGCATCTTAAACATCGGTGAAGATACAGTGATTATTGATGCTCTTACCGGTGATCCCGTAGAATTGACCAGCTTAAAACGTTTGGATCGGATTGCGGCTTATGTATCACCGATCATGACTAAGAGTCTGCCGCCGATCACTAATGCGTCCGTTGTGTTTGTGAATGTAGGAAAAGATTACCGTGTGCCTCGCTATATCAAGGCCGGTGAGATTGTTGAGACAGACGATGAATTTGTCAGAGTGCTGAGTGCGGATCAGACGCTGATTGCTACTTTTATGAAGGAAGACACGGAATTCTTTGCTTATAAAACAAAAAATATTCTAGGTCTTGATGATATTCATCAAAATGATGAGTTCATTGTTTGGTATGAAGTTGAAATGCTTTCAATGCCAGGTCAGGCTGTGATGGTAAAAGCGATGAAGCTGCCTGAAAAGAAACAAGGCTGGCACTTTGAAAACGACAGCTGGTATTATTATCGTGACGGCATTAAAGTGATTGAATCATGGATTGCGTCAACAGGCGGACGCTGGTATTACGTCGGTATTGACGGCAAAATGGCAGTGAATACTGAAGTCGACGGCTGTGTTATTGATGCCGATGGCGTTTATCAATCTGCGGCTGCAGCTGAATAATTGAATTTAACCCTCTTGATGAGGGTTTTTTTCTTTTCAATTGGCATATAATTGATAGGCAGAGCTGAAAATTTTATCTGATAATTGCTGACATGAATAAGAGCAGATATAAAAAAAGCGGTGCATCGGATAGAATTGCTTGATATAGACAGCTAATTAATGGTATATTTAGGTATAAAATAAGGAGGAAGAAAATGGAAAGCAAATATATATTAGTCGCCGAATCAGGCTCCGATATTACTAGGGAACTAGCTGAAAAGTATGGGATTGTCATTGTACCGATGCATGTATCCTTTGGTGAAACTACTTTGGATGATGGCTCTTTTCCAATTCAAAAGATCTTTGATCATTACGAAACAACAGGGGAGCTTCCAAAAACAAGCGCATGCAATCCAATGGATTTTGAAAAGGTTTTTGATGAGCTTCATGAACGGTATCCAGAGAAGCACATCCTGCATCTGGCTTATTCAGCAGTCACGACATGTTCATTTCAGAATGCGCTGATTGCCGGTGAAAATCGCCCATATGTCACAAGTGTTGATACAGAAAATGTTTCTGTAGGACAGGCAATGATCGTTATGCGTACCGCTGAATATCTGAACGATCATCCAGAGGCTTCATTAACGGAAGTGCTGGCGGAAGTAGAACGTTTAAAAAAGAAAATTCATATGTGCTTCTTCCCGGATACCTTAGTTTATCTTAAGGCCGGCGGCAGAGTCAGCAACGCGGCCTACCTCGGCGCTAAGGTGCTTAACTTAAAACCGATGATTGAGATTCTTGAAGGAAAGCTGATCAGCACACAGAAGAAGCGCGGATCGATGCTGTTCATAGCACCTAGAATTGTGGGAAAATATGCCGAGCAATATAATCTCAGCAAAGAGGAAATCATTTTGCTGTGGTCGGAAGGAATTGATCCGGCAGTAAAGGAAAAGGCTGAAAAGGCAGCGGTTGATTATGGCTTTAAATCAATCAAGTGGATGGAAACCGGCGGTGTTGTTTCAACTCATGGCGGTCCCGGCTGCTTTGGAATTGTCGCATTTTCAGAATAGTCAGTGAAGATTTGTCAGCGATGGCAAATCTTTTTGCTAGGGATGGATTTGTTTGTACTTTTAATTCCGATTTATGATTTAGAATTGTTCATGTCAGACATATATGTTAGAATTATGAACATATAAAGGAATAGTAAAGGGGATCGTATAATGAATATGCTTAAGGAGTTAAAAAAAGTCAGCCTGAAAAAAGTGCTGCCTATGCTTTTGATTTGTTTTGTAGTGGGACTGGTGCTGTTGGGGATCGGTGCCCCCAGTGCAATAACTGTCTTATCAGGCGGCACGGATATTAACCGTGTGCCGCTGAATGAATTAGAGGGAAAATATGTAAGTGCTGAGATAACCTTTATCATGGATTCATACGCTTATACTGAACGAAGAAGCAGCGGTAAAAGTAAAGTAACTGCCAAGGAGTATATCATTCCGGTCGGTCAGGCTGAATACATGGGGATCGAAGTACCGGCTAAGTTCGTAGATCAAGCTGATGCCTTGCTGAGAGCTACCAATGATTATATTATCAACGAAAATGAATTTACAGGTGAATCATTCACTATTCATGGTACGGTTAAAGCAATGAGCAGCCAGTCTAAAAAGTATTATCATGAGGTTGTCGGTTATGATGAAATGACATTGGAAACCCAGAAGCTGATGCTTCCCTTGGTACTTGAAGAAGGTCAAGTCGGTGATAAGAGTCAGACTGAGGTATGGATGTATACCGGCGGCGGTTTGCTTTTAACGGCGCTTGGATTCTATTTTTTAATTCGTGTAATCAGCGGCAGTTATCAGAAATCAATTATTCAATATTGTGCAGCACAGTTAGACGCAGATTCAGCACTTGCTAAGGTTGAGGACTTTTATCAAATGGCTGATCAGGTAAGCGGCATTCGCATGGACCGTAATTTTATGATGTTCCAGGTAGGCGCAAAGACTTGGCTGCTGCCTGCTTCTTCGGTTGTATGGGCATATCAGCAGACAACGCAGCATCGTACCAATGGTATTCCGACCGGTAAAAGCTATTCACTGATGATCTGTCAGGAGAATGGCAAGCAGATTGCACTGGGTATGAAGGAAATACGGGCTCAGGAAGTATTGGCAGCCTTTATCAATCATTATCCGCGTATGTTTATTGGTTACAGCCAGGAACGAGCGAACATGTATAAAAAAGATCGTGAGGCTTTCTGTAAAGCGGCTCATGAACTAGACGCATAATATAAAAGTTAATCAGCCTGACAGCTAATAAAAATAAGGAGTATTACTCTCATTTTAATAAATGCGATTAACACTCCTTTTATTATTGTTTTCTATGAAATATAAGATTCATCTTTATTTAATCTTCTAACAGAAATCGCAGATAACGTTTTGGATCTTGCAGGAAGCTCTTGGTTACCTGATAATTATCGGTATCCTTATAGGCTGTCAGCGTCAGTCCTTCATCACTGCAGACATAAATATCTGCCTCTGGATAAGCCATCAGTATCGGGGAATGAGTAGCAATGATAAACTGTGAACCTTCTTTGATCAGATCATGCATTAAAGTCAGCATCGATAATTGACGGTTTGGCGAGAGTGCAGCCTCCGGTTCATCAAGGATGTAAAGACCATGCCCATAGAAACGATTGCACATAAGGGCAAAGAAACTTTCACCGTGTGACTGTGCGTGCAGACTTTTGCCGCCATAGCTTCTTAACAAGCCTGATCGTTCACGTTCATTTTCATCAATGCTGGTTGCAACATTATAGAAACTTTCTGCCCGCAGAAAGAAACCGTCTTTAGCCTGTTCAAACCCTTTTACCATCCTCAGGTTTTTAGCTAATGGGGAATGTGTATCACAGGTTGAAAACATTAGGTTGCGGCTGCCGCCCTCCGGATTAAAACCATAAGCAATGGCAATCGCCTCCAGCAAAGTCGATTTGCCGGTACCGTTTTCTCCGCAAAGGAAAGTAACCGGTTTAGTAAAAGACAGGCTGTTAAAGGCTTGAATCATCGGTATATCATAGACGTATGTATTATTGACCGTCTTATCTTTAATTGACACTTCACGCAGAAACATAGTATCACCTCAAGAACATTATACACGCTTTTTTTAAGATTTGATGTATAATAGATAAGGTGAGGTGAATCTATGCGATATACAAGAAATGGTGAATGCTGGTGCGGAAGCGGCAAAAAATATAAACATTGTCATTTTGAATTTGATCAGAAGATTGTCGATCTGCGTTTAAATGGCTGTCTGTGCCCATCCCATGAGTTAATAAAGAATGAAAAAGAAATTCGGGCAATCAAGGAAAGTGCTAAGATCAATACGGGTGTCTTAGATGCGGTGGCTGAAAAAATCGGCCCGGGAATGAGTACCGCCGAGATTGATAAAATCGTCTATGATTATACGACAGCTCATCACGCGATTCCGGCGCCTTTGAATTATGAAGGATTTCCAAAGAGTGTCTGCACATCGGTCAATGATGAAGTATGCCATGGGATTCCCGATGAAAAGCGAATTCTTAAAGAAGGCGATATTGTTAATGTAGATGTATCGACCATCTATAAGGGTTATTTTTCCGATGCTTCAAGGATGTTTATGATTGGGAAGGTATCTGCCGAAGCTGAGAAACTTGTCCGGGTGACTCAGGAAGCAGTCGAAGCTGGGTTAGCAGCTATTAAACCATGGGGGCATCTTGGTGATATGTCGGCGGCAGTCCAGCAGGTAGCTGAACAGAATGGGTACAGCGTGGTAAGAATGCTAGGCGGACATGGTGTCGGCAAGGCATTCCATGAAGATCCCTTTGTGCCGCATGTAGGAACGCCGGGTACGGGCATGATTTTAGCACCGGGCATGATATTTACGATTGAGCCAATGATTAATGAGGGAACTCATGAAGTCTATGTGGATAAGGAGAATGGCTGGACAATCTATACTCAGGATCATAAACTGTCAGCACAATGGGAAAACATGGTGCTGATTACTGAAAAAGGCTATGAGATTCTGACTAAGTAAAGCGGGGTAAAAACATGAAAGCACTGTTTGTTATTGATATGATTAATGGCTTTGTGAAAGAGGGCGCGATGCATGATATAAATATTATGAGCATCGTACCATGCATTGAAAATCTTGTGCGTGAATTTGACGGCGACTGTTATTTCATCCGCGATGCGCATGATCGTGATGCTATTGAGTTTAGAAGCTTTCCTTCTCATTGTGTTAAAGGAACCAGTGAATCAGAGGTCATTGATGAATTGCGCCCTTATGTGAAAAAGGAAATTCTAAAGAATTCAACAAATGCTTTTCATGCGATTGACCCGCGTCTGTATGATGCATATGATGAATTTGTGCTGTGCGGCTGCTGTACGGATATCTGTGTGCTGCAGTTTGCGCTGTCATTGAAAACCTATCTGAATCAGATTGACAGCAATCATAAGGTAAAGGTTGTCAAAGCGGGGGTTGCCACTTATGATGCTCCGCATCATAAGGCTGAGGGGTATCACTGCATGGCACTGAAGCTGATGGAACAGTCAGGCATTGAATTGATTTAAAATAATGAGGCTCTTCTGATTAGGAAGAGTTTTGTTTTATGATGCTATAAGCGAGAGTCTTCATTTGGGAAAGCAGGCAGCTATGGGTAAAAAACAATTAAACGATTTCTATAATGCAAAGCATTTCTGCTTTGATGAAAGTACACGTGCCAATTTATGGGCATGTGGTTTTCACTCTGCCTTTTGTTATACTGATGATCTGAGCATTGGTCCGCTGATTCCTTATGATTCTTTAGACCGCATAAATTATTTCTTAGCTTATGCATTTATTGGCGATTCAGCGTATAAATATAACATAACTTATATAAGGAATCATATTCAAAACAATGCTGATTTCTTAAATGCGATAACTAAGAAGAATGATTCATTGGTTATTTGGTTTAGTAACGCGTCATGGGAATATATAGGCGCTTTATTTGCATTATCTTTAATTGATGATGCTAATGATATTTGCTTAATTAATTGTTCTGAGCATATTCATCCACTGACGGGTAAGCCCTTTGTTACATCTGCTCAAGCTGGCTTCATAAGTGATGAGCCTGAATGTGATAATGATTTTATTAAGCTGATAAAAGAATGTGATAAATCTGATCAGAAGATTGTAAGAATGAAGCAGGAATGCATTAGTGTTAAAAAGGAACCTGAAAAGGTTCGGCTGATCAAAAATGGGCAGCTCTTGTTAAGGGATGAGGAACCCATGATTGAAATAATTAAAACTTATGTACAGGAAGAAGCTGATCATGATATAGATACACTCTTATATAGGGTGCAAAGTAAAATGATTTCAAACGAAAAGATTTCGGTTTCACCTAAATTTATTTTCACCTTTATTTTGAAACATTATCAACAGTTTATAGGTAGAAATGATTTTTTCAAATGCCGGCAGCCAAAGCTATGATGAACATGTCATAGCTTTTATTCTGACAGTAAGTTAAGATGGGATGCAACTTGATTTTTATTCAATAATTATTGTTTTTCGATAATTTTATGATATACTTTAGTTAGAAATTATTGTTTTTCAATAATACCGGAGGTGAATTTATGAGCTTTATACTTGCTGATCAATATCCGCTGATTATGCTGATCCTTATTGCCGCGGCTATTTTATTTGTCTTGCAGTATCGGCGCAATGAATCACGCATCAGTTTTCAAAAACGGGTGAAATGGCTTAAATATGCCGTTTATATCGTATTATCGCTGTTGATTATCGGTTATGGTATTCGGATACTTTTAACCTTTATCTTTTCGATTGAATATTTTAAAATCAAATTCAGCGGCGGCCTGCTGATTATGTATGATCCCATAGTTCGTTTGCTTTATGCGTTTATGATATTAAAAATTTTTAAAGCAGGTCTGATATTGCTTAATAATTTTTCCAATGCAAGGATTTTCGATGCTGAAAATCTGATGGCTATGTCAAAGGTAAATCAAGGTATCATGAAGCTCTTGATCGTTCGCATAATAGCCAATATAGGATATTGTTTATGTATGATGGGTATTGATTTTTCAAGTAATCATGCATATCCATCTTTATATTACAGCTTTGATTCGGTTTATGGCATCTTATCACTCTTTATATTGATGCTGGTTATCAGTGTAATAACGGTTATTTATGAAAAAGCTGCAGAACAATATAATGAGAACAGCCTGATTGTCTAGGAGGTAAAATGAATGATAGTTAATAATGAAACAATTTCAAAACATCCATGGCTTTTACTTGGTCTGCTGGTGACTGCATTATTATTACTGCTGATTTATATGAAAAAGGAAAAACAAATGAATTTTCATAAAAAGTTAGCCCTGCTTAGAGCGTTGATCGTACTGGCAATGGGTTCTATTGCCTTACTGCTGATTTGTAATGTCTTTATCCTTCTATCAATTGCGGGAACACTAACTTCTATAAGCTTGGCAGGGGGCGTTTTGTTTATCCTAGCTATGTTTGCTGTTCTTATGCTTTATCTGCCGACTGTCTTCCGTTTCATTAAGGCCTATCATTGTCTGATGGTGAATTTAAGCAAGGAAGAACTATTTGTGAAGGATAATGCGGATGCTGTTCAGCAAATGGCTAAATGTATCTTTCGGCTGTTACTTACCAATCTGTTTTTTATGCTGATTAATTGTTTGATGGCATTAGGTATTGGCAGCAGTGCTGTGATTGCAGTTTATGATTATGGCTTTGAATCATGGACAGGCCAGTTTTTGGCTGCGCTTCTTTTGAATCTGACTGCGGTGATTTTTGTGAAAAGCATTGAGCTTTATAATGAGAATGGGCTGACGATTTGATATGAGTATTCAAATACATCTAAAGGAAATTCTGCTGGAAAGAAGCATGACCGCAAAGGAACTGGCAGAAATCATTGATATTACAGAAGCTAATTTAAGCATTTTATGCAGCGGCAAGGCTAAGGCAGTGCGATTTTCCACATTGGAAAAGATCTGCAAGGTATTGTCATGTGATGTAGGGGATATCTTGAATTATAAGGAAGATTGAATTTTTGTTTACCCCCCCCTTTCTTATACATAAAAATGGCTATACTTCTAATACTAAGCGTAAAATACGAGTTTTTTCTTCAAATCAACCAGCCGTTGGGAGAAATTCAACGAAGCGTTGTTTTATTCAACCATGCGTCTGTTCATTCCCGGCGCCCCGGCATTTATAATAAACGTGTAAGAAAGGATGGGGTGAAGACCATTTCAGCCCCAAGGTATTGTAATGAAAACATTAGGAACTAAAATAAGTGAATATCGTAAAATGAAAGGAATGACACAGGATGAATTAGCTGATAAACTGAATGTTTCAGGACAGGCGGTGTCTAAGTGGGAGAATGATTTATCCATCCCGGATCTGCCGCTGCTAATTGAACTGGCGAAATTTTTCCATGTTACCCTAGATGAACTGATTCTGCCTGAGGAACGGATTCAGCCGGTGCTGCTGCCAGCCGGTGAGCGCAAGGACATTAATCAGATGTTTCTCAGGATGACCGTTGACAGCGCTCAGGGAGATCGGGTCAGAATGAATCTGCCGATGTCCTTAGTAAAGGCGGCGGCTGAGATTGGCTTGGATATTTCCAAGGTTTCCGGCAATGGCTCCCATGGTTTTGAAAACATTGATCTTTCCGCTATCATTCAATTAGTAGAAAACGGCATGATCGGCCGCTTAATGGAAGTTGACAGTGCAGAAGGCGATCATGTGGAAATCTATGTGGAATAATTATGTTGATTAAAGTACGCACGGAGAAGCTGGCGTTAACCATTCCGGTTCCTAACTGGATGCTGCTGAATCCTTTTTGCACATCTTATGTGCTGCGCAGGGTTAATCATGAACAAGTCGCTGTACCGGTTATTAGTTCGCATCAAATGCGGGCTTTTGGCCGTTTGATTCACGATATTAAAAGAACGCACGGATCTTTGACACTGCTTGAGGTAGAAGCGGCAGATGGGACATATGTCGAAATTAGATTATAGGATCCCTACTTTTGAAAATGAATAACGCTTGCATAGAAAATAATAAATATTTTTTCAGAAAACTATTTACAAATATTTCATAATGAAGTAAACTTGTTTCATAAATAAAAAACAAGAGGTAGCGATGTAGAAGAGTACATTTGTGAGGAGGCATCCTGTGATCAAATGGAAAGGCAGCCATCGCCGAACATGAGGATAAGGCATTATGCTTGTGTGAGACTATGGGAAATACTCATAGGATTCCTACATTTATTGTAGAGGCGCTTTGTTTTACGATAGTATCTATTGTGAAGCGTCTTTTACCAAAGACGTTTTTTATTTTATACAGGAGGATAAGAATATGAAATATTTTAGACGTTTTATTGTTTTTGGTTTGTTGTCCATGATGCTGTGTACGCTTGCCGCCTGCAGCAGTAAGGATGCACCGGTTAATGACACCGATAATCAGAATGTATTGCGGGTGGGGATGGAATGTGCCTATGCTCCGAATAACTGGCAGGAGGATCAGGCCAGTGATACAAATCTGCCGATTGAAAATGTGTCAGGCTTTTATGCAGAGGGTTATGATGTGCAGATGGCAAAACAAATCGGTGATGCATTGGATGCGGAAATCGTAATTGTTAAGCTGAGCTGGGACGGTTTGATTGATTCATTAAAAAGCGGTCAGATCGACATGGTTATAGCAGGTATGGCAGATACAAAGGATCGCCGTCAATCAGTGAATTTCTCTGATTTCTATTCAGTTCGCAAAACAGAATATGTAATTGTAGTTGATGAAAATTCATCCTATGCTAATGCTGATTCACTGAGTGATTTTGCTGGTGCCAGTCTTTTAGGTCAGAAAAATACTAAGTATGATGAAGTGATCGATCAAATTGAGGGTGTCGATCATCTGCCGCCGGTAACGGATGTGGCGAATATGATTGCCCGTCTGAATCAGGGGGCAGCTGACGGTATTGTTTTAGATACTGAATCGGCGGTTGCTTATACGAATGTTTATCCAAATTTAGTTACGATTTCTTTCCCTGATGGACAGGGTTTTGAGTTAGGCTTCAACGGCGCCTGCATCGGATTACGCAAAGAAGATACGGCTTTGCTGGATCAGGTAAATGCCGCACTGGCTGAAATACCAACGGAAACACGTCAGGAAATGCTGACGCAGGCACAAGCCAAAATGCCGCAGTAGGGTCTCGCTTATGCAACTGAAAATAAATGACGCTGCGGCGCTGCGTGCTTATCCGCAGTACGCCTGGTTTCTAGGCTGGCTGTTTGCCTTGCTGGATGCATGGCTGCTGCTGATAAGTAAGGGAGATTTTACACTATCAATTTATAACCGGATACCGATGATCTTGTGGTTTTTGCTTTTGGCAGCCGCATTTGCTTATATTCCTTTTTCAGCCTATGCGCATAAGAAAAAAGCTTTACAGAAATGGCTGCATCGATATTTTATCTTTACCCTTGTTTTCTTTGTGATCGTGCTGCTTGACTGCGGTATTGTTCGATTCATTCAACTTTTTATTCAGTCAATCCATGCCGAAAGTAATCCGGAGGGTTTTGTATCATCGATGATTTATATGGCCTATCAATCACGGGCTACTTATCTTAGAGGCATCAGTGGTACGCTGCAAGTATCGTTGATTGGAACTTTATGCGGCTTTCTATTAGCAATCCTGCTTTCCTTTCTGCGGATACAGGTTCCTGATCGCCGCGATGCGGACAGCATACAGATTTTAAAACTGATAGGTCAAAGCTTTGCGAAAACCTATACAACGATTATCCGCGGTACGCCGATGATGGTTCAAGTCTTGATTATCAATGCTGTCGGTTTTGCTTTAGCCCGTATGGCAATGCCCAGCGCACCCATCTCAGAGGTCAATAAAATTTGGTCTTTCTTCTTGGCTTCAGCAATTACCGTGTCATTAAATTCAGCTGCTTATCTGGCTGAGGTGCTGCGCGGCGGTGTGGAATCTTTGGATAAGGGGCAGAAAGAAGCGGCCCGCTCCTTGGGCATGACTCAGTGGCAGGCGATGATGAAGGTTCTGTTCCCACAGGCGGTTAAAAACAGTATACCGGCGATCGGCAATGAATTTATCATTAATATTAAAGATACTTCGGTACTTACCACAATTGGTTTTTTTGAACTGATGTTTGCGAACAGTACAATTTCAGGTACTTATTATAAAGGGTTGGAAGTTTATTTGGTAACGGCACTGATTTATTTGCTGTTAACCTATGGCATTACCCGACTGCTTAATTATGCGGCCCGCCGTTTAGATATGCCGGCATCACGCGGTATTCCAAGCAGTAATTAGGAGGCATTTATGGAAGAAATTATCCGTATTGAAAATCTTGAGAAGTCTTTTGATCAGCTGCGTGTATTAAAGGATATCAATTTAAATGTGAAAAAGGGAGAGGTAGTCTGCATCATCGGAGCCAGCGGCAGCGGTAAAAGTACCCTGTTGAGATGTATTAACCTGCTTGAAGAGCCGGATGCCGGTCACATTTATTTTAAAGATCAGGATCTGACTGATCTGAGTACCGATATCAACGTATTGCGGGAAAACATCGGCATGGTCTTTCAGGGCTTTAATTTATTTAATAATAAAAATGTATTGGATAACTGCACGCTGGCAATGACGGCGGTAAAGAAAATGAATAAGTCAGAAGCTGAAGCAATCGCCATTGGGCATTTAACGGCTGTTGGTTTAAAGGAATTTATTTATGCTGATCCGCGAACATTGTCCGGCGGTCAGAAGCAGCGTGTCGCCATTGCCAGAGCCTTGTGTATGAATCCGGAAATTATGCTGTTCGATGAACCAACAAGCGCCCTTGACCCGGAAATTGTCAAGGAAGTGCTGGATGTTATGCAGCGGCTGGCAAATGAGGGCATGACAATGGTTGTCGTTACCCATGAAATGCAGTTTGCCAGAGAAGTCAGCGACCGGGTCGTGTTTATGGATCAGGGTGTCATCTTAGAGGAAGCACCGCCTGAACAAATTTTTACTCAGCCGAAAATGCCGCGGACAAGGGAATTTTTAAGCCGTTATTTATAGGAGAAACAATATGAGAACTATTTATGAAACATATCAAAATGAAACGATGTATCCTGATTTAGATATTCATCAGGCATGCCGCCGACTGAGTCAGGCAATACAATGCAGGACAACCTCTTATGTCGATGTCAGCAAAGTTGATGATGCGGAATTTAAACGTCTGCATGATGTGATCCGCACATCTTTTCCACAAGTGATGCATCATGGTGAGGTAAGCATGCATGGCAACAGTATGCTGATTAAGCTGACAGGCAGTGATCAAAAGTTAAAGCCGATCCTGCTGATGTCACATCTCGATGTTGTGCCGGTTGTTAAGGGGAGTGAAAAAGATTGGACCTATGGGCCTTATTCAGGAGCGATTGCGGACGGGTTGATCTGGGGCCGGGGAGCTTTAGATATTAAGAATATGGTATTTGCTATTTTAGAAGCGGCAGAATATTGTCTGACACATGCGATGAATTTGAAGCGTACAATTTATTGTGCTTTTGGAGAGGATGAGGAGACTTGCAACACCGGTTCCGCGAGAATGGCTGCTTATTTAAAAAAGCAGGGTGTTCAGCTTGAATTTGTATTGGATGAAGGCGGCGGTGAAATAATTGACGGGGATGTCTATGGCGCAAAAGGTTCACTGGTTTCTTCCATCTGCCTGAGTGAAAAGGGCTATGCCGATCTTTTACTTGAAGCTAAGAGCGTCGGCGGTCATTCTTCCAATCCAGTGCATGGGACATCTTTAGGTCAGCTTGCAAAAGCAATCACAGCCATAGCAGAGCATCCGCTGCCAGCGCGATTAAGCCAATTGAACAAAGCGGCTTTGAGAGCATTGGCTCCTAAAATTAATCAGGAGCCGATGAAGACATACGTCAGTAATATTGATGCTCATGAAAAAGCAATATTAGATTATTATTTAAACAGTGAAGAATTATACAATCAAGTATCGACAACAATAGCTCCAACGATGATCTGTGAGGGCGCGCAGGCAGGCAATGTTATGCCCCAGAATATGTGGGCTGTCATTAACTTCCGTCTGGCCTGTCATGATAACACCGATGCGCTGCTTGAAGCTTGTTCGCAATTGGCCGGTGATGAAATCAAATGCAGCTATATTCAGGCCAATGATGCATCGTCAATTTCCCGTTATGACAGTTATGGTTATCAAAAACTGACAGAAACATTGCAGACCTTCTTTGGCGGTGTGAGCTTTATTCCCAATCTGGTTACCGGCAGTACCGATGCACGCAATTATGAGTGCATCTGTGATACCGTTCTGCGTTACGGCCCTTTCATTGAGGAACAGGAAATTGTATCGAAGGGAGTTCATGGAACCAATGAGCGAATCAGTATCCGAGCCTATGCACAGGGAATTCGTTCATTAATTTATTTGATTCAGCAAACATGTAAATAAAAGATGGCGCGGCGCCATCTTTCTTTATAAACTTTCCGATATAAAATTATTCTCATGAATCGGCAGATGCAGACTCATCATGGAAGGTTCTTCAATCGTATCGCCGACAATTTCATCATCGACATGATATACGATGATTTCTTTATCACTGTCACAGATACAGCACATCATCGCATTGGCTGTTTTCTGTGAACGGCAGATCAATTCATTGACGATCAGCTGACCGTCATTTTCATCATATATTAAATAACCATCAATTTCATCTTGTGTGCGGTGGATTAATATCCGTCCGCTGCATTTCGCATAGGGAATCAGATAATCTTGATAATAGCTCAGATCACGAATGCGATAACCATTCTTGTCCAAAACATATTCATTGTACAGGCTAAGCAAGGCCGCGGCATCTTCGCAACAGTCACAATGCTTCTCCAATCCCTCATAGGCGGCCTTACGAAGTATTGTTTTGCGTCGTTTATAGCTGGTTTCAAACCCAAAAGGCTTATACAGCTCCCAATCATAGGCTTGAATCAATAACGGTGTTTGAGTGAATGTATCAAGCACATGACTGAGCAGCTGGCGCATATAACCGCATTCCTGATATTCAGGATCGGTGGCGATCCCTAAAATCAGCTTAGCCGCCATCGATTTGCCATCCATCATCAGCTCCATGTCACGCAGATGCAGCATACAGACAAGCTGATCATCATGAAGCAGACACTGTGTTTGTTTAGGGTCATAGAGCTTATCAAAATAAAAGGCGGCGGTCAATGGATTCTCATCAGGGAAGCTGTTCAGCCAAAGGTTTTTGATCTGCGTCAGCAAAGGTTCATTGGCCGGAACGATCTCCACCTTACCGGGCAGGATTCTGAAACGCTTAATCCGATAAATCGGATGCATATCAAGCTTAGCCTTTCTAAGCTCCGGCAAGCCTAAATCATCCTCCCGGTCCATTTTTGCATAGGAAGCAGGCAAGGTTTCCAGGAAACATTTTAAAATGGCGACACTTAACCCTCGGTATTCATGATTTACCTTTTCCACATGGATCTGAATCAATTCTTCATCAATAGGTGATGCGAGAATGAAGCCTTCAATCTGGCCATGAATTCTAAGTATCCCACCTAACAATGGCAGCCGGTCAAAATCCGCAAGCATGCGCCGGATACCAATCAGTTCATTCTCAATATCCTGAATGTGACTGTGGTTATTTTTCCATGTATCTAAGAAATCATATAATTCATTGAATTGAGCGGGTGCTAAAGACTCAAAACTATAATCACTGCCATTTTCCTTTATAAAGGCATTGTAATGATTGCGTCTTTTCTGCATCTTTTTACCAGTTAAATCACGATGCTGCGCTATATCATAGACGTAATCATCTCTTTCTCTTTCCCGCTGATAGACAAACGGATAGTGTTCTTGCTGGCACCAGCGTTTGAAATCATCTAATACTTCACAGAGAACAAAGGGGAAGTGATGCTCATAGCTATAACGCTGCATGGCATCCATCGCTTCATGACGAGATTGTTCATCACATAAAGGGGTCAGCCATTCCCATGTGTCATGCATATGAATCAGCAATAATGTATAGTTTTCGTGCATTTCCATATACAGCTCATAAACATGGTCCCACATGATCCATGAACAGATATTGGAATTAAAATCATGATTGTTGTATTGCTTAAACAGCGCTGCCAGCTGTTTATATTCTTGAGGATTGAATTTTATCATAACACACCTGCTTTTTTATTAATCAAGAGAAAATCCGGCTGAACCGGATTATTGAATACCTGCATTTTCTTTGTCAATCTGATCCACGGCGCTTAAGCCTGCGACATGTCCTTCACCGGCAGCTTTCATATACTGATAAGGCTTGCCTGTGCAGTCGCCAGCCGCAAATAAACCATGGAAGTTGGTTTCCATCTGACGGTTTACTTTAATATGGCCGTCTTCAATATCAAGTCCGTTAACGAGCTGAGACGGTTCAACACTGTCTCGGAGCACAAAGATACCATCAGTATTCAATGTCTGATTTTTTAATACGAGACGGGTTGCTGACTGCTCACCTTCAATGCGCAAAGGCATATCCTTGACTACATTGATCGAACTTTTTAAATCATCAGTCTTAACATTCACCGGTACAAAGTCTACATGCTCCGCGATTTCCGCAATGTAATTTGCTTCATGAATACTTTCTTCGCTATAACCAACAACAGCTACGGAGCGGCCTTTATAAAGCGGTGCATCACAGGTTGCACAGTAGGAAACACCCATGCCTAAGAAATCAGCTTCATTTTCAATTGAACGCGTCAGTTCCACACCGCTGGCCAGGATTACCTTGCGGGCTTCATACATATTGCCGGCACCAGCCAACATAAAACTGTCGCCATTTGGATAAACGGCGGTAATCTTTTCTTCGGTAATTTCAATATTCATAGACTGAATATGCTCTTGAAACGCTTGGGCAATCTCACTGCCGCTCTTACCGTAAAAACCAAGATAATTATCAATGCGGTGGGCTTTGACTAACTTGGCTGATAAATTTTTATTGCCAAATACAATGATTTTCTTTTTCCGGATCGTTGCATTGATAGCCGCCTGAAGACCGGCTACCCCGCTGCCAATGATCGCAATATCGTATAATTCGTTCATGCTACACCCTCTTTTCCTTATTAGTATAGCCGATTCTTTGCTTAACGTCATCTCTTTTGCATAAGAAAACCGATAATCATAAAAAAAACCGGACACCGGTTTTCTTAATCATGGATGGCTGACAGCTGACACCAGCAGCGGCATTGGGTAATTCGTTTGCCGTTATCGCCTTGATCTGTATCATAGGCAAATTGCCGAAGCAGGGCACAGGGAAAACTCTGACATAGGCCGCAATGGTCCAATGCCTTATCCTCACAGCACGTCTTTACCGGACATGCCTCACCCCAAAATGGTTTCTTGATGTTTGTGCATCCCTGACAATTCATCGAACTTCTAAACTCACACTCGCTGCATAACAAGCCGCATCTTGATTCAATCATCATTTCACTCTCCTTTATATGATAGAGTGTAACACAGGCATGATGACAGCTGTATGTCACTATTCGGAATATTTATTATATAATGAAAGTGCCCGTGCTTTTAATTCCTCACGATATTCTGCTGGTTCGATCAATTCAGCCTGATCATGAAAGCTCAGCACCCATTCAAGCAGATATTCTTTATTGGTAAAATCAAATTCAAAGCGCAGTAAATGATCATTCAGCGGTGTGCAGGAATCAATCCCATACTCTTCAATAACCCGATATTTGACATTCTTATCAAAATGGATGACGGCATGAATCGCATCAGTAAAATAGGTGTTAAAGGCCAGCTTTTCCTGAGGGATATCCATTAGCTCAAAGGATTGTGCCGTCAGCTTTAAATTCCACAGGCGGTTTAATTTAAACAGCTTGAATTGTTCAGCGGTTGCTTCATATCCTAACACATACCAGCTTGACCATTGAAAAACTATCAGATAGGGATTGAGCTGTACTTGATGCTCACCCTTTGAACCACAGTAATCAAAGCATATCGCACAGCTTGTCTCAATCGCTTTGCGGATCAGTTCAATCTTGGGTGCCAAGGTGTTTTTGTAATGGGAAGACAAGTCGATTAGAATATGATGATCGGCATAGATTCCGTGTTTATCAGATAAAAATTTATCCATGATCTGTTGATAGCGGTTATCGGCAGCTATGCTGTCCAGACTTAAAAGACCGGTAAAGATTGCCTGCAGTTCTCTTTGGGTAAACAGTGTTTTATCTAGCTTATAATTTTCATCCATCATGATGCCGCCATTGCTGCCGGCATTACTTATAATAGGTATGCCAGCCAAGGTCAGATCGTTAAGATCACGGTATATCGTGCGTTTAGATACATTAAATTTTTCTGCAAGCATAGAAGCAGTTACTTTTTTGTTCTGCAGCAGCAGAATAATTATTGCAATCAGTCTTTCGATTTTCATAAGCAAACTCCTTGTTTATGCTATTTTATCATGAATCAGCACATAACAAAATAATTGAGTAGGTTTGCATAAGTAAGATCTCGCTTGATTTGATGCCAATCAGTTATAAAGCAATGTTTAGCTAGCATAAGGGAGAATCATTTTTGTTAATGCTTCAAAATCAATTTGACTAACCGATTTAAGCTGAAAAATAATTTCTTCCGGAAACGTAGGCTGAAAAGCACCGGCAATGAGCCAATCGTTATCACCGTCTATTCTCTTGTGAATATTTGTATCACATTGATCCAAGTAAAACTTAAACATACACGCTGTTTCTAAAAAGCCATACAGGGCTCGGCTTTGCTTATTTTACGTGAATCTGAAAGTAAACCGTTTTAAATTCGGCAGTAGCTTTTAAAGCTTGTTTTGCCAGAACTGCAGCTTTCTGTTCATCAGAACTTGTGAATTGCAGTTCCATTCCTTTTTTTTCAACAAATTCAATATTTGCATCTTCAATAGAAGTCACGATTTCAACTAATTTATCCTGAAGCATTGCAGCGTTAATGATAATCATAAATTTACTCCTCCTAATTTAATAATTGAGCAATATAATTGGTTAATAAGTCCACAAATATCATGAAAACCACCTGTGTTTCCAGATATTGCGGATAGCCTTGATTTTTGTAACTTGGAAGCCAAATGACATGATCTACCTTATTTCGCATAGGACTTTTATCGGTTGTCGTAACCAAGACTGTGACAGGCCGTTTATCTTTATCCATATCATTAAGCGCTTCTATCTGATCACGATATACAGAACCGGTCGCAGAAAAATAGATAGCCAAATCATGCTGAGTTAGTGTTTGCGGCAATGTATGTGCTCGATCATAGGGTACACAAACTGATTGTTTTGAAACTTTAGCTAAGTTCATCTCTAATAATTGAGCGGGCAATGCACTTTTATGATATCCGTTGATGGCAATAAATTTTGCATTCACGATTAACTGTGCCAATTCTGTAAATTGTTCTTCACTTATCGCATTGGGTATCAAGCTGATCAGTTTAGCGTAGTAATCCATAATTGAAGCCGGATTCGTGCTTTTACCACCCATTTTTTGATATTTATATACATCATATTTAAAATCATTGTAGCCATGATAGCCAATTTTCTGACAAAAACGAGAAATCGAAGCCTGAGATATATGATGCTTTTCCGCCAGCTGTGTTGCGGTATCTCGTAATATATCATCGACATTTTCTATAATAATATCGTGAACAACCAATTCTTTCTTTGTGAAACTTGATTTTTTTAGTTCCATCTGTTCAAATGGGTTCATACAATCACACTCCCACTTTCATTATAACCTTTTTTGCTGAGAGAATTAAGTCTTAAGCCAGAATATCTTTTGTCGTTTCAATAATTTTGTAAATGAACCTGTCAGCTTCACCTTTGGCTAAACGTGAATTAAATGTTTCAAAATACTTGCCATATTCATTTTCCGGTACAAAATAGTTGCAGTAGGTATTACTGTAGCCAACATTGATAACGTTGTAATTCTTGAAAGTATTCTTTAATAATAAACCAAATGCACTTAAAATATCTCCAGGCAAAATAAAGAAAATAACATTGCCGAATATGCGTATTTGACTGATCAGATTCAAATCATAAGCTCCAAAAGCTTTCTTGCGGTTCAAACGATCAATAAAGAAATCCGTTTGTCCACCCTCAGCCTTTGACAGCACTGCCATCTGCTGATGCCAATCCTTGTCCGTTTGGGCATTAAAATGACTCACCATCTCCACAGTACTTGTTTTAACTTGACCATTATTTAATGGACGAATTCTTTTCTTTTCTAAAAACTGTTTTATAATATTATCAGCCGTAAAGTTTAATTCTTCAATACCGGAATACTTACGATAGAAGCGAACGCTGACATCTCCGCATGTGCCATTAAGCATCGCTACCGGACATTTTAATTTATTTTGCAGGCGTAAACGAATCTGTCCTAATAAGTCGCAGGATAACAGATAACTGCTGCCGTCTAAAATAGTTGGATGAGCTGACATGCTGCAAAGACTGCCAATAAGCTGTTTATTCTTATTATAAAATTTGAATAAACGCACTTCTTTATCCTCACTGCCTCCTTTCACATTACGATTGCCATATAACCCTTCAATCATAGCACTTTCCAATTCAGCACTGCATTCCTGCATGTTTTTACTCGCACGAAGCAAGCTGGCAATCATTTCATCTTTAGCCATTTCAGTTAATTCAGGCTCTACATGAGTGTCTTCAAATGTAAGTTTGAAGAATGCTGGTGCTGAATGGGTATGGGTACAGGAAATGGTTATATTGTTTACTTCAACACCTGTTTGCTTTGAAACAGCTTTTTTCACGTTCATGCAAAAGTTCTCTTCTAGCATAATACTATCTAAAATGCTTATTAAGAATGAATGGCCATTCAAATCAAATGCGATAGAATTAATTTCTATTGAGTCTAAAACACCCTCGCTTTGTTTTTTTCTGGAATAACCTGCCATGAAACAAGGTCTTTTCGGCGTAATATCGACTTTATCAAAGGCAATTTTCATGGTTAATCCCCCTTTCTACATCTATATTCTAGCATAACCATTCAAAAAAACAAGGATTATATTGAAATTCATTCAATAATTATAAAAATATATTGAATACTCATTCAAACTGTGCTATATTATGAGTGTCAAAGAAAGTAACCGCATTCATAAATGCGAGGAAGGGGATTCGATATGACATCCGAAAAAACATCTTTTATGGAAAAATTTCAAGCGTTCATGGAAAAATACTTAGTTCCGGTCGGTATGAAAATTTCCGAACAGCGTCACTTGTCAGCAATACGGGATGGTATGACAGTGCTGATTCCATTAACCATTGTTGGTGGTTTTGCTTGCCTATTAGCTGTACCGCCGGTACCGGCGGGAATGGAAGCTACAAATATTTTCTATTCCTTCTTATTGGCTTGGCAGAGCTGGGCTGCTGCAAATTCAGCAATTTTGATGATTCCTTATCAATTAACGATCGGGGTTATCTCAATCTACGTTGTCTGCGGTGTTGCTTATCGCTTCGCTAAAAATTACGGCATGGATGGTATCAACAACATGTTGTCCGCACTGCTTGTTTATCTATGTGTCAGCGGTGCTGTTGATTTGTCGACGGGTACGATCGTGATGGCTCGCTTAGGGGCAGGTTATATGTTTGGGGCGATGGTTATAGCATTATTAGTTGTTGAAATCAATCACTTCTTCATAGCTAAAAAAATTGCGATCAAAATGCCTGCAAGTGTGCCGCCAAACGTAGCCGCGCCCTTTAACGTATTATTATCATTAGTATTTAACGTTGTGTTCTTCACTGTATTGAATGCAGTTGTTACAAGCATGACCGGTGCCGGCTTAAATGACTTGGTATATACATTGTTCCAGCCGTTGATGAAAGCTACCGGCAGTCTGCCATCAATCTTATTGATTAACTTCTTAATGACTACTTTCTGGTTTTTCGGTATCCACGGAGGCAACATGGTTTCAGTTGTAGTCAGTCCATTAACTACGGCAGGCTTAGCAGCCAATATGGAAGCCTATCTGGCAAACAAACCGATGGAATATATCTTTGCCGGTGCAGTAAACAGTGTTTTCGGTAACTGGATCACTTATACGGCAATGTTAGTGATTATCTTCTTCTTTGCTAAGAGTCACCAAGCCCGTTCAGTTGCAAAGGTTGCCATCGTGCCTAGCTGCTTCAATATCAATGAACCTTCAATTTTCGGTTTGCCAACGGTATTAAACGTTTATACTTATGTACCTTTGCTGATCTGCAGCTTGATCAATTTCTCATCCTATTATTTATTAGCAAGTGCCGGTATTTTAGGTAAATTCTATATCACCTTACCGTTTACCGTGCCTGGCCCATTAGCCGCCTTCTTAGCAACAATGGACTGGAAAACGATGGTCTTATGGTTTGTATTATTTGTAGTAGATATGTGCGTATTATATCCATTTATTACAACCTATGATAAACAACTTCAAAAAAACGAAGCTGCTGAAGGAAATAACTAAAAAAATTAGTGAAGAATTAGTGGAGGCGTTTGTCTCCACTCTTGTATAATAGTTGAAACAAAAGGAGAAAAAGAAAATGAAAAAAATCGTATTATTATGTGCAGCAGGTATGAGTACAAGCTTGTTAGTTACCAAGATGCAGAAAGCAGCTGCTGATGAAGGAGTGGCATGTGATATCAATGCATATCCGGTTGCTCAGGCAAAAGAAGTAGGGGCGGATGCAGATATTGTGTTATTGGGACCGCAGGTGCGTTTTAATCTTGCTAAGATCAAGGAGCAATGTCCGAATTGTCCGGTTGAAGCCATCGATATGGCGGCCTATGGCATGATGGACGGTGCTAAAGTCATGAAGCGTGTCAAAGAAGTACTGGGTATTTAATGATGGAAGGACTTGAATTGATCAGCTTTCAGATTATCAGTGCAGTAGGTACTGCTCGTTCCATGTATATCGAAGCCATTCAGCTTGCGAAAGCCGGTGATTTTGAAGGAGCTGAGAAATTGCTTGAAGAGGGTCAGCCGGTGTTTTTAGAAGGCCATCATGCTCATGCCGGATTGATTCAGAAAGAAGCTGCCGGTGAAAAATGTGAATTTGCTTTGTTGTTGATGCATGCAGAAGATCAGCTGATGAGTGCGGAAGCTTTCAGTATCTTAGCGCAGGAATTTATAGATGTTTATAAAAAGATGAAAGGAAACATGTAAAATGAGCCAATTACCAAAACATTTTTTATGGGGCGGTGCAGTTGCTGCTAATCAGCTGGAGGGGGCATGGAATGTAGATGGCAAAGGGGTCAGTACAGCGGACTGTATGAGTGCCGGTGCGGTAGATAAAGCCAGAGAATATACGGATGGTGTTCTTGAAGGTGTTTATTATCCAAATCACGAAGGAATTGATTTCTATCATCACTACAAAGAAGATATTGCCTTATTCGCAGAAATGGGTTTCAAATGTTTTAGAACCTCGATTGCATGGACTCGTATCTTCCCCGAGGGTGATGAAGAAGTACCGAATGAATTAGGCTTGCAGTTTTATGATGATTTATTTGATGAATGTCTGAAATACGGCTTTGAACCCGTGGTAACTATTTCTCACTATGAAACACCTTATGCTCTGGTGAAGAAATATGGTTCATGGCGAAACAGAAAACTCGTAGACTTTTTTGTGAAGTATGCTGAAACGGTATTCAAACGTTATAAATACAAAGTTAAATACTGGATGACTTTCAATGAGATTAACTGTATTGCCCTGCATCCTGAAATTCCTTCAGGGATCCGTGTTCAGGAAGATGAAAGTTTTGCTCAGGTTGTTTATCAGGCTGCCCATCATGAATTTGTGGCAAGTGCAAAAGCAGTTAAAGTTGGTCATGAAATTAATCCGGATTTTAAGATTGGCATGATGATGATTTATCCTTGGACTTATGCCGATACATGCAAGCCGGAGGATACAATCAAACAAATGCAGGCCATGGATGCGCAGTATTATTTCAGTGATGTGCAAGTTAGGGGCTATTATACAAACAAAGCCAAGAAAATGTTAAAAGAAAAGGGTGTTATTTTACAAGCAGAAGCGGGTGATGATCAGATTCTAAGAGAAGGGATTGTTGATTATATCGGTTTCAGCTACTATATGAGCAATGTTGCAAGCAGTGATCCGAATAAACAAGTTGTTGACGGAAATATGCTGACAGGGATTAGAAATCCTTACTTGAAAGCGACTGATTGGGGCTGGCAGATTGACCCTGTCGGTTTAAGAATTTCACTAAATCAATTATATGATAGATATCAGATTCCCGTGTTTATTGTAGAAAATGGCATGGGCGCTGTGGATATGGTGGAAAATGATGGCAGTATCAATGACGATTATCGTATCGATTATTTAAGAAGCCATATTGAGCAGTTAATCAAAGCAGTGGATGAAGATGGTGTCGAGTTAATGGGTTATACACCATGGGGCTGCATTGATTTAATTAGTGCAGGTACCGGTGAAATGAAGAAGCGCTATGGTTTTATTTATGTGGATCGAGATAATGAAGGCAATGGTACTTTAGCTAGAAGCAAGAAGAAATCCTTTGACTGGTATAAGAAAGTGATTGCGACTAATGGGGAAGATTTGGCATGAAGCTGATTATTAATGCTGATGATTACGGCTATACCAAAGGAAATACTGAAGGAATTATCGAAGGATATCAAAAAGGAATCATTCGTTCAACTACAGCTATATGCAATATGCCTTACTTAGAATATGGTAAGCAGTTGGCTCAAGCTTGTCCGGATTTGGGAATCGGTGTGCATTTGAATTTAACAGTAGGCTATGCTTTAACGAAGAATAAAACATTAACGGATGAGAAAGGCAAGTTTTTGGGCAAGAAAATCATTTATACAAAAGAGCTGGATATGGATGAAGTGTACGCTGAATGGCAAGCCCAGATAGAAAAATATATTGAAGTATTCAAACATAAACCTACGCATTTGGATTCTCATCACAGCGTGCATGATTTTAATAAATTGCAGTCTGTCGTAAGTTCGCGGCTAGCTCAGGAGTATGACATTCCTATGCGCAGATACAGTGATTATAAATATGTGAGTGGTTTCTTTGGCGATACGGCAACCGTTCAGCATTTAATTGAAATTATCAAGCTGCATATGGGTGACAATATTGAAATCATGGTGCATCCAGGATATTGTGACTTAACTTTGTATCGTGACAGTTCCTATAATTGGCAAAGAGTGAAAGAGCTGGATGTGCTTTGCAATGAAGAAGTTATGCAGTTCATTAAAGACAATAAGATTGAATTAGTGCATTATTAAAAGGGAGAGAATTATGGAAGCAGGTTTAACAATTTTTTATCAGATCATCAAAATGTTTATCATGATGATGGTGGGATATGGTCTGTATAAGAAGGGCATGGTCAATGATGATACAACTGCGAAACTATCAAATATTTTATTGATGGTCGCTACGCCATGCACCATAATTTCATCCTTTAATCAAGCATATTCCTATGAATTACTGTTGGGACTTGGTACCTGTTTTGCTTTAAGCTTTCTTGTTTATTCTGGTAATATTCTGATTGCCCGTATCCTGTATCGTAAAGAAAGTGAGAATGTGGAACGTTTCTGTGTCGTATTCTCAAATGCGGGATTTATCGGCATCCCTTTAGTAACCGGCTTATTTGGGACAGAAGCTGTATTCTATCTCTCACCATTTATTGTTGGATTTTATTTGTTTGTATGGACGTATGGTGTAATCGAAATGTCGGGCGATAAAAGCAATGTAACATTAAAAAAGATTGTGGCTAATCCTTGTATCTGGGCGGTATTGGCAGGGATTGCGGTGTTCTTATTACCAATGAAACCATTTGCGCCGATCATGGAAGCTATTACAATGATGGGGAATATGAATACACCGATGGCAATGCTTGTATTAGGAGCTTACTTGGCAAAGGAAAACTTAATAGAAATCTTTACTTCTATGAAAATGTATTTGGTTTCATTTTATCGTTTGATTTTAATTCCTACGGTATATATTATGCTGTTTGCTTTTTTACCAATTGAAGTGAATATTAAAACAATCATTCTGATTGGAGCGGCAGCACCTGTTGGAGCTTTAGCGCCTGTGTTTGCTCAAATGTATAATAAAGATACAGGTTATGGAGCAAAAATAGTAAGCTTATCTACGATTTTATCTTTGATGACTATGCCGGTAATGCTTATAATTACAAAAATAATTTGGTAAAAAAAACCTGTTTGATATAAAACAAGCAGGTTTTTCTTATGCAAAATTATACTCATATTTCAGCTGATTCGATCAGAGAAAAAGGAAACAAGGAAGCTGAATCATAAAATAATGAATGGTGCAAATGGAGTTGTAATAGAATAAAAGAGATTTTTCATGATACGAAGGACATGAAGACTTACTATCTGATATGATCATCTGCTTCTTAGCGTATTTTCCTCCATTTAAGAACATGATTCAAAACAAAGGAAAAATGCAATAAAGTTTATTCTAAAATCATGCGGTCAGAAAATTCATTTTCAGTCTTACTGCTGTATAGGCTGATTAATTTCTCTACTGTCATATTTTTTCTTTCTTCACCTTCTAAAATGAAAGCAATCTGTCCGTCATTCATGACCAGCGTCTTATTGCCGTATTCAAGAGCATTGGAGATATTGTGGGTAATCATCAATGTCGTAATGTTATGCTTGGCAATGATATCATTTGTAATTGTCATTACTTTTTCACTGGTTTTCGGATCTAGGGCTGCCGTATGCTCATCAAGCAGCAGCAGCTTTGGCGTGACAATCGTTGCCATCAGCAAGGTCAATGCCTGACGCTGACCGCCTGAGAGCAAGCCGACTTCAGTTTTCATCCGATCTTCTAAGCCGAGGTTCAATGCCTTTAATGTCGCATAGAAAAATTCTCGTTCTTTCTTTCGGATACCCAATGACAGCGGTCCATGACCACTGGCACGGCAGTAGGCAAGACCGAGGTTTTCCTCAATCGTCATATTGGGAGCCGTACCTTTCATGGGATCCTGAAAGAGATGACCGATCACATTCGCCCGCTTATGTTCTTTGGTGAAGGTCATATCCTGACCATCGATCAAAATGCTTCCTTCATCAGGCTCATATGTTCCGGCAATTACATTCAGCAGCGTCGATTTACCGGCGCCGTTGCTGCCGATTACTGTCACAAAATCACCGTCATCAAGATGCAGATTCAGCTGTGATAAAGCCTTGCGTTCATTGACGGTATGAGCATTAAAGGTAATACTGATATCTTTTAAATCAAGCATGATTGCGGCCTCCTTTGCGGCGTCTGAGCGCGATGGCTGACTGGATAGAAGGGATTGATATGGCAGCCGTAACAAGAATGGCAGAGAGCAGCTTTAAATCACTGGACTCAATGCCGAACTGCAGGGCAATCGTTAAAATATAACGATAAATAATTGCTCCTGCAGCTACGCTGATCAGACGCACAAGCAGAGGTTTTCGGTTAATCAGACTCTCGCCGATAATTATTGAGGCAAGCCCGATTACCATCATGCCGATGCCGCTTGATAGATCCGCAAAGCTCTGGTGCTGAGCAAAGACGGCGCCGGATAAGGCAACAAGGGCATTCGCTAAAGCTAATCCAAGAATTTTCATTCGGTCAGTATTGATTGAAGACGCGCGTACCATGACTTCATTATCACCGGTAGCCCGCAAAGCAAGCCCGCTTTGGGTTTTGAGAAACAGCAGCATGAAGACGATGAGTAATACGACCAGCAGAAAGAGCACGATCGTTTTCGCATAGGCAGCGCCAAATAGCTGATTAAATGGAGTGAAAATAGAATCAAAGCCAAACAGTGAAATCGTTGGCCGTTTATCCATGATCCGCAGATTAATGGAATACAGTCCGGTCATTGTTAAAATACCGGATAAAATGGATTGCACTTTTAATTTAGTCTGCAGGATACCGGTTACAGCACCTGCCAAACCACCGCAGCCAAGCGCGGCTGCCAAGCCTAAAAAGGGATGGCCGGCCAGCGTCAGCATGGCAGAAACGGCAGCTCCAAGGGTAAAGGAGCCATCGACTGTCAGATCGGGGATATTCAAAATTTTAAAGGAGATGAATAAACCGAGGGATAGAATCGTAAAGATACACCCCAGTTCAAAACCGCCTTGAATGATAAATAAATTCATGTTCTCACTCCTGTTGTTCTCGTTTATTCAAAAATTACTGTCGTATCGCTGTTTTTTAATGCGTCAGGAATTGTAATACCTAAAGCATCAGCTGTTGTCTGATTGAAATAAGTATAAAGATTTGTATCGAATACTTTAACCGGAATCTCTGAAATATCACTGCCTTCAATTACCTTGGCAATCATTCTTGCTGTTTCTTTGCCTAAATCTTCATAATTGATACCGATGCTTGCAAAGCCGCCATCCTGTACCATACTGTCAGCGCCGACATATACCGGACATTGTACTTGCTGAGCTGCCATATTCAAAGCGTCAATGCTGCTGGCAATCGTATTGTCATTAGGGGCAAAGATAGCGTCTACCTTACTGGCAAGCACTTGTGCCGTTTGCTGAATCTCAGCGGCTGTGGAAATCGTAGCTTCAACCAGTGTCAGATCATTTTCTTCACAATAGGCTTTTACTTTATCGAGATTAGATACGGAATTCGCTTCACCGGCATTATAGATATAGCCTAAGGTTTTTAATTCAGGATCGATGGTCCGTGCCAGATCAAGAATCTGAGCAACCTGAATCTCATCACTGGTACCGGTAATATTCTTATCCGGTTTATTTGGATCAGTAATCAAACCGGCACCTACCGGATCGGATACGGCTGAGAAGATCACCGGTATATTTTCAGCATACGGGGCCGCCGCCGCCGCGGTTGGCGTGGCAATCGCCACGATGAGATCCTTATTATCACCGGCAAAAGTCTGCATGATTGAATTCAGTGTTGATTGTTCACCCTGAGCATTCTTGGCATCTACCTGAATGTTTTCACCATCCTTATAGCCTAAGACGGCAAGCTCAGCAAGCATACTTTCACGAATCGTATTCAAAGACGTATGTTCTACGATCTGTGCCAAACCAATCTTATAAACATGATCCGCAGTTGACGGATTTTCCGTTGGCGCCGTTTCATTTGCACAGCCAGCCAGCATGCAGGTCATTAAGCCTGCCAATAAGTAAGTCGATATTTTTCTCATTTTCAATTTCCTCTCTTTCATGAAATGAATCGCTACTTATGTTTGTATTGAGAAGGGAACTAATAAAAAAAGCACCCGTCCTGAAAGAATCTCTTTCATAAGGACAAGTGCGTTGAAATCGCTCCTGCGGTACCACCTTAATTGATGTATAACATCCACTCTTCAAAATGCAAACACATTTCTGTTCGATAACGGGAACTTCCGTACGCAGATACTTGGACTTTCATCCTTTCACCTGTCCCTCGAGGGTCCATTTACAAGACCGCATTTCTGTCAGGCTTCCACCAATGCCTAACTCTCTATCAGCGCGTATCAGGTTTTATCTCCCTGTCTTAGGTTTGTATATAGAATACTCCTGATGAAAGAGTTTGTCAATATGAAAATGAAAATTTACAATACATATTCACTATCTTTCATTGCTTACATCTTTTGAATTATAATAAAATTGTAAATTTAATTCGGAAAAGCAATTTCTATATTTCTTAATTTCTTATATCTGTTAAAATAATATATATAGTCTTAAAGGGGCACATCATATGGATATAGAGCAAAGTAAAATAAAAAAACATAAGAGCCGGGTTGATTGGCAGGTTTCGGTTTTAACTGCGGCCATTGTGATCGTTTCCTGTTCTCTGATCTTTTTTATCAATTATCAGCTTTCTTATAATAATATGATCGATGAACTTCAAAGCCGGGCTTCCACAATCAGAGATACCCTTGAAGATGAGATGATCCGTGAAATGTTCACAGAATTGAATGTGCGTGAGGATGATCAAAGTGAGCTGTATCAGATTGCCAAGGATAAAATGGAAGATATCCGCAAAGTAACCAGTGTGCGTTATCTATATACGGCAAAGAAAACAACAGACGGTGATTTTATTTATTTAGTTGACGGATTGCCGAGTGATAATGATGATTTCCGTTATATTGGTGATTTGATTGAACCGGAATGTATTCCGGATCTGCAGCGGGCGCTGAATGGCGAGACTGTTTTACCAAATGAAATCAATCATACGACATGGGGAAATGTATTTATATCGTATTTCCCGATTGTCGAGGATGATGAGATTGTGGGTGCTTTAGGGATTGAATTTGATGCTAACCGACAGTATGCCACCTTCCGCACAATGCGGATCGTAACTCCCTTGGTAATTCTGGCTGCTTGTTTTGTCGCTGCATTTATCGCAATCAAACTATTTAAGCGAATCTCCAATCCGACGTATCAGGATCTGGCAAACACCGACTTTTTAACTGGCTTAAAGAACCGCAATGCCTTAGAGGTAGATCTGAGCAATTTTGAGTTTGCCGGTGAATATCCATTCTCGGTACTGATGCTGGATCTTGACGGTTTAAAACAGGTAAATGACAACTATGGTCACTCTGCCGGTGATCAGTATATTAAACGCTGCTGTGATATTATCAGAAGCTGTATCCCTGATGACAGTGCTGTTTATCGCATGGGCGGTGATGAGTTTATCGTAATTCTTAAAAACTATACGCCGGCTTATCTAAAGGATATGGTTCATACCATGGTTCACAAAGTCAAAGAGGAAAATGGAAAACAGGCATATCTTTTCAGTATTTCAATCGGTTATGCCGTCTATGATACGACTGTGGATAAGAATATTTTAGATACGATTAAGCGGGCTGATTCAGCAATGTATGAATATAAGAAAAAGCATAAAATAAGTTACAGTGATAAGGATGTCTGATCCTTATCTTTTTTTATGATTGACACTATATACTATGCAATGTATAATATACTGCATAAGGGGGTATTTAGATGGACATACAATTAAAAAAAGGCTTGATTGAGATTTGTGTGCTTGCCTCTTTAAAGAAGAATGATTCCTATGGGTATCAAATCATTAAAGATTTATCTGTGTGTGTTGCCATTTCTGAATCGACTTTGTATCCGATTCTCAGACGGCTTGAGAGCAGTGAATGTCTGAAGGTTTATACTATGGAGCATAATGGCAGATTAAGAAAGTATTATCATCTGACGGTAAAGGGAAGAGAACGCATCGATGAATTTCTTGAAGACTGGGATCAGATTATGAATATTTATGAGTATATCAAAGGAGGAAATGAAAATGAATAAGCAGGAATTTATGCAGCTGCTTGAACAGCGGATCAAACTGCTTCCCTTATCGGAAAGACATCGTCTCATTAACTTTTATAATGAAGCGCTAGAGGATCGCATTGAAGAGGGAATGAGTGAGGAGGAGGCAGTGGCAAGTCTGGACGGCTTGGATGAATTGTCGCTGAATCTGTATGATGAAATTAAAGCGGCGCCGATTGAGAAAGGGAAGCGACCTAATATCATCCCTTGTGCTGTGAAATGGTTCCTGATCGTCTTAACATCACCGGTCTGGCTGATGATTCCCGTTATCCTTTTGATACTCTTGTTAGTGTGGGGCTTATTGCTGGTGATCTTGCTTGTTTTCGGATTGTGCTTTTTGATTATGGCTGTCTGCGGATTCTTCTTGATGCCAAGTGTATTTCATGCTAATTTCGCATCTTTTGTTGTTTTGGTTGGTACGGTGCTGTTCAGTATCGGTTTAGCACCATGGTGCTGGTTTGGCTTTAAAGCATGGACGCCAGCTTTTGTGAATTGTTGTAAAAGCATGCCTGGCTGGTGTTTGAGCCAATGGCAGAAGGCGGTGAACGCATGATTAAAATGATAAAGCAAATCAGTTTAATACTGATTTCAGCCGGGCTGCTGCTGATCTTGGGTGGTTTTGCTTCAGTGGATTTTGATGTATACAAGCTAAGTACAGTGATCGATGAAGACGTTGTTTATCGGACAGAAACCATACCATTGGATGAAATCAAAAAATTGTCAGTTACTGTATCCTACAGTGATTTAGTTATTGAAGCCTCGCCAACTGATGATTTTGTAATTACTTATCCGGAAAGTGAATCTTTACAATATAGTTTGAACGTAACAGGCAACCGAATTGATCTTGAAAAGAAATCAGTGCTGAAGCTGATGAATTGGTTTACCCTTACGGATCGTAAGGATACCGTCGTTACGGTTCAGGTGCCGAAAGCTTTTCAAGGCGCGCTTGCCGTTCATGGCAGTCATGGTGATGCGCAAATTAAGGATTTACAGTCTTTAAGTATTTTTACGGTGAATTATAAATATGGGGATTGTTGGCTGACATCAATCGATGCCAAAAGCGTTAGTCTTCAATTCGCGCATGGCAAGTCAGATTTGGAAAACATTCAATGCGAATCACTGAGTATCAAGGATGAGTATACGGAAAGCGAATACGATTCGCTGAAGATAAGTGAAGATCTAAAAATAACCAGCAGCCATGGCAGTGTTATGATATCAAATTCGGAAGCTGATTTAATGAGAAATGATTTTAATTACAGCTCCTTAACGATTGAGGATAGTACGTTTACCGAGCAGGTCAATATCATTATGGCTCATGAAGATGCCAAAATTAAAACTTCATCCATGGCTGGTCTTACCTTTGATGGCAGCTATGCCGACCTGCAGCTGCAGGATAATGATGTTCAGTCAATTTATGTGGATCTGCGCCATGGGCAGGCAGAAGGTTCATTAAAGGGCGCTGAGCATGAATATTCAATCAATGCTGCGGTGACCCATGGTGATACCAATATAAGCTCACAGTATAGAGAGGATGCGGAATATAAGCTTGATTTGATGCTTGATTACAGCAATGCCCAACTGACATTCACGAAATAATTGATTCACATAAAAAAACATAGTTTTCATGTATTTTATTGATAGACTTGGGGTATAGTATTAACAGGCAAGGAAAAGAACTTGCCGATGAAAATAGACAATCCCTAATCTAGTTTCATTCATATTCTATCCCCTTATAAATAATTTAGTAGAAGAAGCGTTTCCCCTGACGCTTCTTTTACTTTGTGGATTTTTTTATATCACATAAAAAAACATAGTTCTCATGTATTTTATTGATAGACTTGGGGTATAGTATTATCAGGCAAGGAAAAGAACTTGCCTGATGAAA
>BAHV02000007.1:0-58775 GCA_000508965.1 Clostridiales bacterium VE202-08
ACCTATTACAGTGACCTCATAAATAGAAACCCAAACATTTCAATCCACGAGAGCCATACGACTCTCGACTTGCGGAAGCAACTAATGATATGGCAAGAAAATTTCAATCCACGAGAGCCATACGACTCTCGACGTAGTTTGGATCTACATAGTAATAACTCAATTCAATTTCAATCCACGAGAGCCATACGACTCTCGACGATGCTCGTACGACGCTCGTACGATTTTCTAAAATTTCAATCCACGAGAGCCATACGACTCTCGACAGTATTTTGAGATGTATCCGGCTCCATGGCATAATTTCAATCCACGAAAGCCATACGACTCTCGACTGGCGGAACTACTTCTGCATTTGGCTCCTCTGAGATTTCAATCCACGAGAGCCATACGACTCTCGACCAGCGAGATGTTTGCGTATCTTATCTTAATGCTTTATTTCAATCCACGAGAGCCATACGACTCTCGACCAGCGCAAAGTGAGAGTAATGTACTTTTATATAAATTTCAATCCACGAGAGCCATACGACTCTCGACAAGCGCTTAATAAATTTTGTACTGTTTGAAAATAAATTTCAATCCACGAGAGCCATACGACTCTCGACCAGCGGTTGCTAAACCGTCAATATAATCAATAGATTTCAATCCACGAGAGCCATACGACTCTCGACGATTGACACCGCTGTTATGTTTTTCAAATACTAAATTTCAATCCACGAGAGCCATACGACTCTCGACACTTTAGGATCTTTCTTTTTACCTTGAGGTATACCATTTCAATCCACGAGAGCCATACGACTCTCGACTCGTTATTATACCGTGGAATTATATGATGAAATAATTTCAATCCACGAGAGCCATACGACTCTCGACGTCAAATTTATCTGAATTATTAACACTAGGTTTGATTTCAATCCACGAGAGCCATACGACTCTCGACCTTAATCGGTCAAACGATTAGCATTGATTATAAATTTCAATCCACGAGAGCCATACGACTCTCGACTTGTAGCTGCTATGAATAATAATATTTAAAAAGAATTTCAATCCACGAGAGCCATACGACTCTCGACAGCAAAAATACACATAAAAAATCAAATTAATACATCAATATCGATAAATTACATGTAAATAATAAATATTATACTTTTCCTTTACACTTTTAACTTTAAAAATTTACATTTTTGCACTGATTTTGGGTGCGAATCCCCTAGAGATTTTATGTTTACTATACATTCGCACTTGTGAATATGAAAGGATTTCAAACAATCAAAGGACTATCAAAATCAAAAGACTCTTTAATTCCGATATGTTCAACCTTGTTTTTATAATTATTACCTAAGCAATAA
Organism: Clostridiales bacterium VE202-08; assembly: GCA_000508965.1. Classification (GTDB taxonomy): domain Bacteria; phylum Bacillota_I; class Bacilli_A; order Erysipelotrichales; family Erysipelotrichaceae; genus Dielma. The sequence continues at coordinate 1,347 of BAHV02000007.1, forward strand.
AATCTCAGACTGTCTTTTTCTTTGTCAATTAACTTTTCTAATATGTTTTTTACTTCTTGAAACTTTCCATAATCTAAATTGCATTCAAATACTGAATATTATACTCTTTGTCCATAATTTAAGCACTGTTTTGCAACATTTCTTAATCTTTTTTTACCTGCTGCAGTTTCAGTATTTACATCATAAGTTATCAATACTAACATGTTTCACCTACTTCCACATAAATGGCGGATATTCATCTAAATCACCTCTAAGAAATCTTGCTAATAACATTGCTTGAACATATGGAACTAATCCCCATTCAATATTTTCATTTAAGTAAGGATGTTTGATTTTATCCTGTTTTCGTTCTTGCCAATTTCGTAGTATTTCTTTTTTAGTCGAATCTGTCATCATTACAGCACCATTTTCTTGTTTCTCGAAGCCATTTCCATTAACAATCCTTTTATTTACTAAGGATATAACGAATCGATCTACAAAAATAGAACGTAATTCTTCCATCATATCTAATGCCAAAGAAGCACGTCCAGGACGGTCTGTATGCATAAATCCAACATAAGGATCAAGACTCACTGACTCTAAAGCAGCTGATGTCTCATGTGCCAGTAGTGTATACACAAAGGATAACATAGCATTCATATTGTCTAAAGGAGGACGTTTATTTCTTGAACGAAAATAAAATGAATCTTTTTGTTGAAGAATGAGTTGATCCAAAATAGAGAAATACATAACCGCAGCTTTACCTTCATAGCCTCGCAATTCATCTAATGAATTAACCTGTTGAACTAACGATAAACTATTCTGTAATTGCAAAACGATTTTTTCAAATTGATCTATATTAATTCTGTGACCATGATCACGCATTGTCCTTTTCACAACACTTTTTGAATTATAAATTTTCCCAATTATACAGTTTTTCGCTATAGCCAAACTTTTAAACTCATCATCAGCAACTCTATATTGTTCTCTGCGTAATACAACATTACCCCTTGTTTCTCCTGTAATACGAGCTAAAAATCTACCTGACCGAGATAAGAAAGTAAGGGCAATGTCATTTTTAGCGCAGTAACCCATTAAAGCGGGACTGGCACCAGTATAGCCAAACGCCACAACACCATTTAGATTATGCATTGGTACGCGAATCTTTTCCTTATCATCCTGTAATACAACAATATTCTCACCATCAAGAGAAAGATACGTATCAGAAGATGTTACATATAAGGTATTCATTAACTTTTTCATATGTTATCCTCCGTAAGCTTACGTTTAATATAAGCATTTACTGATGTTTTTTTATTTAAATCAGGTATACACATGTTTTTTAATGAACAAGATTGACATTGTTTTGATATCTTACCTTTAGGAGTATATTTTTTATCAAAAAATTCATGCATTTTCTTAAAAGAAATTCTAACATTTTCTCGTAATACATTATCGAAAGGGACTTCCATTCTACGCCTTGTCTCACCATAGAAAAGATATCCTTTTGGAATATCACAAACTAACATTTCTTCTAAACAAATAGCTTGAGCACACAGCTGTAAAGCATCTGCATCATGCTCTTTTGGCCTCGTTTGTATTCTACAGGAATAGGTTGATATTTCCCCTTATAATTACTTAGTGGGATGCCATTTTCATCTAAGTGAAATTCAACAACATCACAATTACCGCTTATTCCTAATTCTCTTGAAAAAATAGACATGCCTCTTGTGATAATGATATTTTTTCGTTTTTCAATCTGACTGGCATCATGTACTTTTTCATGCATGATATTGCCTGTAATCGTAAAGTAGTTCTCATCCCATTGTTGTTCGATATGAATCAGAGCCCATTGTCTTGGACAAAACGCATAATGTTGGATTCCTGATAACATTAAAAAGTCATCTTCATTATATTCCTTCATAAATTTCAGGTTCTAATCCTTCTAGATTATTTAATGAGATCTCATAATCCTCGAAGCATGTTGGCATAGTATCACTCTTCTCTTTAATCACTAAAGTTTTATGCACTTTTGCTGAAGAATATTGACCACTTGGGCAGTTATGTTTCCACCAATATACCCTATGTACCTCCATGCTGCCTTCAGGTCTTGCCGCAGAAGCATCGTTTTCAAATAATGAAATCAATGCTTGTTTGATTTTCTCGGCATCTTCATCTGAGAAATCTGTTTTTGTAGCCAATTGATGATTGATACTACCATAAAGTACATACAATCCAAATTCTACGCGTTGTTTATGTCCCATGGTATCAGAAGATTTTTTGCCATCTTTATTAGGTTCACTATTAGTACTTTTAGTTATCTGTGTATCAGTAACATCGATAGGTGAAACACTTACTGCAGCCTGAATGGAAACTGGACCTCGAACACCAATGGATACATTATTGTCTTTAAATGCGAAGACTTGTCCAAAACTACGTACATCGATCCATTTGTTGCAGGCAGCCTTGGCATAAGCATCATTATCTTTTGCTTTTTGTGCTGCAGCTAATGCTGGACAATTCTTTGCTCTTTCACTCAAACTTTTATAATTATCTATGCATCTTTCGTCGGATTGAACGAAAATTTCTTCTCCCATATCTTGTAATCGATTACGGATCTTTCGTTTTATACAGACATCGGATATTTCACCATGTCCTTCATAATCTTCTCGTGGGCGGTTACCATTTAAAGGATCACCATTCGGATTAGCTTTTTTTGCTGTTAATAATACTGCAAAATCGATTTTGTTTGTAAATTTACTCATTGTTGTTTTCTCCCTTATCTGCACTGTTTTCAGTGTTGCTGCCTTTCCATAAAAAACTTAATTCACAATTATATCCTAGTAAAAAACGTTCATTTAAACCTTTGGCATTAGAAAAATCATCATAATCGAAAGAATTATATATTTCTTGAAATTCTTTATCGTATTTGATCTGTAAACCAAAATCTAATTTCTTTTTATATGGTTGAATACGTTGTTCTACAATTTTCCAATAATATTTTGGTTTCTTTACAACCATGTATCGATATTTATCAGAATTAGTTTCGCGTTTTCCTCTTTCTTCTTCGGTAAAAGTATCATATTCTAATTTGTGTGCAACTGCCATCAGTCTTCCATAAAGATAATCACGATTATGGTTATTTCTGTCTAAACCCATCATATTTGATGCTCCTTTCTTGTTTTTTACTTTTTCGTTCGTTTTTTTATTTATAAGAGCACAAGCAATATCTACAATCTTTCTTCGATTGTATGAGCTGAACGCCTGTGGCTTACATGCATTTTCAAAAGCAGCTGTCACAATATCAGGGGGGAGTCTTCTTCCCTCGATGATACATGGAATAATACGTTTAAGTGTGTCTTGCATTAATGCATCATCAACATGTAGAAAGTTATTTCTTTCAACACCATAAGCTGCTTTCACAATATCTTCGGGTTCTGGAGCTATAGGTTGATTTTTATTCATCCTGTTTTTCGTGTAACTCATTATCCAATTGCATGATAAATGCCAAGATAATAAATTATTTAAAAACGTGGAACCACTCATTTGTTGATAATAAGTAATTGATAATCTACCGGGAGTTGCAGCATTTAATCCCATAACGACGATTTGATCAGATGGATTATCTATGTCAGCATATTTACCTCTAATAGCATTATTGACTTGCTCTGCATAATTCTCACCTAGATCAAGGGGTATATCTTCATTATCACCATATATTAATTTATAGGTGTCACTATCTAACCAATCAGGTATTTCTTTTTCTTCAGGGTTCCAAGTAATGAGGCACATACCAAATCGACGGTAACCTTGTCGTTCTATCAACCAACGCAAAGCATTATGAGCCTTTTGAGAAGGGATGTACCCAATTGAAATAGCTTCTTCTTTCGTAGCAAAACGCCCTCTATATGTGAAACCGGAACTATCGTTACCTGAAATCAATTTAGATTTATCACCACTGTGTCTGATTTTTGATGGTTGCTTAAATGAACAGGGTATCAATTCACCGGTAATGTAATCAAGATCATAATTTTCAAATTGACTTAAATAATAATGGATAAAATTTTCATAAATTGCAGTATCAGTCCAAATTTCACCAGTACCTGGAGCATTTTCATCTTGAATGCGGAAGCGTACAAAGGCATCATTTTGAGAAATGCCTGCTATTTTGACATGAGAATCTAATAAATCCTTTTCATCAAGCACAAGAAGTTCGCTACCTAGTAAATCTCTTATAACTTTTTCATCTTTCAAATAATTGTAAACGGCCCTTACATATTCATGAGCACCAGCTTGAACCCATTTCTCTAATTGGTTGATATAAGCAGAGAATTGTTCTTTTGTCTTTTTATCATTTGTATAAGTCGTATAGTCTCCGGCTATGTAACATAATTTATCACATAATGGATGGGGAGCAATTCCACTTGATCGAGTGCCTGAATCCTCAGTTACAGGAATAATTGTAACAGATTCAGCTTTTTCTACCTTCCTAGCACTTTTAAAATTACCATCCAAGTCAATAGCAATTTCAATCTGTGCATTTTGAGTTGAGTGAGCAATTGGAAGCAAAACACAGTCTTTTTGATCTTTTACCCCAATATATTTTCCTGCCTTGTCATAGGTATTATTTAGAACCTGAATCCAGCTCATTATCATCACCTCCTTCAATTTCAAAATCATTATCAAATTCTTCAAGTCCAATAAAATTACCTTTGCCAAACTCTTTCATTTTCATTTCGCGAATCTCTCTACGTATTGTGCATTCTTCTGGTCGGATAAACTCAATCACCCCTTTTTTCATTACCGGATGCCAAAATCTAACAGATAACTTATTTTTATCTGCTTCACAGGTTGCATCATCAGGATAAGTGAAACCATGCACCATAAGTCCAAAAGATAATTCGTCAAGATCATCATAGGCACCGATTCCTTCGTTGAAATCACAAGGTTCAATATAGGCCTGACACTCTCTTGTGCCTAAAAAGATATCTCGGCGTCCACCTTTTTCCAGAAACCTCTTCGCAATAAAGAAATGTTTATTCTCATTTCTATCATTTGCTAGATTACTTCGATTTTCATTCCATTCAAAATGAGCCTTCACATGGTATTCAACATCCTTTAAATAAGTATAATAGGATAAAGTATTACCACCATCATAGTTAATAGGACGTACACCTTCTGAGAATGTTTGAATTGACTTCACAATTCTCACTTTGTCTATCACCCATATAAAGGTTGGTTTCCAATAGATACTCTCCGCAATCCCTTTTAAAGCTTGATAAGTAGGTACTTGATAAGAGAATTTTTCGCCACCAACTCTTGTGATGGGGTCTGAAAATAAGGCTTTTCTACCATATACTTTAAATTCAATACTGTTTTCTTTTTTCATAATGCCTCCTAAATGCTTAAAAATTCATGCATTCCATCAATAGTTATACCCAACTCATCATCATAAAAGCCTGATTCTAAAGCTAATACTTTACCATCATGTATCTTCATAATAGAACCTGCTTGACATAGCTTTTCCAATTTGTTTCTGTAGACATTAACAGTGAAACGTTGACTTTTCTTTAATAGTTTTTTAAATTCATTAAATTCAATATTTCCATTTAAGTCTTTAATAATTCCTTCACCTTCTTTGTAGGGAACTATAACTGAGACGGTATTTTGATTTATTACAGAAAAACTGTCGCCAGCGGTTTTAAAAGCCTGATAAAATTGAAGATTTAGATTAATTTTATTTTCTTTGTTTAAAACATAGGCATCAAAGCCTTTTTTGTTTATGCAAAGTAAATCAACCATATTTGTATTTAGTTCTTTTAAAGGATAATCCATCAAGTATCTTTGATCGTTATCAAAATAGTACCTTTGATAAAATTCATTCATTGAAGGTCTTGATAATAGATCATATTTAAATTTTTCAGGATCTTTTTGATAAATATCTAAGACTGTTTCACTACATCTAGCACCCTTCTGAATTGACTTAAGATATGCTAAATATTCTTTTTCATAATGGAGGACATAAACATTTCCCTCCTTTCTTTCTCTATTACGATTACATCTGCCTGCTGCTTGTGCAATGCTGTCTAAGCCGGCAAAAGACCGAATCACGGATGAAAATGATAAGTCAACACCTGCTTCTATTAAAGAAGTACTGACACAAATAAGCTTTTTGTGTCCAAGCAATTTCTTGATGTTATTGATGCAGTCTAATCGATGCTGTGGACACATGTTATTACTGAGATGGATGAGTATTATTTCTTCATCGATTTCAGAGTAGAACTCTTTTATGGCTTTAAATAATTCTGAAGCAGCGGATTTAGTGTTTAAGATTATCAGTAAATCATTTTCTTTTTTCATTAATTCAACAGCAAATAAACAAAGTTTGTCAGTGTCAAATATTCCTTTTTTCTCAATAATATTCACACGTTTTAATTTGTTGTAAAGTTCATCGACATTAGAGATAATATCTGGTGGTTCAGACATGTGAATTTGTTTTTTGATTGTTTCATTATCAAGAACTGGTTGCGTAGCAGAACATAAAACAAGAGTGATGTTGCATACCTCATGTAAATAATTCATTGCCATATTAAAAATATGAATCATTTCAATAGGCAAAGATTGGATTTCATCAATAATGATTACAGAATCAACTAAGCTATGAAAACGACGTATACAACTTGTTCCACCTGCGAAAAGTGTATTTAAAAATTGTACAAAAGTTGTTAGAACGATTGGACTGTACCAATTCTCTGATAAATGACGATATTCATTCAATGTTCCTTCATTGTTGAATCCATCAATATCAGTATTCTCAAAAATCACATTAGAGTGATGTTCTAAAATTAAATCTTCTTGTTTAAGGGCATCTTTAAAGCATTGTGCATTTTGCTCAAGTATGCTTAGATAAGGAGCAATATAAAATATTCTTTTCTTTTTATGTATCTTGGCATGATGAAGGGCATACCGCATACTGCTTAACGTTTTTGCTCCACCAGTAGGGACTGCCAACCGATAAATACCCGATGGTCTTTGTGAAAATGATAAACACTCTTGTGATATTTGCTTTCTTAAGACAGATATTTCATCAGTGTTTTTAAACTGTAATAAATGTTTTTCTAAATGATTTATCAATAACTGCCAAGGTTGCTTGACGATGATGCTTTTATCTTCTGGACTTCGGTTGTTACAGAAAATAGCAGTGTCAATACGATCGGCATCGATCAATATGGATAATAGCAAACGTTGCAGGTAGCCTTTTGAGAAATAGAGAGTGTCATTGCTACTTTTGTCAAATTTTTCTACTAATACTGCTACTTCTTTTTTTGCTGTTTCAAATTCCTTATCAATAGCAGACATTGATATACTACTCTGATTTAAGTTGGATATAACCTCATCATAGTCTAAGCTTTCCAAGTCATTAATTCTTCGCCCAAACTGATTGATACCTTTGGGTGATATGCAATCATTTAATCCATGATGTGACAGAATTGAATAGGCGATAAGTTGAGCTGTAAATTTTTGAATGGAATCGTTTTGATAATATCTTTGATAGATGAAGATAGCTCCTGCAGAACTGTGATTCAGTGTTGTCTCAACTTTCTTTGTACTATTAGCAGCATTTTTAATATAGACTTCAAAAGCTTTTCGCCATTTACCTAAATCATGAAAAAGACCGGCAAGATAAGAAAGCGAGCTGAGACCTAAAGGTTCACCTAATTGACGAGCAATTTCAGCAACCCCATTCAAATGCTCTAGAACTGTTTGTTGTTTTATATGACCGTCAGAACTGATAAGTATATGGGCAATCATAAATATTTCCCCTCCTATTTTTATATATGATACTACTATGAAGTATTCAAATAAAACTAGGTAAAATTACAATGATTAAGAGGTTTAAATTATTATTAATTATTATGTAAAAGATTTCTTTCATTAAAACCATTTGAATATGGTTTTAAATGAAACAAATATCTTACAACATGTCATATGCAATACGCATTTTTTAAATCCACAGGGTAGGGTTTCCTGACACCTTAATTATAACATATGGAATAATTAATTCAATGCTTATTGTATATAAAATTTTTCTTGTAGATAATTTTACATAAAAGCATTATAATGTATTTAATAGGTGAACATATGGACAAAGTAAAAGCGAAAATTAAACAATTTAATGAAGAACGAGATTGGGATCGATTCCATACTCCTGAAAATCTAGCCAAATCAATTGTAATTGAATCAGGAGAATTACTAGAATGTTTCCAATGGGGAGCTGAATTCAGTAAGGACGCAGTTTGTGAAGAACTAGCTGACGTTATGAATTATTGTGTTTTGTTAGCAGATAAATTAAATGTAGATATGGAAGAAATAATGATGGCTAAAATAGTTAAAAACGAAGATAAATATCCAGTAAGTAAGTGTAAAGGAAGCAGCAAAAAGTATACAGAATTATAAGGAGAAGAAAGGTATGGGGAAGATAACAACTTTTCAATTTAATACAAATGAATTAGAGCGAATTAAAAAAATGCAATGTGGGACAAATTGGCCAGTAGTTTATATTATAAACAACCAAAAGGAAGCGTATATTGGTGAAACAGGCAATGCTTTGACGCGTTTTAAGCAGCATTTGAAGGATAATGAAAGAATCAAATTAAATCAGGTAAATATAATCTATGATGAGAAATTCAATAAATCAGCGTGCTTGGATATTGAATCGCTTTTAATATTGTATATGTCTGCCGATGGAAAATATAAATTACAAAATGGGAATGTAGGTCAAAGCAGGAGTCATAATTATTACCAAAGAGAGTATTATTTAAATAAATTTAATGAAATATGGTTAAGCTTACAACACAAGGGCTTGGTTGATAATGATTTAGTAAGTATATCTAACTCCGATCTGTTTAAATTTTCACCATATAAGAAATTGACAGAAGATCAATATAACGTTGTATATTATATTCTTAACGATTTGTTTAAGAAGGTACAAAAGAACGAATCAGCCGCTTTTATTGTAAATGGTGGCGCTGGAACAGGTAAAACAGTTCTTGCCATTTTCCTAATGAAGTTGATCGTTGATGTTATGTCAAAAGAAGTTACTCAAAGTTATTTAGACTATTTGGAAGATAACGAGCTTTATGAAGAAGGCTTTCTAGATGCCTTGTTAAGCTTGAAAAATAAGAATAACTTCAAAATAGCACTTGTTATTCCAATGACATCATTGAGAAAAACATTAAAAACAGTTTTTAAGTCTATTAAGGGTTTAAAGCCTTCTATGGTGATCGGTCCTAGTGATGTATTAAAGTCTGATTATGATTTGTTAATTGTTGATGAAGCGCATCGTTTAAAACGTAGGGTGAATTTATCTGGTTATGGTCAATTTGATAAGAATAATGAATTTCTTGGGTTGGGAAAAGAAGGGACTGAGCTAGATTGGATATTAAAATGCAGTAAGTATCAAATCATGTTTTACGATAAAACACAAAGTGTTAAGCCAACGGATGTGCGTAGAGTGAGTTTTGAGCGTATCGATGAACAAGAAGAGTCATTTCAATACAATTTGATTTCGCAATTACGTGTTGAGGGTGGTATAGAATATATGGAGTATATCGAAAAAATATTGAATTCAATGAGAAGTATAGCGCCAAAGCAATTTAAAGGATATGATTTGCAAATTTTTGATGACATTCAAGACATGATTGAAAGTATTAAGCAAAAGGATTCCCAGTTAGGGTTATGTCGTAATGTAGCAGGTTATGCATGGAAGTGGCAAACAAAGGGTTTAACATACGATGAAATCATTTCTAAAGGATTATGTGATATAGAAATAAATAATATGAAATTAATATGGAATACAGTAGGTCAAGATTGGGTTAATTCTAAACATGCTATTGATGAAATAGGGTGTATCCATACAGTGCAGGGTTATGATCTTAATTATGCAGGGGTGATTTTTGGCCCAGAGATAACTTATGATGAAGATGAAGAAAGAATAAGAATTAGAAAAGAAAACTATCATGATATGAATGGGAGCAGAGGGATTCAGGATGAGAATGAATTGAATGAATATATTATTAACATATACAAGGTTCTAATGACTAGAGGAATTAAAGGAACGTATATTTATGTATGTGATGAAAAATTAAAACGATATTTCAATAAGTACATTGGATAAAAAATATAAAGGAGCTAATGTTATGCATCAATTAGATATTGAAAATGGAATGAGAACAGCTTTTTTAGATCATAATTATACGTCAGGTTTACAATTTAGACCTCAATTTATCTATAATAATCATACAGAAGGCAAGAAAACATTGGTTTCTATTGAAGAAGAATTGAAAAGATGTGATGAATTTAGTATTAGTGTTGCTTTTATTACTAAAAGCGGAATAACACCTCTATTACAAACATTAAAGGAATTAGAAGAAAAAAATATACCTGGTAGGATAATGACTACAGATTATTTAACATTTAGTGAACCAGAAGCATTAAGGAAGCTGTCAGAGTTGAAGAACATTGAGTTAAAAATATATAGTGTAGATGACCAGCAGAAAATAGGATTTCATACAAAAGGTTATATTTTCAGAGAAAATGAAATATATAGGATAATTATTGGTAGTTCAAATCTTACAGCTTCTGCTTTAACAAGGAATAAAGAATGGAATACAAAGATAGTATCAACTTCAAAGGGTGAATATACAAAAGAATTATTAATAGAATTTAATTCATTATGGAATGCCTCTAAACCTTTCAATTTATTCATTGATCGATATGAAGAAATATATAAAGAAAGAAATAGTTTATTAAAACAAAGTAATTCTATTCCTGATACAAAAGAGTTATTAAAGCCGATACCTTTACAAGAAAAAATAATTGTAAACCTTCAAAAAATGCAAGAGAAAGGATTAGATAAAGCATTACTAATTTCGGCAACAGGAACTGGTAAAACATATGCTTCAGCTTTTGCTTTAAGACAACAAAAGCTAAAAAGAGCATTGTTTGTTGTGCATCGTGAACAAATTGCGAAACAAGCATTGAATAGTTATCGCAAAGTATTCGGCGAGTCAAGAAGCTTTGGTTTATTGTCAGGTAATGAAAAAAATTATGCTTCAGATTTTGTGTTTGCAACCATGCAAACATTATCTAAACCTGATATATATGCAAAATTCAAACCAAATGATTTTGATACGATTGTTATAGATGAAGTTCATCATGCAGGAGCTGCTAGTTATCAGACAATTATGAATTATTTCAGACCTCATTTTTGGCTGGGAATGACAGCAAGTCCTGATCGACCTGATGGTTTTGATATTTATGATCTATTTGATCATAATATTGCATACGAAATACGTTTACAAAAAGCTCTTGAAGAAGATATTTTATGCCCCTTTCATTATTTCGGCATAATAGATATACAAATTGATGGTAAATTAATTGACGATGTAAATCTTAGAGACTTCAATAAACTGACATGTGACGCTCGAGTGAATTATATCATAGAAAAAGCTAGATACTTTGGATATAGTGGTAAAAGCTTAAAAGGATTAATCTTTTGTAGTACCAAAAAAGAAGCAAAAGCATTATCAGAACAATTTAATACAAGAGGTTATAAGACATTAGCTTTAACTGGTGAAGATAGCCAAGAAGCACGAGAAAAAGCAATCAATCGCTTAATATTGGATGATGGAATAGATAAGCTGGACTATTTGATTACTGTTGATATTTTCAATGAAGGTGTTGATGTACCTGAGATTAACCAAGTGATCATGCTTAGACCCACCGAATCACCTATAGTCTTTGTTCAGCAATTAGGTAGAGGACTTAGAAAATGTGAAGGTAAAGAATATGTAGTTATATTAGATTTTATTGGTAATTATAAAAATAACTTTATGATACCAATGGCTTTATCAGGTGATAGAAGCTATAACAGAGATACAATTAGACGATATGTACTTGAAGGTTCACGTACTTTGCCAGGAAGCTCTACTATACATTTTGATGAAATATCTAGAAAGCAAATATTTGAATCAATCAATAAGCTGTCAACAACAAAGAAATTATTTGTAGAAAAGTATTTAAATCTGAAAAATAAATTAGGTAAAATACCAACAGTTTTAGATTTTTATTTACATGGTGACATTGACCCATTAATATTATTAGATTATTCGAAAACATATCATAACTTTCTGCAAATGGTTGAGAAAGAATATAGTATTAATTTCAGTGAAAGAAAGATTAATACATTACTATTTATTTCTAGTCTATTAGTTAATGGTAAACGAGCACATGAATTAATAATGCTAGAAAATCTATTAGTATTTAAAGAAATTAACCTTAATAATGTAAAGAAACAATTAGTTGAAGAATATAATTTGCCAGTTGTCGATAAATCAATCGTATCGTCTATCCATTTACTTCAGAAAAAATTTATCAATACACAAAACGAAAAGAATAAATTTGAACAAGTAAATTTCATTAAGCAAGAAGAAGGCTTAATATATCCTATATCAGATGATTTTGATAATGATTTAAATGATAGTAATTTTAAAAGACAGATTCATGATCTGCTTAGTTTAGGATTATCAAAATATAATGATATGTATCAAGGTAAAGTTGACAAGAGTGGATTCGTTTTATATGAAAAATATTCACGAAAAGAGGTATGTAGAATATTGAATTGGGAGCAAGATGAAAGTTCAACATTATATGGTTATAAAATTAAATATTCAACATGCCCTATCTTTGTAACTTATGAGAAAAAGGATGATATAGCGAGCAGTACAAAATATGAAGATCGTTTTATTAGTGATCGTATTTTTAGCTGGATGACACGTAATAGGGTAAGCCTTAATTCTAAAGAATCTACTCAATTGATCAATTACAAGACCAATGGTTTAAGAACATATCTTTTTGTAAAGAAAAGTAATGATGAAGGAGCAGATTTTTACTATCTAGGTGAAGTCCAGCCTATTCATTGGCATGAAACAACAATTAGAAATGATGCAGGTATAGTTTTGCCAATTATGAATTTTGAATTAGAGTTGGAGACACCGGTTAGAGAAGATATTTATGATTATTTAGCAAACTAGAAAGGATGTTAATATGAAAAACGTTAATGTTGTAGCTGCAATTATATGTGATGGAGATAAAATTTTTGCTACTCAAAGAGGATATGGAGAGTTTAAAGATGGTTGGGAATTTCCTGGTGGTAAGATTGAGGAGGGAGAATCGCCTCAAGAAGCACTTGTAAGAGAGATAAAGGAAGAATTAGATACAGAAATTGTAGTGGGTGATTTGTTTGAAATTGTTGAGTATGATTACCCTAATTTTCATTTGACCATGCATTGTTTTAAATGTTCTATTATTAGTGGTGATTTAGTTTTAAAAGAGCATGAGGCAGCTAAATGGTTAACAAAAAAACAGCTGAATACCGTAGATTGGTTACCAGCTGATAAGGGGCTAATACATAAATTAATGATTGATTAAATTTATAAAATTGTTATTAAATTGATTATTCCGCACATTACCATAACCACAATTGGATTCAATTTCGTTTTTCTAACTAATATCAGTGCCAGAATACACAGAATCACGGAGCTGATATTGACAGCCGATAACGCAATCGTCTCTGAACCAAAAAAAGCCAGAGCCAGAATGATCGCTGCCGCTGATGCAATCAAACCGAGAGATGCTGATTTCAAACCCTTCAGCATCTCTTTAAAATATTGAGAATAAGAATATTTACTGAATAGTTTATATAAACTCACGGTGATTACGACCCCCATAAAAATACAGCCAATGGTCGCCAGCAAAGCTCCCGTAACACCTGCAACTCGCATCCCCACAAAGGTTGAAGTATTAACAGCCAAAGGTCCGGGTGTCATCTGTGAGATGGTGATAATATCAGTGAACTCCTGCAATGTAATCCACTGACGAAAATTAACCACCTGATCCCTTATTGCAGGAATAATCGCATAACCGCCGCCAATACTGAATAAACCTATTTTGAAAAAGTCTAAAAATAATTGTAATAATAGATTCATGACTGTACCCTTCCTTTATATAATTGAAATCTTATGACACATAAAACAAGGGCTCCGATAATGATCATTGCAACATTCATATGGAATACATAATTCAGAATAAAAGCAATGGGTACCAGAAGTGTATAAAAAAGCTGTTTCTCTTTTATAATCAAGGCATACATATCAATAATCAAATCGACGATCAACGCTGCCACACCTGCTTCCATACCTTTTAATAATGCTGATATAATTCGATTATCACGGATCAATGAATAAATTGCAGAAACAATTGATAGAATCACTAACGGCGGTAAAATGGCTGCGATACAGCTTATTATCAACCCCTGCCAGCCAGCAACTCTATATCCTGCCAATGCACTCATATTGATAGCAATAGCACCTGGCGAAGATTGCGCAATGGCTGCAATATTCATTAATTCATCTTCATCAAACAGCTGCTTCTCTTCAACATAATATTTTTTAATCATCGGTATCACAACATAACCGCCGCCAAAGGTAAAAGCACTGATAAATACATTAATACAAAATAACCAGCAATAGGTTTTAATTTTATCCATAAGCCACCTCTTTGTTCAGTATATCATTAGACTTAAGATAAATAAAATGTTAATATTTTATTAAACCTATTACTAAATAGTTATGGAGGGTACCATGAATATCAGACAATTAAAAATCTATGTGGCAGTATGTGATTTAAGGAGTTTCACAGCAGCAGCTAAAGCATTATACATGACTCAGCCTGCTATTTCACATGTAATTCATGATTTAGAAGCAGAAGTAGGTACAGCTTTGTTAGAACGTACACCTAAAAATATCAACTTAACACAAGCAGGTCTAATCCTATTTCAAAAAGCAAAACATCTTTTGTCAATATACGATGATCTTGAAAAAGTAATATCAAATCTTGATGAACTTGCACCGCTGCGCATAGGCTCATGCATCACCGTTGCCCATTCGTTTTTGATACAACTTACTGAAACAATGAAACAAGCGTATCCTAATCTTCAGATGCCTGTAACCATTGCCAGTGCAGCCGTCATATTAGATAAACTAGAAAAGAATGATATAGATGCAGCATTCATTGAAGGCGCTTTTCCTCATGAAAAATTTAACTCAGTCCAATTAGATTCATATAATATAATACCTGTTTGTTCACCTTCATTCATAACAACTGACAATATCAGTTTACAGGAATTGATCAAACAGCCGCTTTTATTAAGAGAAAAGGGCAGCGCGATCCGAGATGTTTTTGACAGTGAGCTTTTCTTACGAAACATTGAAATTCAGCCTCTTTGGACAAGCACAAACTCTAATGTATTGATGAAAGCCGCTGTGCAAGGAATTGGCATCGCCCTCTTACCTGAGAATATGATTCTTGATAAGATCCGACAGGGGCAGTTGAAGCGGCTGAAGATAGAAGATGTAATATTAAAAAATCAAAATCATTTGATTTACAATAGATACAAACAATTAAATACATCGATGAATGATTTGATAATCAAAGCAAAAGCATTATGTAATAATTAAAGATGATTTAATAGTTTTATCTTTCTTAAAGCTAATTAATGCCAATTTCAAACACGGCCTATTTGACAAAATAGATACATTTGCTATAATAATTGATAGCGATTACTTTATTTGAATAATAAAACACCTCCAAATCATAATTTTAAGAGCTTATGCTTTTGCTCGTAAAACTCTAAAGCATGAGCTTATGCTTTTGCTCTTTAAACTCGAAGCATTTGGAGGGAAATATGAAAAAGTTAGCTTTAAGTTTGCTGGCAGTTTTAATGCTGGCAGGGTGCACATCAGCTCCTAAACAAGATGAACCAAAAGTTGAGGATCAGCCAAAAGAAGAAGAAAAGAATGATAAACCGGTTGTTGATTCATTCACGGGACCTACTCAGGATGCTGTAACATCTGCATCTATTGTACCGGAGGATTATGTTAAGAGTGTTGCACCTTCAGGATTCACTGACAGTGATAAGGAAAAGGCATTAGTTATTATCGGTGATCCAAGACATAACAGTGTTTTATGGGATTTAGCAAACACAACCATGGCATACCTTGAAGAAAAAGGCATGGAAGTTGAAAAACGTGATTTATATACAATGAATTTCAATCCGGTGTTAAGCGCTGCTGATTTCTACTATGCAAAAGATGGACAAGGTGAACCATCAGAGAAAATCAAAGCTGAACAAGATTTAATATCTCAAGCAGATCACATTATCTTTGTTTATCCTAACTGGCATGATTCAGAGATTGCCATTGTAAAGGGTTATAAAGAACAAGTATTTGCTAAGAAATTTGCTTATCAAGATGGTGCTGCCGGCTTAGAAGGCTTATTAACTGGTAAGACTATGTACACGATTATGAACTGCGGTTATCTTGGCGGCGGCCGCGGCTGGATCGGTGATGGTGTCGGTATTGAAGATGAAAAATGGGATACTTACATGAATGCATTTAAAGTATTCGATGATGATACAGCAGCCTTCTGGGGAGTTGAAAATGTTGGACGTTTTATGAATGATAGAACACCTTCAAACAGTTCAGAAAACTACGAATCAGAATTAACTGAATTAGAGAACGCGCTGAAGGCAAATTTAGATAAAGTTTATTTCAGCAAATAAATCAAACGATAAGAGGTATGCAGCTTGATATGTATACCTTTTTTTGATTGTGATGATTTTGTAAGATAATTCTTTTAAATAATGGGTTATTATATGAATATATGGTAAAAGAAAAGGTGGGATATCATGAAAGCATTTGAATTATTTCTGGATATATTAAAAGGAGCAAAACGTGAAAATGTTGTGGATTGTATGTTGTATATTATCCTATGGACTTGTTTGATTCTAGGAATTATATTGACTATATTTATAGAAAATAGAGGATTATTTTTGTCTATGGAATTGTTAAAATTACTGCTATTAAGCGCTAGTATAGTTATTCCATCTTATTTTTTTGATATACTTATTATGTCAGCTTATTGTGCACATAAGAATTATGATGTTAGCTATTTGCGTGATTTATTAAGTCTCCCTTTGCTAATTATGATTTTAATGAATCTTATTTATATAGTAATATTTACTAATAATTCTTTTTCATTTCAGGTAAAGTATATTATTGGTGTTATGCTTCTTATCGGATTATCTCTTTTGAATTTAATAATAGATGGCTTATTAAATTGCATGAAGAATATGATGATAATAAATAGTATATTTTACTATCCATTCTTTCTGTTAAATAAGTTATAATATTCTTACTTGTTTTATGAAAGGACGGTATTGCTATGAATAAAAATGAAGTGCTGAAAAATATCTTCGGTTATGATGAATTTCGCGAAGGTCAAGCTCAGCTTGTTGATGCTTTGCTAGCAGGCAGAGACGCATTTGGTATCATGCCGACCGGCGCAGGCAAATCTATCTGTTATCAGGTACCTGCATTAATGCTTCCGGGTATCACATTAGTAATCTCTCCGCTCATTTCGTTGATGAAAGATCAGGTAGCAGCTTTAAATCAAGCAGGTGTTCGTGCCGCCTTCCTCAACAGCTCCCTTACTTACCGGCAATATCTAAAGGCACTTGACAATGCCCGCAATGGTTTGTATAAAATCATCTATGTTGCTCCTGAACGTTTAATTACTGATAATTTCATGGATTTTGCTCTCTCAGGCAACATTTCATTCATAAGCATTGACGAAGCACACTGTATTTCCCATTGGGGACAAGATTTTCGCCCCAGCTATACAGCCATCGCCGATTTCATTGATCAGCTGCCTGTCCGTCCCGTCGTAGGTGCATTCACTGCAACGGCTACTGAAAAGGTCGAAGAGGATGTCATAGATAAACTTAAGCTAAAAAATCCGCTCATAATAAAAACGGGTTTTGACCGTAAAAATCTTCGCTTCATGGTCAAGGTGCCTAAAGATAAATATAAAGATATTCGCTTATACTTACGGGAACATAGTGAGGAAAGTGGTGTTATCTACTGTATTACACGCAAAGCGGTTGAAGAAGTCTGCGACCAATTAAATAAAGATGGTTTTTCCGCAACCCGCTATCATGCCGGACTTTCTGATGAAGAACGTAAACAGAATCAAGAAAATTTCATCTACGATAATAAAAAAATCATTGTGGCTACTAATGCATTTGGTATGGGGATCGATAAATCAAATGTTCGTTTTGTTATTCATTACAATATGCCTAAAAATATTGAGAGCTACTATCAGGAAGCAGGACGAGCCGGAAGAGACGGTTTACCTGCTGAATGCATTTTGCTTTACAGCGGTCGTGATGTTATTACCAATCAATTTCTCATTGAACAAAATCGCGAAAATGAACTTTTAGATGCCGATGAAGCACAGCAGCTGATAGAAAAAGATAAAGAAAGACTGAAGCAGATGACTTTTTATGCCACAACTAAAGAATGCCTTAGAGGGTTTATCCTTTCTTACTTTGGTGAATCACACCCACAGTATTGCGGGAATTGTTCAAATTGTCTGACTAATTTTGAAGAAATCGACATTATTAAAGAGGCGAGAAAAATCATCCACTGCATACTATCCACCGATCAGCGCTTTGGCAGAACAACGATCGTAAAAATACTTAACGGCAGCAAAGATGCCAGTATGCAGCGTTATGATGCAGGCCGCTTTGAATATTATGCAGCATTAAAAGATTATTCAATCCAGCGAATCAATATGATGGTTCAAGAGCTGCTTCTGCAAGGCTATCTGCAAATAACTGCCGGTGACTATCCACTGCTGCTGACAACTGAAAAAACACATCAATTATTCAATGAAAGCTGTCAATTAACGATGAAGCTGCCTAAAGAAATCGAAATTAAGACTGTTCACAGAGCCCCTGTGAATACTAAGCTTTTCGATCAGTTAAAAGCGCTGCGCATGAAATTCGCCAAGAAAAATCACATTCCGCCTTATCTTGTGTTCTCGGATAAAACTTTGCAGGAAATGTGTCAGCGGATGCCTTCCGCTAAGGATGAACTTCTTGATATAAGCGGTGTAGGTATGGTGAAATATAACCAATACGGAGAAGCGTTTATTGAAGTAATCAATCAGTTCAAGACAGTTCAAAATCAATAATTTAATAATTTATAAAAAATCTGAATTTACCTATTGACTCTCCGGTTAAGGGAGGGAATATCATGAAACTACAAGGAAGGGGTGCTCAGACATGTTCAAAATCGGCGAATTTTCAACACTTTGTAAGACTACGATCAAAACACTGCGTTATTATGATGAAATCAATCTATTAAAGCCGGCATCGATTGATGAATCAACAGGTTACCGATATTATGATACAAAGCAGTTATTTATCCTGCATCAGATTCAAGCATTGCGTCAAGCTGATGTCTCTATTGAAGATATCCGCAGAATTTTAGACGGACAGGATGCAGAAGTAATTTTGAAAAAACATCAGTTCAGATTAATGAATGAAATTAATATGAAAGCTGAACAGCTATCCCGCCTTGAATTTATCCTATCGGGAAAAGAGGAGGAAAGTTTTATGAGTTATGCAGTTACATTAAAAGAATTGCCTGAATGCATCGTGTATTCAAAGAAAATGAATGTTCATAGTTATGAATCTTATTTTGAATTGATTCCGGCTATCGGCGCACAGGTTCAGGAGCAATACCCTGATTTGAAATGCCGAGTGCCTGAATATTGTTTCATTGTTCCGCTGGATGGTGAGTATAAAGAAAAAGATTTTAATATAGAATATTGTGAAGCAGTAGAATGTATGAAGCCAAATTTTGATGATATTTATTTCAAAAAAATAGAAGCCATATCAGCTGTATCGGTAATGCATAAAGGCAGTTATGACGGTGTGCCTAAGGCTTATGCATATCTTATGAAATGGATAGAAGATAATGATTATGAAATCATTCAGAAGCCGCGTGAGAATTACATTGATGGCATATGGAATAAAGAAAGCTCAGAAGAATGGCTGACGGAGATTCAGGTTCCGGTTAAGAAAAAATAAATGCCGGAAGTATTTTACTATGAATGAATGTTGTTCATTGACTTTTGTTCATTCGATGTTATAATCATAGTATCGATAGGGGGTGTGTATACAAATGAGAGTTTCCAAACAACCCGAAGAGCGGCGTAAGGAAATATTGAATACAGCCATGAAGCTGTTTACTGAGAAAGGTCTTGAAGCTACCTCAATGCGTGACATTGCGAAGGAAATGAATGTTGTTCCGGGCTTGTGTTACCGTTACTTCGATTCAAAACAAACACTGTTTCAAGAGGCGATGGATGAATATGTAAAGGACTGCAGCGCACAGTTTCTTAGAATTATCCATGATGACAGTAAAAGTTTTGAAGAACGGTTCAATAGGCTTTATGCTGCAATTGCTTCAGAAGAAGACACGGCGGTTTATCATCGGTTCTACCATCAGCAGGGCAATGAATTGCTGCATGAACAGCTTGCCATTAAAATTTGTCAGTATGTTTATCCTCACTTATTAACCGAGGTCAAGAAATGGGCAGCATCAACAAACAGGAAAATTAAAAATCCTGAATTATTGATCCATTTTATTCTTTACGGTCAAATCAGTATTCTGGCTGACAGACAGATGCCGATGAAAAAAAATCTTGATTGTATCCAGCACTATATCGATTTATTATTTAAATCAGAAACTATCCCTGAGTAATCAGGGATATCTTATGATCGGTGAGTGAACAATATTCACTCAGGAGGAACTATGGACATCTATAAACAAAAATCACAACAAAACTTTGATCGGCAGGCAGCTGAATACGATAATAATTATTGCGGTCAGCATGCCAGAAAGCTTTATCCTTTTATATTGGAACAAGTTAGGTTATTCCAGCCGACAAATATTTTAGATTTAGGCTGCGGAACGGCCGAATTAATAATTCAAATTCTTCAGCGTTATGATGATGCGAAGCTTCATGGTATAGATTTATCAAAAGGCATGCTTGCAGTAGCTGAACAAAAATTACAAGGACAAGCTGAACTTGTACATGGGGATTCACAATATTTGCCTTATAGTGATGAATCAATGGATATGATTATCTGCAATGATTCCTTTCATCACTATCCACAGCCATCAGCGGTGATCAGTGAGATTCATCGAGTATTGAAACCGCAGGGGGTATTAGTGATCGGTGATTGTTATCAGCCTTTGTTAACACGCTGGATCATGAATTTTTATATGAAATTCAGTAATGATGGTGATGTTAAAATCTATTCTAAAAAAGAATTTGTTTCTATGCTATCCGAACATTTTACAAAAATTCACTGGGTAAAGGTTAATGCGGTATCCTGTATTGTTGCGGCAATCAAAGACTGATTTTTTTTCTTCACTGAATGAACGATATTCATTCGTGATAAATCATTCCGGTTGCTTTCTTCATTGCATCAGCATATAATATAAATAAGTTAGATAAAGATAACTAATCTGCAAAGGAGAGGCTGATTATGAAATATCAATTAGTTTTAGTAAGACATGGTGAAAGTGTCTGGAATAAAGAGAATCTGTTTACTGGCTGGAGTGATGTTGAATTAAGTGAGAATGGATTGAAAGAAGCTAAATCTGCGGGTATATTGCTTAAAGATGCTGGCTTTGATTTCGATATCTGTCATACTTCTTACTTAAAAAGAGCGATTCACACATTGAATATCATCCTTGATGAAATGGATCGTGCATGGCTGCCGGTGGTTAAAAGCTGGAAGCTGAATGAACGTCATTATGGTGCTCTGCAAGGTTTAAATAAAGCTGAAACTGCAAAAATATATGGTGAAGATCAAGTAAAGAAGTGGCGCCGTTCATTTGATGTATTGCCGCCGGCACTTCCCGCCGATGATGACCGTCAGCCATCCAATCAGCTGATGTATAAAGGCATTGATAAAGATAAGCTGCCCTCTGCGGAAAGCTTAAAAACAACCATTGACAGAGTTGTACCATATTTTGAAAAGGTTATTAAGCCCGATATGCTTGAGGGTAAACGTGTAATGATTGCCGCCCATGGCAATTCATTACGGGCACTGGTGAAATATTTTGATCACATCGCAGATGCAGAGATTATCAATGTTAACATCCCGACAGGAATTCCTCTTGTTTATGAATTTGATGATAACTTCAGTGTTTTAAATCATTATTATCTGGGAGATCAAAACGAGCTGGCGGTGAAAATGGCGGCGGTTGCTGCACAGGGCAGTGTTCAGAAAGAAATGGTTGAAGCATAAATTTCATAACATTTAAAATAGTTTTCAGATGTCTTTTCTTTTGAAAGCTTTACTATATGCCGCCGTTATCATACAATGAGGGAGGATAGAAAGAAGGTTTATCTATGTTTAAAAATCCTTTACTGCCGCTTGATGAATATATCCCTGACGGTGAACCTCATGTCTTTGGAAATCGTGTCTATCTGTTTGGCTCTCATGATGAAGCTGATGGTAATTCTTATTGTCCACTTGATTATGCGGCATATTCTGCGTCTATTGATAAGCTTGATGAATGGCGTTATGAAGGTATCATTTATCGGAAGGATCAAGATCCCCGTAATTTAGATGGTACTCATGCACTTTATGCACCTGATGTTACATGCGGGAGTGACGGCAGGTATTATTTATATTATGTACTTGAAGGCATTGATGCCATTGGTGTTGCTGTTTGTGATTCTCCGGCTGGTGCTTATGAATATTATGGCGAAGTACGCATGCCTGAAGGTGATTATGAAAAACCAATTGCTTTTGACCCGTCCATCTGTCATGATGGCGAGCATTATTATCTAAGCTATGGATTTTCTTTTAACGGATCATTGCCGAGCATGAAGCTGACATCAGAGAATACAAAAGGGGCTTACGTTGCTGAATTGGATCAAGATATGCTGACAATGAAGCATGAGCCAAGACTTGTCATACCCGGCTTTGCTCATGGTAATGGAACTGGTTTTGAAGGCCATGAATTTCTTGAGGCATCAAGTCTTAGAAAGTTTGACGATCTGTATTATTTTATCTATTCATCTCAAGCCCAGCATGAACTATGTTATGCGACCAGCCGTTATCCGGATCATAATTTTACTTATAAGGGTATTTTGATCTCTAATGCAGATAAGGTTAGTGAATCTGACAGCTATAAAAATAATTATGCCAACAATCATGGGTCGATTGAAAAAATTAAAGATACTTATTATTTATTTTATCACCGTCATACATATGGGAAACAATATTCACGTCAAGCATGCGGTGAGGTGATTCTGCGCAATGATCAGGGTTTATTTGAAACTGCCCACATCACATCTCAAGGATTAAGCACAGAACCGCTGGCAATTCATCAGAAAATTCCGGCAGCCCTTGCATGTATCGTCTATGACTTTCCTCAAGGAGAATTCATTCCATTTTCATCAATCAGCATGAATAAAGCAAGAATCGAGGGCAGTAAGGTTGTAAATATCACCGATAGTGTGATTGCTTATCGATACCTTGAAGCGGTTCCTGAATCTATCTGTCTGAATATGCAGTATGCACAGGGATCAGCCTCTATTTATATCAATGGTAAATTAATATCTGATGTTGTCTTGACAGGTAATAAAACTTCATGTGTCCTGCAATCAACAGATCATCCTGCCGAACTGCTGATTCATTTCCGTTGCTCAAAACCATCTGTTCTGGAAAGTATCATCTTATAATTTAAAAATATATATTGACATGATGAATGGATAAGAGTAAAATGAACATTGTTCAAGTTGAGGTAAAACATGAATAAAACAGTGACATCCAGAGCGGAATTATTAGCCGCTGCCAAGCATATTGTATATCAGGAGGGATTAGATCAGCTGAATATCCGCCGTCTTGCCAAAGAATGCGGAATTGCCTTAGGCTCAGTCTATAACTATTTTCCTTCTAAATCAGATTTAATATTTGGGGTCATTGAGGATTTTTGGACGCATATGTTTCATGATGATCTATATGTCATGAGCCAGCCAATGAGCTTTCCGGAATTTTTTGCGGAGGTTTATCAGAAGCTCAGTATCAGCCTTAATGAATTTGAAGCCAGCCTGCTTAAACAGCTATCCTTATTAAGCAGCGCCGATAAAGCAAAAGGCCGTGATATTGAGGGGAAGTATTGGCAGCATATGCAAGAAGGATTTGTTCATTGTTTAGACCAGGATGACCAAATCGACGCATCCATATGGCATGAACCTTTTACCAAGGAACGTTTTTCACAATTCGTTTTCATGAACATGATGACGATGCTGAGAAGTGGTATTACCGACTGCAGTTTTTTTCAGGAAGTTTTAAAACGTTTGCTTTATAAATAAGATCTGCATCAGGCAGATTTCATTTTAAGCCAAAATGAACATTGTTCAATTTAAGGAGGAGCATTATGCAAGCAATTTTTGAATCTATATTTGATATTCTCTATCTGATTACCGTGATTACCCTAGGTATAACAATGATCAGAAAATCCAATGGTAACGCACAGTTTAAATTATTTGGCATTATGGCCGTTGTGTTAGGCTGCGGTGATGCCTTTCATTTAGTTCCGAGAGTTTATGCGATGTGGACAACCGGCATGGAGGCTAATGCCGCGGCGCTTGGTTTTGGTCAGTTTATCACCTCAATTACGATGACTGTTTTCTACTGCATCTTATACAATGTCTATGTGAAACGCTATGATATAAAGGATGATGCAAGGATGAAGGCGGTTATCTATGGTTTGGCAATTATCCGCGTTATTTTATGCTTTATGCCGCAAAATGACTGGCTGAGTCCTGATGCACCTTTACTTTGGGGCGTATTGAGAAATATTCCATTCGCATTATTGGGTCTGATTATTATTGTATTATTCTATAAGCAGGCGAAGCTGCACAATGATCGGCAGTTTAAATATATGTGGCTGGCTATCGTATTAAGCTTTGGCTTCTATATTCCGGTTGTACTCTTTGCTAAGACATATCCGCTGGTAGGCATGCTGATGATTCCTAAGACATGTGCCTATGTCTGGATCGTATGGATGGGATACAGTGAATTAAAGAAATCATAAGCCGTTCTGCGGCTTTTTTTCATATTTTTCTGATAGTGTTCCATGCTAAAGCTGAAGGTTCAGAAAGGATTTGAAAAAATATGCTAAATCAGGAAAGTATTTGGATCAAACAGGGAAAGAAAACAAATTATCAAACGTTAAATCAAGACATCGTCTCTGATGTTTTAATTGTAGGGGGCGGTATCTGCGGCTTAACAAGTGCCTATTATCTTCGCAGTCAAATCAGAAATATAGCACTTATCGAAGCGGATACCCTTGCTTACGGGGCCAGCGGCCGCAGTACCGGTAAAATCACTTCTCAGCATGGCTGTATTTATTCAAAGCTATTGAAAAAGCATGGCAAAGAAAAAGCACGCGCGTATTATGACGCAAATGAAGAAGCGATGGCTTCAATCCGTGCTATTGTTGAGGAGCATGAACTTGACTGCGGACTCTGTGAAAAAGATTCGGTGGTCTATTGTATGAGCGTGGATAAAACAAAAGAAATCACAGACGAAATGAATGCGCTGGATGAATTAAAGATTCCTTATGAAATAATCCGCGAAGGTGAATTAGCAAATGTCAGGCTGGGAATCCGCTTTAAACATCAGGCGGCCTTTGATCCATATCGTTATTGCAAGGGAGTGGCTAAGGTATTAAAGGATAGCGGCGTGCATATTTATGAACATTCACCTGCGGCTGCATTTGAAGATCATTGTGTTATCGTAAACAATCATAATATCACTTATAAGCAAATGATTCTGGCTACTCAGTTTCCTTTAACTGATCCAATGCATAAATATGCTGTCTGCATGGCACCTTACCAAAGCGCATTAGCTGCCTATGATAAGGCTGAACCATTGAAGGATCAATTTATTTCTGTTGATGAACCTACCCGTACCCTGCGTACCTTTAATACTGAAAATGATACGCTGCTGCTGGCCGGGGGTTTTGAACATCGCAGCGGGATTGATACGGTGAAGATGATGCGTGAACTGATGCATTGCCTTGATCTTCAGTTTCACCAGGAGCCATTATGTATGTGGACTTCACAGGATTATGTATCAGCGGATTATCTGCCGCTGATCGGTGAATTGTCAGCGGACATTTACTTCGCGTCAGCATTTAATAAATGGGGAAATACCAACGGTACAGCGGCTGGCAAGCTGCTTACCGCGTTGATTCTCAAGGAGGGAAGTATTTATACTGACTTATTTGATCCGGCCCGTTCCACCTTGTTTATGAACACCAAAATCATCAATGAGAATCTGAAAACAGCGAATGAATTTATAACATCAAAGCTGATGCAGACAAAACAGCTGCTGCCGGAAAAGGATGAAGCCTGTGTTACCAAAATAGGGACGCATCCCTATGGCCTCTACCGCAGTTTAGAAGATGAAATCTATATTGTTGATCTGATTTGTCCGCACATGGGCTGTACTCTGCATTTTAATAATATTGAAAAAACTTGGGATTGTCCTTGCCATGGCTCCCGTTTTAATATTGACGGCACGATCATAAAAGCACCGGCGGTTTCATCACTGTCCTGTGAGAAAATTCATTGGAAAACATTCACTGATTCTGGGAATACTATCAAATAGTGAGTGCTTCTCACATAGAATACATTGGTAGGAGGTGGCATGGATGCACAGAAACTACGATGAACAAGTAGAACGAGTTCTGGAACATGCGAAAAATGTCGCATTAAAGATGGGGAATAATTATGTAGGCAGTGAACATGTTTTAATGGGGATACTCAGTGAAGAAGAGAGTGAATTAAAATCCTATCTGGAAAATCGCTGTGTGGATTATGACATGCTTTATGAAGACTGCAAAGTCCTGTTTGGGCTTCAGGATAATAACGATCATGAAATCGGCAACACACAAATCGTTGATGAAATATTAAGTGAGGCGCTCAGACTTTCAAGAGATCAGGGATTGCATAAGATTAATTTGCATACCTTATCCTGTGCCTTGTTGGAGACACCGCGCTGTGTAGCAATCGAATTATTGATTCGTTATGAAATTGATATGGATGATTTATTGAATAGCTTAAATCATACGGATGAGTTAAGTAATATTGTTGAATTGGTTAATATCAATAAAGCGAATAAAAATCCGCATGTAGTCGGCCGAGACAATGAAATAGATTTGATTTTAAACATTCTCTGCCGTAAAGAAAAGGCTAACCCGCTGCTGATTGGTGAAGCGGGTGTCGGTAAAAGCGCAATCGTGGAAAAAATAGCCGGGATGATCGAAGAACATCAGGTGCCTGCCTTATTAAAAGGGTATACGATCTATGAATTAAATCTGAATTCATTAGTTGCCGGCACTAAATATCGCGGTGATTTTGAAGAGAAGCTTGAAAATATTATCAAGGGTGTAGAAAAGAATCCGAAGACAATACTGTTTATTGATGAGGTGCATCAGATTATTGGTGCCGGTAAAGCTGAAGGTTCGATTGATGTATCCAGTGTTTTAAAGCCCTATTTGGCAAGAGGGCGGATCAAGTGCATCGGAGCTACGACGATTCACGAATATGAACGATTTATTGAAAAGGACAGAGCCTTGGCAAGACGTTTCCAAACGGTGATGATCAATGAACCGGATATGGATAAATGTATCCGCATGGTAGAAGCTAAGCTGCATGATTATGAACAATTTCACCATGTTCAGGTAGAGCCTTCACTGGCTCGGCAAATGGCAGAATTAACCCAGATTTATCTGCCGGAAAAGAAACTGCCTGACAAGGTATTTGATGTCTTGGATCTTTCCTGCGTCTGCGCGTCAAGAGAAGGCAGAGCGGTTACGCTGGCTGATGTGGAAAAAAGTATTGAACAGCTCTCCAATATTCCTTTCAGTAGTGAACAGAAGCTGAAGGCTGTGGAAGAAGGTTTGCGTTCAGCCCTGCATGGTCAGGAAAATGTGATTCAGGCATGTCTGGAACAGCTTGCCCTGCGGACTTCCGCTTCAATGGATAAACCGGCGGTTTGGTTTTTAAATGGCAAAAAGGGAACAGGGAAGAGCAGTTTTATTCATGCGTTGAATGACCATTATTTTCATCAAAAGGAAATCCTTGAAATCGACTGCCTGAATTTTGATGCGACAATGGAAATCGCAGCCTCAAAACTAAAACAGAAGCCGCTTTCAAGTGTGGTGATTGAAAATATTCAGGAAGCTCCGCTGGCCTTAAAGGAAAAATTATTTGCGGCTTTTGATAAGGGAATTCTTTTGTTCAATCATGAAAATGTACAGTTAAAGCATGCTTATTTATTAATTGTTGGTTATTTTCCAAAAGAAGGCAGTGCTTTTCTAAAAGAAAAACAACGCAGCGGCCTGCGTTATGAACTTGAAAATACAGTTGATGAATTTTTTGAATTTGAAGAATTAGATGATGAAATCAAGATGCAGATTCTTGCCGATAAGGTAGGCACCAAAGCGAAGGATGTTAATTTATTAACCATCGTGCAGTCTACCTCAACCATTGATGAAGCTGAACGTAAAATACGCAAACAGCTGCATGCGCAGGCTACTAATCAAACAGCATAAAAAAACAACGCCAAATTTATTATTGGCGTTGTTTTATACTTAATGCCGCTTATCACTATTTAATCATAGAAGGCTGCCTCCTATCATTTAACTTCAACATATGTCGATTATATCGGAAAATCAATATTTTATTGACTATAACGATAAAATTAAAAATAGAATAAAAGTGTAGAATTTTGAAGCGATTGCAGCTCCTTGCAGTTATTAAAATTACTAACTGCAACTTTTAGGATAGAGTTGAAATATTCAAATGAGCAGAGTGTGAACAAGCAAAATGCCGCCGTTAAAGCATAGTAATGTTTGCCCCCTTATGATAAAATGAAGAAAAATAACATCATATGTAGGGAGCAATGTATGAGCAATCTAATTAACAGTATCTTCAAAAATAAAAAGGTTAATCTATCTAAGCTTGAACCATTTGGTTTTGCGCTGACTGAAACAGGATATGTGTTTAATCAGAATTTAAAGGAATGTGAGCTGGAATTAATCATTCAGATATCCCTGTCCGGTGAGCTTTCCGCAAAGGTTTTGGACGCTTATTCGGAGGAACCGTATACCCTGCATTTAGCAGAGGGAACGGCTGGCAGTTTTGTGGGAACTGTTAAAAGTCAATATGAAGAGATTATGCTATCCCTTGCCGAGCAATGTTATGAACCGGATGTGTTTCATATGAGCCAAGCACTTGAAGTGATTGAGCATGTGCGCAGTACTTATGGTGATGAATTAGAGTTTTTGTGGAAAAAGTCCAAGAGTGCTGTTTGGCGGCGTAAGGATAATAATAAATGGTATGGGGTTATGCTTTCCATTACCAAGCGTCAGCTGGGGCTGCGCGGTGATGATCTGATAGAAATCATCGATCTGAGGATTCAGCCGGAGGAATTAGAGCGCTTGGTGGATCATGAATACTATTTTCCGGGTTATCACATGAATAAAAAGCACTGGCTAACGATTATTCTTGATGATTCGGCTGACCTTGATGAGATAAGGCAAAGAATCGCCAAGAGCTATCAGCTGGCGGCTTTAAAATAAGGTATGCTTGATTAGGAGGTTTTTATGAAATATTCGGCAATGATTTTAGCGGCTGGCAGCGGACAGCGCTGCGGCCTTGGTTATAATAAGCTGCTTTATCGTTTTGATGACGGTGAAACGATTCTTGAAAAAAGTGTTAAAGCCTTTGAGCGTCAAACTGACTGCGCGCAAATCGTGCTTGTAATCAGCGAAGGTGATGAGGAAATCATTCGTTCATTATTCAATAATCGTGTTGAGTATGTGTATGGCGGTGCTTCACGTCAAGACAGCTCGCTGAATGGCTTGGCGGCAGTTCGCTGTGATTATGTTATGATTCATGACGGCGCCCGGCCTTATGTCAGTGATGAGGAAATTCAGGCATGCGCCAGACGCTTAGAAACGTGTGATGCCTGTCTTTTAATGGTGCCTGCCAAAGATACGGTCAAGGTTGTGGAAAAGGGTCAGGTGATGTCAACGCTTAAGCGGGAATCATTGATGATTGCGCTGACTCCGCAATGTTTTAAAACAGCGTTAATTAAAGAATGCACACAGCAGGCTAAACGTGAGGGCGCTGTGGTTACTGATGACGCTTCAATTGTCGAAATGTATGGCAATGCACCGGTTGAAGTTGTGTGCGGCAGTTATGCTAATATCAAGATAACCACACCGGATGATTTAAAGTAGTCATTCAGCGTTTTCATGATTTCATACTTCACCGCATAGAGTATAGTGGTGAGAGTATGAAACGGATAAAACACAAATTAATGAATGTAGGCATCGTTATGCTGTCGTGTCTGCTGGCGGTGCTTTTTAATCAGCAGGTTACACCGGTCAGCGAGGAGGCAGAGAAAATTGTCGCCCTGACTTATGATGACGGGCCGAGCAAGGTTTCTACAGCTGCTCTTTTGGATGTTTTAGAGAAGCATGGCGCGCATGCGACTTTTTTTGTGAATGGCAATCATGCCTTGGAAAATAAAGAACTGATCAGCGCGATCGTTGAACAGGGCAGTGAAATTGGCAATCATACACTGGATCATGTATGGCTGAGTAAGGTTGATGAGGATGAAGCTTTGCGGCAGGTAATCGGCAATGAGCATCTGCTGCGCTTTCTCAGCGGTCAAGAGGGGATCATGCCGCTGAGACCGCCCTATGGCGATATTAATCAAACCATTCTTGATCAGTTCAACTTGCCAATCGTCTTATGGAGCGCTGACTCCCGCGATTGGGAGGTACAGGATGTGGAACGGATCAAGGCAAATGTATTATCAGAAATTGAAGACGGCGGCATCATTATTATGCATGACGGCTATGAAACCAGCGTGCAGGCCACCGATGAGCTGCTGGCCATATTAACCGCTCAAAACTACCGTGTCGTCTCAGTATCCGAGTTGTTTGCGCTGAATCATCAAAGCATGCCGCTGCATGAAAAAATAAAAAGATGCAAATAAGAAATAAAAGTGAAAGAAATGCCTGAAAATAGGGAATTTCTTCATTTTTTTCTTTACAAAGCGCTCAGGTTTTGTTATTATACTAAATACGGGTAGATATGTCTAATATTTACTCCTTGCTCATCAGTGAGTGGTGAGCCAATAGACCACAAGGAGGTGTACACCATGAGAAAGTACGAAATTATGTACATTTTAAAAGCTAATCTTGAAGAAGCAGCACGTCAGGAAGTTGTTAACGGACTGCACGCTATCATCACAAGCCACGAAGGTACAATCGACAATGTTGATGATTGGGGAATTAAAGAATTCGCCTATGAAATCGACGGTGACATGAAAGGATACTACACAGTGTTAAAGGTAACTGCAACAACTGAAGGTGTTCAGGAATTTGATCGTTTGTCTCGCATCAACAACAACGTTGTTCGTCACATGATTATTAAGCTGGAAGCTTAATAATTTAAGACAATGATCAATCGTGTTGTATTAGTGGGTCGGATTACTAAAGACCCAGAATTGAGAAAGACTCAGTCAGGACTTTCCACTGTTTCATTTACGGTTGCCTGCAACCGCCGTTTCACAAGTCAGGGTCAGGAGCCGCAAGCTGATTTCATCAACTGTGTCGCATGGCGGCAGACGGCTGACTATATGGCTAACTATGTGAAAAAGGGCGCATTATTGGGTGTTGAAGGAAGAATTCAGACACGCAATTATGAAGATCA
This sequence comes from Clostridiales bacterium VE202-08, assembly GCA_000508965.1. Classification (GTDB taxonomy): domain Bacteria; phylum Bacillota_I; class Bacilli_A; order Erysipelotrichales; family Erysipelotrichaceae; genus Dielma. Next base: position 33,123 of record BAHV02000007.1, read on the forward strand.
GACAGGTAAACGCGTCTATGTGACAGAAGTTGTCTGTGACAGTGTTCAAACTTTAGTAAGAAGCAATACTGAGGGACAGAGTAATTATCAGCCGTCATATCAGGCTTCTGCTCCGGCAGATAACAACGGTTATACACCGGACAGTCCTACTGGCTATGACAATGATTTTTCAACTGAAACATTAGATATTGCAAGTGATGATTTACCATTCTAGGTAAATAGAAAGGAGATTTCTACCATGGCATTTAAGAAACAACGTATGGGACGCAAAAAAGTTTGCTACTTTACTAAAAACAAAATCGAAACAATCGACTACAAGGATACTGAATTATTAAAACGTTTTATTTCCGCTAACGGAAAAATTATTCCAAGACGTGTAACAGGTACTTGTGCTAAATATCAGCGTATGCTTGCTACTGCTATCAAGCGCGCTCGCCAAATGGCTTTACTGCCTTACGTAGCAGACTAATACAAACAGCCTCCGTCAATGAATGATGGAGGTTTTATTCTTTAGGAGGGTCTTATGCATCAGAGTGAAACACGTAAAATTACAGAAGGCGCAATGATGGTTGGAATGATCGGTCTGATCCTTTTTCTTAATCGTCAAAGTGCCGGTATCTTAGAAAGTACATTTTATTGGCTGCTGAGTCTGCCGATTCTTGTATATACGGCGAGGCAGGGGCTGCGCTGGGGGTTGATTACTTCAGCTGCCATGATGCTGTTAAGCCTGATGCTTTCAACTCCGCAGACGATCTTTTATTTATTTTCATCATTAATCATCGGTTTGTTTTATGGTGCCGGGGTAAGAAAAAAATGGTCAAATCGAATTCTGTTAGGCGGAACGTTACTTTTTACTTTTTTTTCTTATCTTATCACTACATTTGTTTTAGCTTCTCTTTTTGGTTATAATATAGGAGAAGAATTGCAGGGAATCATTGAATTTCTGGAATTACTGAATGTAAATCAGATCATTCCTTTAGGAAATCTGGCGTTGCTTGCATCATTAGTGCTGTTTGCAGCCATGGTTGTCATGCAAAGTCTGTGTGTTCATTTACTTGCGATTTTGATTCTTAAGCGTTTAAAAGTCGAAACGAATACGCCAAAATCATATTTTGATTTGCGTCTGCCAGCATGGGCGGCTGTCTTAGCAGCTGTTTTAATGATTATGAGCAAGGGTGTTGAATATGTCCGGGTTGATGAATGGACAGCAACTGTTATATTGGCGCTGAGCATTGCGGCGATGGTTGTCTATCTAGCCTATGGCATCAGTGTGGCAATGTGCTTCATGCATGTGCTGGGTAAACAGAAATATATGGTTTTGCTTGTTTTAGCGGTGATGATACCGCTGTGTTATCCGTTTTTGATCGGCTTGGGCTTTTGGGATAGCTTTGCCGATATAAAAACCAAACTAAAAAGAGGTGAATTTAATGGACCGTCTGGAAAACTTTAAAATACAAATTATCATCATACTGGCAGCGGAAGCTGTACTGAACGGACTCTTATATTTCTTTGGCTTTTCATCCATGGGTTTCGTTTTTACAGCATGTCTGTTATTTAATGCGATGCTGATCGTATGGGTGATAGTTCGTTATGAAAGAGATAAAAAGAATCGTGATATCGATATTTCGCGTGTGTTGGGACGTGATGCTAAGGACGCGCTGATTTTTGGTAAGACGGGAATCATCATTTATGATGAACAGTATAATGTGACTTGGATCAATGATTTTCTTGAGGAAAAAGGCATTAATTTGATTGGTAAACGGCTTTCTAATTGGAATCCGATTTTAAATGATCTGTTTACCGGTGATGTCGATGTGGTAAAAATCAAAGATGAGGACAGTGTCTATGAGATTACCCGCAAGGAAGACGCCCAAGTATTATATGTGAAGGATATTACTGAATTTGATACGATCAATTCTAAATATCAAGAGGAACGGCTCGTTTTAGGGTTGATGCATCTTGATAATTACATGGATATTTCACAGTATGAGGATGAAGCAAAAATATCGCTGATGAATTCAACACTGCGTCAGCCGCTTGTCGAGTGGGCGAAAAAATACGGAATGGCAACCCGCCGTCTGCGCTCTGATCGTTATTTGGTGATTCTTGATGAACAAATATTTGCGGAGATATTAAAAGATAAGTTCAGTATCTTGAATTTAGTGCGCAATAACGCGACGGCAAATGGTGTGGCAGTAACGCTGTCTATGGCCTTTGCCAGAGGCAGCAGTGATCTTCAAATGCTGGATACGATGGTCAATGATTTGCTGGAGCTGGCGCAGAGCCGCGGCGGTGATCAGGTGGCAGTCAAGGTATATGGCGGTGACGTAAAATATTACGGCGGTAATTCAGAGGCGCAGGAGAAGCGCAGCCGGGTTCGTGTCCGGGTTATGGCGCAGGCAATCAAGGAAGCGATTCTTGATGTGAAACGAGTATTTATCGTGGGTCATAAGAATATGGATTTTGACTGCATGGGTTCTTGTTTATGCATGAGCCGTATCTGCTCGGCAAATGCCAAAGAAGTATATATAGTGTCTGAAAGCGGCGGTATTGAACCGCAGCTGGATAATGCAATGCATGTGTATGCGCCGGTATTAAATGATCGGCATCATTTTATTACCGAAGAAGAGGCGATGAATATCGCATCAAAGGATGATTTGGTGATTGCTGTGGATTTCCATAATCCGAATCACTGCAACGCTTTTCAGATTTTGAATTTAGTCGATAAGGTGATTGTCATCGACCATCATCGCCGTTCAGAAGCCTTCATCGATAATCCATTATTGGTTTATGTGGAAACCTCAGCTTCCTCAGTCAGCGAGCTGGTAACGGAATTTATTCCTTATTCATCAAGCCGTTTGGATCTCAGTGAGGCAGAAGCGACGATCATGTATCTGGGTATTCTGATTGATACGAATCGGTTTAAACAGCGTACTGGTTCACGGACTTTTGAAGCGGCAGCCGCCTTGCGGAAAATGGGCGTTGATCCGATTGAAGCTGAAAATCTTCTGAAAGAAGACTTTATCGATTTTGAAGCTAAGACAAATATCATGAAATATGGTAAACTTGTGTTTGGTAATATGATTGTGGCGGCTGTTGATAATAATGAAATTATTTCACGCACGATGATGAGCCAGGTGGCTGATTATCTGTTGAATATTAAGGGTATTGAAGCAAGTTTTGTCATTGCGAAGACGGCAGAGAATGTTGTGGCTGTATCGGCTCGTTCACGCGGTGTAGTCAATGTGCAGCTGATTATGGAGGCCATGCATGGCGGCGGTCATTTTACAGCGGCAGCCTTGTCACGCGATGACACAAGTGTAGCGGTGATCAATGAGGAATTGATGGCTACGATTAAGAAAAGTACAGAGGAGGAAAACGAAAATGAAAGTAATCTTACTGAGTGATGTTAAAAAGGTCGGCAAAAAAGGAGACATGGTTGAAGTCTCTGACGGGTATGGCCGTAACTTTCTGATTCGTCAGCATTTAGCGGTAGCGGCTACGGAACGCAGCAAGGAGATCCTTGCGAATCAGCAGCATGAACAGGCGCTGGAGGAAGCGGCTTTAGAAGCTAAGGCAAAGGAAATTAAAACTGAACTGGAAGGTTTAACGCTTGAATTTAAGGTGAAGACCGGTGCCGGCGGCAGAGTGTTTGGTTCAGTGAGCACAAAGCAGATCGTTGAAGAGCTGCGTAAGAAGAACATTAATTTAGATAAGCGTAAATTCATTGATACTGATGCGATTTCTTCACTGGGAATTACTTATGTGAAGGTTGATTTATACCGCAATCAAGTAATCGGCTCAATTAAAGTTCATGTTTCTGAACAACAATAGGACAGGGATATGAATAACAATCAGGTTCGTCAGCTGCCTCACTCATTAGAAGCGGAACAGGCAATATTGGGTGCGATGCTGATTTATCCTTCAGTCATCCGTGATGTGGGTGACCAGGATCTTGTAAAAGAAGACTTTTTCTTAGATCTGCATCAGCGGATCTTTTCAGCGATGATGCATTTGGTTGACAATGGCAAACCGGTTGACGCGATGGGCTTGATTACCCGTCTGCAGGATACCGGCGAGCTTAATTTGGTCGGTGGTGCCGATTATATCCTGAAGCTAAGTGATACAGCGGTAACAAGTGCCAATAGTATTTACTATATTGAAATGATTAAAAACCGCGCACATATGCGCCGGCTGATTGAAACCGCGGAACAGATTGCCGAAGAAGGGTTTGACTCGGCGAGTGAGCTTGACGAAATCATGGATAAGGCCGAAAAAGAGATTCTTGAAGTAACCCGTTCACGGCGGACTACTGATTTTAAGAGCAGCAAGCAAGTCGTGAATGAAGTTATTAACGAGGTTATTAAGCTGCGTGACGCAAAAGGCGGCGTGACAGGTATTAAAACGAACTATCATGTGCTGGATAATATCACAAATGGCTTTCAGCGCGGCGATTTGATTATTTTAGCGGCCCGTCCTTCAATGGGAAAGACAGCATTTGCACTGAACCTTGCATTAAATGCGGCTTTGCTTAATCCGGGGGCGATTGCAGTCTTCTCACTGGAAATGCCCGCTGAACAGCTGATGAAACGTATCCTGTCTGCCAAAGGCAGGGTAGAAGGTAATAAGCTTCGTACCGGTTTTTTAAATAATGATGAATTTAATAAACTCTCAGAAGCGGCGAATGAAATCATGGCCTGTAAATTATTTATCGATGACAGCGCTGTGGTAAAGATGGGTGACATCTTCTCTAAATGCCGTAAATTAAAATCTGAACATGGGTTGGATCTTGTCGTAATTGACTACCTGCAATTGATCAGTGGTAATTCAAGAGGCAGTTCCGATAATCGTCAGCAGGAAGTATCAGATATCTCGCGTGCCCTGAAGGCATTGGCCCGTGAGCTTGAGGTTCCGGTCATCGCCCTGTCGCAATTATCACGGAGTGTTGAATCACGTCAGGATAAACGTCCGATGTTATCCGATCTGCGTGAATCCGGCGCCATTGAGCAGGATGCCGATATTGTTATGTTTTTGTATCGTGACGAATACTATAACCGGGATAAAGACCCGGATAATACAGAACCTGACCGCACCGAGATTAATCTTGCCAAGCATCGTAATGGAGCTACGGGACAGGTTGAGTTAGCTTTTGATAAATCATATAACGCATTTTATAACTATAACGAATAGAGGAGGAACGGCATGAAAAAACAACTGATTTTGATAGTTTCACTAGCATTTGTCAGTATCCTGCTGGCCTTCTTTTATCCTAAATTTGGAATCATCAATGCAATTCCTGATGAAGATACCGCGGCTCAGCTGGCCCAGGATGCCATCATTCCTCAAAAAGTGATTGAGACCTTCAGCGAGGAACAGAGCATCTACACAGTCTATTACAAAGACCGCCAGCTGGGGATCATCACCGATCAAAGCAAGCTTGACAGCTTTTTAAATCAGGTTTATGAGGAACGGTATAAGGATGAGTTTCCGGATTCAAAGGTAGGCTTTGGTGAAGATATTCATGTGACAGAATCTTATTCACTCAGCAAAGTTGAGGATAAGGATGATGAAATTATTGCCTATATCGATGAAAATGATTTATTCTCAATCATGGGATATAAAGTGGAATTTTCAAATGGCAGTGTTGTTTATGTTCAAGATCCTACGGAGTTTTCTAAGGCGCGCGAAGAATTTGTGCTGAACTTCTTGGAAAATGAGGGAGTCGATCCGGCAGATACATATTGGAAGCTGAATAACTTCCAGAAGCAAACGGTTTACTCAGCGAAAAATGCCCGTGATATCAGCTATCGGTTTGAAGAAACCGCTGAAATCACTGAGAAATTTGTACCCATTGAAAAGCTTTTAAAAAGCTATGATGAATATTTAACATGGCTTTATTATGGCTATGACTATGAACCTAGCTATACAACTGTCAATGAATATGATACCGTACAATTTATCGCTTTGCAGGCAGGTATTTCCTCACGCTCACTGATTGCGTTAAATCCTGATTTATTGAAATCAGAGACACAGGTTTTACAGGCGGGGATGCAGCTTAACGTATCAAAGGTTAACTCCCCGATCAATGTTGAGGTGGTAAAAGAAGTAATGCGTGAAGAGATCGCATTCCCAGGTGAAACAGAATATATTTATGATCCAACATTGCGTGAAGGAATTACGCAGACGGATCAAGAGTACAAAGAAGGTAAGAAGAATGTCTTGCGTCGGGTTACGGAAGTAAATGGCGTTGAAACCGAGGTAGAAATCATTTCAGAATTGATTACCGAATATCCAGATCACGCAATTGTTCGTATCGGTACAATGGTTATCCCAAGTATCGGCAGCGGCTCTTTCCGTTGGCCGGTGGATAATCCTACTGTTACCTGCGGATGGAATTGTTACTATGGACACACAGCAATTGATATTCAAAATATGTATGACCATTATGGCAACGTCTACGCGGCTGACCGCGGTGTTGTTGAAGAGAATTCATATAATGGCATCAATGGCAACTATATGGTTATCAACCATAACAACGGCTATCGTACTTATTATGGTCATATGAACGTGCCGGGCTTCTGGCCGGTGGGCACTGTTGTGGATAAAGGCGAGATTATCGGTCAGATTGGTCAGACAGGTCTTGCGTTTGGTCCGCATGTCCATTTTGAGGTTCGAACCGGCGGTTATGGCACAAGCCTGTATACGTGTCAATTCTTGGGGTGCTGACGATGAAATTTTCAATATTAGCCAGCGGCTCTAAAGGGAATTGCTGCGTTGTAGAGAATAAGGATTCACGCATCGTTATCGATTGCGGGACAACCAAGAAATATTTAAACAACAATTTTAATGAAATCGGTATCGATCCGCATGCGGTGGATGGTTTATTGATTACCCATACGCATAAAGATCATATCGCGGCTTTAAAGCTGTTTGAGGGAATTGATACCTATGCGGAAGAAGATTTAGGTATCATGAATCAAAAGATTATTCATCCTGATGATGAATTTACTATTTCAAGTATCCATGTACGCTGCATCCGCTTAAGTCATGATGCAGCGTGCATGGGTTATCTTTTAGAGGATGAAGAATCAAGATTAGTTTATGTAACCGACACAGGATATTTTAAAGAGGAATACTATCCGCTGTTATGCAACGCGGATGATTATATTTTCGAAAGCAATCATGATATCGGCATGCTGATGAAAACATCGCGTCCGGCTTATGTCAAGCAGCGCATTATTCAGGATAACGGCCATCTTTGCAATGAAGACAGTGCCAAGCATCTGGCCAATCTGATTGGTGAGCGCACACGTGAAATCGTACTGGCACATCTCAGTGAGGAAGGCAATTCACATGAGCGGGCGCTTACGGTCTTAGAAGAGACACTTTTAAGGGAACAGCGAATGAAGGAAAACCTGAAGCTGCGTGCCGCTAAACAACATGAGGTACTTACAGGAGGCAGACGCTGATGAAAAAACTGACCGCATTGATTCTTGTCTTGTTAATCGCATGGAATGGGGTGTTGACTTATCAGCTGATTGAATTAAAAAATCAGCCGGTACAGGTAGTCAATACACCCAATAATACGACTGTCAATCAGATGGTAACCTCAGTGACAACTGATTTAAGCGAACTGGTAGCCAAGGTTGAAAACCGGGTTGTCGGTATTACTGCACGTCTTTACAATGGCACCTCCACAGGCAGCGGTGTCATTACCTATGCACAGGATGGTACTGTCAAGATTGTGACAAACAATCATGTGATTGAGAATGCTCAGGAAATCGTTATCAGCTATGGTGACGGTCAGACAAGTGTTGCGGAAGTGATGGGGGCTGATGCGATCAGCGATCTTGCCTTACTTAAAACCACCGTTGATTTCACAGTTGAAGCAATGCCTTTTGGTGATTCAGATTTAGTGAAAAAGGGAGAAGCAGTCATTGCCATTGGTTCGCCGCTGTCACTAAATTATCAAGGCACCGTGACTGACGGCATCATTTCCGGTGTAAATCGTTCAGTAGATATTGACTTAGACGGTAATGGCACAGCCGATTGGCAAATGATTGTTCTGCAGACCAATGCCGCGATCAATCCTGGCAATTCAGGCGGTGCATTAGTCAATATGGCTGGTGAATTAATTGGTATCAATTCAATGAAAATTTCTTCCGTAGAGGGAATCGGTTTTGCGATTCCGGTTAATGAAGTCGTTCCGATCATTCGTCAATTAGAAGAATACGGCAAGGTGGTACGGCCTAATCTGGGCATCAGTGCTGCGGATCTAAGTGAACTGTCAGCGTATGAACGTTATATTTATCGCATCAGCTATGAGGATGAACAACAAAGCGGCCTGTATATCACACGTGTGCTTCAAAACTCACCGGCTGAAAAAGCGGGTCTATTAGTGGGTGATATTCTCGTCCAATTTGATGGTGTTGAAATCACATCCTTTAAACAATTCAGAGCCTTGCTTTACAGTCGTCAGGTAGGCGATGAAATCACACTCATCATTAACCGCGATAATGTGGAAAAAGCGATACAGGTGGTGCTGGGATGAAGCTGATAGCGGTTGGCAAATTAAAGGATAAGGCACTGACAGCTTTGGTTGATGAATATGTGAAACGTCTGAAGCCTTATGAAAAGGTTGAAATACTTGAGGTTGCGGATATGATGGCACCGGAAAGCAATTCCGATGCGCAAAATGAACAGGTTAAAAAAATTGAAGGTGAGCGTGTACTTTCTAAAATCAAAGAGAATGAATATGTAATTTTACTTGATCTTTGGGGAGAAAGTATCAGCAGTGAACAGCTGGCTGCCAAAATCGAAAAAATCTATACTTATCATTCAAGCAATCTTACCTTTGTCATCGGCGGTTCATTGGGCTTAAGCCCTGAATTAGTAAAAAGGGCGGATTTCAGGTGGAAACTGAGTGACTGCACATTTACGCATCAAATGGTTCGAGTATTAGTTTTAGAACAATTTTATCGGGCAACGATGATTAATCGCCATATGCCTTATCATAAGTAATCTTGAAATTATTAAGGTTGACATCTGTTTATGTCAATCTTTTTTATTTCGAAGTTTATTGACCGCATGGTCTGTTTGTGCTAATATATCAAATATAGACCAGGTAGTCTATAAATGAAAGAAGGCTTATTATGAAACGCGATGAAAAACATAACTTATCTAAACAGCGGATATTAAAGGCTGCAATGCAGGAATTTTCGACAAAAGGCTACATGAATGCTTCTTTGAATACTGTCTGCAGTGAAAATGGTATCTCAAAGGGGATTATTTATCATTATTATAAAGATAAAGATGAATTATATTTGCTTTGTGTCAGCGATTGCTTCACTGCATTAACCGAGGTTCTGTCATTAACCTGTCAAAATCTTACCGGTGATGTTGAGGAATGCCTGAATCAATATTTTGATATCAGGCTCCGTTTTTTTGCGGATAACCCGCTTTATTGGGGGATTTTTTCAGATGCGTCGATGAACCCGCCGGCCCATTTGTTATCAGTAATTAAAACTGTCCGGCAATCTTTTGACACATTAAATATGACGATTCTGACGCGTTTATTATCCGCTTCTTCACTTCGTAAGGATGTCAGCTTACAAGCGATAATCGAATGGATTCAGGAGTATATGGACTTTTTTAATTTACGTTATCCGCTTAAGCTGAATGAAACAGCTGATTTGAATGAAGCTGTCTTGACACATGAAAAAAAATGTCATCGCCAGCTGAGTTTTTTGTTGTTTGGGGTAATGGAGCATTAATATGAAAGCTCAAGCTAACAGTAATTTACTCGCTGATTTACCAGCTTCTCAAGCAATTATGCGATTGGCACTGCCTGCCACAGTAGCTTTATTGGCCAAGGCTGTCTATAACATTGTTGATACCGCATATATCGGAATGCTTGGCAGTGACCTAGCACTTGCGGCGGTGGGGGTAACGCTGCCGCTGCTGCTGATCATGGTGTCATTAGAAAATATCTTTGCGGCAGGTGCCGGGGTATTGGCAGGCCGTCAATTGGGTGCGGCTGATCAAGACGGCGCTAATCGTACAGTCACAACGATCATCGGTATTTCCATGCTGATCGGTATTGTTTTATGTCTGCTTGGAATTCTGTATATGGAACCATTATTGAAAGCATTCGGCGCTTCTGCCGCGGTATTGCCGCAGGCAAAAGAATATGCGTTTTGGATGTTTATCGCTTGTCTGTTTAATCTTCCGGCGCAAAGCCTTAACTGTGCCGCAAGAGCTGAATCATCGGTTAAAATATCCTCGATTGCAGTAATCAGCGGCGCTGTACTTAATGTTGTTTTAGATCCTATTTTTATGTATTCGTGGGGGCTGGATATGGGGGTAGAGGGCGCCTCATTAGCTACCACTTTATCGCAGCTGGTTACCTTTGCTATTCTGACATGGTTTTATCTGAGCGGCCGATCAGCCATAAAAATTAAACCATCCTGTTTTAAACCATCCTTTCAGCTGATCTGGCAGGTAATATCCATTGGCATACCCACAGCTGTTATTCAAATATGCCTTGCGGCAGCTACTTCATGTACCAATGTGGCAGCTAAAGCATTGCCGGATGCCGATCTGATTATCGCAGCTTATGGTGTGGTTCAGCGTCTTATTTTAATTGGCTGTTATATTGTCATGGGTTTTATGCAGGGCTATCAGCCGGTCGCTGCTTATGCTGTAGGTGCGAAAAACAAACAGCGTTTTCATGATTCTATGAATTTTGCTTTAAAAGGTTCACTGTTATTGACCGCTGTTGTAGCTATCATATATATATTATTTGCGAAACGACTGATCATGCTGTTTAATCAGAACCCATCAGTCATCGAATTTGGTAAATGGCTGTTAATTTCACAGGTAATACTGTACCCTGCTTTTGGACTGTGCTATATGATGACCATTACCTTTCAAACTGTAGGGGCTTCAAAAATGGGGTTGCTTCTATCAATGATCCGTCAAGGTCTTTTCTACTTGCCGGCAATTATACTTCTCCCTAAATTTCTTGGTGTCCAAGGTATTTATTTTTCACAGCCGCTGGCGGATATCCTCACTATTTTAGTCTGTCTGTTATTATTGAAACCGATGAAACATATCGCTTCTAAAGTGATTGAGAAAGAAGGGTGATGATCATGCGACAGCTTTTAAAAATAACTGCCTGCTTCACGTTTATATTTTCCATTGGCTGTACTTCAAATGTACCTATAGATGAAGAAGGGACAAAAATTAATTTTGATTTTGGGGTTATGAACCTTCTGAAAAAAGCTGAAGCAGAAGACAGTGAGAAAATTATGAAGATCACTGATAAAAAGATGCTTAAAGCAGAACTGAAAAGGGCCATAGAAGAGCTGCGTCAGCCTAGTATCATGGACATTTCAATGATAGAACTCAGTGAACATCCTGAATTAGATATTAAAAATTTGTATTTTGAACTTCTATCTGAAAATCCCGATTTAAAATATGCGTTTGATCTTTCATCAAACTTTGAAGATAAATACCTTGAATGCCAGCTTGATTATATGCCATACAAAACAAATAATTATTCAGAATCATTCACCGGCTTACCGATAACAAGTCTGCAGTCATTAATCGATACAGCAGCAGCGCATTTAGGGGAAGAACCAACGGCCATACGGATATTGAACCCAACATTAAGTCCCGATCAGATGAATTACGCTTTGCAGCAAGCGGGCGGCGGATATATTAATTGTACGCTGAATAAGGATGCTACCCAAATCATTTACCAACCGCCTATCAGTTTTACGGTTGAGGAGAGTTTGGCGGCTTTACAGGAAGCGGACATGCTTGCTGATGCAATCATTGCTCGGCTTAACGTTGATACCATGACAGATTCCGAAAAAGCTGAGATTTTATATTCATATGTGACAGAAAATGTAAAGTTTGACAGCCGCTATAATACTGATTTTGTGAACATGCCTTATGAATCTCAAACTGCGCTTGGCGCACTTAAAAATGGGACAGCCATCTGCGGAGGTTATGCTCATGCGGTTAAACTACTGCTTGAAAAAGGAGGCATACCTTGTCTTAATGTGACAGGAACATGGTTTAATGAGTATCATATGTGGAATATTATATATCTGGATCATGAATGGCTGTGGTGCGATGCTACTGCTGATCGCGGGAATACACGGCTTTATGGTCTAAATCACTTTGGTCTGCATGAATTAGATGTGAATCAATATCATTGGGATGCGAATAAAATATCATCATTACTTGTTGAATAATAGAAAAAATCCGATCTGTTCGGATTTTTATTATAATAATGGCAATTCAATGGCTTTGCGCTTTTTAAATATTGTAAGGGTATCATAGCCGCACGCCTTCAGCAGCCTTTTGGTTTCTTTAAAGCCGATACCTAATTGTTCAGGCTTATGGGCATCAGAACCAAGCGTGATTCGATGGCCGCCTAATTCACGATATCTTTTTAGGATTTCCAGTCTGGGATTTGGCTGGTTAAGTCCATATTTAAAACCACCGCTGTTTACTTCCAGCGCTTTGTTTTTCACAATCAAAACTTGTAGAATTTCATCAATGAGATCACGGACCGGCGCATAATCATAATGCTGTGTCTTTTCATAACGCACTAAATAATCAAGATGACCAAGACTGTCAAAATCATCAAATTGTTTAATCCGCTGCAGCGTTGCTTCAAAGAATATACGGTATCCTTCATCATGTCCCAGCTTCTCAAAATAAGCTGGCTGATACGGGTCCATGCCTCTCGCGTAATGACAGGAGCCTAAAATAAAATCAAATTCATAAGTGTTTAATACTTCATCGATGGCGGCTTTCGCATGGCATTGCAGTCCCAGCTCGATCCCGGTCAAAATTTCAATTCGATCCGCATAAATTTTTTTCAATTCTGCCAGCCGTTTTTGCTGAGCAGGAATATCTAAAAGAAAACAGCAGTCACCCTCTGGCGCATCAATATCATGATGATCGGTAATGCAGATCGTTTTCATGCCTAATTCGATGGCTCTTTCAATCTGTGCAGTGACAGGTGTCTCTGAATCCCCTGAAAAATCGGTATGTACATGAAAATCAGGTAACATAAAAAAACCTCCTTAATGTTGATATTATAACGCAAAGTATTTAGGTTTTAAATCACAACATAGGCATTTATGGGCATTTTGAAACATTAAGCACTTGGGACATACGTTAAGTGTGAGAAGATTCAGAAAGAAGGAAAGAAAATGCAGAGTTTACAGATACCGCTCAGTAAGCTTGAAAAAGGCGAGAGCGGAAAAGTTCGGCAGCTGAATATCAGTTCTGATCTCAGGCGCCGCTTGCTTGATTTAGGCTGTATTGAAGGTACCCTGATCACTTACTTGCAGGCAAGTCCGGCCAATGATCCGATTGCTTATCGAATTCGCGGCAGTGTGCTGGCCCTGAGAAAAGATGTCAGTGATCAGATATTCATTGTAAAGGAGGAAAGCTTATGAGCTTAACAAATCAATCCACAGGTGCATTCGCCCTTGACCATGAGTTAAAAATTGAAAGAACATCTGCAGACCGGGTTATTGCTATCGGCGGCAATCCCAATGTTGGCAAAAGTACGATCTTTAATTCATTGACAGGGTTGAATCAGCACACCGGCAACTGGCCCGGTAAAACCGTCGTCAATGCCCGCGGCAGCTATCAGTATAAGGATAAAAATTTCATCTTGGTGGATATTCCGGGGACTTATTCGCTGATGGCTAACTCACAGGAAGAAGAGGTGGCCCGCGATTTTATCTGTTTTGGCGATCCGGATGTGACCGTGATTGTTTTAGATGCGACATGTCTTGAGCGCAATTTGAATTTGGTGCTGCAAACCTTGGAAATTACCGATCGGGTCGTCGTTTGTGTCAATCTGCTTGATGAGGCAAGAAGAAAGAAAATCAATGTAAATCTGAAAGCCTTGGCTAAATCGCTGCATGTGCCTGTCATCGGTACCAGTGCTGTCAGCGAGCAGGGGCTGGACAATTTGATGGAAGAGCTGTATACCTATGCGCCAAGTGAGGACAAGCTGGCAATCACTTACCCACAGCCTATCGAAGAAGCGATTGCGTCAATTACTCCGCAGCTTGAAGGCTTGCTGGCTGAGAAAATCAATGCGCGCTGGACAGCGATTAAGCTATTGGACGGTAATGCTTCACTGCTTGATTCGATCCAGAAATATCTCGGTTTTGACCTGCGTGCGAATGAAGCGTTAATGCATGAAGTAAGAAAGGCGAATGCTATTCTCATGCTCCAGCATATTGGCCAGGATCAGTTCAGGGAACTGCTTGTGACCTCATTAGTTGAAAAAAGTGAACAAATTGCCGCGGATTGTGTCATGACCCAAAATCGTCAAAGTGACAGTCGTGACCGCAAAATCGATAAGATTTTAACCTCAAAGGCCACCGGCATTCCAATCATGATTTTGCTTCTGTGTCTGGTATTTTGGATTACGATCAGCGGTGCCAATGTACCTTCTGAGCTTTTGTCCGGCTTACTTTTTAGCTTTGAAGAACCTTTAAAAAATTTCTTGGCCTTTATACATTTTCCCTTATGGGCGCAAAGTCTTTTTGCCGAGGGAATGTATCGCACGCTGGCTTGGGTCGTATCCGTCATGCTGCCGCCGATGGCTATCTTTTTCCCTTTGTTTTCGCTTTTGGAGGACCTCGGTTATCTGCCCAGAGTGGCTTTTAATCTTGATCATGCCTTTAAAAAAGCCGGCGCTTGCGGTAAGCAGGCCTTAACCATGTGGTTAGGGTTTTTTTGTATATCTGTAAAAAAAGTTTGCAATATAGTTCAACCTGGCATATAATGTGAACAGTGAGTGTGTGAAAACACGATGAGAGGAGGTTATGATCATGAAATTATTTTATAGCTGCAAGACCCGTAATATCAACATCTATAACGCTGAAAACCATGCTTTTATTCATGATAAAAACCGCCTGTCTAAAGATTTTTTCATTTAGCCAGATCATTCATTTTATTCATTAATAGGCATGATGCCTATTTTTTTTATGCTATAAAGGAGGGAAAATATGAAAAAGTTAAAATTTATTTTGGACTATGCGAAGCCGGATGATAAGCGGATTATCGCCATCTTCTTTGATGTGGCAATCTATGCGCTGGCAATGCTTGTGTCACCATTGATCTTATCAATCATGGTGGATAATGTCATTCAGGGGATACCGGCTGATACTCAAATGATTACCGCTATTCTGCAGCGGCTGGGCGGTGATGTCCATTTGCGTAATAATTTATGGATTGGCTCATTGCTGATGCTGGCTGTTTATATATTAATTGCTTTTGGTGTTCATCGGCGAACAATTAATTGCGGCCTGGTATCTGAAACCTTTGCGGAAAATATCCGCAATGCGGTTTATGATCATATGCAGAAGCTGCCGTTTGCCTATCACAAACAAAAGGACAGCGGTGATTTGCTGCAGCGCTGTACCTCGGATATTGATCAGATTCGGCGTTTTCTTGCTTCACAAATATCGGAAATGCTTTATTCGATCTTAATCGTTTGTTTTGCAGCGGCAATCTTATTTTCTAAGCATGCCAAGCTTGCGGCTATTTCAGTCATACTGCTGCCGCTGATTCTGATTGCATCCTTGATTTTCTATTCCAAGTCCAAAAAAATCTTTTTGGACTGTGATATTGCGGAATCAAAGATGATGGCAGTCCTGCAGGAAAATCTCAACGCAATGCGGGTAGTGAAAGCATTTCATCAGGAAAAGGTTGAAATTGATAAATTTGAAGAGAAGAATGAAGATTATCGTGTCAAGCTGTTTCGCTTAGTTAATGCCTTAGGTATTTTCTGGAACATCTCCGATTTGATCGGTATGATACAGATCCTGATCATGATCATTTTCGGCATACAGTTTGCGATGGCTCAGGAGCTGAGTGTAGGTACCTTCTTTGTTTTTCTGACTTACATCAGCATGATTATCTGGCCGATCCGACAGTTGGGCAGAATCCTTGCCGATATGGGAAAGGTCAGTGTATCCGTAACCCGTATCAAGGAAATTCTTGATGAAGAGGCAGAAGATCTGGAAGCAGGCACTAAGCCTGAAATCATCGGTGATATCGTGTTTGATCATGTATCCTTTAATTATGAAGACAGTGAAGAACACACGCTGAATGATCTCAGCTTTCATATTGAAGCGAATACCCGCGTGGCTATCATGGGGCCTACGGGCAGCGGTAAAAGCTCATTGATTCATTTATTGAATGGCATCTATGATTATAAGGGCGGTTCAATCCGCATTGATGGTCATGAACTGCGCACCATCAGCAAGGCTTGGCTGCGCAAGAAGGTACAGATCGTGCTTCAGGAGCCATTCTTATACAGTAAAACTATTTATGAAAATATTCATCTGGCTGCCAGTAAGAGTGAGCGCGATGAAATCATCAAAGCGGCTAAGACGGCCAGTATCCATCATGTAATCGAGGAATTTGAAAATGGCTATGATACTGAAGTCGGTGAAAAGGGTGTAACCTTATCCGGCGGTCAGAAACAGCGTCTGGCTATCGCACGCTCACTGCTGCTTAAATCACCGATCGTTATCTTTGATGATTCCTTAAGCGCTCTCGATTCTAAAACTGATGCGATGATCCAAGATGCTTTAAATCAGCTTGATTATCCGGTTACTACGTTAATGATTACGCATCGAATCAATACGGCGCGCAATGCGGATTTAATTTTGGTGCTCGATCATGGCAAACTGATTCAAAGCGGTACTCACGAGACTTTGATTCATGAGGAAGGCTTGTATAAACGAATTTATGAAATACAAAGTGAAGGAGGTGAAAGCCATGGCGAATAGTATTCTTGAGGAAAAAGAGTATCAAAGCAAGGCGTTTGACCGCTCATGCTGGATGCGGATGCTTAAAATTCTGTGGGAAGAGAAAAAAGTGGTTATTTGTTTATTAGCGGCCAATCTTGCTTTTGCAGTTACCGATATTATTTTCCCGCTGTTTAATCGATATGCGATTGATATGTATGTAGTTGGACAGGCAAGTCAGGAATCTTTGCCGATTTTTATAGCTGTTTATGCCGGCGGTATTGTGATTCGTTCAATCTGTCTCTATCTTTATTTCCGCTATGCCGGCGGCGTAGAGAGCAGTTTCGGTAAGAACTTACGTAAAAAGTGCTTTGTGAAGCTGCAAAATCTGTCTTTTCCTTATTTTGACCGTACCGCTAACGGCTGGCTGATGGCGAGAATTACGTCAGATACCGGAAGACTGGCTGAAATATTAGCCTGGAGCTTAATGGATCTGATCTGGGGTGCCGTATTGATCGTTGGTATTACGGCTGTTATGCTGGCAGTCAATTGGAAAATGGCTTTGGCTATTTTAGTTGCAGTACCTTTTTTATGGTTTGTAACCATGTTTTTTCAGAAGCGGCTGCTATCAGCGCAGCGTAAGGCAAGAAAAAGTAATTCTAAGATTACTGCCGGTTTCTCAGAAAGTATCAGCGGTGCTAAGACAACGAAAACATTGGGTGTGGAGCAGGAAAATTATGAAGAATTTAAAATTAAAACGCATGATATGAAAACTTATTCGATGCGGGCGGTACGAATCAATTCACTGTTTCAGCCGGTTGTTTTCTTATTATCAGGTATCGTGCTGGCTTTATTAGTTTATATCGGCGGTAATCAGGTTTTGCTTTCTGTAATACAGTTTGGTACGCTGTCAATGTTTATCAATTACGCAGAGCTGTTCTTTGAACCTTTGAAGCAGATTGCCAGAGTTTTAGGTGAAATGCAGATGGCACAGGCGAGCGGTGAGCGAATCCTGAGTCTCTTAGATGAAGAGGTAGAAATTGATGACAGCGATGAAGTAAAAGCAGTTTATGGAACTTTACTGGAACCAAAGGAAGAGAATTATGAACCATTGCTTGGCAATGTGGAATTCAGGCATGTTGATTTCTTCTATAATGAAAATGAAAAAGTATTATCGGATTTTAACTTACAAGTAAAAAAAGGGGAAATGATTGCGCTGGTTGGTGAAACTGGATCTGGCAAGAGTACGATTGTTAATCTGCTCTGCCGTTTCTATGAACCCAAACAGGGACGGATTTTAATGGATGGCAAAGATATTCAGGAACGCAGTGTTGGCTGGCTGCATTCTAATATCGGTTATGTGCTGCAGACTCCCAATTTATTCAGCGGTACAATCAGGGATAATATCCGCTATGGACGGCCGCAGGCTGCCGATGAAGAGGTTGAAGCGGTAGCGCGTCTGATTCATGCCCATGACTTTATTATGCATATGCCCAAGGGCTATGACAGTGAGGTAGGGGAAGGCGGCGATATGCTGTCTACCGGACAGAAACAGCTGCTCTCATTTGCCCGGGCACTGCTCTCTGATCCAAGCATCGTGATTCTTGATGAAGCGACAAGCTCTATCGACACAGAAAGCGAAAAAGTGATTCAGCTGGCAATCAGGGAACTGCTGGCGGGCCGCACAAGCTTTGTGGTTGCGCATCGTTTATCCACGATTGTTAATGCGGATAAAATCATTGTTCTCGATCATGGGGTAATTAAAGAGATGGGGACTCATGATGAGCTGATGAAACAAAAGGGTGCATATTATGAATTGTATACATCACAATCATTATTAGAGAAGCAGCAGCAATTATTATCAATAGAATCAGAACCACTTGTCTAAGCGTGGTTCTTTTTTCATATGATAGAATGGTGATCTTATGAAAAAGAAGAAAGTAAATTATACAGTCCAAGTAACAAGCGGTAAAATGGAGCTTAAACAGTTAATAAAATTACTGATTTTGAAGGAAGTGCGTTATGGAAAGAAAGCATAAGCTGCGCGGCGCCTTTTATCTGCGTCTTTCAAAGGATGATGACAATCAAAAAGAAAGCTCCAGTATCTCCAATCAGCGCAAGCTGCTTCAGGATTACGCGGAAAAAGCCGGCTTTGATATCGTGGCGGAATTCTGTGATGACGGTGTATCCGGAACGACCTTTGACCGGCCGGGGTTTAATCAGCTGATTCAGGCTGTGGAAAATGGTTTGATAAATTTAATATTGGTAAAAGATCTCTCGCGTCTGGGCCGTGATTATATACAAACGGGTCAGTATACAGAAGTCTATTTTCCTTCAAAGAATGTGCGTTTTATTGCGGTGAATGATGAGGTGGATTCGGATCAGCCGCTGAATGATCTGGCCCCCTTCCGCAACGTGGTTAACGAAATGGTGGCCCGCGACACTTCTAGGAAAATCCGCTCCTCTTTTCAGACTAAGATGCGTGAAGGTGCCTTTATCGGTAATTTCGCACCCTATGGGTATCAAAAGGATAATCATGATAAGAATCATTTAGTGATTGATTCCAATACTGCCCCGATCGTACACCGAATCTTTGAAATGGCGGCTTTTGGCTGTTCCTCAGCCAATATTGCGAAAAGCTTAAATGAACAGAAAATCAGTTCACCGGCAGTTTATCGCTGTCAGAAATATCCACATCTCAAGCTTGCTAATTATACCCAGAAAAAGGCATGGTCGGCATCAACGATTCGAAAAATCTTGAAGAATCCGGTTTATCGCGGACACAGCGCACAGGGAAAGTCAGTCAAGAGCAGCTTTAAAAACCGCCATGTCTGTGCATTACCCATGCAGGAATGGATCATTGTAGAAAATACGCATGAAGCGATTGTAGAACAGGAATTATTCGATTTAGCCAATGAGGGGGCAAAACAGCGGCAATGTGTAAAAAAAGACAGCTTTGTCAACAGCTTTTCAAAGATTGCGGTTTGTGCTGACTGTCATCACGGCATGTCGACGATCGGCAGTGTACCGCATGTGATACTGGCATGCGGTTCATACAAAAGCCATGGGAAAGCAATTTGCAGCAATCATTTCATTGATTATAACGATCTGATGCAGTGTACAAGAGAAGTGCTTAAACGCTATGCAGTATTAAATGAGGCAGAAAAGCAGGAAGTATTTGCTGAGATCATAAAGGAGCTGACACCGTCAAAGCATGAGGATGAACGCATCGATGAGCTGAATCACATCCTTGATACACTCTATCTTGATTATTATGCGGGTACGCTGAGCGCCCAGCGCTTTGAACAGCTCAAAGACCATTATGAAGCACAGAAATGCCAGCTGGACAGCCTTAGACAGACTATGGATGACACCGTGGATCTTGATAAAATATATCGGGATATCCTACGCTTTGACGAGCTGTCGCCGCAGCTGTTATCCGCTTTTTTTGAATCTATTGAAATCAGTCAGGGAAGCGATGAAAATCATGAAAAGCAGCAGCAAATCGTTTTTCATCCGCGTTTCAAAATCGAACCATAGCGCCGAAAACACTAACCATGTGCATGGGGTTTGGATGTAATGCGGCAGGAATCGTCGGCTGCCGGATTATTGATTCGCCAAGAGAGCGTTTAATGGCTATCTGTACCAATAACTTTGTGCCATGCAACGGACGCTTTCCAACAATGATTGCCATTATTACGATGTTTTTCGTCGGCGCGTCACTGCCTTTTATGCAGTCAATGATATCCACACTGCTGTTAATGGGAGTCATTCTGCTTGGCGTATTCACAACTTTCAAAGTATCGTCATTACTGAATAAAACGATTCTTAAGGGCGTGCCTTCTACCTTTATTCTAGAGCTGCCGCCTTATCGCAAACCGCAGATTGTCAAGACGCTTGTGCATTCAATCTTTGACCGAACCTTGTTTGTGTTAGGCAGAGCGATGGCAGTTGCCGCCCCGGCTGGAATCTTAATTTGGCTGATGGCGAATATCACAATTGGTGATGCGACGCTGCTGACTCATTGCGCGGGACTTCTTGATCCCTTTGCGAAGCTGTGCGGGTTAGATGGTTATATACTATTAGCCTTTATTCTTGGCTTTCCGGCCAATGAAATCGTGATACCGATTCTGATTATGAGCTATTTAGCCAGCGGTTCAATGGTTGATTATGAAAATATACTGCAATTGAAAACGCTGCTGGTCGATCATGGCTGGACATGGATCACCGCTATATGCACCTTACTCTTTACTTTGCTGCATTGGCCTTGTGCTACTACTTTGCTGACCATCAAGAAAGAGACACAAAGCTGGCGGTGGACGCTGATTGCCTTTGCCCTGCCAACATTGATCGGCTTGGGCTTATGCATGCTTGTGAATCTTGCAGCAACGCTGATTTTTTAACAGATTTGTATTTATTAGTAGAAAATAAACAAAAAAAGCCAAAAAATTAGCACTCTATCATTGACAGTGCCAAAGTTTTGGATTATACTATAAGTGTAATCAGGATAAGACCTGATGAGGTTTGAATTCATGAAATGAAATTGTTACGAAAGAGGCGATGGTTATGAAATTCTTACCTGGATTAAATTTATTTGATGATGCATTTGATGATATGTTTTTTGATCCGATTTTCACTAAGAAAAGCTCGAATATCATGAAAACGGATGTAACCGAAAAGGATGGCAATTACTTGCTTGATATGGAATTGCCTGGTTATGGCAAGGAGGACATCAAGATTGAATTGAAGGACGGATATCTGAATGTCAGTGCCAGCAAGAATACAAGCAATGAAGAAAAGGATGAGAAGGGTAATGTGATCCGCCAGGAACGTTACACCGGCAGCTGTTCACGCAGCTTCTTTGTTGGTGACGGTGTTAAGGAAACCGATATCAAAGCTAAATTTGAAAATGGTGAGCTAAAAATCGTAGTACCTGTTGATGCACCGAAACAAGTTGAAGAAAAAAAGTTTATAGCAATTGAATAAAAGCATAAAGCTGTAACAGCTTGGCCCAAGAATATGAAGGCCAAAAGCGTTACAGCTTTTTTATATTTTATGTCTATAAATCGTAAAAGTGTCCCTTGTGGAAATTTTCATTGCCAGTTTTTTTAGCAGTTTTAAATAATACGCAGATCTGGACATACGACATTTTTAATGTATCGTTCATGACCGCCCATCTTCTCTAAATCACCGCCGCTTCTGACTGCTTCCATGATGGGAAACATTATCAGCATTATTTTTGAACATATACCTTGGCCATTTTCATTTACTGGGCAGCCATAGGTACAAGTGTATTTATCACCGATTTCTTCACCATTGCGGCAATAGCGTTCTGTCTGCTGTCCGCGCAGAAAGCCTGCTACTTCAATTACCCATTCAGCCAAGCCGCTTGGCAAGCAGACGCAAGGTTAAGCCTTATCATTGCAGTCTTTAATGCATTGATCGATTTCATCATTTGAATCTGCTGCTGCCATTCAAACATGTTCCCACCGCCATTCTGTAACAAGTCAATGATTATTATAAGGCAGAATCAAGAATCACACTTGATTTTACTAGATCTTCTTTATAAGCGTCACTGATATCGGGAATGTTTACTTATTTCTTTCAAAGAAGCAAAGGGATTACGCATAATTAAAACAAGGTTAGGCATAGTAATCTTGAAAGAAGGCTACCGATGAAACTTTTACTCTCTTTAATACTGCTGCTAGGTTCTACATCTGCATTAAAGGTAGAACAGATTCCTTTTCCAGCTCAATGCCCGGCAGAAACATCCTGTGAACCACTTGATTATATGCAGTACCGGCAGGGGAATGATGTTTTATATGCACTTAAAAGCAGTGAATCCTATAAACGCTATAAGAATAACTTTGACAGTGTGATCTGGCAGACATTTTTCGATGATGTACCTTTGGGACATGTTTCATTGACTGAACGCTGGCATCTTGGTCAAAAGGATACTTATGAATATACGCAGACAGGGGTGAGAATTGAGAATGATCAGCTGAATGAATATACCCATCTGATACAAGGCGATGTTTTGGCTTATGCGGTGGTATCCGATGTGCTCAAGGATTTTGAAGAGCTGGTCAGCGATGATACACTGACTGATAAGGAACACTTTGAACAACAGGCAGACGTAATCCGCAGACGGCGGCTTGCGCAGTACAGAACGGATAACCTGAATGGGATTCTCGTTTACCAAGAGGCGGGGGAGGTACCGGATGAGCTGTTGGTACTGATGGCTCAAAAGGCTTTTGATCAGGTCAGCGGTTATTATTCAGCATTGTTTGATATTGCTTTAAAAGCATCCTTGGCGGCAGAGATGGCAAATGCATCACATCAGGTTGAATTGGTCAGTGAAGGGAATGAATACTGGCTGAGGCTTAGCGAAAAAGCACAGCAGGAGAGTGAAACAGTAGCGGCTGAACCGGTTGATGACACAACAGAAAAAAATGATTGGATCTATGTCTCTATCGTTTTGACTATTTTATTTGCGATGATTGCCTGGTTCTTTGGCAATGCAGGATAAAAAAGAACAGGCATGCCTGTTCGAGAGAGGGAAAATATTAAAAATTAAGGCAGAGATACCAGCGGATCAAGGTAACTAGCCCTTGGAAGATCAACAGAGCGCCAAGCAATACGCTGATTGTCAGAATTGCCAGTGACGGGTTGAAAAAGGCAAAGATTGAAAAGGCGATGCCGACAATGCCAAGCGCGCACATCCAATTCCAGCTGGCAAAGTTGAAGCGGCGCATTTGAAAACTGTTAATGAATTTCGCGAGGCTTGTAACTAACAGCCAGCCGCTGAATATATAAGGAATAAAGGCGGCAGTTATGTCATTATAACCGATTAAAAAGCAAGCCATGACGACACTTAAAATACCGTCAATCAGCATCCATGCGTTACTGAAAAAGGTATCTCTGAAGAAGAAATAACCAATAATATCTGAAAAGCCCTCAAATAATATTGCAATGGCAATAATCCAGGCGATTGATGAGAGGGCGGTCATCGGATTCATAATACAGATCACACCGGCACCGATTAATAAAACCGCGGACAATAGCCACAAAACCTGACTCCATTTCCTATTCATTACGATCACTCCTTTTATTTACTCTTATCATAACCTATTTTTAACAATTAACCATTAGACAGAAAAGTTTGTTTGACTTATTTTATTACATGCGGTTAAATTTGTATAGGGTTTAAGGAGAAAGATAATGATCATATGTTGTTCACCGACTAAAACGATGAAAAGTGAGGCGATCGCGGTAGCGAGCCAGCCGATGTTTGCAGAGACAGCTGCCCGGATAGCTGCCTTATTAAAAGATAAAAATACAGAAGAATTAATGAAATTCTACAAGTGCAATGAAAAGATAGCGTTGCAGAATGTGAGTCGATTTCAATCTTTTGAATCAATGACGCAAAACAATGCCGGACTGTGCTTTGACGGTCTGCAGTTTAAACGCATGCAAGTGCATGCATGGGATCAGAAGGATTGGGATTTTGCCCAAGAACACTTGCGGATCATGAGTGGCTTGTATGGGATGCTGAGGGTTAAGGACGGCATCAGTGAATATCGCTTGGATGTTGAGAATCCCTTACAGGTTGAAGGCAAATCGCTTACTGAATTTTGGCGTCTGAAGATTATGAATGTTTTAAAGAATGAATGTATTTTGGATTGCTGTTCCAAGGAATACAGCGCCTTATTGCCTGAAACAAAATGCAGTGTATCATTTTATGTGGAAAAACTGGGCAAGCTGAAGATTGAAGCGACGGCGGCTAAGATGGCCCGCGGTTCGCTGATTCATTATTGTATAAAGCATAGGATAAACAATATAGAAGCGGTTAAGGCTTTTGATGAGGACGGCTATCACTTTCATGAACAGCTTTCAAATGCTAAGCATTTAGTTTTTGTAAAGGAGAGACAATCATGATATTGGTCAGTGCTTGCCTGCTTGGTAAAAATTGTAAATACAGCGGCGGCAATAATGCCAATGCTTTACTCGTAGATTATCTGAAGGATAAGGAATACATCAGTGTTTGTCCTGAAGTGATGGGTGGTTTGCCGACACCCAGAGCCTGCTGTGAACGGGTAAAGGATCGGGTTATCAACAATCTTGGCGAAAATGTGACCGAAGCTTTCATAAAAGGCGCGAAGCAAACGCTGGCACTCGCTGAGGAATATAAATGCACGCTGTGTATCCTGCAAGTACGTTCGCCAAGCTGCGGCACAGGCAGCATTTATGATGGAACTTTCAGCGGCAGAATCATTGAAGGCAACGGTATAACCGCGGAATACTTATTGAATCACGGCTTTAATGTCATCAGCAGCGAGGCGTTCACAGAACAGCTCAAATCAGGAAAAATAGATGAAGAACGGCCCTGTAAAACTTTATAAATCTCGTTTGTCAGAATGAAATACCACTACATTTCTGATTGAAAAAGAAGGCTTGCAGATTTATTTTTAAAATAATCAAATATTTGCAATTTTAGCATTGTAAGTGCTACCGAAATGGTTTAAAATGGAGTAGAAGAATATTAGGAGGAATAAAAATGAAACAAATTACAGTATCAGTAATCGATCCAGTTGGATTACATGCACGCCCTGCAACAGTAGCAGTTAACGCAGCTAGTAAATTCAAATGTGAAGTGAATGTGTCTTTCAAAGGACGTGAAGTAAACATGAAATCAATCATGGGCGTTATGTCTTTAGGAATTCCAACACAATCTGAAATCACTATTTCTTGCAACGGTGAAGATGAAGATGCTGCTATCGCAGCTATCGAAGAAGTTCTTCGTACACAAAAAATCGTTGGTTAATTTAATTCACAATTAAATATAAAAAAA
>BAHV02000006.1:0-113744 GCA_000508965.1 Clostridiales bacterium VE202-08
GACTGAAGAAATAGAGATTTTTGTGTTTTTGAATATAAAAATTAATATTATAACTGTATCTGGTTACACAAAATGAAAAATCAAACTCATTGATGTTTTTAACAAAATAAAAATCAATATAAATGAAATAAACATCATTTCTCCTTGTAAATTATCAACCCTATATGATAAATTAAACCCATAACCCCAGAGGAGGAATTAATAATATGTCTGTTTATCAAAGGGATAATAAATTTTACTACAAAGGGAAATACACACTACCAGACGGCAGAAGTGTATTCTACAATCGATTAGCCAAGGGATGCACCTGTCTGGAAGATGCACGCATACTTGAAAAAAATTTCATAATGAAGAAAGAACTAGAACGCTACGAGGTAAGAACGGGCAGCACAGTAACATTTGGCAAGCTCTGCGAAATCTACTTTGAAGACCGCCGCAACGTGCGCAAAAGCACAACCATTCAAAATGATAAATTCGGATTAACAAAACTCGTCCGTCTCCGTCCAGTATGTTTGTGTGACATTAAACCAGCAACCATACAAGTCATCCTTGACGAAATGGAGAAAAACGGCGCCAGCACTTCATACGTAAATAAAATCAGAAGCCTTGCTCATAAAATACTCGCCTATGCTGTGCGAGAAGACCTGCTTGAAAGCAATCCAGTAGATAAGGTCGCTAAACTGGTAAGACCCGATGAGCTCGAGGAAGAAATCCATTTCTGGACCTACGACGAATTTTCAGCTTTCATAGAAAACGTAGATCAGAACAAACACAACCGCTACTATTGCTTCTATAATTTCCAATACTTCATGGGCTGCCGTAAAGGGGAAAGCCTTGCCTTGAACTGGAACGATATTAACTTTGATAATAATACAGTTAAAATCAATAAGACAATTGCTCAGCAATTAAAAGGTATTCCTTATAAACTTACACCCCCTAAAACCAAAAACAGCATCAGAACGATAAAAATGCCGGACATGCTGATCAAAATCATGCGAGACCGTTATGCCAGAGTATCCCAAGAAGAAAATTTCTCCCGTACCAATTTTGTATTTGGTGATGAGCAGCCGTTAGGTATTAAATATATCGGCGTGTTATTTAAACAATACGCTGAATTTGCTGGCGTTCCGGTAATCCGCATCCATGATTTAAGACATTCTCACGCCTCATTCCTGATTAATAAAGGTGCCAACATTAAAGCCATAGCCTCACGTCTAGGTGATAATGTAGAAACCGTCCTTGGTGTTTATACGCATCTTTTCTTTGAAACCGAAGATGAATTAGTAAAAATTATTAATGAAAACTGTTATTAATTCATGCTAATCTTACAGTGCTATAAGATGTATTATAACAGAATCAAGTGGAGGGATGAGTAAAATTGCTTGAAATTCTCAAAGACGAAAAGATTCATGTGAATGATGATTTGGCAGATATTAAGGACAGCTTGCTTGTGTTAAATAGTAAGGTCAATAAAAGCAGGGTTGGATTGAGTTTGAACCCTACCCAAATTGGTATGTGTCCTCAATATTGATCGTGCTTATCCTCATAATAAAGTTATCCGGCGTCTTCCTGAGGATTATCCACAGGATGCTTTAGACCTATTTGAGCTAACACATACAGGAAAATATGAATATACAATTAGTGAGGAAAAGGCGCTTGCAATTTGCTCATCTTTTCCGTCTGCAATAGTAGCAACAACAATCTATGAGAAAGCAAGCTCATTTGATGATTTTCGACCAGTATCTTGTATTCTTCAATTCTATGTTGATCATGTGGTTAATGAAGTTATCGATATCATTTGCTGTGAGCTATATGCAGTTTATGGAGATCTAAAATGCAATCTTTTTAGTTTATTAGAAATCATTTTTAGTTTATTGGAGAATGAGGACATTTTGAACCGCGATGTAATAATAGAAGGCCAAGCGCTGCATGCCTTGAGTCAATATTTTTCTTAATGTGGGAACGATCTAGCTTTTATCGCAGGAGAGGGGAGAGGATGAGGAATCATTTATAAATTGATTCCTACAGTTTTGGATCAGCTGTGCCAGCTTGAGGAGGTTTATTTAAGTTCACCTATGAGAAATCACATCATCACTTAACCAACAAAAGTTAGTGTTAATGAGTGCTTAAATATTGGTTTACTGGTCATGAAGCTTACTACAAGCTTATCTCCTGATGAATTAGCGCAATTACTAAACAGCTATCATCAGCATAAAAAATATTACCGGCTTAAAGAGGGCAATTTTATTCAATTAGAGGATTCATCACTTACTGCGATAGCTAAACTAAGTGAGGGGCATGAATTAGATACAAAACAGCTAGCGAAAAGGCGTCTGCAGCATCCTAATTATCATTGGCTGTTGAAAACAATAATGAAAATAATGAAAATCATAAACTGAAAATAAAGAAAATAAAATAAAAATTTTCAGAAAATGGTTGACATACATTTTCCGGAGGTGTAAACTAACACCATAAAGTTGATGACCAAGAGAGTAAATATTTAAGAATCGCCAGCGAGTCAGGACAGAGTGGAAGCCTGATCGAGGAAAAAATATTGAAGCGCACTTGCGAGATGTCTGTCTGAAATGAGTAGGATGGATCGCTTACCCGGCGTTACAGGAAGAGTGGTTCATGTGCGGAGCATGAATAACTGGAGTGGTACCGCGTTAAATAACGTCTCTGGATTTATATATTCAGAGGCGTTTTCTTTTACCATAGGAGGTTTGAATGAATGAAACAAAATAGTAAGAAGCGACGAATATGTGTTTGATTATTACTATCAATTTATGAATAACAAAAACATCTAAGGGAGGATCAATTCATGAAGAAACTATTAACAATTGCTGCAGGCTGCTTATTAAGCTTTACAATGACAGCATGTTCATCCAATAACGAAAGCGGACAGAGTCCGGCACCACAAAATAAATTAGAAGAAATTCAACAAAAAGGAAAATTAGTAATGGCTGTTTCACCGGATTTCCCGCCATTTGAATTCATCGACAATACTAAATCCGGAGTTGATCAGTACGTTGGAGCTGACATTGAACTGGGAAAATATATCGCCGAACAGCTTGGCGTTGAATTTGAAATAAAAGCAATGGATTTTACAGCAGTGTTGAGCTCCGTGGATCTTGGCAATGCCGATATCGCTATCAGCGGTTTTGGCTGGCGTGAAGATCGTGAAGAAAGCTTTGAACTCTCCCATGGCTTTAATAAAGATGGTGAAGCTTCTTGCCACGGTTTCCTAATTAAAAAAGCGGATGCAGCTAAATACACAACTCTTGCTGATTTAGCTAATGCAACTATTGCTGCACAGGTTTCTTCATTACAGGAAGGTTATACCAAAGAACAGCTGCCGGATGCTAAGTTGCAGGAAGTAACAACCTTAGATATCGGTGTTATGTCATTGGAAACCGGTAAAGTCGATGCACTTGCATGTACGTGTGATCTCGCAAAAGGGTATGCTTCAGCCAATGAAAATTTAGTTAAAGCGGATGCTGAATTTGATATCACTTATGATTCAGAACATGATGGCAATGTCGCGGCTGTTCAGAAAGGGCAGACAGAGCTGCTAGCTAAAATCAATGAAATTATTGATGAAGTTAATGAAAAAGGTCTCTACGATGAATGGAATACGGCAGCGAAAGCCACTGCTAAAGAATTAGGCATTAAATTTGAAGATTAATGAAAGGATTAGAGCCCAATGCAAAATTTAACTTTATTTTCACTCATCACGGAAATATGGAGAGTGTTTTATGAGAATTATCCAATCTTTATCGATGGCTTGCTGGGAACTTTGCAGCTTGCCGCAATAACCGTTTTATTCGGTACCGTTTTAGGGGCTGTTATTGCCTTAGCAAAGATGTCAAAATGGGGGATTTTAAGGGGTATTGCCGGTATTTATGTAGAGGTTATAAGAGGTACGCCGATATTAGTTCAGCTTTATATTTTTGCCTTTTTTCTGCCAATTGCATTTCCGGTTTTAGCGAATGTACAGGATTACTACATGGTTGTCATCTCGTTGATTATCAACTCCAGTGCTTATGTTTCTGAAATTATTCGTTCCGGTATTCAGGCGGTTGATAAAGGACAGACAGAAGCCGCGAAGAGTCTTGGCATGAGCAATCGCAACATGATGCTGAAAATAATTCTGCCGCAGGCAATTAAAAATATTCTGCCCGCATTAGGCAATGAATTCATTATGATGATTAAAGAAACATCATTGGCATCTGTCTTATTTATTAATGAATTAATGTATACAAGAACATTGCTGATGTCGACTAAATTTCTTAGCTGGCAGCCGCTGTTCATTATTGCAATCATTTATTTTATCGTAACTTATTCATTATCAAAGGTTGTTGGTTATATGGAAAAGAGGTTGAGTGTCAGTGATTAATCAGGCGTTGATTCAGGTAAAAGACCTGTGTAAGAATTTCGACGATTTACAAGTTTTAAAAGGCATCAATGAAGAAATTCATAAAGGGGAAGTAGTGTCCATCATTGGTCCATCCGGTTCGGGGAAAAGTACCTTTCTGCGCTGCTTGAACTTACTTGAGGTACCCACCAGCGGCCAGGTTATCTTTGAAGGAGTTGATATAGCGGCAAAAAATCTGAATATCGACAAGCATCGGCAAAAGATCGGCATGGTTTTCCAACATTTTAATGTATTTCCGCATCTTACCGTATTAGAGAATATTACCATAACACCCATCCTCGAAAAAGGGGTGTCAAAAGCAGATGCAGCGGAAATGGGGATGCGGCTGCTTAAAAAAGTCGGACTTGAAAGCAAGGCAGATGAATATCCTAGAAAATTATCAGGCGGACAGAAACAGCGTCTGGCTATCGTAAGAGCCATGGCCATGGAACCAGATGTTATGTTATTTGATGAACCGACCAGTGCGCTTGATCCGGAAATGGTTAAAGATGTCTTGGAGGTAATCAAAGATCTGGCGGATAATGGCATGACCATCGTGATTGTTACTCATGAAATGGGCTTTGCCAGAGAAATCAGTGATCGAGTTTTATTCATGGATGACGGTATTATCGCCGAACAGGGGACGCCGGAGGATGTTTTTAAGAATGCAAAAAACCCAAGAACTATTGAGTTTTTGAGTAAAGTACTATAAGGAGGATTTATGCAGACAACATTTAATTATGATCATTATTATGATTGGCAGGAAATGAGTAAATGCTTAAAACAATTAGCGGAGCAGCATTCTAGTTTAATGCAGCTGGAAAGTATTTGTGTGAGTGAAGAAGGAAAGGATGTTTGGGCAGTTACCCTTACTGATTCAAGCTCTGGAGAAGCGTCTGCTAAACCAGCCTATTATATAGACGGCAACCATCATGCCGGTGAAGTAACTGGTTCAATGGCGGCAATGTATACAGCCGATCTCTTATGTACAAATTATAATAAAGACGAGAAAATTACAGATTTATTAAAAAATTATACTTTTTATATCATTCCAAAGATTTCACCCGATGGTTCAGACGTTTATCTGCATAGTGATCAGCGTCTGCGTTCAGTAAATCGGAATTATCCATTATCAAAATTGACTGATGGCCTGCATCCTGGTGATATTGATGGTGACGGTGTAATTCGTATGATGCGTGTAAAAACACCTTACGGCGCATGGAAAGTGTCTGAAAAAGATCCGCAGGTAATGACAAAAAGAACACCTTTTGATGCTCAGGGCGATTTCTATAATATTTATCCAGAAGGTGAAATTATTAATTATGAAGGCTTGCATATAGAATTAGCCAAAGAAAAATGGGGCTTGGATTTTAACCGTAATTATCCGTTTGGCTGGTTTACCGAGGTGCGTCAGCCGGGAGCGGGTAAATATCCGTTGAGTAATCCCGAAAATAAAGCAGTGGCTGATTTTGTGTTAACCCATTCTAATATTGGTTTTGTTTCTACTTTGCATACAACAGGCGGTGTACTTGTTTATCCGCCGGGAACATATCCAGAAGCCAAAGCATTAAAGAAGGATATGGATTTGTTTAAAAAAGTTGGGAAAATGGCAAAACAGATCATGGGCTATGAGACTGTAAATATTTTCGATGGTTTTCTGACCGATATTGAAAATTATTCCTCTGGTGCGTTTGATGACTGGTGTTATGAAACACAGGGCATTCCGGCTTATACAATTGAATTATGGAATTTATTTGAACGTGCAGGTGCGGATATGAGCTGGCCGCGCAAGGATAAGGATGATGATGGTCAGGAAGCTGAATATGCAATGGTTTTAAAGTGGATCAAAGAGAATGTTGGCGAAAGTGCTATTAAGCCTTGGACAGAATTTGATCACCCACAGCTTGGTACTGTGGAAATCGGCGGCTTCGATTATAAATTTATTCATCAAAATCCACCTTGTGATTATTTACTCCAGGAAGTTGAAAAAACTGCAAAGTTCATGCTTGCGAATGCTTATGCTCTGCCAAAACTAAAATTTGAATCAGTAAAAACTGAAAAAATCTGCGATGGTATTTATAAATTGGAAGCGGTGCTTGGTAATACAGGCTACATGCCGACTTATCTCACTGACAGTGCGAAACGGCAGAAAATTGATCAGCCAATTCAAATCACTTTATCAGGCTGTGAAGTTATTGAGGGAGAAGCGTTGTTGATGGTCAATGAGTTAGAGGGTATTTCTGGAGTTAATACTTATTATGGCTATGATGGAATAACAACCCAAAAGCATGCCCCGCAGCTTAAACGTTTCACTTGGATTATAAGCGGGAAGCAGAATGATTTAGTAAGTTTGACTGCCTCTAGCCAAAAGGCAGGAAAAGTTTCCATTCAATGTATTTTATAAAATAAAAAGCATACACTAGAAAGCAAATCATAATAGCTTTCCAAGTGTATGTTTTATTTATGCATTCTTATATTTATTATAAGATTTAAACAAATACCAAATCGATAAAATTGCAAAGACAGCCGGCAGCAATTCAAGAATGAAGAGTGAAGCACCATTGATCTGAAGCAATGAAACACCGGCATCCAAAGCCATATGAATTAGAAAAGCAGCTAAACAGCCAATCAGCGTTTTACCATCCATGCTTTTCGTCATAATCAGTGTTGTCAATGCACAGTGCAGCAGCATTGCGAACACTCGTTCCAATAAGGCGACAACGATTGCCCAAGCGGGGAATGAACTCAGCATTGTGGTAATGGATGCTACTGAGGACGGGTCAAGTCCCATTGTTGCCAGCGTTCCTTGATTAATCAGAAAAGCATAATAAATATATGAAATATATGTAATACCCAACATGATGAAGGCTTCGCAGAAACCATGTCCCCAACCAGCAACAGCTCCTTCCAGCCAGCCTTTCCGTTTTTTTAGACAGATATTAACAACAAATAATCGCCCCAGTGTTTCAAATAAAGCGGCACTGACCCCTAAGAAAAGCGCATACATTG
Source organism: Clostridiales bacterium VE202-08 (assembly GCA_000508965.1). GTDB lineage: Bacteria > Bacillota_I > Bacilli_A > Erysipelotrichales > Erysipelotrichaceae > Dielma. Next base: position 7,424 of record BAHV02000006.1, read on the forward strand.
TCATATGCTGAGCAAAAAAAGTGACAACAGAAACATTAGACATTAATACACCCATCAATGGAATCCGCAGAATCATCTGCGAAACGAAAAAGCCTAAAGCCCCTGCCAAGCTAACTGAAATAATTCGATAGCCCTGTGATTTTAAATACAAAATAGGTCCTAAACCTAATAAAAATAATATGATCACCGCAAATATAAGCGCAAGTATTGTAGTAGTTGATACCATAACGACCTCCTGGTAATTACCCTATAATTGTATTACAAGAAAATTAATTTGCAAGTTTTTATTGACAAACTGTACTAACTGTATTAGTGTATTAATATAAATAGTACAGTTGGTACAGAAAGGAGCAGAAACATGTTCATGTTGAATCCGCAGGATAAAGCGCCGATCTTTGCTCAGTTAAAAAAACAAATTATTGAGTTTATTGGGCTCGGTATCCTGAATCCAAATGATCAGCTTCCGTCAGTACGTTCACTGGCTAATGAACTGGGCATCAATCCCAATACAGTTGCGAAAGCTTATCAGGAATTGGAACTGCAAGGTTATGTTTATACAGTTGCAGGTAAAGGATGTTTTGTCAGTCAGGTGAATATTGAAGCTGACATTCAGGGAAATAAAATCAAAGAATTTAAGCAAGTTGTTATGGATTGCCATAAATTCAATATTGAGAAGGAATTGTTAATATCAAGTATAGAATCAATTTATGAAGGGGGTATGAAGCATGCTGAAAATTGAAAATGTAACTAAAAAGCTCGGTACCCAGGTGGTTCTTGATAACTGCAGCTTGGAAATAAATGATGGTTCAGTGTTTGGGTTGATCGGACCTAATGGTGCCGGTAAATCAACGTTGCTGAGATGTATTGCGGATATTTATAAGTGTGACAGCGGTATGATCACTGTGGATGGTGAATCAATTGTTGAAAATGAATATCAAAAACAGAATCTATTGCTGATGTCGGATGATCCTTATTATCACTATAATGCGACACTGGCTCAGATGGTTGAGTTTTATAAAGTATTTTATCCTCAATTTGATGATGAAATCTATCGGAAATATCTTAATATATTTAAATTGAATGAAAATAAAGTCATGAATAATTTCTCAAAAGGAATGAAGCGTCAGGCATTTATTTTAATCGCATTGGCAATCTCACCGAAGCTGCTGCTGTTAGATGAAAGCTTTGACGGTTTAGATCCGATGATGCGGTTGTTATTCAAAAGGGCAATCAGTGAATGCATCGAGAAAAAAAATATGACAATCATAATCTCTTCGCATAACCTTCGCGAGCTTGAAGATATCTGTGATTCATTTGGTATTCTTGATGATCATAAGATAACAACCTCCGGCATGTTGGATGAAACAAAAGAAAACATTCATAAGATTCAGCTTGCCTTCAGCATCGAAAAACAAAGGTCAGATTTCAGTGAGCTGGATATTCTTCATTATTCTCAGACATCAAGAGTTATTACTATGGTCGTTAAGGGTGATTTGAATAAAATTGAGGCAGTTATTAACGCTCAGCAGCCACTGATGATGGATGTATTGAATGTTAATCTTGAAGAAATCTTTATTTATGAAATGGAGAAAAAGGGGGTATTTGAAAATGTATAAAACAGTTACGAATTATTACCTTTCAATCCTAAAAAGACAGAAAAAATTATTATTCTTATACACTGTAATCGGTTTTGTGGCATTTCCGATGGTCGCTTTAATCAGTACCAATTATGATGGCGGCCGCGGTATTTATGAGTACAGTATATTGATGTATGCTATCTTTATGGGTGCCTGCGCATTGATAATGCCGATTGTGATTAATAAATTTATGCTTAATAAGCGAAGTGTGGATACTTATTTTTCACTGCCCATCAGCCGAAAGCATCTATTTGATGTCCATTACTTTGCGGGCTTAACATGTATCTATGTGCCTTTGTTATTGAACTACTTAATTGGCATATTGCTGTTAACCTTTAGATATGGATTCTATTCATTTACTTTGCATAGCTTATTAGGTTTATTCGGGATTATCGTTATTACCATGGCAATTTACACAATAAATACATTAATTGTCACAAAAGCTAATAACATGATCGATTCAGCAATCTTGATTGCCGCTTATGCTATTCTGCCTTTCATGCTGTATATCTGTTCGATGTCTTTTGTAAATCAATTTACGGTAGGTTTTACAGATAGCATGTTTGATTTTGGCATCATGCTTAATTTCTTGTCACCGTTTACGATCTTAAATGATTTTGTCTCTTCTTTTAATGATTTCATTCGCACATATACAGCTGCCCTAGAATATAATTTGCTGTGGATCGCCTATGAAGCTTTAATTATTGTTGGATTCTATCTCTGGGCGGTAAATGTATTTAAAAAACGTAAGGGAGAGGACAGTGAGCAGGTTTCTAATGATTTTTTCACATATCCATTAGTTGTTAATCTATCAAGTGTGCTGCTTCTGTCAATGTATATTATAGATATAATGGATATTATCCTTACAATTACGATTGTGGTTATTACCTTTATTCTTTATCTGATTATGCATTTTATATCAAGAAGATCCATGAAAGTCACGCCGCAATTAATTATTAAATATTTCGTGATTTTGGCGGCATTTAATATTTTCGCTTTTGCGGCTAAGGAAACATATTTCTTCGGCATTAATCTTCAGACACCCAATGTGGATCAATTTACGAAATTGGAAGTCAGTTATTATGATTATGATAATGACTGGAATGGCAAAGGTAATGAATATGAAGCTGTTATATTACTTAGTAATATGAATAAAGATGAAGAAAAGTTTGTAAATGATATTTTGAATCTGCAAAAAGTTGCTGCTGAGGAAAAAAAGAATTATATTGGAAATTCTTATTATTATGTAGATGATTCGATATATCTCAGAGTTGTATTCAAAATAAATGAAGATGATTATGGTCATTATTATCGATTCAATCTGCCTAGAGAAGATTATGGTGATTTGCTTGAAAGTAAATGCTTCAAGGTGATGAATTATGATTATGACACGGAAATTGTTGATTAAAGGATTAGTGCTGCTTTTATTAGTCAGCGGCTGCAGTAAACATGATGAAATCTGGACGGTAAATGCTTCGCAGCTATCACACGCTTTAAGTGAATTAAATCAAACTGAAGAGAATATTGAGGATCTAATTCCTTTTGAATGGGATGAAGCATATAGTTTTACACCTTATCTTCAAAAAGAATTCATCTATGATATTATTGGTTATAAATGGGATAATATCAAGGAATCTACCAGTGAGGATATGATACAGGTAGTATTTATGTATCAGGGAAAGGTTGTTTGCCATATCTTTGGCAGAGTAGAAAAATTAGGCTTTGTGATTGATTTCGGTGATTATAATGGCAATGATTATGTCAAAATTACCAAAGATGAGAGTGCCAGACTTCACTTTGAATGTGAAGGGGATAAAAAAATATTACGTTATAATTAATAATAGGGAAGAGTTATAAAAGATTCTGTCAGATTTGGCAGAATCTTTTTTTGTTTCAATGAAGGATAATATATGATTATCATTTCAGGGGAACGTAATGTTAATTGATTGGACAAAAATAAAAGATAGTATTCGTGGTTTTGAAATCTTAGCACTGTCATATGTAAAAGATAATATTGACAAACATATTGATTGGGAGTTAACACAAGCTACTCGTGACGATAATAAGATGTAAAAAATTATTCTGCACATGATTTTAGCTCATAGTTACCGTCTGTTGAAGTTGATGAATAATATTTAATATCATAAATCATATGTAATTTATATGAATTGGAACTGAAAAAGCTATTTTAAGCAATTATATTCGTCAAATTTTTTAATTCGATTATATCCTTACATAAATAATGTAATATTTGGTACTATACTGTAAGCATAAAAAGGAGGATATTATATGGATTGGCAAAAATATTTTACATCGAAAATTTTAGACCGCGGCCTAGCATATTATGAGAATGGGAATGTCTTAGAACTCATGCAGACATCACAGGGATATGAAGCTGTTGTTCAAAGTGACAGCGGCAATGAGTATGAGGTTTATATTGAGGCAGAGAATGATGAGCTGATCATGAATTGTGATTGTATTTATGGTCAGGAAATGGGTTATTGTAAGCACATGGCCGCGGTCTTATTTGCTGTGGAAGAAGGTGCTGAAATGATCCGGCAGCATGATTTAAGTAAACTGATTAATTGTTTATCCACTCAAAAGTTAAGAGAAATACTGCTTTCTGTTTCAGATCAGCGGGCTGTAAAATATAAGTTGCAGTTATTGGCTGAAAACGATCCGCAGCCTGTTTTAAAGCAGCGGTTAAATCAAATCATCAGAAAATACTCCGCAGCTGTTGAAGAACTGGAAAGCAGAGATTATTACAATTTCAGTGAAGAAGTCTTGGCTTTGCTGGAACAAGATATATATGAAATTGATGACAGTCAATGGGAATGCAAAGCTGAATGTGTACGTTATATATTAGATGAAATGCATCGTCTAAATCTTGATGAAGAGCTGGATGATATGTGGATGATCTTTAATACATGCTATGAAATGCTGGGAGCTATTCTGATGAAGGATGAATGCAGGCTTGGCTGGATGAAAAAGAAGCTGAATCCCACATACTTTAATGAAATGCTGGAAACGATTGAATTGGGCGTATAAATTTTAAAATATTATTTTGCTGTGGAAAACGGCAATGTAAATTTAACGATAATAAAAGCTTCAGTTTCGTAAAGTATTTGAAAACGCTTTGATTACCTGTTATGATTAACAAAAGGTAACTGAAGGTGTGGTGGATATATGTTAACGAACAGGCAGCGGCAGATTATGAAATATCTTAATGAAGAAGATTATACAACTGCTTCATATATTGCCGGCAGAATTAATGTATCAGATAGGACAATCCGCTCAGAAATGAAAATTCTTGCGGAGGAGTTATATAAAGAGGGAATCGAATTAGTTTCTAAGCCTAAGTATGGTTATCAGCTTCATGTTTTGAATCGTGAACAATATAATGTGCTGGTGGCTGAAGATGAAACTGAAGAAGCTGTACAGCCGGCAACACCACAGCAGCGTGTTCAATTTATCCTTGAATATTTGCTTGCGCATGATGATTATGTAAAAATTGAAGCGCTTTGTGATATGCTTTATACGAGCCAAAGCACTATTTCTCAAGATTTGAAAACCGTTCGTGAGATATTGGAAAAGAATAATTTAAAGTTGCTTCAGCGTCCTTATTATGGAATGAAAATCGAGGGCAGTGAGTTTGACTTGCGGCTTTGTATTTCAAACTATCTATCTAATATATTTGAGAGTGAAGATGGTGAAGCTGTGCTTCAGCGCAGTCAGCTGCAAAAAATCTCTGAAATTCTTGAGCTCTTGTTCGAGGAAGAAAATTATCACATGTCAGATTTTGCTTTTAATAATCTGGTGACGCATATTTATATCGCTGTACAGCGAATTAAAAGTGGTAATTATGTGCCAATGGAAGTAGAACAGCTGGAAGAGATTGAGACACATAAAACAATCTATGAATTGGCATTACGCATCGTTAATGTTATTGAAAAAGAATTCTCAATTACAGTTCCTAAAAGTGAATGCGGTTATATTATGATTCATCTGTTGGGTAAGCGTATGATTAAATCTGCTGAGGAAGCTAACCTGGTTGTTGATGAAGAAATGTTTGAAACAGTGAACGAAATGCTTAAGGCAGCGGATGAGGAGATGAATTTAGAATTAAGTCAGGATCTGAATTTAAGACTTGTTCTCGCTTTGCATTTGATTCCATTAAAGAGCAGGCTGCAGTATGATTTAAATATGCGCAACCCACTGCTGAAAGAGATTAAGACGCATTATATGCTGGCTTTCATGATTGCGACCACAGCTTGTGTGCCTTTAAAGGAATTGTATCATAAGGAAATCAGTGAAGATGAAATTGGCTACATCGCCTTGCATATTAATCTGGCATTAGAGCGTAAGCGTGAAACCATTGACCGTAAGAATATCGTAATGGTATGCAGTACAGGCCGTGGAACCGCTGAACTATTGGAATATCAATACCGTGATAAGTTTGGGAAATATATTAACAAGCTGATTACCTGCGATGTGATGAATATTGAAAAGATTGATTTTACTGATATCGATTTTGTGATCAGCACAGTACCGATTCAGGCAAAGCTGCCGGTACCGATTATCCGTGTTCAGTATTTTATGGAAACGCGAGATGAAAACAAGGTTAAACGGCTGCTCAGTATTTCATCTAAAAATTCAATAGAACGATTTTTTGATCCCAACCTCTTTTTTGTTAATGTCCCTGCAAAAAATAAGGATGAAGTCATTGACTATATGACCATGCGGATTCGTAACTATCGCAAGGTACCGCGTAATTTCAAAGAATTAGTTTTGCTTCGTGAAAAGAAAGCGGTGACGGAATTCGGCAATCTGATTGCGATTCCTCATCCATACCGTGTCTGCACTGACGAAACCTTTGTTTGTGTAGCATTGCTGAAACGGCCGATTCTTTGGGATAAGCAGAAAGTACAGTTGGTATTCTTACTCTCTATTGAAAAAAATAAGAATCGCGATCTTCAAAAATTCTATACCTTAACAAGTAAAATGCTGACCAGTAAGGATTATGTTAAATTATTGCTGCATGAAAAGCGTTTCTCAACAATGATGAGGATATTTAAAACGATTGAAGATGAATTATAATACATAATTGAAAAAGATATTTGTCTGACTTTATATATTCAAGCAAGTATCTTTTATTTTAGGCATATTCAATTGATTCTTTACGGCATTTTCTAATGTTGAAGAATAAATAAATATAATCAATTACATCGATAAAAAAGATAACTTGTAAAATCACATGCAAAATTGTCTTTTTAAGTGAAAAGATACCGTTTCGATATTGAACATAGATGCGGGTAATTGTATAGCTTGAGGTAATGACTAACAAGAAGCACAACAAAGCTGTCACTATAGCGTAAATTAAAGGCAGTAAGAATATCATGCCGGGAAAGATAACCATAATGGTACCAGCACCGATACCAACCAGTGTTATATAAGCATAGACAGGCAGTACAGCAATTTTCAACAATAAGGCAAGATTATTTAACCCATCCTGCTGTTTAGGAGTTATGAGTATCTCCTTAATGTTTTTAAATAATGTAATCATGCAGAGAATTCCTAATACTGCAGCGGCGATCAGTGTAATATTTAAAAGCGCACTAACTGGATCAGGTAGATCAGAAAGTAAAATTGGCACCAGAATTATTGTATAAATACAGATTAAAAATGCAATTACATATTTTTTCATATCCGTTCCCCCCTTTCATAGACATTGTTATATACATAATATCATAGTTTAAAAGCTGTAATTATTTTAAATATAGCATTTTGCGGCATTATTTCATCCTAATTCATAATTTCCGCATACAATAATTCATTTCCGCATTGATAAACGGAAAAAACATCTATGGAATGAAACGGTACTCTCCTTTATTATGTAGTTGTAACAAATGACTGCAGACATTTGACGGCAAGGAGGAATCGCATGGATACGTATGAAACAGCATTCACTTTGATTTTAAACGCTGGCAACTCAAAATCAAAATCATTGATGGCTATTGAGGAAGCTCGTGATTTCAATTTTGATGAAGCTGCAAGCTTGATCAAAGAAGCTAGAGAGGACTTAAAGTCAGCTCATCAGACACAGACGGAATTGATCCAGGGTGAAGCCAGAGGAGAAAAAAGTGAACTAAGTTTAATACTGGTTCATGCTCAGGATCATCTCACAACAGCCATGATCATGATTGATCAGGCAGAGGAATTTTTAAATATTTATCGTTTACTTTCAAAGGTAATTAAAAAGGAGGATTTAGAAGGATGAGAATTATGTTAGCCTGCTGTGCGGGAATGTCAACAAGTTTAGTAGTATCAAAAATGCAGGATGAAGCTGCAAAACAGGGTAAAGATTATAAGATTTGGGCTGTTGAACAGGGGCAGATCGAAGATGAATTAGGTAACTTCGATGTATTGTTATTAGGACCACAAGTACGTCATATTCAGCGTAAAGTATCTAAAATCGTAGGCGATGCTGCGCCGATCGCAGTTATTGATGCCGTTGCTTATGGCCGCTGCGACGGTGCTGCTGTACTGAAACAGGCAGAAGCATTAGTGGAGGGGAAATAATGGCTAAATTTACAGAAAAATTTGAAGACGGCTTGATGATAGTTGCCGAAAAAGTTGATGATAATAAATATCTAGGCGCTATCAAAAATGCTTTCACAACATTCATGCCATTCATTATTGTCGGTTCATTCGCAACATTATTTAATACATTACTGTGTTCAGCCACAACAGGCTTAGCCGCATTTATTCCGGCACTGGCAAGCCTAAGTCCGGCTTTTACAGCCATTAACTTCGCAACCTTGTCAATTATGGCATTGCCAATCGTTTTTTTGATTGGTGTAGAAATGGCCAGAAAGAATAAAGTTCCTGAATATATCTGCGCGATTGCATGCTTAGCTGGTTACATTTGCGTTGTACCGCAGACAGTATCCGTAGTCGTTGAAGGTGCTACTGCGGCTGCTGCAGGTCTGCCTGGTGCTGCTATCGGTGCCCAAGGCTTATTCATCGGTATGATTGTTGCCATTTTGGTATCTGAGTTATTCAGTGCATTAATGAAAATAGAAAAAATCAAAATTAAAATGCCAGCCTCAGTACCTCATGCCATTGCACAGAGCTTCAATACTTTAGTGCCAATTTTAATTACCTTAGTAGTGACATCTGTAATCGGTACAGTATTCCATCTTATGACTGGTTCTTACTTGAATAACTGGATTTATGAAGTTGTTCAAGCACCGCTTGAAGCTGTATTCCAAAGTCCGGTTGGAGCAATTGCTTTATTTACGATAGCTCAAGTATTCTGGTTCCTTGGTGTACATGGCAATATGATTATCACACCAATTCGTAATCCACTTATCGCCAGTGCTATTGCTGCTAATATCGCAGCCGCAAGTGCAGGACAGATTCCAAATCAGCCAATCACTTATGGTTCTTTAGTTTCCTTTATCGTTGTCGGTGGTGCAGGTTTAGTATTATCCTTAGTCATTTCACTGTTAATTTTCTCTAAACGAGATGATGAACGAGCGGTTGCTAAATTAGGCTTTGTACCCGCTTTGTTCGGAATTTCTGAGCCGGTAGTATTTGGTTTGCCATTAGTATTAAATGTTACGTATGCAATTCCATTCATTCTGAATGGCGGTATCGCAACCGGTTTACTTCTATTTTTTACAAATATTGGTTTCCTGCCATGTAATATTGTCGACGTACCATTTGGTTTCCCAGTCATTGTCAGTGCATTTGTCGGTCATGGCTGGCAGGGAGTTGTCGTTCAGCTGATTATTATAGCTGTAGGCGCTCTTGTTTATACACCATTTGTTTTAATGTCAAACAAGCAGGCTAAAAAAGAACTGAATTAATAAGCAGGGGGCAGTTATCTGCCCCTTTAGTTAAAGGAGGACTTATGACAATACAATTTCCGAAAGGTTTTTTATGGGGCGGTGCCATTGCTGCTAATCAATGTGAAGGGGCTTGGAACCTAGATGGCAAGGGCATGAGTGTTGCTGATGTGGCATCTTATAAACCTCATGTAGACGTTAAAGATTACAAGAGTCAATGGCATACAGGACCAGAAGATATTAAAATAGCGATGGAAATACAGGATGACACATATTACCCTAAAAGACGGGGTATTGATTTTTATCATCATTATAAAGAAGATATTGCCTTATTTGGTGAAATGGGTTTTAAAACACTGCGTGCATCTATTGCATGGACAAGAATTTTCCCAAATGGTGATGAAACAGAACCCAATGAAGCTGGGTTAGCTTATTATGAAGATTTATTTAAAACATTGCGTGCTCATGATATTGAACCATTAGTTACCTTATCTCATTATGAAATGCCGCTTTATTTAGTTAATGAATTTGATGGCTGGGTTTCAAGAGAAGTGGTAGATATGTTTGTGAAATTTGCAAAAGTATGTTTTGACCGTTATAAAGATTTAGTAAAATGCTGGCTGACATTTAATGAAATTGATTCAGTTTTTCGCCATCCTTTCACAACCGTCGGTGTAGTTGAGGAAAAATATGAAAATAAAGATAAAGCTGAAGAAGCAATTTATCAGGCGCTTCATCATCAGTTTGTTGCCAGTGCTTTGGCCGTGAAATATGGACATGAAATTATCCCTGGTTCACAAATTGGCTGCATGGTAACCAAGACATTGACTTATCCTGAAACCTGCAATCCAGAAGACATTTATCTGGCCCAAAAGGATAATCGAATGAATTTCTTCTATACAGATGTACAAGTATTAGGTGAATATCCTTTATTCATTAAACAATATTTCAAAAAACGTAATTTTGATATAAAAATGATAGAAGGCGATGCGGAAATTCTGAAACAGCACACAGTTGATTTCATTTCTTTCAGCTATTATATGAGTATGGTACAAAGTATTCATGCCGCACAGCGTGAAAAGGTCGGCGGTAATTTAGTAACGGGTGTAAAAAATCCTTATCTGCCTACATCAGAATGGGGCTGGCAGGTAGATCCTGTTGGTTTACGGATTTCACTCATCGACCTCTATGATCGTTACCATAAGCCGTTATGGATCGTAGAAAATGGTATCGGAGCTTATGATAAAGTTGAAGAGGATGGCAGTATCCAAGATGATTATCGAATTGAATATTTCAGAAATCATTTTATCGAAATTGCGAAAGCAATTGATGAAGGTGTAGAGTGCATGGGATATACATCTTGGGCATGTATTGATATTGTAAGTGCTTCAACTTCTCAAATGAGCAAACGTTACGGTTTTATCTATGTTGATGCTGATGATTTAGGCAACGGTACTTATGAACGTAAGAAAAAGAAGAGTTTTGATTGGTATAAAAAAGTTATTGAGACAAATGGTGATTATTTAAACGAGGAGGCGTAAAAATGGCAAAAAGATTTCCAGAAAATTTCTTATGGGGCGGTGCGGTCGCTGCAAATCAGATTGAAGGTGCATATTTGGAAGACGGTAAAAAGTTAAATGTAACGGATGTATTAGTTGGCATTATGAATCAGCCGGATTTAAAATGGAATGGAACAAAGTGGGAACCGGCCTTAAATCCTGATAAAAAATATCTAAGCCATGAAGCAATCGATTTTTATCACCGCTATCATGAGGATTTGGAATATATGCATCAAATGGGCTTTAAGGCTTTCCGTACAAGTATCTCTTGGGGGCGTATTTTCCCTAATGGTGACGAAGCAGAACCCAATGAAGCCGGATTAAAATTCTATGATGATTTATTTGATGAAATGATTCGTTTGGGAATGGAGCCAGTCATCACATTAAGTCATTATGAAATGCCGCTGCATTTATTAACCGAATACGGCGGCTGGCTAAATAAAAAAATGATTGATTTCTGGATGAACTATGTAACTGTTGTGTTCAATCGTTATAAGGGTAAAGTTAAATATTACATGACGTTCAACGAAGTGAATAATATTTTCAGAATGCCTTTTGCTGCCGGCGGTGTCTTAGATATTAACCCTAAAAATACAGAAAAGGTGAATGCTGATCTGACAATGCAGCAGCTCTATCAGGCTACTCACTATCTGTTTGTAGCTCATGCGAAAACCGTGAAGCTGGGACATGAGATTGATCCAAAAATGAAGGTTGGCTGCATGCTTTCATTATCACATATTGCGACTTATCCATATACTTGTGATCCCGATGATATTTTAGGTGTAGTTGATCATAGACGGAAACATTATTTATTCCTTGATGTTATGTGCAAAGGTCAATATCCCGGTTATGTAAAACGTATTTGGCGAGAAAATGATGTACATGTAGAAATGAATGAAGATGAATTAGAAACGATTGCCAATTATACCTCCGACTATATCGCATTCAGCTATTATCGTTCTACTGTTTATCACAAGGATGCTGCGATTCGGGTAGATACCGGTGGTTCTGCTGGTTTAAATAATCCATATTTAAAAGAGACTTCACCTGAACCATGGTGCTGGCCGGTTGATCCTAAGGGACTTCGCTTTGTATGCAATGATTTGAATGACCGCTATGGATTGCCGCTATTCATTGTTGAAAACGGCATCGGCTTAGATGAAGCAGTTGATGAAAATGGTAAAATTCAGGATGATTTCAGAAAACGGTATATCCATGATCACTTAGCACAGGTTCAGGAATCAATTGAAGACGGGTGCGAAATTATGGGTTATCTTTACTGGGGGCCGATTGATATCGTATCCGCAGGTACTGGGGAAATGAGAAAACGTTATGGCTTTGTTTATGTGGATCGTAATAATGAAGGAGAAGGAAGCCTTGATAGATATAAGAAAGATTCATTTGAATATTTCTCAAAAGTAATAGCTAGTAACGGTGAAGATCTGACTTATACTGAATAATGAAAGCTGCGGCTTTAATCAGACGGATTCCGGTAGGCATGATGCTGGTGCCGGTATTCCTCGGCGCATTATGTAATACATTTTGTCCGGGTTTACTTGCAATTGGTGATCCCTTTACAGTTACCTTTACTAAGAATGGTCTGATGACGATTATTGGTTTAATGTTGTTTTTCACCGGTACTCAGATGGATTTTGTAACTATCCGAAAAGTAGCAAAGCGCGGATTGCCGCTGGCATTGTTTAAATTGATTCTCTACTTTATATTTGGTATTATCATGCTGCGTTATATGCCAGCAGAGGGCGTTTTTCAAATAAGCTCTTTAGCTTGGATAACCGCTTATATGAGCTGTAATTCTGCTCTTTATTTGAGTATCGTTAATGAATTAGGCGATTCTATCGATCAAGCGAATTTCGGTTTAATGACATTAATTGGCTTGCCCAATATAGCCTTGCTGCTGTTTAGCTTTTCAAGCCAAGGAAATCTGATTAATAGTCTTCTGGCTATGGTGCTTCCTTTGCTGCTGGGGATAGGCTGCAATTTATTAGACTGTGAGTTTAAAGAAATGTTTAAAGATGGTACCCAATGTTTAATACCATTGGCGGGATTTGCGTTTGGAACCAATATCTCGTTAATAACGATGTTTGAATGCGGTTTTCAAGGTTTGTTTTTATGCGGGTGTACATTACTTCTTGCACTGATTCCTGCTTTGCTTTTTGATTGTTTGATACTGAAACAGCCGGGGCATGCGGCAATTGCATCATGCGGTTTATCAGGAGTCAGCTTGTCACTGCCTTATTTAGCTGCGCAAATAAATCCAGCGTTTGAGCCATATGTCGGATCAGCAACAGCCCAATGTGCCTTAGCGCTGGTTATCACAACCTTTGCATTGCCATATTTAACAAGACTATGGCATCATAGAGATAAATCTAAAGTTAGAGTAGTTATCAATGAGCAGTAAGAAATCAATATAGAGAATTTTAGGTGACTTATTTTAATAGGTCATCTTTTTTTGTATATAAAAATTACAATTTAACATTATATTCTATATTTAATAAATATATAACATTATAATCTTTACAACTAAACATTATTATGTTAAGATGTCAGCAGATAAAGGAAAGTGAATGAAACTTTCAAAGGAGATGGAAAAATGAAAAAATTCATGGACTTTATGGAGATGAAAGTTGCGCCTATATTTGCTAAATTAGGGGCAAATCCTTACATCGTCGGTGTAAAAGACGGCATGGTCGCAACTGTTCCCTTCACAATTTTCGGAAGCCTGTTTATTATCATCCAGCAATTTCCAAATGATGCATGGCTGAAATTTATTGAACCTTATAAAGCAATGTTGGGTGTTCCTAACACAATGACAATGGGGATCATTGCTTTATATGTAGCTTTTTCAGTTGGTTATAATTTGGCGAAAGAATTTAAACAAGATCGTTTGATGGGAGGTATTCTTTCATTTATCGGTTTCATGATGCTTCAGATTGACAGTGAATTTGCAATGTCAACCACTTATTTTGGTTCAAAGGGTATTTTTACGGCTATCGTTGTTGCAATCTTCGCTGTTAAAATCTTAGAACTGTTTGTCCGCAAAAATTGGATCATCCGCTTCCCTGAAGGCGTACCGGAGGCTGTTTCCAAATCCTTCTCGGCTTTGATTCCGGGAGCTGTCGCATTAACGATTCTTTGGATGCTGAGCTGTGTCTTTGGTTTAAATATTCCAGAGTTAGTTACGCAATTATTCTCACCGCTTGTATTCGCACTGAATACATTACCTGGTATCTTGGTTTATATGGTTGTTTCACAGCTGCTGTGGTGCGTAGGTATCCATGGTCAGTCTATCCTCAACGCAGTTGGCGTGCCTATTTTTACCACCTTCATAACTGCTAACTCAGAAGCATATCTGGCTGGCAATCCAATCCCTTATATTACAGCTACGGGCTTTATTCCATGGTTTGTATCGCTGGGCGGTGCCGGTGCTACTTTAGGTCTTGTATTGCTGATGACTCGTTCAAAAGAAAAATCCTTTAGCACACTGGGTAAATTGGCTTTGCCGGCAGGTATCTTTAATATCAATGAACCGGTTACTTTCGGTTTCCCAATCGTTATGAACCCAGTTATGATGATTCCATTTGTTTTAGTCGATGTTGTTTTAGTTATCGGTACTTATTTCTTGATGTTCTTTAATATTATCGGCCGTCCGGTAGCTCTTGTACCATGGATCATGCCGCCGGTAATTGGCGCATATCTCTCAACTGGCGGAAATATTCCAGCCGCTGTCTGGGCTTTCTGCGGACTGCTGATATCCATTGCGATTTACTATCCGTTCTTTAAAATTGCAGAGAAAATGCGTATGAAAGAAGTTGAAGAAGCACAAAAAAATTTGAATCAGCAGTAGACGAAAAGAAGGTGAATTTATGAAACATCGAGGTATTGTGATGAGCAGAAAGGGCATGGTAGCCTCCGCTCATTCGTTGATATCCTCAACAGGAATCGATATATTGAAAAAAGGCGGCAACGCGATGGATGCGGCAGTTGCCATGGCTAATACAAGCGGCGTTGTACTTCCCGATATGTGTGGCTTGGGCGGTGATGTATTCTTACTGTATTTTGATGCGGCCAGTAAAAAAATCAGTGCGCTTAACGGCTCCGGTGCGGCACCAGCGCGAGCGACAATTGATTATTTCAAAAGTCATGGCATGAATCATATTCCTAATGACGGCATTTTATCGGCAGCAGTACCGGGTGAAGTTGATGCCTGCTTGCTTGCCTTAGAAAAATTTGGTACGATGTGTTTTGCTGATCTATGTCAGGACGCTATCGATTTGGCCGAAAATGGCTGTCCGATATCAGAAAAGGTAGCTCGCCATTTGCATACTGATTATGATAAAATCTTACGTTTTGAAGGTCTGCGTAAGCGGTTCTTAAAAAATGACAATGAACCGCTGGCTGCCGGAGAACTGTATTATAATCCTGAATATGCCCATTCATTGCGTATTATCGCAGAACAAGGCCGCAATGCTTTTTATGAAGGTGAACTTGCGGAAAAATTAGTCAAACATTCTGAAAAACGCGGCGGTTTATTTAAACTGGAAGATCTGAAGGCAATGAAATCAGAAATTCTTGAACCAATTTCAGTTCCTTACCGTAATTATCGGGTTTTCCAAACGCCGCCGGTATCACAAGGCATTATTCATCTGGAAGAAATGAATATCTTAAATCAATTTGATTTTTCGAAACTAGAACCTGAATCAGCAGAGGCCATTCATTTGATGGTGGAAGCAAAAAAACTTGCTTTCAATGACCGGGTAAGTTACTTTGGTGATCCATCGTTTGTAAATAACCCGATCGATATGATCTTATCTGAAGAATATGCGAAAAAGCAGGCTTCCACGATTCGCATGGATCGTTCACTGCCGATTATCGATGAAATCCCATTTAACGAAAAGGGTCACACGACAAGCTTTGTGGTTGTAGACAGTCAAGGCAATGCGGTTTCCTTTATACACAGCATTTCAGCATCTTGGGGATCTGGTGAGGAAATTGAAGGCTGCGGCATCTTGCTGAATAACCGTTTAGGCTCAGGATTCAATTTGACAGAAGGTCATCCAAATTGTCTGCATCCGCATAAACGAACGATGCACACATTAGTTACTTATATGGTAACTGATAATCAGGGGAATCTGCGCTGGGTCGGCAATACACCGGGCGGCGACAATCAGCCGCAGTGGAACATGCAGACTTTATGCAATGTCATTGATTTTGGTATGGATGTGCAAACTGCATTAGAAACTGCTAAATGGGCAGATGCTCAATCCAGCAATCCATGCGGCAGTATTACAAATGTATTAAAAATAGAAAAACAGATTGGAGAAGAGAAGCTGAAGCAATTACAGGCCATGGGACATGTGCTGAAAGTAATTGAGCCTTATGAATGTTCAGGCGCTTCACAGTTAATCGAAATAAAGGACAATGGTGTTTTATTTGGCGGCAGTGATCCACGGGCTGACGGCTGTGCTATGCCATTATAGGAATAGTTTTCTTAATGATTTATTAAAAATGCTGTTAGTAGCAGCTGTATGTCATCGTGCTGCAGTTTGCTGACAGCATTTTTACTATGGTAAAAGTAATAAAAAACTGCCATTTACAGGCAGTTGTATCTCTTATACATCAAAATTAATCACGTAATTATGCATCCGTGTATTGTACTGTGAGTATGATATTTCAAGCACTTCACCATTGATGCCGTAAGTCGTGCGCTTTCTGCCAAGCGTCGGGCCTTCCTTAAGCTTCAGCTCTTCAAGAATCTGTGTAGATGGATAATCAATATAGAATTCATCAGTAAAGTGTGAAATCATGCGATGATTCTTATACATCTGCATATAAATGGAAAAACGCTCATCATCGGATACCTCATCCAGCTTCATTTCCCCCAGCAGATAATGCGTGTAATAAATATAAGGAACACCATCCAGAAAGTATTTTCTGGTGATTTTGTAACATTCACTGCCGAAGTATTGATAAAGCTCATCCTGCGGCTCCAATGAAATACGGGACACCTTTGTATTCTCTCTTCTGAATACATAGCCTTCATCCGTCAATGTTTTTGAAAATGGCTGTGATCGGGTGAGGATATTATATAATCCATTGCTGATAACCTTAGTTCCAGAACCGCTTTTCTTACTCACAAAGCCTTCATTTTCAAGCATGCCGATTGCTTTTCTGATCGTGATCTTACTGACATCAAATTCTTTTTCTAATTCATTTTCAGTAGGCATAAAGGTATGCAGTCCATATTCACCGGTGATGATCCGCTCTTTCAATATTTCTAATACAGTCATATATAAAGGGATTTTTGATTTCTTATCCATAAAGAATACTCCTTTTCATTTCTTATATTATACTCTATTTTATTAAATTTGTCATAAATGTATGATTTATAATTTATAAAGAATATAATGATTGAAATAAAAGAATATAATGATATAATAATATCATAGAAACAGGAACTGTCCTGTGAAGCAAGAGGAGAGAAATTTATGAAAAATATTGTCTTATTATGTTCCGCTGGTATGAGTACAAGTATGCTGGTAACTAAAATGCGTGCAGCTGCTGAAGCTGAGGGGGTTGCGTGCAGCATCGACGCCTATGGACTTTCTGAAGCATCAGCCATGATACCAACCGCTGCCTGTGTATTATTGGGGCCGCAGGTACGTTTCCATCTTCAAAAGCTGCAGCAGCAATATCCGAGTGTACCAATGGCTTCAATCGATATGCGGATGTATGGATCAATGGATGGCAAGGGTGTCTTCCAACAGGCACTAAAGCTGATTGGAGAGTAAGATGGAAGGTTTAGAACTAACTTGTTTTCAGATTATTTCGGCAGTTGGCAGCGCTCGTTCCTTCTATATTGAAGCGATTCAGGAGGCGAAGGCAGGTCATTATGATTCAGCAAAAGACTTGATTCAGCAAGGACAGGCTATTTTCTTAGAAGGTCATCATGCTCATGCTGCTTTGATTCAGCAGGAGGCATCTGGGGATCAGCTGGCCTTTCAGTTATTGCTGGTTCACGCCGAAGATCAGTTAATGTCCGCTGAGTCATTCGGCATTTTGGCGGAAGAATTTATCAGTGTATATGAAACCATAGAGAGGAGAAGTTATGAAAAAAGCAATTAAGGTAGTTACGATCGGCGGCGGCAGCAGTTATACACCAGAACTTGTGGAAGGCTTTATTAAACGTTATGAACAATGTCCGATCCGTGAGCTCTGGCTTGTTGATATTGAAGCTGGCAGAGAAAAGTTGGAAATTGTAGGCGCATTAGCGAAACGCATGGTTGAAAAGGCAGGTCTTCCGATGAAGATCATTCTTACCCTTGACCGCCGTGAAGCATTAAAGGATGCTGATTATGTTACCACTCAAATGCGCATCGGACTGCTGCCGGCACGCGTTAAGGATGAGCGGATACCATTAAGCCATGGCATGATCGGTCAGGAAACCAACGGTGCGGGCGGTATGTTTAAAGCGCTTAGAACGATACCGGTCATTTTGGATATCGTTAAGGATATGCAGGAGCTGTGTCCGCAGGCTTGGCTGATTAATTTCACTAATCCGGCTGGGATGGTTACCGAAGCTGTGCTGCGGTATACAAATTTTGAACGTGTTATCGGCTTATGCAATGTGCCGATTGGTATGGTGAACGGTATCGCCAAAATCATGGATGTCGAGCCAGAACGGGTAAGAATGGAATTATCTGGTTTAAACCATCATGTTTTTGCGACAGATGTGTTTATTGACGGCAAATCTGTACTCGATGAAGTCATTGAGAAATATGCGCATGTTGATCCATCGGATGCTCTGGCCATGAAAAACTTCAACGCTCTGCCATTCTCACCAGCCTTCATCCGCGGTTTGCACTGCATACCATGTCCTTATCATAATTATTATTTCTTCACCAAGGAGCAGCTTGCGAAAGAACTTGAAGAATACCAAGCCGGTCATGTGCGCGCTGAAGTTGTATCACAGGTGGAGAAGGAGCTGTTTGAATTATATAAAGATCCTGAGCTTGATGTGAAGCCTAAGCAGCTTGAACAGCGAGGCGGTGCTCATTACAGCGATGCTGCGTGTAATCTGATTGCATCTTTATACAGCAATTCAGGTGATATCCAATATGTGAATGTGCGAAACAATGGTGCCATTAGTAATCTGCCAGCGGACAGTGCCGTAGAAATCGCTTGTGTCATCACCGCTGATGGTCCTAAACCAATCGCTGTCGGCGAATTGAAGCCGCAGATCAACGGAACAATTCAAACCATCAAAACCTTTGAACGATTAGTCTGTGAAGCTGCCGTCAGCGGCAATCGGGACATTGCGATTACTGCTCTGAATATGAATCCATTGGTTCCTTCAGATGAGCTTGCAAATCTTGTCTTTGATGAATTGCTTGAAGCCCATAAAGAATACCTGCCGCAATTCACTAAATAAATATATTGAAAAACTGATCTCATAAATCAGTTTTTTTTCTGTCAATGCTGATAGTGAATGCTGTTTTTTGATATGTAAGCGGTTTTATGGTATATTTATTTCGAGTAAATGGGATGAACTGATTCAGGCAGAATTGCATGTCTGTTTTATAAATCAATGAGAAAAGAGGAATCGGATCATGAATTTGTACAGCATTATATTGGTAGACGATGAGGAAGAAGTACGCAAAAGCATCATTAAACAGATCGATTGGGAGTCCGCAGGCTTTAAAGTTGTGGGCGATGCAGAGAATGGTGAGGATGGACTTGAGAAGATCGAACTGTTAGAACCCAATGTGGTGCTTACGGATATCCGTATGCCATACATGGATGGACTGACATTAACTGAAAAAATCAGACAGCGGTATCCTTCCACAAAAGTGGTCATCTTTTCCGGTTATGATGATTTTGAATATGCCCAGCGGGCAATTAAACTGAATGTGACGGAATATATCTTAAAGCCGGTCAATGTGGAAGAACTGACTTCTATTTTAAATAGAATTAAATCCGGTCTGGATGAGGAAATTGAAGAAAAACGCAATGTAAACAGTCTGCGGGAAAATTACCGCAAGAGTCTGCCAATCATCCGTGAACAATTCTTTAATGACATGGTTCACCGCCAGATGCCGGTGACATTTATAGAATCAAAGCTGGAGGAATATGATATTCCCATCGTCGGTGCAAAACGGTGGATTATTGGCGCAATCGATGTAGAAAAGGGCGATGATCGGAGTAAAAAAACATTATCCCTTCATCAAGAGGAAGAGCTAATACCAATTTCAGTGAAACAGATCGTCGCGGAAAAATTAAGCAGTTACTGCCGCTTTTCGCTTTTTCAGTCAGTGGCAGAGGCTCAGATGGTAGCTATTGTAGCGCTTGATGACAATACAATTACCGGTTTGATTGATGTGTTTGGGGATATTTGCAAAGAGGTAAAGCGAATTTTAGAGGTGCCGGTAACAATTGGCATCGGACACAGCTGCAGCCATTTGTCGCAGATCATACGTTCTTACCAGTCAGCGGTTGAAGCACTGGGGTATAAAGCGGTCGTTGGCGGCGGCAGCACAATCTATATCAATGATATGGAACCAGTCGGCGGCGGCAAACTGAAATTCGACAACAATGTTGAATCAGAATATATTGCGGCTGTTAAATTTGGCCCGGATGAGAAAATTAAAGCTGTTACTGCCAGAATCGCAGAAAAGCTCGCATCCGCTAAGGTCCATTACCGTCAGAAACAGGTTTATGTATTTGGCGTTATGAATACAATTATTCAAGTAATTCAACAATATGATATTAATCTCGAGGAAATCTTAGGCGGTGAATTGGAATATCTGAATGTGATCGATATGCTTCAAAAACGTGATGATTTTGGTGAATGGCTTTTTAATACGACACTCACAATCAATCAGGCAATTAATAATGAACGTGATGTGACAACTCGGCACATTATTCAGGAAGCCAAACAGTATATCATGGATAATTATCAAAACCCTGATTTATCCGTTGAAATGATCTGCCGCCATCTGCATATGAGTCCGGCTTACTTTTCTACTATATTCAAGAAAGAAACCGGTCAGGCTTACATCGCCTATCTGACGGAAGTCAGATTAAATAAGGCTGTTGATCTTTTAAATAAGACAGATGATAAAACTTATATTATTGCTTCCAAAGTAGGTTATCAGGAACAGAATTATTTCAGTTATGTATTTAAGAAAAAATATGGCGTATCCCCTACTAAATTCCGCGGAGCCAGATAATGGAAAAAAAGAAAATATTTCATAACCAAAGTATCAGGCGTACAATCTTTATTTATTTTACAATCACTGCTCTGGCTGCCAGCTTGCTGATCACTTTTTCAATCTATGGACGGCTTTCTAGTCAAGTATCGCAAACGGTCATGGAGGAGAATCAAAGCTTAATCAGTCAGGTAGCCCGTTCGGTAGAGAGTTATCTGCGCACAGTAATGAAGCTGTCGGACTCACTTTATTACGGGGCAGTCAAGAATGCTGATTTGTCCTCAGAATCAATTAACAGTGAAATCACGCTGCTCTATGACAATAACCGTGATGATGTTGCCAATATTGCCTTGTTTTCCCAAGACGGTACATTGATTGAAGCGGTGCCGGCAGCCAGAATCAAGACTAATCTTGATGTTAAGAGTGACAGCTGGTTTATTAATGCCCTTGAAAAAACTGAAAATCAGCATTTCTCTGACCCGCATGTGCAAACCATCTTTGACGGGAATGAGAGTCAGTATCAATGGGTCATTTCATTATCAAGAGCTGTGGAACTGACCGAAGGAACATCGACCGCGCAAGGTGTGTTGCTTGTCGATTTAAGCTATTCAAGCTTGGCTCATCTATTTAACGGCGTAACGACCGGCAGCGGCGGTTATGTCTATCTAATCAGCAGTGATGGTGAAATCCTCTATCACCCTAAGATGCAGCTGATTGATTCAGGCCGTTTCATGGAGAATAATTTAGCGGCAGCCGAATACAAGGACGGCAATCATCTGGAGGAATTTGAAGGCACTGAAAGAATTGTCACCGTTAAATCAGTCGGCTATACTGGCTGGAAGGTGGTAGGGGTTACACCCAAGAATGTTGTCTCCTTAAATACGATTAAAACCAGATTATTTATTGTCTTTATCATTACACTGATTTTATTTATTTTGACCTTTATCAATTCATACATCTCTTCCAGAATTACCGATCCTATCAAGGAATTAGAAAAATCGGTAGGTATTCTTGAGGAAGGTAATTTACAGACACCGGTCTATATTGGCGGTTCTTATGAAATTCAGCATTTAGGAACTTCAATCAGCAGCATGGCGAAACAGATCAGGGTGCTCATGAATGATATCGTTACTGAGCATGAGGCAAAACGCAAGCAGGAATTTGATACGCTGCAATCGCAGATCAACCCGCATTTTCTCTATAATACATTAGATATTATTGTCTGGATGATTGAAAATGAACAGAAGGCTGAAGCTGTTAAAGTTGTAACCGCTCTGGCACGTTTCTTCCGCATCAGCTTAAGTAAAGGAAAGAGTATTATCCAGGTTCGTGATGAGATTGAACATGTACGCAGTTATTTAATGATTCAAAGAATGCGTTTCAAAAATAAATTTACTTATGATATTGAGGTTGGCGAGGGCTGTGAAGAACTTGCCAGCTTAAAGCTTATGCTTCAGCCATTAGTAGAAAATGCAATTTATCACGGCATGGAATTCATGGACGGAGACGGTGAAGTAATCATTAAGAGCTGGCGTGAAGGAGATGAATTATTCTTTATGGTTCGTGATAACGGACTGGGTATGACTGAGGAACAAGTAACAAGCTTATTCTCAGATTCGATTCACACAACCTCTAAAAAGGGTTCAGGCATTGGTGTAAAGAATGTGAATGAGCGAATTAAACTCTATTTTGGTGAACAATACGGATTAACCATTCATTCCGAACCGGATGTCGGAACAGAAATTATTATCCGTCTTCCGGCTATTTCTTACAGTCAGATAATTGCAAAGGGTGAACAACTATGGAAATGACAAGACAGGAAAAGTTGATATGGGCACTGATGGCCGGTATTCTAATCATTTTATTTCTGTTATCTTCAACTGATTTAATTATTAAGGAAAAGGAAACTACCATTTATTCTGTCTCAGTCATAATTAAAGACACCAATGACGATTATTATAAGAATTTCCGTAAGGGTATCGATAAAGCTGCTGATGAATACAATGTGGATGTCAATTTCATCACTTTATATGAAAAAGAGGATGTTGCGGAACAGATGGAGCTTTTAAACCGTGAGATCAGTGATGGCTCGCAGGCAGTTGTATTTGTGCCGTTAAAGCAGGCAGAATGCCGACGGATATTAGATGACATGGTCTTAACCAGTCCGCTGATTATCATGGGCAACAGTCTGCCTGGAGATTGGGCGATTACCGGTATCTCACAGGATTATTATGAAGCCGGTCGAATGCTGGGTGAAGCCATTGTCCGTGAGAATAATCCTGATAAGCCGGTATACATGTTTACGGAAGGACTTGATTTCGGTTATAACCAAGAAGTGTATAACGGTCTTTTAGAGGAGATTTCCCTGGCAGGCTTTCAAGCTCATCATTATGAGATGTCACCCAGCGGCTCACCGAATACACCCGTTATTGAGAATGAAGATTTCTTTTCTCAGGTAATGGCTGATGAGGTAGCAGCATGTGATGATGGAGCAATTATTGTAGCTTTAGATGTAAAGAGTCTGGATCTGACCGCTGACATAATTGCTGATAATACGGCTTATGAAAACATCGCTGTTTTGTATGGCTTTGGCAGTACGACAAAGATTTTAAATCAAATGGATCGTGGGTTCATCAAAGGACTGATAGCGACGAATCAATATGATGCTGGTTATTTAAGCATTGTGAAAGCTGTCGAGGCAATTGAAAAAAGCAGCGACCGGGAACAGATTGAACTGACTTCATATTATCTTGAAAAAGATGATTTGAAAGAGAAGTATTTTGAAAAAATTCTTTATCCAATAGAATAATCGGAGGCATTATGAAAAAGAAAAATTCATTCATCGCAGCAGGGATTCTCATCTTTTGTCTGGTAATTGGCTGTATCGTTTTTCAAAACCGCAGTAATGTTGAAAAAGAAGAAAAAAAGACACTTCGCATCGGCGTCACTTTATATCGTGGGGATGATTCCTTTATTAATAATCTCTGCCGAAAGATGGAGGAACAGGTAAAAGCTTATGAAAAGGATACCGGTATCCGGATCGTTCTTGATATCGTGAACGGGAAAGGCAGTCAAAATACTCAAAACAGTCAGGTGGACCGTTTTGTATCACTGGGTGTTGATGTGATTTGCGTCAATATGGTTGATCGGTCAGCCGCTTCTTACATTATCAATCGGGCAATGGAAGGCGATATACCCGTTGTATTCTTCAATCGGGAACCGGTGGAAGAGGATATGAACCGCTGGGAGAAGCTTTATTATGTCGGTGAGGATGCGAAGGAATCAGCAGTTTTACAGGGGAATATTTTAGTGGATGCTTATAATGAAGAGCCAAGTTCACTTGATCTAAACAATGACGGCAAGGTTAGCTATGTACTCCTAGAGGGTGAGACAAATCATCAGGATTCCCTGATCCGAACGGAATGGTCCATTCAGACATTAAAAGACGGGGGTGTGCCTTTGGAAAAAATTACGGGCGGCATTGGAAATTGGGAAAAAAGTCAAGGCTCTGCATGGATGGAGAAATGGCTGGAAGAATATCCCAACGAAATTGAGCTAGTTATCAGCAACAATGATGATATGGCACTGGGGGCAGCTGATGCATTGGAGCGTAAAAAAATTACCGCGCCGATTAAAATTGTGGGCATCGATGGTACCCCTCAGGGTATTGAAGGTTTGGAATCAGGCAAATTATTTGGAACAGTGCAATGTGACAGTGATGAATATGCGAGTGTGATCTTTAAAATCGCATCAGCTGCCGGCTTGGGACATGACGTGCAGAAAGAAATTGAATTAAAGGACGGGAAGTATTATAACTGCTCCCAAATTGCCCTGACCACACAGGTTAAATAAGTATTGATTAAATATAATTAATAATGAAAACTGAAGGTTTCCCGGGAAATAATCGGCATTTTTATGCTTATCAGCCCCATTATTTATGGATAAAAGAATAAAAATGTATGCGCTATCAAAGAAATTTCATAGTGCAGTGAATAATATCGCATGGTAATCCCCCCTTGATAAAGTTATAATTTGGATAAATCAAGGGAGGATTTATTATGAAATTACTCAAAAAAGCATTAGCAGTAAGTATGGCTTCTGCAATGGTATTTGCCGTTGCAGGCTGCAGCGGAAACGACAAACCTACAGATAACCCGTCGGATCCCGGAACTGCGGAAGTTGCCAACAAGGATAAACCATTAGTTTGGTTTAACCGTCAGCCATCAAGCAGCGCCACTGGCGAACTTGATATGAACGCGCTGAATTTCAACAAAGACACATATTATGTTGGTTTCGATGCTAATCAAGGTGCAGAACTTCAAGGTACAATGGTTATGGATTACGTTGAAAAGAACATTGATACGATTGACCGCAATGGTGACGGTATCATCGGTTATGTTCTGGCTATCGGCGATATCGGACATAATGACTCAATCGCACGTACCAGAGGTGTTCGTAAAGCACTAGGCACAGCCGTAGATAAAGATGGTAATGTTAACAGTGATCCAATCGGAACAAACACTGAAGGAACAACAACTATCGTTCAAGATGGAACACTTGAAATTAATGGTAAGACTTATATCGTTCGTGAACTTGCTTCACAGGAAATGAAGAACTCTGCAGGTGCAACATGGGACGCTGCAACAGCAGGTAACGCTATCGGTACTTGGGCTTCTTCATTTGGTGATCAAATTGATATCGTAGTTTCTAATAATGATGGTATGGGTATGTCCATGTTTAACGCATGGTCAAAAGATAATAAAGTAGCTACTTTTGGTTACGATGCTAATAGTGATGCTGTTGCTGCTATCGCTGAAGGTTATGGCGGAACAATCAGTCAGCATGCTGACGTACAGGCATATTTAACACTGCGTGTTCTTCGTAATGCACTTGATGGTGTAGACATCGATACAGGTATCGGTACTGCTGATGATGCGGGTAATGTACTGAGTGCTGATGTTTTCAAATACAATGCTGATGAACGTTCTTATTATGCATTAAATGTTGCTGTTACAGCTGACAACTATAAGGATTTCATGGATTCTACAATGGTTTACGCTCCAGTATCTAATCAGCTTGATGAAGCAGCTCATCCTACTAAGAATGTATGGCTGAATATCTATAACTCTGCAGATAATTTCTTAGGATCTACTTATCAGCCGTTACTGCAAAAATATGACAAGCTTCTGAATCTAAAAGTTGAATATATCGGCGGCGATGGTCAAACAGAATCTAATATTACAAACCGTCTTGGTAATCCTAGTCAGTTTGATGCCTTTGCTATTAACATGGTTAAGACCGATAATGCGGCTTCTTATACAAGTTTATTAAATCAATAATATTTATTAATTAAAGGCGATTAGGGAGAAGAAATTCTCCCTAAGAACCTATTTACGGCAATGCAGCTTTTTTAAACAGAGGAGTAAGAACAATGACAGATAAGAAAGATGATATCGTCTTATCAATACGCGGTATGAGCAAGTCATTTGGCCGAAACAGAGTTCTGGATCATATCGATCTGGATGTGAAACGCGGAACTGTTATGGGACTTATGGGTGAGAATGGCGCCGGTAAGTCAACCATGATGAAGTGCCTGTTTGGTACCTATCAGAAAGATGAGGGCAATATCTATTTAAAGGGGAAGGAAGTAAGCTTTTCCGGTCCCAAAGATGCCCTGGAAAATGGTATCGCGATGGTGCATCAGGAACTGAATCAATGCCTGGAAAGAAATGTAATCGATAATCTTTTTCTGGGCCGTTATCCGGTCAATTCCTTGGGTGTGGTTGATGAAGGCAGAATGAAAAAAGAAGCTTCTGAGCTTTTCAGAAAGCTGGGGATGACTGTAAATCTTACGCAGCCGATGCGCAATATGTCGGTTTCCCAGCGGCAAATGTGTGAAATCGCAAAGGCAATTTCCTATAATTCACAGGTGATTGTTCTGGATGAGCCTACATCGTCATTGACGGTGCAGGAGGTGAACAAGCTCTTCGAGATGATGAGAAAGTTAAAAGAACAGGGGATCGCCCTTATTTATATTTCTCATAAGATGGATGAGATTTTTGAGATTTGTGATGAGATATCGGTACTTCGTGATGGTAAATTGGTTGCGACAAAGAGTACCCAAGAGGCTAACATGAATGATTTAATATCTGCAATGGTTGGCCGTTCATTGGATAACCGTTTTCCGCCGGTAGACAATACACCGGGTGAAAACATTCTGTCCATTCAGCATCTGTCTACTAAATTTGAACCGCATTTACAAGATATATCCTTTGATGTGAAAGAAGGGGAAATCTTCGGTTTATATGGCTTGGTAGGCGCTGGCCGTACAGAGCTTTTAGAAACCATTTTTGGTGTTCGTACAAGAGCGGCCGGACGCGTCTATTATAAGAATCAGCTGATGAATTTCAGCAGTGCTAAAGAGGCTATGGAGAATGGCTTCGCAATGATTACCGAAGAGCGAAAGGCGAATGGTATTTTCCTGAAGGGTGATTTGACATTTAATACGACAATTGCCAATCTAGACCGGTATAAGTCAGGTGTAGCTCTTTCTGAATCTAAAATGATCAAAGCTACTTCTAATGAAATCAAAATCATGCATACCAAGTGCATGGGGCCTGACGATAAGATTTCCAGTCTGTCCGGAGGAAATCAGCAAAAGGTTATATTTGGAAAATGGCTGGAACGTGCACCGAAGATTTTTATGATGGATGAACCTACACGCGGAATAGATGTTGGTGCGAAATATGAAATCTATGAATTAATTATCAATATGGCGAAACAGGGCAAGACAATTATCGTTGTTTCATCGGAAATGCCGGAGATTCTCGGTATAACAAACCGTATTGGTGTCATGTCGAATGGGCGGTTGTCTGGCATCGTGAATACTAAAGAGACAAACCAGGAAGAACTTTTAAGACTCAGTGCGAAATATCTATAACAGGGAGATGAATTAATATGGCGAAAGGAAACGATAAGATCTTAACGGCTGAACAGGAACAGCAACTGCGGCAGCCCATTGAGGATTATGTAGGCAAAATACAAGAAAAGATTGATGATCTCAGAGCCGACGGCACCAATCGTGTAGTTGCTCTTCAAAATAATATTGATACTTTAAAACGGGATCGCAGTATACAAAAGGAAGAGAAAGAAAATAGAATCAAGGAATATAATGAACAGCTGGCAAAAGCAAAAAACGTTGAGGCAAATAATAAGGATGAGGTTTCAAAATTGATCAATGATGCGATTGCATATTTAAAAGCGCACTTTGATTCAGATTATTATCAGCTATTAAAAGAAAGCTGCGAACAGGAAAAAATACAGGCTAAGGAAGCATATAATAAAAAGATTGCGGAATTAGAAAAAAAACATAAAGATACTTTGGCAAAAATTACTGATCATCAGGAAATTAAAGATGAAAAGTATGTTCATAAGAACCGGATGTTTGATGCCAAAATGGAGTTAGATAAAGAGCTTCAGCAAATTAAAGACAGAAGGCATGCTGCCTTTGTATGGCAGTATCACCTGATTGACTTGCTGCGTTTATCTAAATTCACCTTTATGGAATCAAGAATGCAGAAATGGGAGAATTATAAATATTCATTTAACAAACGGACATTCTTGCTGAATAATGGCTTATATATTGCGATTATCTTAATTTTTATTGGTCTGTGTATCGCTACCCCTATCATCAAGGGTGTTCCGCTGCTGACCTTCAACAATGTTTTAAATATTTTACAGCAGGCATCACCGAGAATGTTCTTAGCGCTTGGTGTTGCGGGTTTGATCTTGCTGACCGGTACCGATCTTTCAATCGGACGTATGGTTGGTATGGGTATGACGACGGCAACCATTATCATGCATCAGGGAATCAATACCGGTGCGGTATTTGGTCACGTGTTTGATTTTACAGGCATGCCGATTGGTGTTCGAATGATCTTTGCACTGGTAATGTGTGTTCTATTATGTACATTCTTTACCGCTATTGCAGGCTTCTTTACCGCAAGATTTAAGATGCATCCATTTATTTCTACAATGGCTAATATGCTGGTTATCTTTGGTTTAGTTACTTATGCGACTAAGGGTGTATCATTTGGTGCCATCGATCCGTCAATTCCGAAGATGATCATTCCAAGAATCGGCGGTTTCCCAACGATTATTTTATGGGCAGTCGTAGCGATTGCAATTGTATGGTTTATTTGGAACAAGACAACTTTTGGTAAGAATTTATATGCAGTCGGCGGTAATCCGGAAGCAGCAGCAGTTTCTGGCATCTCGGTATTCTGGGTAACCATGGGTGCATTTATTCTGGCTGGTATTCTTTATGGCTTTGGTTCATGGCTTGAATGTGCAAGAATGATCGGTTCTGGTTCTGCGGCATATGGCCAAGGCTGGGAGATGGATGCAATTGCAGCCTGCGTAGTAGGCGGCGTATCCTTTACTGGCGGTATTGGTAAGATTTCAGGTGTAGTAGTCGGCGTACTTATTTTCACTGTATTAATCTACTCACTGACGATTCTTGGTATTGATACAAATCTTCAATTCGTATTTGAAGGCATTATCATTATCACAGCAGTAACTTTAGACTGTCTGAAGTACGTTCAGAAGAAATAAAAACTATAAGAAAGATAACGCTTTGTAATAGTTATAATTAATTCAAGATTCAGGTTTAGATAAAATGTGGTTCAGGGCTTCAATAAGATGGAAAATCATCTTTAAGTGCTTGAACCACTTTTTTAGTTTATTCTTATTTAGTAATGCTGATTATCTTTTAAACCATATCCATGCGTTCAGTTTTTGTGTTTGCATCATACAAAATTAAGACTAAAAAAAGCTTGCCATAAAATGCTTGAAGTGCTTCTTTAAAATGCTTGTAAAGCCTATTAAATCAAGCTTTTCATCAGTTTAACAATTGTATTGTGCAGACACAAATCTTGAACTCTAAAAGGATTGAAAGCGTTTTGATTATGCTTTAAAATCACAAGTGTAAAGGGAAGAGATGAAATAAATCATCCGCCTGTGTAAGCTTACAGAATCACAAGGAGGTGATCCACATGCTTAAAGATTTAACGAGTGAGAAATTGATTCGGCTGCAGATAGAAGCCGATAACTGGGAAGATGCAGTAAGAGAGGCCGCTAAGCCGCTGGAAGATGAAGGCAAGATTAAAGCTAGCTATATTGATGCAATTATCGATTCAGTAAAAACAGCAGGTCCATACATTGTTATCACACCTCATGTAGCGCTGCCGCATGCCCGGCCGGAAACCGGTGCCTTAGAAAGTGCTATTGGTATCGCGACTTTGAAAGTGCCGGTTGCCTTTGGCAATGCTGACAATGATCCGGTGAAGTATCTGTTTTGTCTAAGTGCTAAAGACAACAACTCACATCTTGGCGCATTGGCTGATTTAGCTGAATTACTTGAAAACAAAGAGTTTTTTGAATTATTGGATAAAACAAACGATCCAAAAGAAGTCATTGATTATTTAAACCATTAGGTAGAAAAGGAGGTACACATATGTACAAAGCATTAGTTTGCTGCCGTGCGGGCATGGGTTCAAGCATGCTGCTGAAGATTAAAGTTGATCAGGTTATAAAAGAAAATAGCATGGAAATTGTTACTGAACATGGAAATCTTGATTCATTAATCGGTTTTAATGGGGATCTGGTTATCACCATGGAGGATCTGATGATGGAATTGAAAGATAAGGTTCCATTTGCTGTCGGTATCCGCAACATTGTTGATAAAGATGAAATCAAAGCAAAATTAAATGAATTCTTAGATACTAAAAAATAGTTATAAAACTTAAGGGAGGAAAAAGAATATGTTAGATGCATTATTAGGACAAGTCAGGAATACATCGCTGATCGTTGGTTTAATCGCTCTTATCGGTCTGCTGCTGCAAAAGAAGTCAGCAACTGAAGTAATCTCAGGAACTGCAAAAACGATTATGGGCTTTATGATCTTCAATATTGGTTCAAGCGCCATCTCAACGATCGTTGCTAATTTTACTACATTATTTAATACAGGGTTTGGAATTGACGGTGTTACAACTCAGGTAGAAGTAGCTACCGGTATGGCATTGAATACTTATGGTACTGAGGTAGCACTTGTACTGTTAGTAGGATTCGTTGCTAACTTGGTGATTGCTAAGTTTACCCCATTTAAAGCAATCTTCTTAACGGGTCAGCATTTCTTATATTTCGCATGTGTACTTGCATTAGTATTTATAGCTGTGGGTCTGCCAATGCCGGTTACAATTATCGGCGGTGGTATCGTTTTAGGTTTCTGCGGTGCTGCACTGCCAACGCTCTGTCAGCCGTTTATGAATAAGATAACCGGTTCTGACAATCTGGCAATGGGTCACTTTAACTGTATTGGTTATGCTTTCTCTGGTTATATCGGTAAATTATTTGCTGGTTCAAAAGAAAAATCTGATTCAAGCAATGTGAACATGCCTAAATTCTTTGAATTATTCCGTGATTTTATCTTCTCAATTGCATGCTTCATGGTTGTATTATTCTATATTGCTGTATTCGCGTGCGTTGCAACAGGCAACATGGAAACAGTATTGGCAATGTCAGGCAATGATTTATGGTTTGTATATCCGCTGCTGCAAGGTCTGCAATTTGCTGCCGGCATGAGCGTATTGATTTATGGTGTTCGTCAGTTCATCGCAGAAATCACAGCTGCATTCGTAGCTATCTCTGAAAAATATATTCCTAATTCTAAACCAGCTGTTGACTGTCCTGCTATTTTCCCATTTGCACCTACTGCAGTTGTTATCGGGTTCGTCGGTGCATTCTTAGGCGGTCTGTTCGGTATGGCAATGATGGTTCTGTTTAAGAGTCCGGTAATTATGATTCCAGCTGCTGGTATCTGTTTCTTCTCAGGCGGTACTTGCGGTGTATTCGGTAATGCTTATGGTGGATGGAAGGGCGCTCTTGCCGGTTCATTCTTAGTGGGTATAGGTTTAGTTGCTTTACCTCTGGTTCTTTATCCGGTATTTGAAACACTGGGTATTGCCGGTGCTTCATTCCCGAACATCGACTACAATATTGTCGGAACACTCTTGTACAAGGTATTAAGCATTTTCCACTAATTAGATTCATAGCTGTACAGGAACAAGGAGTGAAAATTCCTTGTTCTTGCTTTTTAAGGAGAGCGTATGATTAAAAGTAAAATGAAACAGCAGCCATTATTCGCTGCATTGATAAAGATTGTTGATGACCCGGCGATGTTGATCATGGCAAAGGATGCAGGCATGGATTTTGTTTTTTATGATTGTGAGCACGGGATGATTCCTTATGATCGGCTGCATGATCTGATGCTGATGGGTAATGGCATTAGGATACCGTCAATTGTCAGAGCAGCGCAGCTTGCGAGAAGTGATGTATCAAGAGTGCTTGACTGTGGAGCCAAGGGTGTAATGGTACCGATGATTGAAACAAGTGAACAGGCCAGGCAGCTGGTGCAGTGGAGCAAGTATCCGCCGCTTGGCAGCCGCAGCTATTCAGGCGGTGCCAATACATTCTACAAACCATCAGGCAATCATCAGGAAAATATGCGTGAACTGAATCAAGAAACAATTACGATCGCGCAAATTGAAACGGTTAAGGGTGTTGATAATGTCGATGAAATCGTACAGGTAGAAGGCATCGACGCTTTAATTGTCGGTCCTGCAGATCTGGGAATATCCATGGGCAACCCCGATAATATGATGCATCCTGATGAGCTGGCTTTGATTCGCAAGGTTGCAGATGCTTGTAAAAGGGCAGAGAAGGGCTTTGGGATAATCGGACCGC
Source organism: Clostridiales bacterium VE202-08 (assembly GCA_000508965.1). GTDB lineage: Bacteria > Bacillota_I > Bacilli_A > Erysipelotrichales > Erysipelotrichaceae > Dielma. Next base: position 40,498 of record BAHV02000006.1, read on the forward strand.
TGCCTTTAATTAAAGAATTCAAGAATGATATTGATCTGCTTATCTCAGCAATTGACGTAAATATACTGCGTGATGGTTTAAAGCAATATGTTAAAGGCTACCAGGACATTATTAAATGAAGGAGGATCTATGGAAACAAAGAAAGTAATCAAAGAATTCCTTGATATTGAATTCTCTGAAATACAAAATTATATCAATCACATTGATTATTCTGCTATTGAAAAGGCAAAGGATTTGATTCTGGCTGCGGAAGCTAAAAATAATCGGCTGCATGTGACAGGTATTGGCAAACCAGGGCATGTAGCTGGCTATGCGGCTTCACTGCTTTCATCTACCGGTACGCCAACTTATGAACTGCATGGGACAGAAGCTGTCCATGGCAGTGCCGGTCAGGTACTCAGCGGGGATGTGGTCATCGCCATTTCCAACAGCGGTGAAACATCAGAATTAAAGGCAACCGTTGAAACATTGAAAAAGAACGGTGCTAAAATCATCGCAGTAACCGGCAATCCGGATTCATGGCTGGCAAAGAGTGCGGAAGTTGCACTGATTGCTGGTGTAAAACATGAGGGTGATCCATTAAATAAGCCGCCGCGTGCATCTATTTTGGCAGAAATTGTCATGCTTCAAAGCTTAAGTGTTTTACTTCAGGAAACCCGTGGTTTAACACCGCAGGAATATGTTAGATGGCATCCAGGCGGTGCGCTTGGTCAGTCGATCAGAGAAGGAAAGTAGGAAAGAAACTATGGAAATAAAAGGTATTATTACCGCAATGGTAACTCCTTTTGATGAAAATCAGAAGATTAATGAAACTGCTGCCCGTCAGTTGGTCGATAAGCTGATCAGTCAGGGTGTACATGGTTTGTTTATTTTAGGCACAAATGGAGAATTTCATGTGCTGAGTGATGATGAAAAAGTAGAATTTGCGAAAATTGTAATCGATCAGGCAGCACATCGTGTACCGGTTTATGTCGGTGCCGGTGCATGCGGAACTCAAGAAACAATTAAATTGGCACAGCGGATGGAAGCTGTCGGTGCCGATGCATTATCCGTGATTGCACCTTATTTTATCGCCCCTGCTCAGCAGGAACTGGCGGATCATTACCGTAAGGTTGCGGAAGCGGTAAATATTCCAATTATCATGTATAACATACCAAAGAATACCGGTATTAATATTGAACCGGAAACCGTTAAATCATTGATTGGCGTTAAGAATATTGCCGGCATTAAAGACAGCAGCGGCAACATGGAAAATATGCAGGGTTATATTGATGCGGGCAAGGGCAGTGATTTCGTAGTTTTAGTTGGTTCTGATTCAAAAATTCTGCCGGCTTTAAAAATCGGTGCCGCAGGAGCTATTGCCGGTACAAGCAATGTCATTGCGGAATTAGATGTGTCAATTTATGAAAATTACCTAAAAGGTAATTTGGAAGCAGCCGAGCAGGCACAGAAGGATATTGATGTTCTGCGTGGTGTTTTAAAGCTAGGAACAGTGCCGTCAGTGATGAAAAGAGCAGTAACTCTTTTAGGCATTAATGTGGGGGATGCGCGTTATCCGGTAAGCAAGCTGCCAGCCGAGGCTGATGAACAAATTAAAGCAGCACTTGCTTATTATAAATTGTAAGAGGGGAATGCGTTATGTTTAAAACAGATATCATAACAAGAATTGAGAAAACCGGTGCGATGGCTATCGTTCGTACGGAAACCATTGAGCGCGGCATTGAAATTGCCCAAGGCTGTTTAAACGGCGGAGTTGACGTATTGGAAATCAGCTATACATTACCTAATGCCGGTGAAGTGATTGAAGCGATTAATAAGAAATTTAATAATCAGCTGGTGGTGGGCGCCGGTACGGTACTTGATGCGGAAACGGCCCGTTTAGCAATTCTTAAGGGTGCTAAATTTATCATTGCCCCTAACTTCAGCAAAGAAGTTGCCAGATTATGCAATCGATATCAAATTCCTTATGCACCTGGCTGTACCACAATTACTGAAATGGTTGAAGCAATGGAAGTTGGTGCTTCCTTTATCAAAGCTTTTCCAATCTCCAATTTCTATGGCCCGGAGCTTGTATCGGTACTAAAAACCCCAATCCCTGTTATGCCGATCCTTGCATCTGGAGGCATCACTTTGGATAACTTATCTGATTGGATAAAAAAAGGTACTGAATGCTGCGGCTTCGGCGGTTTACTGACTAAAGGAACATCTGAGGAAATCACGGAAAATGCGAAAAAGATTCGTGCAATCATCGATGAAACTCGATCAGCAATGAAATAATTGATTAAATTCAAATAAAACTGTCATGTTGATATTCACATGGCAGTTTTATTATTGAGCGCGTATTGGTTTCACTGCAGCTGCATGATATATTATTAAAACGTGAGTATGACTCTACGCTGCGTAGGTTGTTCCTTAAAATGAATAATGGTATTCTAAGTTTATAAAGTGAGGGTATATAAAATGAATACTTATATAACAGGCTCTGCAATTAAAAGGTTAAGAGAAAAGCAATGCATGACACAGCTTCAGCTGGCAGAGAAGCTGAACGTGAGTGATAAAACAATTTCCAAATGGGAAACCGGAGTTTCCCATAGTTAAAGATACCACACCCAATATCACAAACTCACGCTTAAACAATATTCCTTAGTCAACCACATACAATAACAAATACAAAAAAGCTGGAAGCAGACTTAATTTTGCTCCCAACTTTTCTTTATTGTTTTGATGAAGTCGTTCAATGATACTTGTTTTTGCTATCTGCTTACATAATGTGCATACTTGTCACTTGTGTTCTGATATATCTGTCCCTCTTATTGCCTAAACTCATATTAAGGGTGTGATATATCCAAGTGCAATAGCCTTGTTATAGGCTTCGATAGCATTTTTAGCCCCCAGCTTATCATAGATGCTTTGGATATGGTTGTAAAGTGTCCGTTCACTGATATACAGTTCTTGCGCTATTTCATGCTTTGTTTTCCCTGTTCCAATCGCCTTAATAATTTCCGCTTCACGATCTGTCAGGGGATCTAATAAAGGGGGCGTAGTGGACTTGTGACCTTTACTAATAGCTGTGAGTTTTTTTACCAGCTCATCAACAGAAGCCGACTTGTCAATATAACTTACAGCACCTCTTTTAAGTGCCTCCTGTCTATAAACCGGCATATCATAAGAGGATAGCATAGCCACTTTTGTTTTTGGCTTTTTGTTATATATTTTTTCTATCAGGTCAATGCCAGAATTTTTTGACTGATCTCTTAGGTTAACATCCAATAATACAATGTCCCATTCGTCTACGGAAAGAATATTCCAAAACTCTGTTTCATTACTTACATAGTGACAGATTGAGATTGCGTCCCAATCTTCCAGAAGTTTGCTTAAACTCTCTCCAAATATCCTGTGGTCATCAAATAGTAATATCTTCATTTTTTCTCCCCAAAACTGCCGTTGCAGTTAAAATACCATCTTTTTCCAAATACTGAATGTTACCGCCATTCCCATTTATCAACACCGTTAAGAACAGCATACCACCTTTGGAAGAAAGAATGTTTTCAATGTCATTCGATTTCGCGCCGTCATTTTGACAGGTAATTACGAGTTTACTTTCTTCATTTAACGCGATTTCCAAATGGATAAAAGTAGCGGCAGCGTGTTTATAAACATTGTTGACAAGCTCTTTGATTATCTGCATAGTCTGTTCCAAACTGTTATCTTTTTTCAAAGCAATCCTTGCTTCGCTGTCAATCGTGAAATCTACAAGTATATTCTTCTTTGGGTACAGCTTCTTAATCGCGTCAAGCATATATCCGATATGTTCCCATGAAGCATACCCCGAAAAGATATTAGAGGAATAGAAATTCATCATATTTCTTACCCGCAATTCCAAATCAGACAATATCCTTTTTGTTTCATCAACATCTGGTGAGCGAAGCGACAGGAGATTTTTGGCACCTCCAATGTCTTGAAGCACATCGTTATGAAGCAGTCTTGAGAAATCTTCCCTCTCATTTGCAATATAGTTCGTTAATTCATAATACTTTGTCAACTCCTTGTAACGGGCCTCCATGTCGCCAAGATGAATGACAGCAAAAGCCTCAAATAAAAGCATTATAAGCTGAAAAAATACATTGACTTGTAGGGTGGACAAATCAAAGCAATAAAGTACGACTGTAAACAAGGGAATCATAAGAGCGAGGACATATCTTGCTTTCCTCTGGGCAATCGGAAGAATATTAACCTGTTTCAAATTTATATATCTATAATCAAGGAAAATTCCCATGAACATTCCAACTAACATGGTTATAGCAGGGAGAATTTGGAAATCAAAAAACGACAGTATGATAGCTGCAATTCCAAACAGCAAGCGAACCATTTTACCCCGGCTTGCGTCAGTTCTTACCAGCATTATTCCGATAATCAATGCAAAAAACAGAAATGCACCCATGTATAAGGTGGAAAATCCATCATACATCAGCGCCGCAATAAAGGAAACAGAAAGCAGGTTCCAGCCACATTCAGATATTGTTGCCTTTCGCCGTGATGTCATTACATGAAGATAGAGCAGATTGAAATAACAAAGCAAGACGGCAATCGACAATAAGTTGATGGCTCCGTCATTCGCAATTCCTTTATGTGTTCTATCCAATATAACCCATAAAGTCACAATACCCGCATGAAGAAACAGATACGGATAGAAGCGTTTATCCTGCATAGCCCCCCTCCTTTCAGCTAAAATTCATTATGTTAGTAATATGATGATACGATCCGTTCTTTAGTCATCAGACATAAACCACACGCAGTCAAAACTATTATACTCACTGGAGAAAATAGTAGCAACACCCACACATTATTCGTTTTCATAAATATCCCACATTTTAAGACAACCAGCAAAATATGAAGCAGTGTTGCAAAGATAGGAATACTCTTAAACCAGTTCATATTTCTAATCCAGAGAATCAAAACATTTATAAATGCCGAATACAATATGCTAAGGATCAGAAAATAGGTGCTTAATAACAAGATAAGGTTTGGCAGGCGAATGGAAATCATCAAAAGTAGAGGAAACAAAAGGATCAGCGTTCCAATCCATAGTGATAGCAGATTCTCCTTAACAATACTTGAGATTTTAATACCATTAGCAAGTTTCCATTCTATTCTCTTTGTGATTTTTTCTTGCTGCAACATATCCTTGCTTATTTCTCCGGCAAAAAAGATAAATAAGCACAGGTATCCATCAAGCATAAAATACTTTATATCAACACCAAATACAATGTTCTCTGAAATATCCCCAAAGTTCATCAGAAAGATCATGCCGAAGATAGCTGCTACCGCACTCATAAATATAAAATTCCAGTTCAATACCCTTTTAAGGTTTAAGGTTATCAAACCCATTCGCCATCCCTCCTGATAACTGTTTCGTTGCTCATGTGCCGAGCCTTAAAGAAACTTAATAGTACAAACATCATGCAAAGTGCAACATCAACCACAATAATCAAATAGTCAATTCCTATATGATGTTGATTCACAAACTCTGTAATCTGTTCTGCCGACATCGCAATCAAATAAACCAGTGCAAAATTACCAAAGAACAGAACATTTTTGAACAGTTTTACTCGTTTCACATCCAGTACAATGATATTCAAAGCGACAATCTCACAAAAACTAAGTACAAGAATACTAAGATAAACGCATACGATCCGCCCAAAGCTCATTGTCCAGTCGGTAAAGTAATAGCAACTCATAAAAACAAAGAACGGGATAATACCAGAAAAGCGGAAAATCTGTATCGAATACTGTTTTATAATCTCTTTTACTGCAATTCCAGAAGCTGCAAAAAATTCAATTCTCCGGCTTAACTTATCCTTTGCTGTCAAATCTACAATCATAGCACCGGATTGCAGGGAGGTAAGACCAAAAATAACCGCATAGAGCATTAGGACTAAATAATCTTCTCCCTTAGACTGCAAGGCGTCCATCTGCATTGCAAAGCTCATAAAAATCGCCAGAATGGCAACAATCGCAGTATCAATTAGGAGGCTTTTACTTCTGGTAAGATAGTAGCCTGCGCCTTTTCCCATGTTACTCATGCCGATTGCCCTCCTTAATAAAGATTTCTTCCAATGATTGTCCTTGCATTTCTTGAATACCCTTATCAAACAGCAATCTGCCATTTTTAATCATAGATACATCATCAGCGCACTTTTCAATCTCGCTAAGGTCATGTGAAGTGATAATAACCGTTTTTCCGTCAGCTTTTAGAGCCTCTATCAAACTACGGATTTCTACTCTGGATATGGGGTCTACACCCGATGTTGGTTCATCCATGAGCAGAATATCCCGTCCCATCATAATCACAATCAAAAGGGACAGTTTTCTTTTCATTCCTTTAGAATAAGTGCTAACACGCTTTCCTAAATGCTCGGTCAATCCTAATTGCGTACAATAACTGTCTGAACGATCATTTATTTCAAATCCAAAGTATTTCCCAAAAATTCTCAAATTTTCAAGACCAGTCTGTTCTTCATACAGATAGTCATTTTCAAGCTCCATTGCATATTTCCCTGCAATGTTGATTGTCCCTGCATTTGGCTGGTATACCCCTGTAATCAAGCGTAGCAGTGTTGTCTTTCCAGAACCGTTCGGGCCAATAATCGCATGGATTGTATTTGCTTTTACATTCAGGCTAAAATTCTCAAACAAAACTCTGCCACCAAAACTTTTTTTTAAGTTCTTTACTTCAATCGCATTTTGAATCTCAGACATATTTTTTGCTCCTTTCATTTGGTGCTCCACCATATAGGTATAGTGTATAAAACGAAGAAGCATTTTGCATGAGTAATTACTGCAATTTCGATACTGCCATCAGGCAAATGTCACAGAAACCTCACAACGAGAAAAAAATTTAGTATTCTGTCAGTTCCACAATTACATTACTTTGCAGATACAGCCAGTCCGTAAATTCTTTCGGGCTGGCTGTTCCTGTTTTTACAGCCTTTTTTCTCTGCAAGGCTTCTTTCTTAAAGTCGGAAAAGGCAACCTGTATTTTTTCCAGACGGTCAGCCGGAAAGCCTGCGGTATTCTTTACTCGGTTTATTTTGTTGCGCCAGTTCTGGCATTCATTTTTATAAAGCAGGTCATAGTTATTTTCTCTTGCCCTCTCGTCAAATTCCCGCTTGTTTTGAAGCGCCTGTACTTTTCGGCACTTGTCGCTGCACAGCTCATACCGCTGGCTCTTTGCCAGAAAATATTTCCCGCAGACCTTGCACTGCCGGAAGCAAAGCCCCCAGTCATTCAGCCTGTTCAGATAATAGGTAATCAACGGGTAGAGGGACGCATAGGCAGACACACATTCTTCTGTGCGCCGGTTGTCCGGGAACCAGAGGTCAAGCCGGGTATCTTCTGACGGTGCGCCTTTGAAATAAAGGCTGCCAGTTTGAAAATGTTTCGGTTTTCCTGTTTCTCTGTCAAAGATCATGGTTTCGTTATGGAATACCCCGGTCAGGCTGCTCATTTTATCCATGAAGCGGTCACAGGCAGCGTTACGGTCACGAGGTTCTCTGGCAAGCAGATAGCTGTTCCAGATACGGAACGCCACATACATTTTCAGAGGGTCGTTGCTAAGATATTTCTCCCAAAGAAATTCGCTTGCCGCCTGCTCCAGCTCCGGCTGTTTCCATCGGTTGGAGTGGAGAGCTTGCCGCAGCGGAGAAAGCCCGTATAAGTTCCAGTCTCTGTCCGTGTCACGCTCAAAGTTTATCAAAAAAGTTCCCAGTGGGCGTGTCATATCACAAAGCACCTCTGCGTTTTGGCCCCCGTTCAGACGGAAGCGGATCTGCTGTTCTTCCCCAATCAAAATCCTCTCTTTCATTTTCTTCCTGTCCAGCGTCAGTACAAACAAAATCCTCTCAAAACATGGCTCATGCCGTATAAACTGATTCTCCATCCCTATCCCCTGCCTTTGATTATGGTAATTATATAATTCAGTTATATCCGTTACACTCATGGTATCGCAGAAGCATTGTTTTGTCAAGAATAGTCCGCTATGATGATTGCAGTTGGTAATTTCGTACCAAACAGTACTTTGACAAGTGAATGACCGTCCAAAAAGGATATGACCGGCAGGAGAAGTGACGCATCCGGCGCACCAATGCAGGGAAACACCGCAGGAATGGGGCAGGAAAACGGATTTTGGGGAGAACGGCAACAGGAAGCATTTTAACCTATTTGATTTATGGGAGGAACAGAATGAACGATAAAAAGAGATTGAACAGCTACGAGGATTTACCGCTGGTTCTGGATGTGGCGGACATCCAGCGGATTATGGGAATTTCAAGAGCGAGCGCCTATGAGCTGGTACACACCCCCGGCTTTCCGGCGTTCCGCAGGGGCAGGCTTATCAAGGTCAGCAAGATTGCTTTCTTTGAATGGATGGCAAAAGGCTCCGAAACCGTACCGGGAAGTGACAAATAAGCGTGAGGTATCATTCCCTGACTGCAATACTGCCGCACTTTCCAAAGGGGCATACAGAGGGAAAAACCTTAAAAATGATACCGAGACGCTACACCAAAACAGCCTATCTGCGTACATCAGATAGAAACGGAGAAAGGAGCCGGTTATGGCAAGAATGAGCAACAAGCGACGGCTGGAATGGTCTTTCTTCTTAAATGACCGCAGCCGTATCACTTACAACGAACTGTGCCGGAAATGCCAGCACGAATGTAAACAGAGCTTCCGGGCGGTTGTGGTTGACTGCCCGAAGTATCTTTCCAAGCGTTCCAAGAAAAAGGACAAGACTGCCGGAAACGGCAAAATCCCTTAGAAACTAAGGGCGCACTTCTATACATAGTCTAAAGACCATGTATCGTGCGTCCTGCGGAGCTTACCTCTGCCGCTGATAAAATCAGCAATCCGAGGTCTGCGTTCGCTTCGCTCCGACAAGGTGGCTACACCCCCTTGCGCCGCTAAAGCGGCTATCCCCTGTGTACCCGCCGCAAAGAGAAATCCGCTCTGTGGTTTTCCCTTTTCATCGGGTTTTATAGAAGCACTGACACAGACTGTCTGCGGATGGTCTTTCTTTATCTTATAAGCAAAGGATGTGAGAACATGGAAAAATCTTTGGAACAGTTAAAGCAGGAATATGAAAAAACCACTGTCCTGCTGGAACGGGAAAAACGGAAAATGCAGCGTTTGAAAAACCGGCAGGCGTATCTGGAAAGTGGTTCCCGGAAACAGAGGACGCACCGGCTGATTACCCGTGGGGCAGCCGTTGAGAGCATTGTGCCACAGACAAAGGAGCTGACCGAAACGGAATTTTATTCCCTCATGGAAAGCATTTTGAATCTGCCGCAGGCGGAGCCTTTCATTCGGTCTGCCGCAGAAAACCACGCCCGTATTTCCGGGCAGGAGAAAGGCGGTGACTAAGGATAGCACTTTATCATTTTTCAATCGCACAGATAAAGCGCAGCGCCGGTCAGAGCGCCATTGCCAGCGCAGCCTACCGAGCCGGGGAGCGTCTTTACAGCAGCTACTATGGAGAAGTCAGCGACTACACCAAAAAGGGCGGCGTGATCGCTTCGGAAATCATGCTGCCGCCCCATGCGCCGGAAATATATCTTGACCGGGCGACCCTCTGGAATGCTGTGGAGAACTGCGAGAAACATCCAAAAGCACAGCTTGCCTATTCATTTGATATTGCCATGCAGAATGAATTGACGCTGGAAGAAAACATGGAGCTGGCGAGGAAGTTCGTGCAGGAGCAGTTTGTGGCAAAAGGCATGATTGCCGATCTTGCTTTTCACAGTCCGGAGAAAGAGGACGGCGGTATCCCAAACCCGCATTTCCATGTGATGACAACAATGCGCCCTTTGAACCCGGATGGCACATGGGGACAAAAACAGCGGCGGGAATATCTTCTTGATGAAGATGGAAACCGAATCCGGGATAAAAACGGCGATTATATGTTTAACGCTGTCCATACAACAGACTGGCATGAACCGGAAACGCTGGAACACTGGCGGGAGCAGTGGGCGGCTGCCGTTAATACAAAATTTGAGGAAAAAGGGCTGGATGTACGTATCGACCACCGTTCCTATGTGCGGCAGGGGCTTGACCTGATACCTACTGTCCACGAGGGAGCTAATGTCCGGCAGATGGAAGCAAAGGGCATCCGCACCGAGAAAGGGGAACTGAACCGCTGGATTAAAGCCACCAACCGGCTCATGCAGGATGTGAGGAAGAAGATCAAAGCCCTGTTTGTCTGGATGGCAGAGGTAAAAGAAGAACTTTCCAAACCCCAGACACCGAGCCTTGCCGACCTGTTAATTACTTATTACAACCAGCGCAACGCAGGAGCATGGAGCAATAAAGCCAGAACCGGAAACTTAAAGCAGTTTGCCGAAGCCGTCAATTATCTGACGGAAAACAAGCTGCTCACATTAGAGGATTTGCAGGAGCGTCTTTCCTCTGTCAGTGAAGAATTTAAAGCATTAAGCGGCTCCATGAAAAAGAAATCTGCCCGGATAAAGGAATTGCAGGAATTGATACGGGATGGCGAGAATTACCAGCGGCTAAAACCTGTTCATACGGAATTGAACAATATCAAGTTTAAGAAACAGAGGGAGAAATTTGAAACATCCCACGATGCGGAGTTACGGCTGTTTTATGCCGCCCGCCGTATTTTGAAAGAAAAACTGGACGGAAAACCCATTGCCATGAAAGCATGGAAACAGGAATACGCACAGTTAAAAACAGAGTATGCCGAACTGTCTCCGCAGCACAAGCCGCTCCTGGAGGAAGTCATACGGCTGCGGCAGGTGCAGAACGCCGTAGATACCGCACTGCGCCGGAGGGAGCAGCCACAGGAAGTACAGAGAAAGAACCATGAGATGGAGCTATGATATAACCGGCAGCTTTACCGCTACCGGTATTTTTATGGAGGGAGTATTTGAATGTATTTGAAGCGGTGAAACAGTCTGTTACCACCCGGCAGGCTGCTTCATTCTATGGAATCCGGGTGGGGAGGAACGGAATGGTCTGCTGTCCATTCCACAATGACCGCACGCCCAGCATGAAAGTGGACAGCCGCTTTTACTGCTTCGGCTGCGGGGCTTCCGGGGATGTGATCGACTTTGCCGCTTTGCTGCATGGATTGGGGAAACGGGAAGCTGCGGTCAGGCTTGCGGAGGACTTCGGCGTTTCCTATGAGAAATCCGGCAATGCGCCGCCAGATAGGAAGCGTCACAACAGGTCACAGCCCCGACAAAAATCAGCGGAGCAGAGATTTCAGGAAACGGAACGGTATTGTTTCCGGGTGCTATGCGATTATCTGCGCCTGCTGGAGCATTGGAAAACAGCATACGCCCCACAGCCGCAGGATGCCATCTGGCATCCTCTTTTTGTGGAAGCGTTGCAGAGGATAAGCTACACAGAATACCTTTTGGATATTTTGTTATACGGAGAAATAGAAGAAAAAGCGGCATTGATCGCCGCACAGGGAAAGGAGGTGCTGCGGCTTGAACAGCGAATTTCAGAGCTTGCCGCCGGAAACGCAGGAAGCGGTCAAAAGGACGATGGACACAATGGAACCGGCGCAAACACCAGCAGAAATCCGGGAAACATTAGAGGGGACGCAGAAAGGCGGCGTGAAGAACAGCATCCGAAACTGCCTGACGGTGTTCCAGCGTGACCCTCTGTTTCGCGGGGCGCTGCGCCTGAACCTTTTGACGGAGCAGATTGACATTGTGAAGCCGCTGGGCTGGGAGCGCACCAGTACCACGCTGACCGACATGGACATGAACTACCTGCTTTTGTATCTGGAAGAAAACTACGGGCTTACCAGCGAGAAAAAGGTGCAGAGCGCCATCAAGATTGTTGCCAATGAAAACCGCTACCATCCGGTCAGGGATTACCTGGACAGCCTGCAATGGGACGGCACAGAGCGCATCCGTTACGCCCTGCATCACTTTCTGGGAGCCGATACGGACGAATACACCTATGAAGCCTTGAAACTGTTCCTGATGGGAGCCATCCGGCGGGTATTCAGACCGGGGAGCAAGTTTGAGGTCATGCTCTGTCTGGTTGGTGGTCAGGGAGCCGGGAAATCTACCTTTTTCCGGCTGCTGGCAGGCAGGGACGAATGGTTTTCAGACGATTTGAAAAAGCTGGACGATGAAAATGTGTACCGCAAGCTGCAAGGGCATTGGATTATCGAGATGTCGGAGATGATTGCCACAGCCAACGCCAAGAGTATTGAGGAAATCAAGTCATTCTTAAGCCGCCAGAAAGAAACCTACAAAGTGCCGTATGAGACACATCCGGCAGACCGGCTGCGGCAATGTGTATTTGGAGGGACGACCAACCGGCAGGACTTTTTGCCCCGTGACCGCACCGGCAACCGGCGCTTTCTCCCCGTGACGGTGTACCCGGAACGGGCGGAGGTTCACATACTGGACGATGAAGCGGCGGCGAGGGCGTATATCGAACAGATGTGGGCGGAAGCCATGACGGTTTATCGCAGTGGGAAGTATAAGCTGTCATTCAGCATGGAAATGAACCGATACCTGAACGCCCACCAGCAGGACTTTATGCAGGAAGACACACAGGCCGGCATGATCTACGCCTATTTGGAGGACTACACCGGCGACAGGGTATGTTCCAAGCAGCTTTATGAGGAAGCGCTGGGGAACTTAAATTCCCCGGCAGACTGGGAGACACGGGCAATCTGCGAGATTATGAATACCGGCATTGCGGGCGGCATCATACAGGGCTGGGTAGCCTACAAAAGCCCGAAGCGGTATAAGAAATACGGTTCTCAAAAAGGCTGGGAGCGTGTCAACCAAGCTCCGCCGGAGGGGGACGGTTTTCGAGAAATCACGGAAGAAGAAGCCCGGCAAATGGAACTGCCATTCTGAAAAGCCACCGGTTGACAGTTTGGTTGACGCTTCGGTTGACAGCCGGTTGACGGGGAAAAGCCTGATATTTGGGGCATTTCTCCCCTTTGTCAACCATGTCAACCAAGAAATTAAAGAAAAAGTAAAAAGTAATCATAGAGCGCCTATGGATTGTTTTCAAAGTCTTTTCTGCCGGTTGACACGGTTCGGTTGACATGGAGACAGTCTGCGGCTGTACACCTGCCTGACATTCCCTTGTCGGGCATATTTCATTTATGGAGGTAACTGCCTATGGCAAAAAACAAAAACGAGAGCAATAACGAAAACAGCGGCACCCTGCTTACCGAAAAAGACGGCACCCAGTATTTTGTCATGGGGAAAGTCCGTATCAAGGTATCGGAGCATTTCGCACAGGATGGGAAGCCGCTTGACAGCCTACTGGAAGATGTGATCCAGCACGCTGCCGCCGCTTCCTGAAAAAATACGGAATAACGACTGTCAATCAGCCCACGCTTATGATATACTTGTACCAGCGAGTATTGTATAAGCGTGGGTTGTTTCTTTTAGAAGGAGGATTTTTAACCGTGAAACAACCATACAATACAACGATTTATAACACTGCACTATATTTGAGATTGAGCCGTGACGATGAATTACAGGGGGAAAGCGGCAGTATCCAGACCCAGCGCATGATGCTTAGACAGTATGCCGCAGAGCATGGGCTGACCGTTGTAGACGAGTACATTGACGACGGATGGAGTGGGACAAATTTCGAGCGTCCAAGTTTCCAAAGGATGATTGATGACATCGAAGACGGGAAAATCAACTGCGTTGTCACAAAGGACTTATCCCGTCTGGGAAGAAACTATATCCTGACCGGTCAGTACACGGAAATCTATTTCCCCAGCAAGGGAGTACGCTACATTGCCATCAATGACAATGTGGACACCATCAACGGAGAAAGCGAGCTTGCCCCGTTCTTAAACATCCTGAATGAAATGCACGCCCGACAGACCAGCAAAAAGGTCAAGGCTGCCATGCACACAAGATTTGCCAATGGCGCACACTATGGAGCCTATGCACCGCTGGGCTATGTAAAAGACCCGGACAAAAAAGGTCATCTTCTGATCGACCCGGAAACACGCTGGATTGTAGAGAAGATTTTTGACCTTGCTGTACACGGGCGTGGAGCCGCCAGCATTACACGGATTCTGGTGGAGGAAAAAGTACCTACCCCCGGCTGGCTGAACTATGAAAGATACGGGACTTTCGCCAATATCTACGCCGGTGCGCCCGCAGAAAAAGCCTATGCGTGGACGATTGCACAGGTCAAGAGCATTTTGAAAGAGGAAACCTACATCGGTCACAGCGTTCACAACAAGCAGAGCAACATTTCATTCAAGAACAAGAAAAAGGTGCGGAAGCCGCAGGAAGAATGGTATCGTGTGGAAAATACCCACGAAGCCATCATTTCCGAAGAAGTGTTCCAAAAAGTTCAAGAGCTGATTGCAAGCAGACGCAGGAAACGCAGAAACGGTACGACACAGATTTTCGCAGGATTGATAAAATGTGCAGACTGCGGATGGTCTTTAGCCTATGGGGAAAACAAGCAGAACAAAAACCCATACGGGTACTACCATTGCAACAAGAACGGACAGGGATTACGCCAGTGTTCCATGCACTATATCCGCTATGATGTACTGTATGCCTATGTGCTTGCAAGACTGCAATACTGGTCTATGCTGGCACAGAAAGATGAGGACAAGCTGCTGAAACGGCTGCTCAATGTCAGCGACAGGGAAAGGAACTCTGCGAAGAAAAAGCAGGCTGCGGAGCTGAAAAAGGCAGAGAAGCGTAAAGCCGAGGTTGACGGGCTGTTTGCTAAAATGTATGAGGACTGGTCTGCCGGACGCATAACCGAGTATAACTTCAATATGCTGTCCGAGAAGTACCAGAACGAGCAAAAGGAGCTTGAAACAAAAATAAGACAGCTTCACGAAATGATGGAAGCCGCCGTACAGACCGCAGCGGATGCTGAAAAGTGGATTGCCCTAATGAAACAGTATGTCAACCCTGTGGAGCTGACCGCCGAACTTCTGAACACTCTAATTGAAAAAATAACCGTCCACGAAGCTGTCAAGGGCGAGGATGGAAGCCGTGAGCAGGAAGTAGAAATCTACTACCGCTTCATCGGCAAAATCGACTGACCTTTCTTTTTTTACCCAACAATATCTTTAATTAAGGGAAACGGGAAAGGGATTACCTGATATTTCGTTAATTGAACCATTAGCCGCTATTTTAAACGTTTCACTTCCGGAATTATTATCCGGCGAGCAAATTATAAATACTAATCGCTCGGCTAACATCATGAAATCAAATCTTTATGTTTGTCCGATATGCGGAAATATTTTACATGCCACTGGTTCGGTGATGCTTTCCTGCTGCGGTGTCACACTGCCGCCTTTAGAGAGTGAACAGGCTGATGATGAACATCAAATAAGCTGCGAGAAAATAGAAAATGAATATTTTGTATCACTTCATCATCCCATGACTAAAAATCACTACATTTCTTTTATGGCAGTTTGTACCAGTGAACGATTTGAATTGGTAAAACTGTACCCTGAAAGTTCTATTGAGGTACGTTTTTTCTGCCGCGGGCATGGCTTGTTGTATTGGTATTGCAGCCATCATGGATTATTTGAAATGAGAATTTAAAATACATGCGCAAAGAATATGAAGTCACAATGAATTATTTGTCAGATCAAAATAAAAATACCTGTCAGGCGGTTCATTAAGACAGGTATTTGTTTCAGTGCATTTTAATATCCGTACATCTCTCCCCAATATACTTCATAAATCAGCCAATCATCATCGGCATTTACTTTACCGCATAAAAAGATTCTCGGATAGCGTCCACTGTCAATCTGCGCTCCGACAACATCCTCACCCCATACTAAATCAATATCAGCCTTAACAATAGCTGTATCACTAAGACTGTATTGATCGATATCAGCTTGAATATGCTCAGCCAATAAAGCGTCTGTTTCATTTTGAGTCAGGGTTGTTACATCATGGATAACATAATCCTTAACATAAATTCCCTCATCAAAGTTCTTCTTCTCATTGGCCGCCGATATCTTTAATGCTTCATTATCACCATACAAGTTACTCAGCTTGTCGTATTCACTGGCAATATCATAATAATAATTATTTACAACCAATTCTTCCGCAATACTTTTCGGGACTGCTTCTAAAGTAAAACTGCGCCCATCAAACTGAGCGTTCATTTTGCCATGATATTCATAGACATCAATCACTTTATTCTCGTCTTGAGCTGTATTATTTTGTGAATCATGATTGTCTGCTTCCGGTTGCTTGTCAGCCGGTGCTGTACATGCACTCAGCAGCCCTGCCGTAAGCAATACGCTTAATAACTTATTTCTGTTTCTCATCAGTTACCTCCATCTGTTGATCTTACCATTATCTTACCATAAAATATCAGCTTATTATGTGATTTAAAACACACATATAAAACAAAGTTTAAATTTTGTATAGGTACTTGACAAAAATAAGACATAAATTCAATTGAGGTTTTGCAGCTTATCCAGTAGAATGAAAGTGGAAAATAATAACAATTCAACTGTGATCGGGGGATTGAAAATGGATAATGACTTAATAACATTGATTAAAATCTTGAATAAGAAATCATATCTGACATTGAAAGATCTCGAAATTGAAACAAAAGCAACTAAAAGACAAGTCACTTACCGCCTTGAAAAAATCAACCATCTGCTTAAATCTGAAAATCTGCCCATTCTTACAACAGGCGGTAAAAAAGAATTGCTGATTGATGCTCATACGCGTGAATTCCTTGTCGGTTTTATTCATGAGATGAAAAAAGATGATGTTTATTATCTGAATAAAAAAGAGCGTCTGGCTTATATTTACCTGATGCTTTTTATGAATCCTGAGTATATCGCTCTTCAGCATTTTATCGATGCTCTTCAGGTGAGCCGTTCAACTGTGTTGTTAGATTTTAAGGATCTGGTATTAGAATTAGATCAAGATCACATCACAATAAAAAATAATCGTGTCAAGGGATACTACCTTTCAGGTTCTGAAATGGAAATCCGCCGTTACATGATGAAGCTGATTATTTCCTCCTTAGCGGATGAACGCAATACGAAAGTATTTGATTTATTTATTGATGAATTTAATTTGGATACATTTGAATATTCCAAGCTGGTAATAACTGAATTATCTGAAAGGAATCATATATCCTTTGTAGAAGACCGTCTCGTAGAATTCATTTATATTTTTATATTCCTAAAAGCAAGAATGATCAGCGGCAAGGATGCCAGTGCTGAAATCAGCATGATGCCTGATTTAGATGCGATGAAATCGATGAAGGAATATGCTTTTACGGAAGCACTGCTGACAAACTATAAAAATACGAGCTTAATTCCTGAAAAAGAAATTAATTATATCAGTTCGTGGATTCTGGGCATATCGGTGGGAAATGTTGAAGAAGATGCGCAGGACTGCTTAATTATCGGCGAAATTGTCGGTAAGATCATGACTCGTTTTGAGTTTTTAAGCGGCATCCATTATAAGGACAGCGAGGAAATTTTCCGTCAGCTGTTTTCACATTTTCGTCCCGCTTACTATCGTTTGCTGTTCAAATTGCCGATATTTAATCCGCTTTGCCAGCGTGTAAAGGATGAATATAAAGAGCTTTATGCTTTAGTCAAGGAAACGATGAAACCATTTACTGTTCTCTTTGGGGAAGAAATTCCGGAAGATGAATTAGCTTATCTGACAATCCATTTCGCAGCCATCTATTCTAAGAATCGTGAAGGGGAAGCGATGGAGAAGAAAAGGGCGCTGATTGTCTGTTCCAATGGTATTGGTTCCTCCGCAATTTTATATAATGAGTTAAAGAATATGTTTCCTGAAATATATTTTTATCTGCCTATTGAGGCTGCCGGTTACGCTGAGTTTAATGAACCGGTTGAGATTATTTTTACGACGCAGTTTCATCGCGGTATGAATGAACTTAGTATACCCGTGGTTAAAGTCAGTCCTGTCATGGATATGCGCGAGCGTTATGAGGTTGTCCGCGAGGTGTGCTCCCGGTTGAAAATGTCGCTGGTCAATCAGCCTAATGTGGAAATGATCTTGGAAGCTGTTCGCAAGCATGCAGTGATCAGTGATGAGAATGCATTGTATAATGAGCTTTACGCGATGTTTTCACCCAATGAGCATGCAGTTAAGGATGAGCTTAAGGGATATAAGCTGACGGATTTAATTTCTAAAGAGCTGATCTGTCTGAAACTTGAAGCGAAAGATTGGGAAGACGCTATCCGTCAATCAGGTGCCAAGCTTGTGAATACTGGCAAGGTCACCCAGCATTATATTGATGAAATTATCCGAATCAATAAAGCGACAGCTCCCTATATCGTAATTACTAAGCATGTGGCACTGCCGCATACACGGCCTGAAAATGGTGCTTTAGAATGCGCGTTAGGGGTCGCTGTGCTTAAAAATCCAGTTGTATTTGGCAGCGCAGAAAATGATCCGGTCAAATATATTTTCTGTTTAAGCGCGTTGGATAACGAAAGTCATCTGCCGGCGATGTCAGAATTTCTTGATCTGATTAACAGACATGAATTTTATGAAATGCTGGATCATGCAGAGACAGCAGATGAAGTGATTAATTATATAAAGGAATATGAAAGCTTTGAAGCAGCTTAAAGTTTATTTTTATAACAGAAGCGGATCACAATTGATATAGCATTAACTTTTCAGGTAAAAAAGTAGCTGAAAATGGCTAAAACGTTGATTTACTACTTGCTTTCTTGAATTCTATCCGCTATAATTATAAAGCACTTACTTTAGGTAAACTGTTACTTAAGGCGGAAGGAGAAAAATTATGAAACAAGGAATTCACCCAAAATACAATCGTATTATTGTTAAGTGTTCAACTTGCGGAAATGAATTTGAAACTGGTTCAACAGCTAAGGAATTACGTGTTGATACTTGTTCAAACTGTCATCCTTTCTTCACTGGAAGACAACGTTTCGCAGCTGCACAAGGACGAATTGAAAAGTTCAATAAGAAATACGGCATTAAGGAATAATGAAAATCAGGACTTAAAAAGTCCTTTTTTCTTGCTGTATTATCGAGTATAATAAAGAGTGGATAACGAGGTAATCATGTATGTATCAACAATATCGTGAAGGCTGGCTGGAAGTAATCACCGGCTGCATGTTCGCAGGCAAGACGGAGGAGTTGATCAGACGAATCAATGTGCTTCAGTTTGCCGGTAAAAAGGTTGTCGTTTTCAAACCGAAGATTGATGACCGTTATAGTAAAGATCAAGTTGTTTCACATTGCGGCAAATGTATCGAGAGCTTTGCGGTTTCCAGTTCAAAAGAAATTTTAGAGCTGGCAGGTGATGCCGAAGTCATTGCTATCGATGAGGTTCAGTTTTTTGATGAAGGTATCATTGAAGTATGCAACTCGTTTGCGGATCAGGGACGGCGAGTGATGGCAGCAGGTCTGGATCTTGATTTTAGAGGTGAACCTTTTGGGGTTATGCCATCCTTAATGACCTATGCAGAATTTGTTACTAAGCTGACGGCTGTCTGCATGCACTGCGGCGCTCCGGCTACCCGCACACAGCGGCTTGTCAATGGACATCCTGCCCATTATGATGATCCGATCATTCAGGTTGGAGCCAGTGAAAGCTATGAAGCACGCTGCCGTCATTGCCATGAGGTACCAGGCAGATATTTGATTAAATAAAAAGAAAGAAGGTATAGTTATGAATCCGATGATCGAACGTTTAGAATCAATCACAGCGCGTTATGAAGAATTGGGCCAGCTGCTGCTGGAACCAGCTACGTTGTCAGATAATCGTCTGATGGCTAAGCTTGCGAAGGAACAGGCTTCATTAACGCAGACGGTTGAGGCTTATGAAGAATATAAGAAAATTGAAGAAGAATTAGTGAGTGCTCATGAGCTGCTTCATGAAAAAGATGAAGAGATGCGTGAGATGGCAAGAATGGAGATTGAAGAGCTTGAGCCCCGCAAGGCAGAGCTGACTGCTAAGCTTGAAGTATTATTGATTCCTAAGGACCCGATGGATGATAACAATGTCATCGTGGAAATCCGCGGCGCAGCCGGCGGTGATGAAGGTAATATCTTCGCTGGCGATTTATATCGTATGTATACACGCTATGCTGAAACAGTTGGCTGGAAGACTGAATTAATGGAAGTTCAGGAATCAGAAGCCGGCGGTTTCTCTTTGATTTCCTTTATGCTTAAAGGTGATCGTGCTTATGGCCGTTTAAAATTTGAATCAGGTTCACATCGTGTACAGCGTGTTCCAAAGACAGAATCAGCAGGACGTATCCATACTTCAACAGCGACTGTATTAGTTTCTCCGGAAATTGAAGCAGCTGATTTTGAAATTGATGATAATGATCTGGAAATCGAAACATGCCGTTCATCGGGTGCCGGTGGCCAGCACATTAATAAGACTGACTCTGCAGTGCGTATCGTACATATTCCTACTGGTATTACGGTTAAGTGTCAGGATGGCCGTTCTCAGCATGAGAATAAGGCAACAGCTATGCGTTTAGTTCGTTCCCGCGTCTATGAGGAGCATATGCGCAAACTGGAAGAAGAAGCCGGCGCAGAACGCCGCAGTAAAATCGGTACCGGGGATCGTTCAGAAAAGATCAGAACGTATAACTATCCGCAGAACCGTGTTACCGATCATCGCATCGGCTTAACAATCAATCAGCTTGACCGCATCATGGAAGGCAAGCTTGGCGATGTATTGGATGCGCTTGAAGAATACGATCAAAAGCTGAAACTGGCTGGTGAAAAATAATGCCGACTTATCGTCAATGTCTGAAACAGGCTCAAAAGCAGATGCAGACTGCCGGTTTGAGTGAACAAAGTGCTACTTTGCTGATGCTTGAGCTGGCGAATATGGATTCCCAGAATCTTTATATGGATTATGAAAAAGAGATGCCATTAGAGTTGGAAGAAAGCTTTAACGAAGCCTTCCCAAGATTATTAAGCGGAGAACCGCTCCAGCATATCCTGGGTTTTGAATGGTTTTATGGCTATCGCTTTAAGGTGAATGAAGATGTGCTGATTCCACGGCCGGAAACCGAAGAACTGGTTGCCAATATTCTTGCAGCCTATGATGAGCATTTTGCCGATAAGGAAAATGTGATGGTTTGTGATATAGGTACCGGTTCAGGAGCAATAGCTATCACATTAAAGAAAGAAGAACCCAAGCTGAATGTACTGGCAACTGACATCAGTGAAAAAGCTTTGGCAGTAGCCGGTGAGAATGCCCGCATCAATGAAGCACAGGTTGCTTTCTGCTGCGGTGATATGGTTGAACCCTTGATCGAACGGCAGCTGCACTTTGATATTCTGATCTCTAATCCGCCTTACATTCCGAATGATGAAGAGCTTGAACATTCTGTGAAAGACTTTGAACCGCATGTAGCCTTATTCGGCGGCAATGACGGGTTAAAATTCTATCGTGTTATTTTTGAACGCTCCAAGCTAATACTGAATGAAAAAAGTATGCTGGCATTTGAAATCGGTTATAACCAGAAGGAAACATTGATGGCAGAAGCTGCAAAGTATTTCCCAGATAGCAAAATAGAAGTTTTAAAGGATATGAACGGCAAGAATCGTATGTTATTCATTTATAATCATTGTGACTAAGAACCTTACGGTTCTTTTTCTATGTTTAAATTAAGCAGAACTGACTATCCTTAAGGCAGGAGGCTGACATATGAAAAAACTAACACTAATCCTGCTGATCTGGACATTCTGGCTGGTAACGCCAATAAAATCAGAAGGCGTGGTCCCTGAATATAAAATATATAATGATTCAAAGGCAGCTGATGCTGCCGCTGTACATGATGAGGTGATGACGATTGCCAGTGAACTATTTCAATATGCGGACACTGACAGTTATCAAACACTGCTGCAAAGCGGCATTCAAAAATTCAGTCATGAAGGCTGGCAGGTCAAGTTTCATAATCATTGTTTAATCATAACGATTGGTGATGGCAAAGGTGATGTTGTCGGCGGTAAGTTTACAAAAAATGAATTTTGTCTGCCGGAGGTAAAACCAAAATCAATTGTGCGTGAATGGCTCGGATTTTAATTCGAGTCTTTTTCTTTATAAGTATGAATAATTGTGGTAAACTGTTTGCAGAGTGGTGATATAGATGGAAACAAAAAGAAAAACAAAAGAAGAAATGGATGAAGTTATTGAGTGTTTACAAGCCGGTGGCGTAGCAGCATTTCCTACCGACACAGTGTATGGCTTAGGCGTTATATATGATGATGAAAAAGCCTTGGAGCGTTTAAAAGAAGCGAAGGGAAGGCCGGAAAATAAACCGATTCCGCTGATGATTTCAAATCTGAAGCAGATTGAGAGCGTGGCGGTGGTTACGGAAAAAGCAAAGAAGCTGATTCAGAAATTTATGCCGGGTGCCTTCACAATTATTTTGAAGAAGCGTGAAAATGTACCGGCCTATGTTACTAATGGCTTTGATACCATCGGCATCCGTATGCCTGATGATGATTTTATTCTTGAATTAATGAATCGTATTGGCAAGCCGATGCTGGTAACAAGTGCGAATATGTCCGGAATGCCGACAGGTACAACCTTCATGGAAGTTATTGAACAGTTGGAAGGCAGAATTGATATGGTAGTTAAAGGAATGTGTGGCTGCAAGGAAAGCTCAACCATTGTAGATGCATCTACGAATGCTGTAAAGCTGATCCGCAAAGGCCCTATCAGTGAAGAAGAAATCATGAAAATCGTGGAGGAAAATTAAATGAAAGTTGCAATTGCTTGTGATCACGGTGCCTATGAATATAAGGAAATCTTAAAGAAAATGCTGATTGAGGAAGGGTATACGGTGACTGATTTTGGCACTGATTCTACTGCTTCTGTCGATTATGCAGATTACGCGTCAGCCGCAGCCAGAAGTGTAGCGGCTCATGAGAATGATAAAGGTATTGTCTTATGCGGTACCGGTATTGGCGTAAGTATTGCGGCCAATAAGATTAAGGGTATCCGCTGTGCTTTATGTTCAGATCCATTAAGTGCTCGATTAACCAGGGAGCATAATGATTCGAATGTATTAGCCATGGGACAGCGCATCATCGGTGAAGAATTGATGAAGGAAATCGCTCATGTATGGCTGACTACTGAATTCTCACATGAAGAACGTCATCAGCGCCGTATCGATAAAGTAAGCAAATTGGAGGACTAAAAAATGAAAGATCTTGAAATTCAGGCAGCCATTGAAGAAGAAGCAAAGCGTCAGTTATATAACATTGAACTGATTGCCTCCGAGAATTATGTATCCGATGAAGTTATGGAAGCAGCCGGCAGTATTTTGACGAATAAATATGCGGAAGGCTATCCAAGCAAGCGATATTACGGCGGCTGTGTCAATGTGGATGTAGTGGAAAACATTGCCAGAGAGCGTTTATGCCGTATTTTTGGAGCCGAGCATGCGAATGTGCAGCCGCATTCAGGATCCCAGGCTAATATGGGTGTTTATATGGCTGTTCTTGAACCTGGTGATAAGGTGCTGGGAATGGATCTTAGCTCCGGCGGACACCTGACACATGGACATCCTTTAAATTTCTCAGGAACGCTGTATCATTTTGTCAGCTATGGCGTTAACCGTGAAAGTGAAACCATTGATTATGATGAGGTTATGGAAATCGCAATGCGCGAAAAACCGAAGCTGATCGTAGCCGGCGCAAGTGCCTATCCGCGGATCATTGATTTCGCCAAATTCAGGGAAATCGCTGATGCATGCGGTGCTTATCTGATGGTAGATATGGCGCATATCGCAGGTTTAGTAGCAGCGGGTCTGCATCCAAATCCAGTTCCTTATTGTGATTTTGTCACTTCTACAACCCATAAAACATTAAGAGGCCCGCGCGGCGGCATTATTCTCTGTAAAGAAAAGTACGCAGCATTATTGGATAAGAAAGTGTTCCCTGGCATGCAGGGCGGCCCGCTGATGCACATCATCGCGGCGAAAGCAGTGTGCTTTAACGAGGTGCTGCAGCCTGAATTTAAAGAGTATGCAAAGCAAATCATCGATAACTGCAAAGTTTTAAGTGATACATTAAAAGCCGAAGGCTTCAGAATCGTAACCGGCGGTACTGATAACCATTTGATTCTTGTGGATGTGATGGGTTCAATCGGTGTCAGCGGTAAGGAATGCGAAAAAATTCTTGATGAAGTATGCATTACCTGCAACAAGAATACAATTCCTTTTGATACACAAAAACCATTTGTAACATCAGGGATTCGTTTGGGCACAGCGGCCATGACAACCCGGGGCTTCAAAGAAGCCGAATTTAAACAAGTAGCGCTTTGGATTTCAAGAGCGTTAAAGAATAAAGAGAATGCGGAAGAACTGGCAAAGATTCGTGAAGAAGTTTGTGAGCTGACTGTTAAATATCCAATTCATCGTGAAGCATAATTAACCGTCTAAGGACGGTTTTCTTTTTATGTACTTAAATTTAAGAGACAATATATATATTTAATGGCAAATTCGATATTATTTTAACATGAGGCTTGCTGACAATTAAACTGAAAGATATGGAGAAGATTGTCATTACAATGACTTTGATTAATTCCAAAATGGAGGTTATCTGAATATGTATGAAAGAATGCTTAATAAACAACTAGTTCCGACAATGGATGAAATGAGTGCATATTGCGGTGATGCTGCGCTGCTGTTTATCGAACTCAGTGAATGGCTGCATGATTCTTATGATACGGAACAAAAAATCGTTTTTCCATATGGCAATAATTATGGTTGGGGAATTGCTCATAAGAGAAAGCAAAAATTAGTATGTAATATTTTCGCTGAAAATGGCGCATTTACTGTCATGCTGCGATTAACCGATAAGCAGTATTCATCAGTTTATGATCGTGTTTGCAAGGATACACAGGAATATATCGATCATAAGTATCCTTGCAGTGACGGCGGCTGGATCCATTACAGAGTCATGAACAGAAAGAATTTTGAAGATATTAAATTATTGCTGGCTGTAAAATGTTCATGAACGTATACATGTTACTTACATTTAATGACTTTATTATGTAATTCAACAGAATCAGCAGAAATAATTATTAAATGAAATTGAGATAGACCATTCTTATTAGTTACAGAATTTATGATATACATGATATAATGACTAAAAAATGAGGTATATGTATATGAAGAAAAATATATATTTCTAGGAATTGTATTGACATTAATAATATTTAATTTATTGCTGCTTGACTTATACCTAAAAGAAAAAGCGGAGAAGATTTATCTTCTCTTAGGTACCTATCAGAATGCTGTAGGACTGCCTGATGATTTTGCCAGCTTTGTATTTGATGAAGAAAATCATTTTAACTATTATGAAGGGAATGCACTTATTGATGAGGGTACATGGAAATTGACAGATCAGAATGTTTATATAATTAAAAGTAATAAAATTAATACAATGATAAATACCATGGATGATGTATTCTATTCCTATGAATGCAACTGGGATAAAGCGGTACGCTTTAAAAGGTTTTCTTTGACACCTATATATTTTGAATAGAAAAAATCTGTGATCGATAGTAGTTCTTACTAAAGTCACAGATTTTTATTTTCTTATTCTAAACTAGCTGCAGCATTTTCACCGGCAACACGTCCGAATACTACAGACTGTGAATAACCGCCTGACTGCCATGTAACTTCACCGGAAGCGAACAGTCCTTTTACAACTGAACCATCTTCATAAAGTACCTGAGCTTTTTCGTTAGCAACGACACCGCCCTTAGTCATGTGGTTAGCTGATTCTACACGTACTGCATAATAAGGCCCCTGAGCATCCATTGGACGATTTTCTGGTTTACCTGAGAATTCATCATTTTCACCCGCTGCAGCAGCCGCGTTGAAGCTGTCAAAAGTTGCTTGTAATTGTTCAGCATCAATACCTAACTGTTCAGCAATTTCTGCCATCGTATTACCTTTTACATAATAGCCGGCATCAACATGTTTTCTGATACGATAGAATGAATCATAACCACTCTGGTCAGTGATATAGTAAGCTGCACCGTCAGTCTGAGATTGGATTGTTGTGCCTAAATTTATACCGCCGGCACTTTCAGCGATGAAACGATTTCCTTCTTTATTAACAAGAATGAATTGATCAGCACCGCCAGTTAAATCACGGCGTACAGAAATAATTAATGGGAATACACGAACCATGTCCATGTTCTCCATTGCAAAACCATTCTTTTCAAATACTTTTACAAAATCACCTGTAGTACCTAATTGATTTGACGTATTTAATACTTCATAACCAGGAGCGTATTCGGCAACCAATTCCTTGTTAGAACTGAAGCCGCCGGTTGCGATGATCGTCGCAGCTGCCAGAATGTTATAGCTTTCATTATTGTTGTTAGTAACCATAACACCTTTGCATTCACCGTTTTCCATGATTAGGTCATTACCCTTAGTACCGGTGCGGATATCAATATTTAATGCTTGTGCGCGTTTTTCTAAACCAGCCTGTACAACCTCACCGGCATATTGGTCTTCTTTAGCCATGTGGTTTGTACTGCCATAGTTGTAATCAAGTTCAACGCCCATGCCTCTCAGCCATGCATCAAGCTGTGCTTC
Source organism: Clostridiales bacterium VE202-08 (assembly GCA_000508965.1). Classification (GTDB taxonomy): domain Bacteria; phylum Bacillota_I; class Bacilli_A; order Erysipelotrichales; family Erysipelotrichaceae; genus Dielma. Next base: position 67,127 of record BAHV02000006.1, read on the forward strand.
CTGCTCAGCCCAAACCTGCAGCCGCTCAGCAGTATCACCGGCATCCTTCATGTCTTCAATGAAATTTTCCACAGCATTTTCAGTGTAGCGTTCTGTACCTGCTGCTTTTTGTGCTTCAGAATTAATCAGGTCATAGAAGTTCATATCAAACTTACCATTACCGCTCAGAATATCAAATTTTTCTACCAGAATAACGTTCGCATCTGGATTTGCTTCTTTAGCCGTAATCGCTGCAGCCAATCCAGAAGGTCCGCCGCCGACAACTACGATATCAGCATTTACATCTTCAATTGTTTTAGCTTCTTTAGCCGGGCCTGCAGTTGTCATGGTGATTGCTTCAACCTCCATGCCTGCCTGTTTCATTGCGTCAGCTACGGCGCTCTTTACTGCGAAAGATGAGAAAGTAGCAGCACTCACGCTGTCAACGACAGGTGAATTAGCTTCTAATATACGATCCCTGATAATTGGGAATGCGCGGTCGATAACGACATTAGTTTCATGATTTTCACCTAATGCGATATCCGTAATAACATTGTTGTCAATGGTGACTGTCAGATTCAGTTCACCACCGTAGCCTGAAGCTTTAGCTTCAAATGTTCCGGCTGCTGTTCCCGGTTCTTTGTTGTCAACCGGAGCATTGTTGCTGGAACAAGCGCCAAGACTCATTGCCATGAAGCCGGCAAGACTTGCCTTTACAAATTTGTTGTTCATATTTCCCTCCAAAAAAGGTTCCTGACCTTTTAGTTAATATATTATCAAGCTTAAATCATTATGTAAAATTATGATTACTTATTTAACGATAAGAATATCTTATATATAAAAAATAAGTTATACTTAATGGGAGGTGATTTTATGCTGGACGTTAAAGTTGAAACCTTTTTAGTAGTCTGTGAAACCATGAATTACACAAAGGCAGCTCAATTGCTGCATATTACCCAGCCGGCGGTCTCACAGCATATTCGAGCTTTAGAAACTCAGGCAGGCACTCGGCTTATCAGCTATGAAGGCAAACAGCTGGTATTGAGTGAGGCTGGCATGATGTTTCGGCAGGCGGCCACTACGATGCGTCATGATGCACAGAAGCTGATTGAAATGATTCATCAGCAAACTTCAAAAAGAGTTCTGCATTTCGGAGCCACGCTGACGATCGGTGAATATATCATGCCAAAGGTGTTGCTGAAGGTTTTAGAGCATGAGCCTGAAGCGGAAATACGCATGTTTGTTGCCAATACAGCGAAACTGATTCAAATGCTGGATAATGGAGATATTGATTTTGCGATCGTTGAAGGCTTCTTTGCAAAGTCCTCTTATGACAGCATCGTATATAGCTGTGAGCGATTCCTGCCGGTTTGTGCCTATGATTATCAATGCTTTGCAAAATCAATGACGGACCTGCTTAATGAAAGACTGCTTGTCCGTGAAGCCGGTTCAGGAACACGTGAAATGTTGGAGCGGAAGCTGAAAGAGAAAAATCTGACACTGAATGATTTTTCACATAAGGTTGAAATCGGCAACCTGAATACAATTAAAAAGATGGTTTGTGCAGGTGCCGGTATATCATTCTTTTATCAGCCGGTGGTTCAGCAGGAATTGGATCAGGGAATCTTAAGGGAAATTACCTTAAATGATTTTTCCGCAACCCATGAATTCAATTTTATCTGGCGTAAAAACAGTATATATAAGGATATATATCATGAAATCTACACAATGCTTGGGAAAGCATAAAGATGATTGTTAAAGAATGTCATAATATAGTGAATTATGAGCGAATTTGTCAATATTCATGACCATGAAAATCCCAATTATGCGATTTAGACAGAAATTTGATTTTGTGTAAATACAAGATTCAATTTTAAGGGTATAATTATATCTGACAGAACTGCTGAGACTGTTAGTAAGTATATTTTTCTACACTGAATAGCAGTTGTTAAAAATGCTGCTTTTATCACAAAAAAGAAAAGGTTGATTTGAATCACTTATTCTTAATGTATGCGCTTTATATAAGTGACTGCCTAGGTTCCTGCTTAAAAGCAGTGAGCTGAACACCTTTTATAGTTTGTGAAAATGGCTAAAAAAATTAGCAAACAGGCTACTCATTTGGTGTCAGAAATGGTATACTTATCAAGAATTAGTGGCTGTGATCCACAGTAATGGAGGAAACGTATGTTACATGTTTTAGAACACCCTTTGATTACGCATAAACTGGCTATCATGCGGTCTAAGGATACGTCTACCAAAGATTTCCGTCAGAATCTTGACGAGATCGCCGGTTTGATGGCGTATGAAATTACCCGTGATGTTCCAACCCGTGATGTGATTGTGGAAACACCGATGGGTGACTGTCATACCAAGACATTGGCAACAGATATTGTTTTAGTACCGATTCTGCGTGCGGGACTGGGCATGGTTAATGGTATCTGTGATCTGGTGCCGACGGTAAAGGTGGCACATATCGGATTGTATCGTGATGAAGAGACGCTTGAACCTCATGAATATTTTGCGAAATATCCAAAATGCATGGATGATGCCGTTGTGATGATTGTTGACCCAATGCTGGCGACCGGCGGCAGCGCGAATGCGGCAATCACAATGGTTAAACGTCAGGGCGCGAAAAATATTCGTTTGGTTTGTCTGGTCGGCGCTCCGGAAGGCGTCAAAGCTGTAGAGGCACAACACCCCGATGTTGATATTTATTTAGCGGCATTGGATGATAAGCTGAATGAAAAAGGTTATATCGTACCAGGCCTTGGTGATGCCGGCGACCGTATCTTTGGTACAAAATAATGAATGGCTATCATAAGGCGACACGCTTTGTCACACGGATCGTTGTGGGAAGTATCTTTGCGATATTTTTTGGTAAATGGGTTGATGAGCAATTACATACGACACCATGGATCATGATTGCGCTGCTGCTTTATGTGCTGTTTGGCAGTTTGTATTTATTAATAAGGGAGACTTCAAAAAATGGATGAAAAAACCATACTGGCCTATCAGATACGCAAGCTGACATTGCTTTTAGCCGGAGTCCTGATTGTACTCTCGCTTATTTTTAAAGAAGCATCGATTACAGGTGGAATTGCGATTGGTGCATTGGCATCGATCATCGGCTTCAACATGGTAGTTAAAATGGCTTATAAAATCAATGGGCCGAGTGCCGGCCGCAGTGCCCGTGCAAACTATCTGCTGCGCTATATGATCTATGCGCTGATCTTCGGCGTCAGCTATTGGCGGGGATTTAATATTTTCGCGCTGTTGGCTGGTTTCCTTTGCAACAAGGCAGCAATTTTAATCTATACCCGCTTTTTTGCGGACAAGGAGGTGAAATAGTTGGAGAATTTTGATGGCATATTGCTTACGATCGGTTCGCTTGAGATTCAGATCCATGTATCAATCCTGGTCTGGCTGGCGATCTGTACGATTGTAGCTGTACTGATGGTCGTACTTGGCAACAAGTTCAAGAAGGCTGACGCTTCACAGGCACCGCATGGCATTTTGCTGGTTGCGGAAGCTGCTGTGCAGTTAGTAATCTGGATCGTAAACAACAGCCTCGGTAAACGGACGCGAAAGTTCCTTCCATTATATGGAACCATGATTATTATCATGCTGCTTTCAAATCTGAGCAGCCTGTTAGGTGTACAGGCACCGACATCCAACTTAAGCGTCAATGCAACACTTGCCGTAATCATGTTCTGTGTGATTCAGTTCACCGCCTTTAAGGAACAGGGGATTTTGGGTCATCTTAAGGGATGGACCGAACCTATCTGGATTCTGACACCATTGAATATTCTTGGTGACTGCGTATTCCCGCTTTCGCTCTCATTGCGTCTGTTTGGTAATATGCTGGGAGGAACGATCATCATGACGCTGATTTACAGTTTGTTTGCGGTATTAAACAATCTGTTTACAGGATTAGGCGCTTCGTTGTTCATTGTTACACCATTTCTACATATGTATTTTGATATTTTCTCAGGATGCATTCAGACTTACATCTTTTTCACTTTATCAACCTTTTTCTTGGGACAGGCTTTCCCGGAAGAAGACTAAAAGCTATAGGAGGAACACAAAATGGCTGAGTTTAATGAATTTTTCGTTGCCGGTATGGCAGTTTTAGGTGCTGGGATCGCAATGGTAGCTGGTCTTGGTCCCGGTATCGGTGAAGGTATTGCCGCTAGTAAGGCTTGTGAGGCTGTGGGCAGAAATCCGGATGCTGAGAGCAAGATTCGTAATATGATGGTATTAGGTATTGCATTATCAGAAACAACAGGTATCTATGCGTTAATTATCGCTCTGATTCTGATTTTCCTTAAAGCGTAGTCTGGGTAGTGAAAATTAAGAAAAGGAGGGTATCATGAATATTAATATTGATAACTATCTGCGTCTGAATGTCACAGATATGATACTCGTTCTGATTTCTACTGTGCTGATCTGTCTGCTTGCTAAACATTTTTTCTGGCCTCAGGTGCTGGGGTATTTTGACCGCCGTCAGAAACTGATTGCCGATGAAATTGCCAGCGGTCAGCAGGCACACGCGGAAGGTGAAGCATTTAAACAGCAGTATGCTCAACAATTAAAAGGAGCTAAGGATGAAGCTCATGAGATCATTGAGGCGGCAAAGCTCAGCGCGAAGCAGGAAGGTGCTCAGATTTTGAGCAAGGCTCGTGTTGATGCGAACAATGCTGTTGAAAAGGCACAGCGTGATATTGAACGTGAAAAGATGATGGCTGAAAAAGACATCAAGAAAGAAATCACAGAGGTTGCCTTCCTTGCTGCTGAAAAGATTGTCGGCAAGGAGTTAAATGATGAAGAACAGAAGAAGTATATCGATGACTTTATCAATAATGCAGGTGAAACACCATGGCAGGGTTAGTAGCGAAGGGTTATGGTGAAGCGCTGTTTGAGATTGGCCTTGAATGCAATAAACTGGATCGGTTTAAACAGGAGTGTCATGTTGTCTTATCAACGATGACGCCTGATTTGGTGAAGGTTTTGAATCATCCAAAGGTTCGCAAACAGGAAAAGAAAGAACTGCTTGAAAAAATTTATGGAAAAGATATCGATCATTTATTACTGAATTATATGAAGTATATGATTGATAAGAACCGTTTTGTCAAGTTTAAGGATGCTGTTGAGGAGTTTGAAGCATTGTATAATAATCATTTTCATATTGCGGTTGCTGCTGTGTCAAGTGCGGTTGAATTGGATGAGAATGAGAAAAAACGTGTTTCAGAAATGCTTGAACAGAAAATGAATCAAAAAGTTGAATGCAGGTGGTACGTGGATAAAGCACTGCTTGCGGGTCTAAGAATTAAAATCAATGACCAGATTCTTGATAACTCTGCGGCTAATCGTTTAGCCCGTCTCAGGGAAGAAGTTGTCAATACTGCGCTGCAATGAGTGAGGTGACGAATGTGAATTTAAGACCTGAAGAAATTAGTAAAATCATCAAGGAGCAGATCATGCACTATGATGAAGAGCTTGAAGTTGCGGAAACAGGAACAGTAATTACGATTGGTGACGGTATTGCCCTGATTCATGGGCTGGAAAATGCCATGTCCGGAGAATTGCTGTTATTCCCGCATGATGTATATGGAATGGTGCTGAATCTTGAAGAAGAACATGTCGGTGCTGTTTTAATGGGAAGTGATACACTGATCAGTGAAGGTGATACGGTAAAGCGTACCGGCAGGATCGTTGAAGTACCGGTTGGGGATGATTTGCTTGGCCGTGTTGTTAACGCATTAGGTCAGGCAATTGACGGCGGACCGGAAATCAAAGCGGATAAATTCCGTCCGATTGAACGTGTTGCGCCTGGTGTTATGACACGTAAGTCAGTGCATCAGCCAGTTCAGACTGGTTTGAAGGTTATTGACTCGATGATTCCGATCGGCCGCGGTCAGCGTGAGCTGATTATCGGTGACCGTCAGACTGGTAAGACGGCAATTGCGGTTGATACGATCATCAATCAGAAAAATGAAAATATTAATTGTATCTATGTAGCAATTGGTCAAAAAGCCAGTACAGTAGCCCAGATCGTTGAAAAACTCCGTCAGCATGGCGCAATGGATTATACGACCGTGGTGGCTGCAACAGCTTCTGAGCTGGCGCCTTTACAGTATATCGCGCCATACAGTGGCTGCGCGATGGGTGAAGAATGGATGGAGCAGGGCAAAGACGTCCTGATTGTTTATGATGATTTAAGTAAGCATGCGGTTGCTTATCGTACACTGTCCTTGCTGTTGAAACGTCCGCCGGGCCGTGAAGCCTATCCGGGTGATGTATTCTATCTGCACAGCCGCCTTTTAGAGCGGGCCGCGAAGATGAATGAGGAATATGGCAATGGTTCATTAACAGCTCTGCCGATCATTGAGACGCAGGCGGGAGATATTTCGGCTTATATTCCTACCAATGTTATCTCTATTACCGATGGTCAGATCTTCTTGCAGACAGAATTATTTAATGAAGGTATCCGGCCGGCTGTTGACAGCGGTTTGTCCGTATCCCGTGTAGGATCAGCAGCGCAGGTTAAAGCCATGAAAAAGGTATCAGGTTCTTTGAAGCTGGAACTTGCTCAATATCGTGAGCTGCAGGCATTTGCTAAATTTGGTTCGGATCTTGATCCGGCAACTAAAGCAACCTTGGACCATGGTGCGAAATTGACTGAATTGCTGAAACAGAATCAGTATGATCCAATGAGTGTCGCAGATCAGGTTTTATCCTTATTTGCGGCTAAATATGGCTATCTCAAGAATGTGGATGTGGAGAATGTCCATTCTTATGAGACAGAAATGCTTAAGATGATGCATGAAAAGCATCCTGAAATTGTGGATGAGATTAATGAAAAACACGATATCAGTAATGAATTAAATGCACATATCAAAGAAGTGCTTGATGAATTCGCTGACGTTTTTTCAAAGCTGATCGAAGGTTAGGCTTATGGGAGCTAGTCAATTAGCCATCAAGAGCCGTATCCGTTCCGTAGATTCAACGATGAAGATCACTAAAGCGATGCAGTTGGTTGCCGCCAGTAAGTATACCCGTCAAAAGGAAAGAATGAAGCAGAATAAGGAATATGCACATTATCTGAAAGAAGTGTTAGAACAGATTTTGGCAAACCTTACAACTTTTGATAATCCTTATCTGGTAGAAAATGCGGAGGCACCGACGCTGACAATTGTCTTTACTTCCGATATGGGTTTATGCGGAGCATATAACGCAAATGTTTATCGCCTGCTGGAAGCTGAATGTCCGCAGGATGAACAGCTGGTAATGCTTGGCACACAGGGGGCTGTCTGGGCTAAAAGCCGTCAGCGCAATGTGGTTGAGGAGTATATCCAGGTTGAGGATGATAATTATGCGCTGTTAGCGCAGCTTGCGGAAAGCGCCCTTGCGAAATACCGAAATCAGGAAATTGGTAAGATTCGTATCGTTTATACGGAATTTATCAATCCGCTGCGGTTTGAACCTAAAATCGTCACTTTGCTGCCGGTTGAAAAGGTTGAAAAGAAGGGGGCATCTGCCGATACCATCTTTGAACCGAGTGAAGAAGAAATTTTAAATGATCTGATTCCGATGTCGATTAAATCGTTGGTTTATTCTTATTATCTTGAAACGAAAACGAGTGAGCAGGCATCAAGGAGAACTTCGATGGAAACAGCAACGGATAATGCTGAGGATTTGAAGAGTACATTAGAATTAGCATATAATCAAGCACGTCAGGCGGCAATTACCCAGGAGATCACGGAAATTGTCGGCGGAGCGAATGCTTTATAATGAGAGGAACAATGATGAAAAATATTGGAAAAATTGTTCAGGTCATCGGACCGGTTGTCGATATTTTATTTGCTGACGGGCATCTGCCAGCATTGCTGACAGCCATTGAAATTGACAATGTCAACAGTCATGAGAAACTGGTTGTTGAGGTTGCTCAGCACATTGGTGATGATCGTGTGCGTACGATTGCGATGGGTTCTACCGACGGATTGGTTCGCGGTATGGATGCTGTTGATACTGGCGCGCCGATTAGTGTACCAGTTGGTGAACAGGTGCTGGGTAGAATGTTCAATGTTTTGGGCCGTGAGATCGATGGACTTGAACCGCTTCCGGATACTGTGAAGCATATGCCGATTCATCGCAGCGCCCCAAGTTTTGATCAGCAGCAGACAACCGCTGAGGTCCTTGAAACAGGTATTAAGGTTATCGATTTGCTGTGTCCTTATGCCAAGGGCGGTAAAATCGGCTTATTCGGCGGTGCCGGTGTTGGTAAGACCGTATTGATTCAGGAGCTGATTCATAATATCGCGACGGAACATGGCGGTTTGTCTGTAGTTGCCGGTGTCGGTGAACGTACCCGTGAGGGAAATGATTTGTATCATGAAATGAAAGAAACGGGTGTTTTAGATAAAACGGTTCTTGTTTACGGACAGATGAATGAATCGCCGGGCGCTAGAATGCGTGTAGGTCTATCCGGCTTAACAATGGCAGAGTATTTCCGCGATGTAAACCATCAGGATGTACTGCTGTTTATTGACAATATCTTCCGTTTTACCCAGGCGGGTTCAGAAGTTTCAGCACTGCTTGGCCGTATGCCATCAGCAGTAGGTTATCAGCCGACACTGGCTACTGAAATGGGGCAGCTGCAGGAGCGGATCACTTCCACAAAAGATGGATCGATCACTTCTGTACAGGCGATTTATGTACCGGCCGATGATTTAACTGACCCAGCGCCAGCGACTGCGTTTAACCATTTGGATGCGAAGACGGTACTGGATCGTTCAATTGCCGCGTTAGGAATCTATCCGGCTGTTGATCCATTGGAGTCAACCTCAAGAATGCTTGATCCATTAGTTGTCGGTGAAGATCATTATGAAGTAGCCCGCGGTGTTCAGCAGCTGCTGCAGCGCTATAAGGAGCTTCAGGATATCATTGCTATTTTAGGTATGGATGAATTAAGTGAAGAAGATAAGGTTGTGGTTGGCCGTGCCCGCCGTGTCCGCAACTTCTTGTCACAGCCTTTCTTTGCCGGTGAACAATTCACAGGTATGAAAGGACGCTATGTTCCGAAGGAAGACACAGTAAGAAGCTTTAAAGCACTGCTGAATGGTGATTATGATGAATACCCGGAACAGGCATTTATGTTTGTCGGATCAATTGAAGAGGTAGTGGAAAAAGCAAAGGCACTTGGTGAATAAGATGCTGAGAGTTAAAATCATAACTCCTTATGGTTTATATGGGAATTATGAAGCAGAGAAAATTCATTGTACAACGACAACGGGTGAATGTGCGATTCTGCCTAACCATATGCCGTTAGTCGCAATGATTACTACCAGCAGTATGATCCTGACAATTAATCATGAAGAACGTGTCTATGCCATCACTGGCGGTCTGCTGCAGCTTAACGATAACGAGGTGCGGATTCTGGCCGATGCCTTTGAGGGCAAGGATGAAATTGATGTTGAAAGAGCAAAACGTGCAAAGGAAAGAGCCGAGAAACGACTCGCCAGAAAAGATGCGAATACGTCAATTCGCCGTGCGCAGGTTGCCTTAGATCGGGCAATGAACCGTATTCGGGTTGCCAATTTTAAATAGAAGAAAAGCTCCTTTTACAGGTAATGGTCTGTAATGGGAGTTTTTTTTGTGATACATTTTAATGATTCATGCTAAAAATATAAATATGAATTGTGACCGAATACAAAGTATCAATATAGTCATGCTGTCTAATGTATAATAGCGATAATAATAGATAAAGAATATGATTTTCATAGCTTTATCAATGTTGGGGTGTGTTAGAAAAGGAAATAAAAAATTATTATATAGTATGAGTATTTGAGTGATAGAGTAATAAATTAGAATTAAAATCATTTACAACTATAAATCAGCAAATATAGCAGCTTAATTTTGTGTTCCAATAAAAAATAAAACAATGAAAAAACAAAGGAGTTTTTCATGGGGAAATTCTTGGTTTTGTGACTTTATAGAGGTGTGATTAGACCTCGAACAATGATATAAATCATTTGTACAAAAACAATATCAAGGAGATTGAACTTATGAACTATTTTACTATAGAATATGTTAAGGAAAATTGGAACAGGGAAATTGATTGTATTATTAATTGTTGTAGTTGTATTACGTATTGTGTATGAAATTATAAGATATTTAAGTCGGAAGTGTTCTCATAAACAGTGCTGTAGTAATGAAAGTTATCAAAATTTGATTTTTACGATCGATTTTATTTCTTTCAATTTTGTGACATTCCTAATGATTTCAGTTAAACGTGCTATAATAAGAATCGTTCAAGGGGTGAGTGTTTGATCAATAAGCTATTTATGGAAGCACGTTCCTATACCATTCATCAGCTGATGTTATTGACATGTTTATTGTCAGTCTTCATGCCTTTTTATATTGGATTGATGATGCTGGCTGCGTTAACATTGGGATTGATATTGAATGATGAATTGAAAAATCTGATAATGGAAACACCGCAGGCTAAAGCCGGACTGTTGGTGATACTGGTTGGTCTGATTGGTGCTGTTATGTATCAAAATATTCTTGGTATCGGCTGTTCCTTTATTTTATTTGTTGTATTCATTGGTGCATGTGATATGCGAAAACATTGCGATGCTCATTTTTATGACCGCTTTATTAAGCTGGTACTGTTGATGAGTGTGTTTTGTTTTGCTCATGCTTTACTGGAATATCTAAATATTACCGAATCATTAAATTATCAGTTCACGGATCTGATTATTCCTGATCTGCCTAAATATCGAGTGAACTCAGTATTTTTCAATGCTAATTATTATGCGATGATGTGTGAATTTTTTGTTGTGATTGCTTTCAGCAAATTTATTACTTCCGATAACAAAGGAATCTACCTTTTTATCATTTTCTTCAATCTTGGCGGTTTATATCTGACTGGGTGCAGAACTGCATGGCCTGCTTTGGCCATAGCTATTCCGCTTTTGTTTTATCTTGCTGGCAAAAAGAAAACAGCATTTGCACTGTTTTTGATTGAAGCTCTGCTTGGATTATTTGTTTTAGTTGAACCTGACCTGCTGCCGCGTCTTGAAAGTTCAGATTCTTCGATGGACGTACGGCTAGGCATCTGGCAGACGGCGTTTGAACAATTTAAAGCCAGTCCTCTGCTTGGTCATGGACCGCTGACTTATCTTCAGGTATATCCGCAATTTAATGGCATTCCAACTCAGCACGCCCATAATGTCTTCTTAGATGCCCTCATCAATTTTGGTCTGCTCGGAGTGCTTTTGCTGCTTGTATTTATCATTGGACGATTAAAAGAAATATTCAAAATTACTGATATCCGAAAAGCGCTGATTCTTTCACTGAGTGCGGTCGTTATAATCCATGGTTTATTGGATGCAACAATATTCTGGAGTCAGACAAGTTTTCTATATCTATCCTTATTAATGATGAGCGGAAAGCTGAATTATGAATAATATGAAAAAAGCTGAAATGACTTCAGCTCTACTGTGATTTTTCTTCCCTTTTTTTCTTGCGTATTTCAAAAGGAGTAGTACCCATTGTTTTCTTAAACACTTGTGAAAAATAAGATTGTGATGAAAATCCTACGATATCAGAAATCTGAGAAACAGAGTAATTGGTTGTTTCAAGCAATACCTTAGCCTCTTCAACACGTTTAGAAATTAAATAATTAATGGGTGATAATCCTATATACTTCTTGAATGCATGGACAAGATAATATTTGTTTACATAAGTAAGTCTTGATAATTCATCAAGGGTGATATTTTCCTGATAATGCAGATCAATGTATTGTTTAACATATGAACATTCCTTGTTCATTTTTTTTGTTGATGCGATGCTGAAGGAATTATTGGCTCGGCGGATCATGTTGATTATGCACACTTCCAGCAGATCCTGACATAAACGATCGTAATGATCTTCCTTGTTTTCAACCTCCGCAACCAGCGTTTTCAGATAAAAAAGTACTTCATGCTTATAATCCTGATAGTTTTGAAGAAAGTAATCAGCATGTGTATCCTCATTCTTAATGATCTGAGAAAACAAAAGGCCTTCAATACCAAGTGCTATGTATTCCAAGGGAGATTGTTCATTAGACACCTCAGTATGAGAAACGTTAGGATTTACGATAATCATATCATCAGCTTTTACTTCAAATTCGCTGTCTTCTACAATAAAGCTACCGTCCCCGCGAATCACATAGAAAATCTCAGTGAAATTATGAAAATGAATTGTTGAATGCCAGTCAGAATCATATCGGGCTGTCGTGACATAGAGTAGTTTGCAGTTAATTTTATCCAGATCAGTATCTGATAGTTTGTAACGTGTATTAGCCATAGTTTTCCTCCTTTCTATATTATAAACGAAAGAAGGTGAAGTGTATAGTTTCTAAAATAGGTAATTTTTCGGCTGACAGCCTTTTATGAGCTGTGTGCCATCACTATATTTCTCAGGCCTGTCTGCCAGTTCTTTGATCATTAAATTTCTTAATTCATTGATTCGATTCTGGACTTGTACATCATGGATAGCATCATGTGTTTCATGCGGATCTTTTTTTAAATCAAAGTATTGCTCCTGACCTGTTTGTGAATACCAAATAAATTTATCATTTTTAGTAACTATGTAATGATTGCTTAAATTTGAATGGAAGGAATGCTCACCGTGCAGCCATGATCGAACAGATTTATTTTCTGTAATTGCTGATTTTAATGACAAGCCATCGACTGTATCCGGACAGTTTATGTCAGCGATATCAAGTAAGGTCGGCATGATGTCACGCAGCTCAGCAATCGTATCGGCGTGATGCGGTTTAATATCCGCGATATGCTTTCCAATCCGGAAGATCAATGGGATATGGATACTTCCCTGATATGGATAGACTTTGCGCCAGCAGTGATGATCAAACAGCATTTCGCCATGATCAGAGAGAAAGAGAATAATCGTATCTTCATAGCTGCCATCTTCAATCAGACTCTGTATAATACGTCCTAATTGATGGTCAATATGTGTGATACTCGCATAATAGCCAGCCATGGCATCATGTCGAAGCTGTTCGTCTGAGCAGCCATAGATTGAATCTTTGATGCGGCCATATGTATCAGTCAGCGTTGAGTCCGACCAATCATCTTCAAAAGGCGAACGCAGCGCTTTATCTCGGTATAAATCATAATAAGACTGCGGCGCGTCAAAAGGCTGATGCGGCCGAACATAAGAAGCCATTAAGAAGAAGGGTTTCGTTCGGTCACGGGTTTTTAAAAAACGAATGGATTTATCACTGACCCAATTTGTCGGATGCAGGTGTTCAGGATAGATCCATGGATGCGTAACCCATGAATTGCATTCTACCCCGGTAGATGTGATATCTGCGTCCAAACCCATCGCGTTTTTCAAATCATAAAGATAATCATCGCTGACTTCCTGATGCATCCAATGCGGTATCGTCTGTGAACGATAATGTCCCAGATAACCGTCATGCAGCTGAAGTCCCTGAAATCCGCATAACAAACGTGGCGGATGAACGTGCATTTTGCCGATGCATTGAGTTTGATAACCGGCATTACTGAATTCCTCGGCCATATAATGCTGATAACTCCAATCTATGCCATCCTCATAGCCAACCCGGCCATGTTTATTCTGAGAACGTCCGGTTAATAATGCGGCACGGGCAGGGATGCAGCTGGGGCATGCTGAATAGGCATGGTCAAAACAGACACCCTGAGCAGCCAGTGTATCCAAATTCGGTGTTTTTATATCGGGATGCTGCTGACATGACAGTGCATCACCGCGGTATTGATCACACATGATCAGTAAGATATTTGGTTTTTGCATACTTGTACCTCTTATGGTATCATTATAGCACTTTGTTTAGCGTCAGACTTCTTATATCTACAGTTGTTTTTTAGTTATTTTGCTCAAAATCAAGTGGAATAGGGCTTCAAATGGCATAAAAATGGAAATATTTGTATAAAAATTGCAGTTTTTTAATAAATATTGAAAAATTTAAACGTTAGCAATATAGTTAAAAATGCGACCAAGATTTGTATAGAAAAAGCGCTTTCATCAAGGTATACTGAAATCAAGAAATAACTTAGGAGGCAATAGTTATGAAAAAGATATTAGCAATGGCATGTGCATTGTTGATGGCAACAAGCTTAGCTGCATGTTCAAAACCAGCGGATCAGCCTGTTGACAACGGCGGCGATGACAAACCGACAGAAAATCAAGTGTTAAAGGTAGCTGCTTTCAAAGGTGGTTATGGGGAAGTTTGGGAACCACTTGCACGTAAATTCGAAGAAACACACGAAGGTGTTACAGTTGAATTAGTTACAAGTCCTAAACTTGATGAAGAATTACGTCCACAATTACAGGCTGGTGATTATCCAGATGTAATTCAATACAATATTGGTCAGCCAAGCGGCTTTACAGAAACATTAATTAAAGAAGATGCACTGCTTGATATCTCTGATGTGTTCGCAGACCCGGCAATTAAAGATAAGTTAGCAGACGGTTTTGCTGACAATGCGATCACTGCTCCTTATGGTGATGGAAAAACTTATTTAGCTCCAATGTTCTACAGCCCATGCGGTCTTTGGTACAATAAAGCATTATTTGGTGAAGGCGGCTATGCACTGCCTGAAACATGGGATGATATGTGGGCACTTGGCGATCAGCTGAAGAGTGAAAACAACGGTGTTTCATTATTCACATATCCAGTTAAAGGGTATTTTGACTCAGTATTATACGCATTGCTGAATCAGGCAGGCGGCGATGAATTTTATGGTAAGGCTTTAAATTATGATCCTGAAACTTGGACTTCTGAACCAGGCAAATTAGTATTAGATACAATTGGTAAATTAGTTTCTGAATATACAGCTCCTGAAGCAAGTGCTAATGCAAACAGCGGCAACTTCAAAATGAATCAGCAGGCTGTGTTAGACAACACTGTATTATTCATGCCTAATGGTAACTGGATCATCGGTGAAATGGGTGATGCTCCGCGTGCAGAAGGGTTTGAATGGGGCTTTATGCCAATGCCGGCATTTGAAGAAGGCGGCGCTCGTTATTCTTACACATTCTTTGAACAAATGTATGTTCCAAAGGAAGCAGCTAATCCTGAATTAGCAAAAGAATTCATTAAATTCATGTATTCTGATGAAGCTATCGAAATCATGCTGAACAACAAGACAGAAGAAGGCGCTCCTTCAATCGTCGTTCAACCAGTTAAGGGTATCGTAGAGAAATTAGACGGCGATAACAAACTGATTTACAGCATTTACGAAACACCGAATACATTCCCTGCATTAGGTGGTTTCGCAGCTACTGATTCAATCGAAGGCTTAGAATTAAAGCCTGTAGTATTTGGTCCGATCGATACGATCTTAGAAGGTACAACTACAGTTGAAGAATGGCAAACGCAATTAACTGATGCTTTTGTTAAATTCCACGCTGCATTGAAATAAATCGGATTAAGGATTCAAAAACGGTGGGTGAATGTCACTCACCGTTATTCTTTAAATAGGGAGGAGAACCATGAACAAAAGAAGAGCAAAAAGACGGTTTATCATCGGCTGTCTGACTCCTGCGATTATCTTAGTGACAATCTTCATGATTATACCGACAATTAATGTATTCTACATGTCGTTATTCAAATGGGGCGGTCTGTCTAATAATAAAAAATTCGTATGGTTTGATAATTTCAAAATATTATTTGAGGATGATAACTTTCTGCGCGCCATGCAGAACACGATTCTGCTGGTAGTCGTAGTTACGATTATCACTTTATTCTTCGCAATTATTTTCGCTTCAATTTTATCCCGTGAAAAAATCAAGGGACAGAATTTCTTCAGAATTGTATTCTATATTCCCAATATCCTGAGTGTTGTTGTTATTGCGGCAATCTTCGGTGCTATCTATAATCCTACAACTGGCTTGCTGAATTCTTTATTTGATATGCTGAGTTTGCCGGGATTGAAACAGATGTGGATGGGAAACAGCAATATTGCCCTTTATTCTCTGGCGGCAGCCTTAGTTTGGCAGGCTATCGGTTACTATATGGTAATGTATATGGCCAGTATGAGCAGTATTCCGGAGAATCTATATGAGGCGGCAAGTCTTGAAGGTGCTGGCAGAATGAAACAATTCTTCTTAGTTACGCTGCCATTAGTATGGGATAACATACGTACGACACTGACATTCTTTATTATTTCAACGATTAACCTGAGCTTCCTGTTTGTTAAGATTATGACCGGCGGCGGTCCTAACGGTGCTACGGAAGTATTTCTAAGCTATATGTACAATCAGGCTTATACAAATTCAAGCTATGGTTATGGTATGGCAATCGGTGTTATCGTCTTTATCTTCTCATTTATCCTGTCAGGTATTGTCAATAAAGTCACCGAACGTGATGTTTTGGAATTTTAGGAGGGTGTCATGAACAAAAAGAAAAAATCAATAGGTCTTGATACCTTATATAAAGCCTTTATCTATGTGGCTTTGATTACTCTGGCAGTTGTTATTCTGGTACCGGTTGGCTGGGTTTTCCTAGCTTCAATCAAAACTAATGCTGAATTCTATGGCAATCCATGGACATTGCCGGCAAGCTTCTATTTCCAGAATTTTATCGATGCTTTCCAAAAGGCAAATATGGGTGAATATTTCATTAACTCCGTAATTGTTACCGGGATTGCTTTAATTATTATGCTGGTAGTGGCGCTGCCGGCGGCTTATGTTCTCGCACGTTTTAATTTTAAAGGCCGAAAGTTCTTAAATACAGCATTTATGGCGGGTTTGTTTATCAATGTAAACTACATTGTTGTACCGATTTTCTTGATGCTTTTAGATGCTGATAAATTTTTAAAGGGCATGATCGGATCTGGCTTTTTCCTAAACAATCGTTTTATACTGGCGCTTGTTTATGCGGCTACCCATCTGCCGTTCACAATTTATTTGCTGAGCGGTTATTTCAAGACATTGCCGAAAGCCTATGAGGAAGCGGCATTTATTGATGGCTGCGGTTATTTTAAAACGATGACCGATATTATGATACCGATGGCAAGACCCAGTATCATTACGGTAATATTATTTAACTTTCTATCCTTTTGGAATGAATATATCATCGCTTTGACATTAATGCCAAGCGGCCCGAAAACATTACCGGTAGGTTTGGAAAATTTGATGGCTGTACAGAAAACAGCGACTAATTTTGGACAGATGTATGCAGGCTTGGTTATTGTAATGCTGCCAACGCTGATCTTATACATCATGGTACAGAAGAAACTGACTCAAGGTATGAGCCTTGGCGGTTTAAAAGATTAAGGAGACACACAAATGGCAAAATCAAAAGGCAGAGTTACGCTGCCAAGCGAAAGTAACTTTTTATCGCAGACAAAAGAATTGCTTGAACGCTGGGGGGCAGATGCAATTCGTGACAGTGACGGTACAAAATTAAGTGATGATGTAAAAGAACTGGACGCGAAAATCTATACAACATATTTTGTAGCTCGCGGACATAATGACTTTGCACATAAACATATGGATGAATGTCAGCAGGCATTCTTAATGAGCAGTTATACACTGGCAGCAGAATCAACTGTGAAGATTCAATTTTTAAAAGATTATTTTGATCAGCAAGTCAAAGCGGATTATGATCATGATCCAAAACAATGGTGGGAAGTTTATGACCGTACTGAGAATCAATTGATCAGCCCTGATTCATGGCATGTTGATCAGAGTACAGATACAGTGATTGTTGAAAATTGTATACCATTTCATGAATATACTGTATCATTTTTAGCTTATCTGATTTGGGATCCAACGCAGATGTATAACCATATCACGAATGATTGGGGTGATAAGCCGCATGAAATTCCATTTGATGTAAGGAAACAGGCATCACGTAAATATGTCAAAGATTATTTGAAGCAGTGGCTGAAAGATAACCCTAATACGGATGTGGTACGTTTCACTACTTTCTTCTATCATTTCACATTGATCTTCAATAATCTGGCTAAAGAGAAATTTGTTGATTGGTGCGGTTATGGCGCCAGCGTTTCCACTGAAGCGATTCTGGCATTTGAAGAAGAATATGGGTATCGTTTAAAGGCTGAGGATTTCGTTAAGAATGGTTATTATAACTCAACCTTCTGTGTGCCAAGCAAGCAATATCTTGATTATATTGACTTCCAGCAGCGTTTTGTAAAGGACCGCGCTAAAGAATTGGTTGATCTGGTTCATGAAGCCGGTAAAGAAGCTATGATGTTTTTAGGCGATAACTGGATTGGGACAGAACCGTATGGTAAGTATTTTCCACAGATCGGTCTTGATGCAGTGGTTGGCAGTGTCGGAGATGGTGCAACCTTACGATTAATTTCTGATATACCTGGGGTGAAGGTACATGAGGGCAGATTCTTACCGTATTTCTTTCCGGATACATTCTATGAAGGCAATGATCCTACATTGGAGGGTATTCGCAATTGGCTGAATGCCAGAAGGGCGATCATGCGTAAGCCGGTTGACCGTATTGGATATGGCGGTTATCTGAGTCTGGCCTATAAGTTTCCTAAATTCGTAGATTATATTGAAAAAGTCTGCGATGAATTCAGAACGATTTATGATACAATTCAAGGCGTCACACCTTATTGCGGCTTGAAGATAGCTATCCTTAACAGCTGGGGAGCATTGAGGAGCTGGCATCCATATATGGTAGCGCATGGCTTATATTGTAAACAGATCTATTCCTATAATGGCATGCTGGAAAGCTTAAGCGGCGCCAGTGTAGATGTGCAGTTTATCAGCTTCTCTGATATAATGGAACAGGGCATTCCTTCTGATATTGATGTTATCATCAATGCAGGGGATGCGGAAACGGCATTCTCAGGCGGCAGTGTCTGGAATGACAGTAAGCTGGTATCCATGGTGCGTGAATGGATTTATAATGGCGGCGGTTTTGTCGGTATCGGCGAACCTTCGGCTTATGAGAAAGGCGGTCATTTCTTCCAGCTTGCTGATGCGTTAGGTGTTGATAAGGAGCTTGGTTTCACACTGCATACAGATAAATATTTTAAGGATGTTGTAAAGTCGCATTTCATAACTGAAGATATTGTAGATGAATTTGATTTCGGGGAAGGGATGAAAAATATCTACGCATTAAGTGAAAATACAGAGATTATCGTTCAATCAAAGGATGAAGTAAATTTGGTTGCGCATAGTTATGGAAAAGGACGCTGTGTTTATATTGCCGGTCTGCCATACAGTCAGCAAAATACTCGTCTGTTGATGCGTTCTATGTATTATGCAGCCAATAAAGAAGCTGATTTTAAGAAATGGTATGCTGATAATTTATTCTGTGAAGTGCATGTTTATCCATCCATCAATAAATATGCAATTCTGAATAATACAAATGAGTATCAGAAAACAAGGGTTTACGATGGGGAAGGAAACAGCGTTGAACTGACTTTAGAGCCGGGTGAAATCAGCTGGAAGGAAATCAGCCATGAGTAATTTAACTAAAAACATAGTAATGACAGTCTTGTTTGTTTTCTTTCTTGCATTGATTTTTATTGGTCAAAAAACAATCAGCCGCATGAACCTAGTTATGATGCTTGTAGGATTGGCAGGCTTGCTTGGTTTATTGTATGTTTATAACCGGAAATATAAATAAGGAGTGGAAACATGGCAGAACTATCATTAAAACACATCGATAAAGTCTATGACAACAATGTACAGGCTGTATTTGATTTCAATTTAGATATTAAAGATAAAGAATTTATCGTCTTTGTAGGGCCGTCAGGCTGTGGTAAATCAACGACATTACGTATGATTGCCGGATTAGAAGATATAACGGCAGGGGAATTATCAATTGATGGCAAGGTTGTCAATGATGTTGAACCTAAAGATCGTGATATTGCGATGGTATTCCAATCTTATGCGTTATATCCGCATATGTCTGTTTATGATAACATGGCATTCGGTTTAAAGCTGCGCAAGATCAGCAAGGATGAAATTGACAAGCGTGTGCGCGATGCCGCGAAGATTTTGGAAATTGAAGAATATCTGGACCGTAAACCGAAAGCACTGTCCGGCGGTCAGCGTCAGCGTGTAGCATTAGGGCGTGCAATAGTGCGTAATGCGAAGGTTTTCCTGATGGACGAACCATTAAGTAACCTAGACGCGAAGCTGCGTGTACAGATGCGCAGTGAAATTATTAAATTACACGAGCGGATCGGTGCCACTACCATATATGTAACCCATGATCAGACTGAAGCGATGACAATGGCTACCCGTATCGTTGTTATGAAGGGCGGCTATATCCAGCAGATTGGCACGCCAAAGGAAATTTATAACAATCCGGCTAATATGTTCGTCGCTGGCTTTGTCGGTTCACCGGCTACAAATTTCTTGAATGGCCGTTATGAGAATAAAGGCTTTATCATCAATGGTCAGCGCATCGAACTGCCTGAAATGTTTATTGAATCATTAAAAGATTATGAGGGCAAGGAATTGGTGTTTGGTATTCGTCCTGAAGATATTCATGGTGAAGGCATCGTCGCTGAGACATACCCATCAAGCAGCATGCAGTTCTATGTTGAGGTCAGTGAATTACTGGGGCATGAATTCATTCTGCATGGTAAGGCAGGCGAACAGCGTTTAGTCGCGAAAGTTGCGGCACGGCTGGAAGCAAGACCGCATGATACAGTGCAGATTGCATTGGATCTGAGTAAAGCGCATTTCTTTGATCCGCAGACTCAAAACTGCATTATTTAGTCAAAAACACTCTCCTATGGTATAATAGCCATAAGGGAGTGATTTTTTATGTCATATAAATTTATAAGTGTGTGCATCGCGCTGTTTTCATTTGTTATATCTTTTTATGCGCTGAGTGCTATTAAATTCGATAAATTTTGTCAGGTAGAGAAACCGGCAAAGGTTCAGACATTGCTGATTGTCTTATCGTTCGCGCTGGCCGGCTTGGCAGCTAATTTTTTAATGATGTTTATCAACTTCTAAAAGCGGAAATTTTATAAAAGTTAAAGCTTAAGCATTTAGATAAACAAAGAGTATTCAATATAGAAAACGGTCATGTTTCTAAAATGAATACTCTTTTATATAGCCTGAAACGATAGGGATAAAGCTAATTCAGATCATTTTTACTATCTGTCAGACAAGACCTGATTGCTTTTAAATGTTGATGAATTTTATACAAAACACTATTCATAATAATAACACAAATCATAGCAGCAATTTGCAGTGCTTATAACTAGAAATCTAACATATAGTACTCTCTTTATTTTTTAACATAATACGTAATCTTGTCGAAGCAGTATATGGATTGCTAGTTCCTTTAATAAGGCATTTCATAGTCATTAGATCATTAGTATCAGAAACGGAACGAGTAAATGCACCATAAGGAACTGTTATATCTACATATGGACTTACGCTCATATCAGCAGACATAGTAACGGTATGTTTATTACCATCTTCATCAGAATATATCATTGTTTGCTCTTCTTTGTTATTTAAGTCCATTTCAATTACATAAAAATCAATACTTTCACTTTCTGATTCTGCTAAAATTGATGTTGCAAATGAGTTTAAAGATACAATGCTTACCGTTAAAGCAATGAGAAATTTTTTCATATATTTTTCCTTTTATTATTTTTGAACTAAATTCATGTTAATGCAATTATATTAGGTATTTACAAATTTATCCATCGGATATCCCCCACCCTTGATAAAATATAATCAAAAACTGGCTAAAAAGTAATATGCAGTACATTTTCATGTTTATTTACTATTGATTTGAATCTGTTATTTATTTTGTTTTTCTGTTATAACTAAATCATTAGGGGGAAAGCAATCCTGATAAATAAAAAGTATTCAGCGCAGTGACAATTAGTCTTTGTACTGAATACTTTTTTATATGATTTTATTTGCCTTGAGGTTTACGTCTCGCAGGTTTATTAAATGCAGCTGTTTCGGACTTCTTAGGAGTATCCTTATGAAAATCCTTTTTATAACCTTCTTTATTAAATGATTTTTTATCATCTTTATTATATGGTTTTCTGTCATCCTTGCGGTAAGGCTTTTTATCATCGCGATTGAATGGTTTTCTGTCATCTCGGCTGTATGATTTTTTATCGTCTTGATTAAAAGGTTTGCGTCCATCTCTTCTGAATGGTTTCTTATCATCAGCGCTGAATGGTTTGCGTTCAGAAAACGCTCTTTTTGGTTTTGGTTTCAAAAGTTCAAGATCTACTTCTGTGGCAATACCATTATCGACATTATACTGTGCGCGCCGTCTTGCTTTTTCAGCTTCACGCCGTGCCATTTTGGCATCTTCCCGGGCATTGTCACGGTCGCGTTCAGCCTTTGTGTCATTGCTGATCGTCAAGTAGATAGCCTTAGAGGCATTCAGTGCAACCGAAGAAGCACAGCTGATTAATTCTTGTACACTGCCCTGAATCGCGCAGCAGTTAGGATAAGCTTCAAATAAAGATAAGCTGTCCTTACAGCCGGAAATAATCAAAGTTTCGCCTGCCGTAACTTTTACCGCATTCATAAATTTTAAAATCATCTGATCAAAAGTCGCAGTCTTATCAGTAATTGTAAATTCATGTTTGTTTAAGTCATGGAAAGCAACGCCGCTCATCGCTTTGATCATATGTTCAATTGCGCCGATTTTTGCCGGATTTGCCGCAAATACTTCAAAGCGGTATACCTTGCGGTTTGTTAGTTCATCAATAGTTTCAAATTGATGCAGACGGTCAAAAAAATGGTTGTTTTGAATCAGCGCTTTGGCTGTTTTCTTATTCTTTTTCAACTGCTGACTCATGATGAATTCACCATATTCTTCGCTCAGCTGATTCTCATCATAGGGACTGTAAATGCCTTTATCCGTATCACAGAAAAACATCAGCTGTTCGTTGATCAATAATTGAGCGGCAGCGGCCACGTCCTTGGTATCCATAAAGATTTCCTGTAACAAATGACCGTTCTCATCAATTGCCTTTGCGCCGTTCATCAAGATTTTATCACATTTGATATGCGACTTTTCACAGGCATTCTGAATGCGCTGTGCATTTCGCGGAGTAAATATAACAAAACGCTTCCCCTTTGCGCGGGCTACTTCAACAGCATCAATATTAGCTGCTGATATTTCATATGTATTGTTTAACAATGCTTTTTCTAAATCAGAAAAAATTAGTTGGATCATAATTCTACCTCTATTTCCATCCTTTATTATAACAGACATAAGGGCTATAAAGCTACTTTATCTTCATAAATATCAGCATACCAAACCCATATTGTCTGTGAGAATTATTTATTTCATATTGGCAAGATAGAGTGCTGCTGCATATTCTTTATCGATTAATGGGAAGAAAGAGCGCGGTTCAAAGAGATAAGTCTCTGATTTCATAATTTGTGAAACAATTAAACTCAAAATCTGCTTGCTGTTTAAGCTGTTAAGCAGCATCTTTACCGTTGACAGATTTTTGTTGCGCATGCCTTCCACAATCTCATCCGTATTACTGCGCTGTTTCAAAAATTCAGAACGGATCAGCTTCCTCAGTTCCTTGATTTCATAAATAGGTGTTGCATCGATATCCAGAATCTGCGCACAGATTTCCATTGCCGCATGTTCATAATCCTTGATAGCCAAAGCCTGTTTGCGGGTATAATTTCGCAGAACGTCGCTTAAGGGCTGAGGATTAAATACTTTTACTTTTTTGCGGATCATGCCATCGTTAAGCTCGGCTTCAATGTCAAGAATCAGGTTGTAAAAACGGATCGCTGCCGCATCGGTACGCCGCTGTACATATGTGTATACAAATCCATCATAGGCATTAAAGGCTTTCATTGTATCAAGATATCCAAGCTGGATACGGCGGTCGAGATTTACACGGTCAAAGTCAAGAAAATTACCAAGATCCTGACTTGGAATGATATATTTAATATTAGGTCGGTGCAGATATTCTTCATGGATAATTTTTTTATGATTCAAGTCGACAAGGACAAGTTCGTCAGCCCCCATTTTCAACGCCAGACGTACCGGCAGATTATCATAATAACCACCGTCTACATATTCCTTGCCATCCATGACATGGGCTGGGAAAGCCGGATAGCAGGAAGCGCTGGCAATCAGATAATCCTTTAAAGTATCCGGCGCCATTTCATGCTTCGTAATCTGAACAGGCTTCAGCGATGGATATTCCACGGTCACCAAGCCAAAATCAATCGGTGATGCCAGCAGTCTTTCTTGATCGCTGAGCCTTATAATCATTTCCTTCAGGGGTGTGATATCAGCCCCTTTGTCATGAATAAATTGTTTGAAGAAGGGGACAACACGATTCCGCTGCGTCACTAAGGAATCAATATTCATACTGACAGAGATACCGTTATTCATCACCTGGGTGATGTCCATATTCTCCCACAAGCGTACTGCTTCTTCATAATCATTTTGAGCGATCATACAGCCAATTAATGCACCGATACTAGTGCCGGTTACGATATCAGGCTGGATTCCCAGCTCATGGATTGCTTTATAAAAACCGATTTCATAGGCTCCCTTGGAACCGCCGCCGGCTAAGACAAACGCACGTTTCATATGCCACCTCTTTACTCAATTAGCATACCACAATCTAATTAAAAAAGTGTGTTTTTATGAATTTCTCATAAAAAGCTATGTAAAGCATATAATTTTTTGAGGTGCAATATGAAAATCATAATGAAAAGCTTCGCAATCCTGCTTTTTTTAGGTTATACATTTTTACTGATATTTCATCCGCAGACAGCAGCTGTAAATCATGCGGCCGGTGTTCTGATTAATTATGGACTTGATATGCCTATTAATAATGAAACGGTTGATTCACCAGTACAGTACGTAGCGGTAATGCGCGGCAATACACAGGTCGATTTGCCGCTTGAGGAATATCTGGTCGGTGTAGTAGCCTCAGAAATGCCAGTTACTTTTGAGTTAGAAGCATTGAAGGCACAGGCAGTAGCTGCCCGAACATTTGCCAGTGCCAGAGGTTACAGTGTTGATGATACGACAGCTTCTCAGGTATATAAAGATAATGAACAGCTGAAAAGTCAATGGCTTGATCAGTATGATGAATATTATAAGAAAGTAAAACAAGCAGTTGAAGAAACTGCCAATCAAATCCTTGTCTATCAGGGGGAACCAATTACCGCCGCCTTTTTTTCTTCATGTATGTCAGCAACGACGAATGCACAGGATTACTGGCAGAATGAAGTTCCTTATCTGCGTTCAGTCGCTTCGCCGTGGGACAGTGAAACTGCGGATATTACCAGAAGCAAAGAGGTGGATGACAGCACTTTAATCAATGCTTTGGGCAGCAATCAGCTTGCGATTCTTTCATATTATGACAATGGTTATGTAAAGACTGTGCAAGCCGGTTCTCAGCAATACACTGGCCGTCAGATCCGTGAATTGCTGGGATTGGCTTCAAGCTGCTTCACCATAGAACGCATTGAGAATGGTTTGCGCTTCATCACTTATGGCAGCGGTCATGGCATTGGCATGAGTCAATATGGCGCGCAGGGAATGGCTTTGGCAGGCTATACCTATGATGAAATTCTGCATCATTATTATACAGATGTGGAAATTAAGACAACCCTTGTATAATTCAATTTCATGCGGGCATACTCATGCATGAGGTGAAACAATGATTGCTTATGAAAAAAAGTCAAATAAGACAAGAAGAGCATTAATTTTAAGTCTGCTGGTCGTACTGTGTGTCAGCGTCTTTCTGCTGAGTGAAAAAATGATGCAACAAGGAGAGGAAACACTGGTATTTAATGAAACTGTACCGGTGATTAAACTGCCTGATGATGAAAGCATTCAGCTTCCTTATTCAGTTGCGGCGGTAATCGCTATTGATTATTTTGACGGCAAAGAGGGAGATATTCCTAAAGTCGTGGAATTTGAAGGCGTATTCCGGCCGTCACAGGGTATCGATGTCGTATATAACGATGAAGCTTTTGATGTTACGGCTGCACTTAGCGGGGAAGTTGTGGATGTGAAAGAAGATCCGCTGCTGGGCTATTCAGTGACAATCCAAAGTGATAATTTAAAAATCACTTATCAAAGTCTCAGTGATATGAAGCTGCAGAAGGGTGATTCTGTGAAGCAGGGCGATGTCTTATCAACAGCAGGAAAGAATGTTTACAACCCTCAGTTGGGAAATCATTTACACTTAATTGTGGAAAAAGATGGGAAAATTGTCGACCCAAAAAGTGTTTTTAAACTTCAATAGTACCTGCCGGGTACTATTTTAATTTGATAATGAAATTCACTTTATAAATCAACGAAATGTGTTATAATGGTAATGCTAATTGTAAAAATTTTATGAATGGAGGAGACCTGTTATGTTATTCACAAAAGAGGTTGGTATCGACTTAGGTACGGCCAATTTATTAATCTACGTAAAAGGTGAAGGTATTGTCATTGATGAACCTTCCGTTGTTGCTATAGATGCTGAAACTAAGAAATGTCTGGCGGCTGGCCAGGACGCCAAGGATATGCTGGGCAGAACCCCAGGCCGTGTATTGGCTATCCGTCCGCTGAAGGATGGTGTTATTGCTGATTTCGAAGTAACTGAAATCATGCTGAATTTTTTCTTGAAGAAATTGTCGCTGAAAGGTATGTTTCAGCGTCCAACGATTTTGATTTGCTGTCCGAGTAATATTACCTCAGTAGAACGAAATGCGATTCGTGACTGTGCTTACCGTGCCGGTGCGAAGAAAGTATATATTGAAGAAGAGCCTAAAGTTGCGGCCGTAGGTGCCGGTTTGGATATTTCTAAACCTAGCGGTAATATGGTTTTAGATATCGGCGGCGGTACTACTGATGTAGCCGTTCTCTCCTTAGGTGAAATTGTAAGCTCAACCTCTTTAAAGGTTGCCGGTGATACCTTTGACCGTGATATTATCAAGTATGTAAAAGATGAAAAGAAGCTGCTGATTGGTGATCGTACGGCTGAAGAAATCAAAAAGCAGATCGGTACTGCTTGGAAGGGTTCACGTTCTGAGACGATGGAAGTCAGCGGCCGTGACTTAGTAACAGGTCTGCCTACTTCAATTACTCTCGTATCTGAGGAAATTGAATCTGCAATGCGTGAGAATCTTCAGAATGTCGTGCGCGCGTGCCGTACTGTCTTAGAACAGACGCCGCCTGAATTATCCAGTGATATTGTTACCCGCGGTATTGTTTTAACCGGCGGCGGTGCCCTGCTTCATGGTATTGATGAATTATTACGTAATGAATTACATATTCCGGTTTATGTAGCTGAAAATGCTCTGCGCTGTGTTGCCGAAGGTACAGGAATTCTATTGGAAAACTTGCATTTGGTTCGTTAAAGAGAATTGAGGTGGCAGTATGCAATGGATCTTGTACTTGCTTGTTCCTTTTGTTATAGCAACAATTGCGACGCCGATCATTAAGTGGATCGCGAAAGATCTTAAGGCGTACGCAGAAATGAACGAGCGGACAATTCACACGAAAATCATTGCGCGTATTGGCGGTGTGGCTATTTATGTAGCTTTTATTATCTCCATGGCGATCTTTATGAAAGCGGATGTTCAAATCCGCGGTGTTCTGCTTGGCGGAACAGTAATGTTTATCGGTGGATTGATTGATGAT
Source organism: Clostridiales bacterium VE202-08 (assembly GCA_000508965.1). Taxonomy (GTDB): domain Bacteria; phylum Bacillota_I; class Bacilli_A; order Erysipelotrichales; family Erysipelotrichaceae; genus Dielma. The sequence continues at coordinate 94,779 of BAHV02000006.1, forward strand.
CTGGTTAATCTGTCACCGAAGAAGAAATTTGCTTTTCAAATCGTCGCAGCGATGCTGCTGATGTTTTATGGAAATGTGATGCTGGATAAGATTTATCTGCCGTTAGGCATTGTCATTGATATGGGTATTGTATCTTTTATCGTTACTTTTTTCTGGATTACCGGCATTACCAATGCAATCAATCTGATTGATGGTCTTGATGGTTTAGCCGGCGGTATCTGTGTGATCATTATGATTGTTGTCGCTTCTCTGTCAACTATTGACGGCAGAACAGATATTTGTACGATGGCGCTGATTTTGGCCGGTTCGATACTCGGATTTCTGTTGTTTAACTCTTACCCTGCTTCCATTTTTATGGGAGACTGCGGAGCTCTCTTTTTAGGCTTCATGGTTTCCGCGATTGGTTTAATGGGCTTTAAGAGTTCAACCTTTATTACGCTGGGACTGCCGATTTTGCTGTGCGCGGTACCAATCGTCGATACACTGAGTGCTATCGTAAGACGTAAATTGAGCGGCAAACGCTTTGATGAGGCGGATAAGAATCATCTGCATCATGTGCTGATGCGCCGTTTCGGACATCGAAATACAGTATTAATTCTATATGCGGTTACCGCGAGCTTTGGCGTCGCTGCTTATCTCTACATACTGAATCGGGCATTAGGCCTGCTGTGTTTATTTATCATGGCAATCGTTGTAGAGGTTTTCCTTGAAAAGTCACATATGATTTCTGCATCTTATCATCCGTTAACATCTTTGGTTGATATGATATTTAAGAAAAAAGCACCGGTTGCTGAAGAAACAAAAGATAAAGAATAAAAACTTCAGGGGCTGACATCAGCCCTTTTTCTGAAAGGAGGAGGACAATGAAGAAAATCTGCTGTTTATGCTTAACCTTATTGTTGGCTGCGGGCTGCAGTAAAGAGATTACGATTTCACTGACTACGGATATGATTACGGTGAATGTTCATGATGAATTGCTGGATGCAAAGATTCTGCAATATGTGAACTGCAACAACATGGTCTGTTCAGAAGATATTGAACTTGATATCCGCAGAGATGAATTGAATCTTGATAAGGTTGGTGAATACACAATTGATGTACTTTATAATGGCAGTGGTTATCCGCTGAAGGTAAAAGTTATCGACGTTGAAAATCCGACGATTCATGTCGAACCATTTACGATTGAACAGTATGAAAACATTATCTGGGACCGTGAAATGTATAACCGTATCCAGCTGACTGTCAGTGATAATGCAACAGATGAAAATACATTGTACAATTCCATTAAGGCAGAGGGACTTGATCCGTCGATTGCCGGTGAACAGCTGGTAACTTTCACACTTAAGGACGCAAGCCGCAATGAGACATCAATCAGTGTAACGGTTACTGTCGAGCCGAAACCGGTGGTAGTTGTCAAACCGACGCCGCCAGTTGTTGTACCGCCAAAGGAACCTGAGGTAACTACGCCAAGTGATGCGACACCAAACGATGCGACTGGCAGTGATGCAACACCAACTGACGCAACCCCATCTGATGCAACACCAAATGATGCAAGCGGAACCGATGCAACCCCATCTGATGCCACTGAAAGCGACGCAACACCAAGTGATGCAACCCCATCTGATGCGACGGAAAGTGACGCAACCCCAAACGATGCCACTGATACAGACAGTGAAGATGATACGCCTGAAATACTTCGTCGGGTAACGATGAGTGCGAAGGATGTGCTGAGTCTGCTGGATAGCTCACGCAAGAATGAGGTAATTTATGTATCACAGACATGGTGTTCACATTGTCAGGCATTTGTAAAGACTTTAGATAGTTATCTGGCTGAGCGTGAAGATTTAATTGTGCGTGAAATTGTACTGGATCTTGAACCACAGACAGAAGTCATTACTCAAAATGTGAATGGCGAGGATGTCATTCATTATGAATATGCTGATTTTGAAGCGTTTAAGAAGCAATATGATATTGATTTTGTAGGAACGCCAAGTATCTTTATCATTCGTAACGGGAAGGTCAGAGAAACTTTGATCGGCAATCAGTCAATTGAAATTTTGCACGATAAGCTGGATTCTATTTCTAATAATTAAATGATTTAAAACGAGGAGCAATCTTCGTTTTTTTGTTTGGCAGCATCCTTTGTTAATCAAGTGTGATTCAGCGCATTGAAGTATGCAAAAGCAACATTTGAAGATAAATATAATTTTATTGTTAGGAAATAGCAATTTTTGAGCATATTAAGAGGTAGGAGGAGATTTGAATGCAAGTAAAAGAAATTGAAGCATTTTATGATGTCTGTACAACCTCGGATCAATCGTTGATCAAACAGGAGTGGAATAAGCTTTGGAATTGGTTCATCAAAGAGAAACGACAGGAATATTCATCAATCAGCTATCGGGAAAGTGTTCAGCGGCTGATCAGTGAAAAGAATTATAATGTTCGCCGGAATATTCAAAGCAGCAAAGCGATGGGACTTCAGGTTTATCCGGGTGACATCTGTTATATTGATTTTGGTCAGGCTTATCTTTATGAAGCCGGTTATCAGCATTTTGGCTTAGTCTTATCAATCGTTCATTATAAAGCACTGGTAATTCCCATGACCAGTAATCCGCAGACGTATCAGAAAGCGTTTGGCAAGGATGGTACATATTTATATCCGTTAGGTAAAATTGAAGGAATGAATCGGGAGTCGGTACTCTTTTTAAATGATGCGAAATTTATTAATACTGCGAGAATTATTGATGTAAAGGCACATTTAGATGTTGCAGGCTGGAAATTTAAGGAGATAAAGGAAAAATTCAAAACTTCTATGCTGGACTGAAATTCGACAAAACACTTGTCTTGTAACCGTTAGAATAAGGGCAAGAGAGGTGTCTATATGAGTGAAAAAGTACTGATGCAGAAGAAGACAAAGGAGCGTCTGCTGACAGCTGGTGACGGCTGTGCTTTTATCAGCGGATTGCTGCTTTCAGCGCTGCCAATTGAAAAGAGCTGGTGGCTGCTGCTTTTGTTGTTCAGCTTCTTTTATGTGCGCAAGCGCAAGGAAATGATTCTTTTAAGTATTGCATGTATCGGCGGCACCATGCTTTTTTATCCGGATCAGTTGATCGAAATTGTTTTATTAAGCGGCTGTGTCTGCGCATGGATGCTGGTGATGCAGCTTTTGCAGAGGCCAAGTTATAAAACACTGCCATGGTTTTTGATGCTGATGAGCGGCGGTGTGGCTTATGCGATGAGTGAGCCTGTTTCAAAAATCATCGTGCTGATGCTGGGACAATTTATTCTGGCTTTGGATACATATAAGGATTGCAGCTGGATCAGAAAGGAACTGCAGCTGCCTGACGCAGTCTATGGCAGTTTGATTTTTATAACCGGACTTCTGCTGATGCAAATACTTAATCAGGAATATTTCGCATTATTAATTTTTGTGTTTATGCTGATGAGTGTTAAACCGGCAGTGTCAATCTTGTTTTATTTATACTTAGAAATGTTGATGCCAGGCGTAATGACGCCCATCGCCTTTGGCTTTTTATTGTTGGTAAGTCTGCTCCAGGATCAGCCACTGGCGATGAATGGGTTAATGGTAGTAGGTATTGCGGCTCAAGGCTTTGATTTTATTGCTATTGTACAGGGCTTGGTACTGTTGCTGCTATTTGATCTGCTGCGTACTTCTGAATTACCGTTTAAGGGAATGATGGAACGCATAGCATTGAGTGATATGAATCGAATTGCGGTAATGAATCGCCAGCTGAATAATTTTTCTGTGATTTTTGAGAATCTGGCGGATTATTATGCGAGTCTGTCAGAAGTTGAATCAGAGATGCTGGAGACGATGGCTAAGGCTTTAAGTTATACCGCAAATAATTGCACAAGACACCAGATTGATGTGGAAAAGCGGAAGGATCAGCTGCTGGATTTCCTTGATGGTTATAAGATTGAAGTCGTATCATGTCTGCTTGAAGAAAATGAAGAGGGCTGTATCTATTTAGAATTGGAATTAAAAGAACTGCCGAGAAGTGAGGTAGAGGCTACCCTGATGCCTTTATTGAATCATGTGCTGCCAACCCGCATGGAACTGGTAGAAAAGAAGAATAACCGCAATTACTCAGGGCTTTTTCATTATTCATTTATTTCATCAGCACCAATTATGATTGATGCCTATGCTGACAGTATTCGTCATGACAGCCAGGCATGCGGTGACAGCTTTTCGATTTTTCGCTATTCTCGCTTTGTTCTCTGTATGATATCAGATGGTATGGGCAGCGGCGAATCCGCTTCAAGAATCTCAAGGAGTATTACCGCTATTTTTCAGCGGATGATCGCCAGTAATATCCCGCAGGTTGAGGCTATACGCTGTATCAATAAATTAATTCTATCAGATAATTACGCGACTTTTGATGTATTAAATTTTGATCGGTTTAAAAAGACAGTGACCGTTTCCAAATCAGCGGCATGTCCTACTTATCTGATTCGAGCGGATGAGGTATATGAAATCAATGGATCATCCTTGCCGGTAGGCATCGTGGCATCGATAGAGGTAGACTCAATCCATGTGGAAGTGGAAAAGGGCGACTGGTTCTTAATGAGCAGCGACGGCATTTATGTTGATGAAATTTATCGCTGGATTCATCAAAGACGATTGGGCAGCGCTAAAGAGGAAGTGGATGCAATGATGGAAATATTGAGGGAGAAGGAAAGAAATGATGATTCAACTGTTTTGCTGGCGCAAATTAAATAATATATGGTCAGGGGCGATAAGCTTCTGATTTTTATTTTGATTTACTTAAAATAAATTGACAAAAGGGTTCTTTTGCTGGCAGCGCCGATTTTACATGCTATAATATTTGCGGTGATGTTATGCTGAAGGGTAAATGGGTTGTGGCAGTAAGCGGCGGCAGTGATTCTATGACTTTATTGGATCAATGCGTTAAGGCTGAAATGGATCTGATTGCAGCGCATGTTAATTATCAGAAACGAGACAGCGCATGGCGTGATATGAAGCTTGTTGAGGATTACTGTGAACAGTATGGTATTCCCTGCTATGTTAAGCTTTCACACTATGAAGGGAAGGGCAACTTTCAGGCATATGCCCGTGATTTTCGTTATGCTTTCTTCAAAGAATTAGTCATGAAATACGAATGTGAGGGTGTATTGGTCGCTCATCAGCTGGATGATGTGATTGAGACCTATCTGATTCAAAAAGAACGCCGGCAGATTCCGATGTGTTATGGTTTGGCTTATGAAACAGTGATAGATGGCTTACGGATTGTCAGACCGCTGCTTTCAATGAGCAAACAGGCATGCCGTGATTATTGTGCTGAGCATCACATATCCTATGGTGATGATGAGAGTAATTTCACTGATGATTATACGCGCAATCGCGTCCGTCATCAGATTGTGGAAAAAATGAGCCTTGAGGAAAAGCAGGCGCTAGCCAAGCAAATCCAGATAATGAATGAAGAAAAGCGGCAGCTGGATCAAGCGGCAAGGCAGGCAGCGCAACAGGCGGGCGAGTATCTGGCAGTCCATGCTCTGCTGACAAGAGCTGACCGTGATAATATTTTGCGGCAATGGCTGATGCTGAATAATGGCGGAAAAAATCATAGTCAGGCATTTATTGAACGCTTGTTTCAGCGGATGAGCAAAAACGGCAACTGGTGTGCTGATCTGCCGGACAACAAACGGTTATATTGTGACTATGGCTTTTTGAACGTAGTCGATGAGCAGCTCACATACAGTTACACTCTTGAAAAATTCGAATCTTTAGACACTCCGTGGTTTAAAGTATCAGCGCAGGGAACTTCTCTGCAGGCGGTAAGTGTTGCTGAAAATGATTGGCCGCTGACGATCCGTTCACCGCTGCCAGGTGATGAAATTGTACTGCGGCTGGGTACTAAAAAGCTGAATCGATGGTTTATTGACCGCAAAAAATCACATAAAGAACGTAAATGCTGGCCGGTTGTTGTGAATCGTGTGGGAAATGTGATTTTAGTGCCTGAAATCGGCTGTGAAGTTGCACATTTTACTAACAAACCGAATGTATTTGTGATAAAATAGAACATATACTTTTAGGAGGAGTTTTTGGTATGCATCAGGATATGAAGAAAATACTAGTGAGTGAAGACCAAATCATTGCCAGAAGCAAAGAGCTTGGCAAACAGATTTCTGAGGACTATACTTGTGCTGAGGAATTACCGCTGGTAGTAGGTTTATTAAAAGGTTCTGTGCCTTTTCTGGCAGAACTGATCAAACACATCGATTTAGATGTTTGCATCGATTTTATGGATGTATCTAGCTACGAAGGAACCGAGTCAATCGGTGATGTAAAAGTGAACATGGATTTAAGCAGTTCAGTGAAAGGCATCCCGGTTTTACTTGTTGAAGATATTATTGATACAGGAAGAACTTTAAAAGAAGTGACACGCCTGTTGAAAAATAAAGGAGCCAGTGATGTTAAAGTAGTATCCCTGCTTGATAAGCCAGACCGTCGTACGGTAGAAATTGAAGCTGATTATGTCGGCTTTGTAGTACCGAATGAGTTTGTTGTTGGTTTTGGTTTGGATTATGATCAGAAATATCGTACTTTACCATATGTCGGTGTATTAAAGGATGAAGTTTATCAATAAAAAAGAAAGTAGTAAAGGAGGTTAACAATGAAGAAAAAGCGTTTTATTAATATAATACCGTATTTATTAATATTGCTGGTTTTCTCTAGTTTGCTGAGCTATTCTTCAACAAGCAATACAACACGTTTTGCTTATAATGAGTTTGTAGCCCGCGCGGAGAAAATGAATTTCGGTGATACGAACATTTCAATTGGCAGAGTTAAGTTGGATATCAGCGGTTATTATTATGATGGCGATCAAAAGGTTGCGTTCTCAGCAAGTATTCCAAATACTGATGAGAATTTAGCATGGGCGAAGCAGGTACTTGATGAGGGTACTGGCGCTGATGGTCAGCAGGCGAACAAGATTACGATTACTGATCCTAACGAAAGTAATTATTGGTTAGATGCGCTGCTGAATATTGTGCCGTTGGTAATTCTGATCGGTGCCACTGTATTTTTATTTTCTAAAATGAATGCCGGTGGTAATAAACAGGCGTTTGAGTTCACGAAGTCAAAAGCTAAAATTGAAGGGAACATCAAGGTTCGCTTTAAGGATGTTGCTGGCTGTGATGAAGAAAAAGAAGAAGTTAAAGAAATTATTGATTATTTGAAGAGTCCAAAGAAATTTGCTGATATGGGTGCCCGTATTCCAAAGGGTGTACTGATGGTAGGGCCTCCTGGAACTGGTAAAACATTATTGGCAAAGGCGGTTGCCGGTGAAGCTGATGTACCGTTCTTCTCGATTTCAGGTTCTGATTTTGTTGAGATGTTTGTCGGTACTGGTGCGAGCCGTGTCCGCGATATGTTTAAAAAGGCTCAGCAGACAGCGCCTTGTATCGTATTTATCGATGAAATTGATGCGGTAGGCCGTCAGCGCGGAGCTGGTATGGGCGGCGGCAATGATGAACGTGAACAGACACTGAATCAGCTGCTTGTTGAAATGGATGGTATCGGTGAAAATAAGGGTATTGTAATTATCGCCGCCACCAACCGTCCGGATGTTCTTGACCCGGCACTGCTGCGTTCTGGCCGTTTTGACCGTCAGATTACAGTTAGCCTGCCTGATAAAAAAGGGCGTACGGAAATTCTTGAAGTTCATGCGAGAAATAAAAAACTGGCACCGAATGTCAGTCTTGAAAATCTTGCGAAGCGCTGCCCGGGCTTCTCAGGTGCAGATCTTGAGAACGTATTAAATGAAGGCGCTATTCTGGCTGTTCGTGATGACCGCAAGATGATTACGATGGATGATCTTGATGAAGCAATCGACCGCGTAATGATGGGGCCGGCAAAGAAATCAAAAACTTATACACCAAGTGAAAAGAAATTGGTTGCCTATCATGAAACGGGGCATGCTATTATCGGGTTAAAACTGGAGAATGCAAATATTGTTCAAAAAGTTACGATTATTCCTCGCGGCAATGCCGGCGGCTATAACTTGATGACACCAAAAGAAGAGAAGATGATGCCGACAAAGACAGACTTCTTAGCCAAAATCACTGGCTATTTGGGCGGCCGTGTTGCTGAAGAATTAGTATTTAATGAAATCAGCGCCGGTGCCAGCAATGATATTCAGGAAGCGACGAAGATTGCTAAGATGATGGTGCGTTCCTATGGTATGAGCAAGCTGGGGCCGATTCAGTATGATGATGGCAGCGGCAATGTATTCCTTGGCCGTGATTACACAAGCGGCAGTAACTATTCAGGTGAAATCGCTTATGAAATCGATAAGGAAGTGCGCAATATCATCAATGAGTGCTATGAACGTGCAAAACTGATTATTCAGGAAAACCGCGCTCTGCTTGATTTGATTGCTAATACGCTGCTTGAAGAGGAAACACTGACGAATGAGCAAATCATGAATCTGGTTAACTACGGAAAGGTTAGTGCTCCTGTGAAAGAAAATCTTGATGAGAAACCGTCTACTGAGGTAAGTGAACAGAGTGAGGTTGTTGACAGTCTGGATCATGTACCAAATGTTGAAAACATCGAAATCGATGAAGAGACGATGATTACTACACCAACTGATGAGCCGGAAGGACCGGTTAAGGTTGAAGAGGGTGTAGATAAGGATCCTGTTGCTCCTAAAGACACAGAAGAATAAATCATAAAGGTGCGCAGGCACCTTTTGTCTGTAATTGAGATAAAGGAAAAGGAAGTGAATGTATGGAAGATACTTTGATAAAAGCACTGGCTTGTGAGGGCCATGTGCGTGTGATAATTGCCGCTTCAACCAATCTGTGCGAAGAGGCGAGAAAACGTCATGACTGCTGGCCAACAGCGGCAGCGGCTTTAGGCCGTGTTTTGACGATGGGTTCAATCATGGGCAGTATGCAGAAGAATAAGGATGAGAAGCTGACAATTCAAATCAATGGCGGCGGTCCGATCGGAACCATTTTGGTAGATTGTTTTCCAGATGGTAATGTGCGCGGTTTTATCAGTGATCCGCATGTGCATATGACCTACAATGATACGGGTAAGCTGGCAGTGGGTATTGCAGTTGGTAAAGAAGGAACTCTGAAAGTTATCCGTGATTTAGGAATGAAGGATGATTTTGCCGGCACCGTGAATCTGCAGACAGGGGAAATCGGTGATGATTTCGCATATTATTTCACTGTCAGCGAACAGACACCTTCAGCGGTCAGTCTCGGCGTACTTGTAGATACGGATAATTCAGTGATCGCGGCTGGCGGTCTGCTGATTCAGATGCTGCCGGATGCGAGTGAGGAAGATATTGAGAAGGTAGAAGCGATTGTCAACCAGCTGAAACCAATGTCGGCCTTGATTCATGAAGGAAATAGTCCTGAGGTAATCCTTCATCAATATTTTGATGATATTGAAATTCTTGAGAAGCAGCCAATCCGTTTCACATGCAGCTGTTCAAAAACAACAATGAAGCGGGCCTTGCTGACATTAAGCAAGGAAGAACGCCGTAAACTCATTGAAGAGGATCATGGCTGTGAAATCACTTGTCATTGGTGCAATGAGCATTATACCTTCAGTGAGGATGAGCTGATAGACTTAGAAAATTTTTATGAATCAGTAGGAACGAAACATGTGGAAGATCAGAAACATATCCATTGATAATCAAATCGTTATTGCTCCCATGGCGGGCATCAGTAATCCGGCATTTCGCAGTATCTGTAAGAAGTTCGGAGCCGGTTTGATTTATACTGAAATGGTATCTGATAAAGCAATCTGCTATTCAAATACGAAAACGATCGGTATGACACAGGTGAATGAGGATGAGCATCCTTTGACAATGCAGCTGTTTGGCCATGATATTGAAAGCATGGTGCAGGCAGCGGTATTTATAGATACGCAGACGGATTGTGATATATTAGATATCAACATGGGCTGTCCGGTTAATAAAATTGTGAAAAGTGATGCAGGCAGCGCATTAATGAAAGATCCTGAACAGGCGGCTAAGATTGTGCGTGAAATAGTTAAGCATGTGCAGAAACCAGTTACGGTAAAAATGCGCTCGGGTTGGGATAAGGATTCAGTGAATGCTGTTGAATTTGCGTTGATGATGCAGGATGCCGGTGCCAGTGCTTTAGCGGTACATGGGCGTACCCGCAAGCAGATGTATGAAGGCAAAGCGGACTGGCGTATCATTAAAGCGGTAAAGGATGCGGTATCCATACCCGTGATGGGAAATGGCGATGTGACTTCGCCGCAGCTTGCGAAACAGATGTTGGAAGAGACAGGTGCGGATGCGGTGATGATCGGCAGAGGTATACTTGGTGATCCATGGCTGATCCGGCAGACAGCTCATTATCTTCAGACAGGAGAATTGTTGGATGATTCTGATATTGATGAAAAGTTTGAATTAGCAAGGCAGCATGCACAGTCACTAATTACGTTAAAAGGTGAAAATGTTGGCATGAAAGAGATGCGCGGCCATGCTTCTTGGTATATGAAGGGCTTAAAATACAGTCATCGTGTAAAAGATTGCATTTCACAAATGACTACTTACAAAGAATTTGTTATAATATTAGAGAATTATAAACAGTCGCTCATAAATGATGAGTGGAAATGGTTAGATAGGTAGGAAAAACATATGGAACAAAACAATGAAACAACACTCTCACTGACTGAACAAGAAGCAGTCAGAAGAGAAAAACTGAAGTGGTTGGAAGAAAGGGGAATCAAGCCTTTCGGAGAACGTTATGATCGTACTTATAAATCAGGTGAATTGAAGAGTAAGTATGAACATTGTGAAAAGGAAGAGCTGGAAGAGCTAAATTTAAAGGTGAAGATTGCCGGCCGTATCATGACACGCAGAAATCAAGGTAAAGTTGGTTTTATGCATATTCAGGATATTGACGGACAGATTCAGATTTATGTGCGTAAGGATGCCATCGGTGAAGAAGCATTTGAAATCTTTAAAAAAGGTGACTTAGGTGACATCGTAGGCATTGAAGGTACTTTGATGAAGACGAATCATGGTGAATTGACGATTAAGGCTGAGGTGTATACGCATCTGGTTAAGGCATTGCGCCCGCTGCCTGAGAAATTCCACGGTCTGCAGGATGTCGAGGAGCGTTTCAGAAGACGTTATGTTGATTTGATCGTAAATGAAGCTTCTAAGAAAATCGCTTTGACACGTCCAAAAATCATTCGAGCTATCCAAAATTATCTGGACAATCAAGGCCTTGTGGAAGTTGAAACACCGGTGCTGCAGCCTATTTTGGGCGGTGCCGCGGCGCGTCCGTTTGTAACTCATCATAATACGTTGGATATGGATTTCTATCTGCGTATTGCGACTGAGCTGCCATTAAAGCGTTTGATTGTCGGTGGTTTAGAAGGTGTATATGAAATTGGCCGTCTGTTTAGAAATGAAGGTATGGATGCGACGCATAATCCGGAATTTACGACAGTTGAGGCTTATGTGGCTTATTCAGATTTGAATGGCATGATGGATCTTGTGGAAGGTCTGTTTAATGATTTGGCAGTGAAAATCTGCGGCTCGACGGAAATTGAGTATCAAGGCACAGCGTTATCATTGAAGGCGCCATTCAGACGTGTACATATGGTGGATGCTATTAAAGAGGCTTGCGGCGTCGATTTTTGGCAGGAAATGACATTGGATGAAGCTAAGGCTTTGGCTAAGGAGCATCATATTGAGGTTGAAGCGCATCACACAGGTGTGGGTCATATTATTAATTTATTCTTTGAAACATATTGTGAAGAGAAAATGATTCAGCCGACGTATGTATATGGACATCCAGTGGAAATTTCACCGCTTGCTAAGAAGAGCGAGAAAGATCCTCGTTTCACAGATCGTTATGAATTGTTTATCTGTGGTAAGGAATATGCGAATGCATTCTCTGAATTAAATGATCCGATCGATCAGCGTGAACGTTTTGAAAAGCAGGTTCGTGAAAAAAATCTTGGTAACGATGAAGCAAGTGAAATGGATACGGATTATGTAGAAGCTTTGGAATACGGAATGCCGCCTACAGGTGGTGTTGGTATCGGTATTGACCGTACAGTTATGCTGCTGACTAATCAGAGTACGATTCGTGAAGTATTATTGTTCCCACATATGAAGAACAAATAGCTGTAAATATCATACAGACCGCGGAACTCACAAAGAGGTTCTTAAGGGAATCTCTAGATGCAAAGGAAGTACATGCGTCAGATAATCTTGTGAAAGCTGTGAAATGACGTATAAATCATAAAAATGACTGTTAAGTAAACCGACCCCCAAAAGTTAGAAAGTAACTAAAGGAGGTCGGTTTTTCAAAAGAAGAGTCATGAGTATAAATTGTGAATAGCATAGAAATTTCAGAGCATGTTTGCAATTAAACAGTATTAGCATAGAATCAATTTGATATTAATATAAGGAAAAGCTTTCAAAAACTATACTTTATTTTTATGATGAAACTTGATGTTATGTTTTATATGATGCATTCAGAATCACAAGGACTGTTAAATTAGGTGTCAGTAAAACTGCACTTTATTTTTAAGAATATGTTTGGGTATACATATGGGAAGAATAAAAGCACAGGATACATCTTTACGATGACCCTGTGTCTTTTTGCGTTTTCAGCAAGCTTAAGACTTGTTAAAGGATGAATCAGATGATTGCTGAAATACGGTGCGGTTAATATGTTCAATTTTCTATATCTTTAATATTACTTTCAGCTGTTTATATAGTAAAGTAAAAATAGGTCATTTAATGATTAAAGTATTACGTGATATATATGTATAAATCAATTATAATAGTGATATAGGTGAACAGGAGATAATATTATGGATAAATTTCATGAAGGATGGAGTCTTGAAAAGATAGAAGATGAAATTATGAAAGTACGCCTTGTAGATTTAAAAAAAGAATATGAATTATGCATGATATTGTCAGAAAAAGCAAAATTAACTAATGATATATATGCATTGGCCTATTCATATACTTTTATCAGTGATTATTATATTGCTTCAAAGAAAAATAAAGAGTGCTTACGCTATTTAGAACGTGCAAGAAAATTATGCGAATCAAAGCATTATAATGATTTACTTGCTAGGATTTATAATTTTTATGGAATGTATTATAATTCGAGCTATGAAGAAATCAAGGCTTTAGGATTTTATCTTAAATCGCTGGATGCATCTGAGGCATGTCTTAATAAAATATCAATGTCTAGTGCATATAACAACATTGCTACTTGTTTTGATATGAAAAGGAATTATACTGAAGCAATACATTACTATGAAAAATGCTATCAATTACTGGATACAATGAATCAGAACTCAGGCTATTCTAAAGCGGTTGTTCTGTCTAATCTATGTAATTGTGAATATAAATTAAAGCAAAAAGAAGCATTGCAGAAGCATCTTGCTTGCTTTGAATTAATAAAAGAAAGTGAGTTTGTCGAGTCAATGCATTTACTTCTCCTGTTTTGCAGATTAATGGAACTTCGCTTTCATGAAGGAGCCTCCTTAAATGAAATCATGGATGAGATTTTAATTGAACAGGAAAAAGTGGAAAATCGATTGATTGTTTATCAAATTTTAAAGAATATCTGTTCAATCATGCTGGAAATTGATGAGAAAAATTATTCATACGAATTATTAAAGATATTAAATGCTATTGAAGACGAAGAAGATATTAAATCAAGACGAGAATTGCAGAAACTGATTGTCAGTTATTATGAAAAATTCGGTACCAAAGATGAATTACTGAAAGCGTATCGAGAATTTTATAATATTATACTTACCATTGAGGATACTGATATGGAAGATAATAGCAGCGGTCTTACTGCTGCTATGGAATTGTATCAAACAAAAGAAAAACAAGTGTCATTAGAACGAGAAAACGAGCTGCTTGAAAAATTGATGAATACAGATGAACTTACTAACGTCGCTAATCGCCGATGTTTTAATAATGATATAGCTGAGTTTAATTTAAAGAAGGTAGAATCAGCTGCCGTGGCTATGGTCGATGTTGATTACTTCAAAGAGTATAATGATATATATGGACATTTGATGGGAGATAAGGTATTGATTGATATAGGTAACTGCATGAATTTATATCAAAAAGAAGGCGCTGTGCAATTTTACCGCTATGGCGGTGATGAATTTTCTGTCATTTTTATTAATCAATCAGAAAAAGCAGTTTGCGATATTATGAATTCTCTCTTGAATGATATTAAACAGAAGCAGATACCTCATAAAGGGTCAAAAATAGGTTGTATTTTAACAATATCATATGGTTATGCAATCAGCAGACAGAGTGATAAAAATTTGAAATTATTGCTTGAACAGGCTGATGAACAATTGTATAATGCCAAAAAGTTACGTATTAAGCAATATTTTAAATAAGAGTCTATAACATGATTTTATATCTGATAGCCGGACAATAGATAATTAAAGAGACATTGAATCAGCCGGTCTATAGCTGTTCTCATGTTTTTTATTGTATTATGAAAAATCAAGACATTAACAGATTTATGTGTCAGGATCAATGAAAGTATATGAATCATAACGATGAATAGCGTTGTTTATAAAGGATTATAAAGAATGCAGAATGTGAAATTGTACTGAATAAAAGATTTAGATAAAGTAGTGAATATTATTTATAAAAAAGTAATAAGTGGAAAAATAAAGAAATAAAAAAAACATTAATAATATAGAAAATGATAAAGCATGTATTTACTGCCCCTACTACTGCAAAGCATCTTCTTGTAATATTAATGATCTTTTAGAATATTCAGTTTCAATTTTAACAGCTTTAAATACAATCTTATTGATTATCGAGTAAGGCAAAAAATTCTTCCATTGGCAGGGGTTTATAGAAGTAGAAGCCTTGAACGGCATCACAGCCAATTTCGGTAAGAAATTCAACATCTTCTTTTCTTTCGACACCTTCGGCTATAACTTTCATATTGATGCTTTTTATTAGATCAACAATCGTTTTCAATATTTTCTTATTTAAATCACTTAATTCTTCTATAAAGAAGCAGCGATCAATTTTTACAATATCTAGATCGCATTCTTTCAATATTTCGAAATTTGAAAAGCCATTTCCGAAATCATCAAGAGAACAAGAAAATCCCATATCATGAAAGAGTTGAATATTTTCTTTTAAGACATCTTTGTGGATGTTTATATTCTCCATAAATTCAATTTCAAGGAAACGTGTGTCTATTTGGTTCTCTTTAATAGTGTTTACATATTCGTTGATGTAATATTTATCTTTGAAAAAAGAATCGGAAATATTGAAACTGATTGTGACTATTTTCTTTTTTAATCTATCTCGTGCTTTCAAAGCCTCGACAACCGTTTTGAATATATAAGCATCAATTATACGAATAAAACCATTCTTATTGAGAATGGGTATGAATTCAGCGGCTGGCAGTAATAGATCTTTGTCCTGCAGCCTCACTAAAGCTTCACCGCCAATAATCTTTCCTGTCTTAAGTTCAATCTTTGGCTGAATGTATACGCGATACATACCCTGATCCTTAGCTTTTGCCGTATATTCCTCTAAATAACAATTTCGCATGTATTTGTCATAAGTGGTCGGGTTATAAATCTCATAGCTGAACACTCTGCGGTCCAGACTCTCACACATCAATCGGCAAAATTGAGCTTTGTCAAAAGCTTCATCAAAATCTACATCTTTGCTTTCGATAAAGTAAATACCAAAGGAGGTATAGATATTATGATAGATAAACTTATTGTCGATATCAAAAATCAAGTCCACTAGTTCATAAAGCCATTTTCTTTCAAGATCTATTTCTGATTTATAAGAAATTAACAAAATAAAGTCATCTGCTTCTCTGCGTACAACCATTTCATCATCTTTTAGAAATGTTTTTATTAGCTTTTCAAGATCGCGTAAAATTTTATCTGAATTTTTTTTGCCATAAATATAGTTCATATAGCGAAATTTTTTTATATTCATGTTAATCATTGCGTATGATTTATTTGTTAACATTGCATTATTATAAATTTTTTTTAATTTTGATACAGCTTCTCTAGCCATTTGTAACACCTCTTTATATAGCATTGCTATTATATGAATTGATTATAGCATCCAATAGCATACTTAATGAAACCATGATGTGGAATCCCCAGTGTACATATTTTTATGTTAACAGGCACTCAATTTGTCGTCAAAATTAAATTCACAGTATTCGTAAAAGGGTTATTCTACACCTTTATTTTAGCGTATTATGCAGTTGATATCAAGAGTATATATTGTTGCGGAAGCATTGAAGCTACGATCTTTTAGCATAGGTGCAGGAAGTTTAAAAATATACATACAGCTGTAGTAAATCTTATCCGCTTAATTTGTGTTACATACTATTTGCTTCATTTAATCTATTATTTAACCAATCTTTCACGTACTGCTTTTCAGTATAATAAAGAATTGCGGTGAATGTTTTAAAGATAATTAATTATAAAAAAATCTGTTTAACTGTGAAACTTCTTATGAATTTATGGCAAAACGAGTTAGGGTTAGCTCCATATATATGCTTATTGTATGATAATACTAGCTGCAGCAACAGCAATACTCTGCATATTTGAGAACTGATGGCTATATTAAGAAAATATTGCAGCAGTCATTGAATACATTCAGCAGTAAGTCTCTTTTTATGCTTTTATCGAATTTTCGAGTATATGACGTGATGATCCTTTTTCAAAAAAATTCAGTGAAAAAACGTTTTTTGACATTTAACGCTCACACCCATTTGAGTAATTGCATTTAAGTGATATCATGCAATATTTATAAATAAAATCTTGAACAGCAGTGAAGAATATATTATTTGATTAGTAGATTAAGCTCATCCAATCAGAGGATTTTTGCTTTATTTTACCGCTTAAATACCAATTCAATATAATTTATGTTATGATAATAATATGTTAAAAGAGATGCAGAAAATCGCAGAAGAAATAGAAAAATTTCGGTTATCCAGAGATTTGGAAGCCATTTTTCTATTGGCTCAGCAATTAAAAGAAATTGCTGAGAAAGATCATAATGATTATTATATGACTATTGCCTGTTATCATATTGCTAATTATTATTTTAATTGCGGAAATTATCAAAAATCACTTTCTTTTGCTATTGAGGGTGTAACATTTGGCAAAATTATTTCTGAACATTTTTTTCTGATTCAGCTATATAATCTAATTGGTATGGTTTATGGTACTGTCGGTGATGAAATTAATTCAGTGCAGTATATGCTGAAGGCTTATTATGAAGCCAAGGCTAATAAAATTGTCCGCTATACGTTCAATATAACAAATAATTTAGGAGTATTGTTTTATGACTTGGAATATTATGATATCGCCTATGAGTATTTTCTAGAAAGCTTCAAAGAAAGAGGTATCCGGGATACGAAAAGCGTAAACAGGAATGATGGCTATAATCTTATCAATTTATTAGGATGCAGTCTGCATCTTAGAAAGCTGGATGAGTATGAACGTTGGAAAGGCTATCTTAATGTATATAGAGAACAATTTACCGATTATACTGTTGAGAATGATTATTATTTGTATCAGATTTATGAAGCCTACTACAATCGAGATTATCAATCTATGATGAATTGCATTTATGACTTTTTGAACTATGGCAGTTTGGATGCCGATCAGCTGCACACGTATAAGAATATGGCTCAAATATTTCGATTGAGTGTTGATGCAGGATTCGAAAGTATCAGCCATGTTTTATTGGAACAGCTGAATATATATATTAAAAAATATCCGGAGTATAAACGGACATCAAGATTATTAGAGTATTATATACAATATAGTATACGTTTTGCAGATGATCAATTAAAGGATGCTCTGCTGTCATATTATCAGGCAAAGAAAAAGGAGGATGAAGTTTGGAAAGCGGAAATGAAGTCTACATTGATGACTAATATTAATATGGAGAAAATTGTTTATGAGCAAAAAATTATTTTACAGACTAATGAAAAATTAAGGAAGAATATGGAGCTTGAGGAATTTACGCGTGTACTTAATAAAAATGCTTTTACTAATTATGTTAAGGCTGAGCTGGATATGATGCATTTGAATCAATATATGGCGTTATTCATCATTGATATTGATAAGTTTAAAATTATTAATGATACAATGGGACATTATTATGGAGATCAAGTATTGATACAAATTGTAGAGGCGATTAAAAAGAATTTACGTGAAAATGATTATGTGGGTAGAATTGGGGGAGATGAATTTAGTGTTTTTATGAAGAATATTTTGTCAATGGAGTATTTGAATGAAAAAACTGACAATATAATGAAAAGTATTCAAAGTATAGCTGGTGAATGTCAAGTGAGCGCCAGTGTAGGCATTAGTGTAATTTCACAAAAAGTGAGCTTTGAAAGACTTTTTAAGTCTGCTGACGAGGCCATGTATGAGGCTAAAAATGTAGGCGGGAACAGGTATTGTTTAAGAATATTGGAAGTATAATTAGATGTAGTGTTTTTATTCATGAATAGGTAAAATGGAAAGGAGATTTTAAAACTATTGGATGTATCAATAGTATGAGAAGTCTCTTTTTAAATCATTTAGGCATTGTCTAGTGTTCATGAATGTTATACATGAGAGAGCCACACGACTCTCGACCGATTACCGCTATATAATAACCATAACCAGTAGATTTCAATCCACGAGAGCCATACGACTCTCGACGGGAAGAATGCATGACTCATAACCCTGATATTTTAATTTCAATCCACGAGAGCCATACGACTCTCGACGCCATTGCCGGCAGAAGATGAAGTCGATCTGGCATTTCAATCCACGAGAGCCATACGACTCTCGACGCGAGCATGAGATCTGTGACGGAGATTATTATCTATTTCAATCCACGAGAGCCATACGACTCTCGACCTATTACA
>BAHV02000005.1:0-15583 GCA_000508965.1 Clostridiales bacterium VE202-08
GCTTTCAATAAAGAGAAAGAACCCTCCTATTTATCATTCTAATGATAAACATACCGAAAGAATAAAGGCACATGCACTTAAAGAAAATACATACCAATGGCATATTTTTACTGAAAAGAAAAAAAGACACGAGCAGAAATTGCACGTGTCCATTATTCAAGCATTAATTAATGTCATCCACTGATTCAAGATATAATCAAGACCAAATTCTCTAACTGATAAATTGCAATTATCACTTAATTTAACTCTTAGCTTTTCATCTTTAATCAGTTGTGATAGTTTGTTAGCATAACCACATTCATCATAACAAGGTATCAAAAATCCATTTTCGCAATCTCTGATAATTTCTGATGGACCACAATCGCAATCAAAACTTATCATAGGGAGATGATGAGCATATGCTTCAAGTAATACAAGGGGCATTCCTTCATATCGTGAAGTTAACGCGAAAATAGAATAATTAGAATAAATTTCATCGATTGCTTTACATTTTCCCTTTAAATTGATGAAACTATTTAACCCTTCCTTAATGATTCTTTCTTTAAGTTTTTCTATTTCAAAACCATCTCCATATATGTCCCATGACCAATCTTCACATTTACTTGCGATTAATTTAGCAATATTAATCAGTTTATCATATCCTTTTTGGTATTCAATACGTCCTATTGTCAGTATTTTCTTTTGCTGTATATCAGAATAAACATCATTTGCAACTAATAAAGGATTATATATCTGTGTTATCTTACTTTTACAATCATACTTTCGGATATAATTTGACTGATCACGTTTTGTTAAAACCACTAAGTTGTCAACATATTTCAAATAATATCTACGACCCAGATCTGACAAGGGTGAAAAAGGATGTGTGCAATTAAAATGCTCCCATAATATTAATTTGAATTTGTCTTGATTATTTTTTTTTATTTTGGCTAAGTATGTTCTTAAATCACCACTAACTACAACCTGATAATGATTCGATAATATTTCTTTTTCAAGAATATCAATTATATATTTGGCATGCATTCTAACATTAATCGATTTATTAAATAAATATTTAATTCTAATATTTGATTTTTCTGATAGTTTAAAAAATTCATTTCCTATATTACCAAATAAAGAAAGTAATGTAATATCATATTCTTGATGTTTAGCTAATTCATTAACTAATATAGAATTTACCTTTTCCATTCCCCCTGAATGATTAAAGTTGAATACTATAAAACATAATTTTTTCATTGTTAAGCTCCTTTATATCTGCCAATTTGCGCTTTTATAATCTTGACAAGAACTAACATTTGAGCATTTTTTCTATAAAATACTAATTCTAAAAGTAAAAATGAAGTAATAACCATACACATATTCAACATGAACGATACTATACCATTTTGTAATGCTAAAATCTGATTTAATAGGCAGATTGCGACAATCTGTAAGAATGAAATAATAATGTATTTTGCCTCTTTGAAAATGTAATCAGATAATTTTAAATTTAAACCCGATTTCACAACCATATACACAATAAGAAAATATGAAATTAAGTTACTAACTGCTGTTCCGACAAAAACACCAAGTAATCCATAATTGGCAGCTAAACCTACTGAAACAACTAAATTAATCACTACCTGCAATAAACGAATCGGCAATTCTTGTTTAAACAAGCCTTTTGTCACAATAATATTTGATAGCGGTGCTGTTACTAATCCATAATAATTATTAAAAATGACTACTAATACAACAGTAAAATTCATCACATAGTTTTCACCAATCCACATATGAATAAAGGGCTGAATCAAGCAGATTGTCGCCACCGCATAAAATGTGCTGACCTGAACAGAAATAAAATTATAAAGGTTAAAAATCTGATGTATCTTTGTACTATCATTTTCAGCAAATAAATCACCCAGTGAAGCAACAACACCATTCAATAAACTCCAGAGCAACGCCGAAGCAGATGACAAAATTAAAAAATAATTACTATAAACACCCAGTGCCGCAGTGCCTACAAATTTAGAAATGATTATGCTGTCAGTTCCATTAATACCAACATTAGCAATTTTTGATAAACTTAGAAATTTTATGTCATTAAAAATAGTCTGCCGCTCGGTCTCTTTTAATTTCGACGGATATGTATAAAACTCAGAATATTCTTTATGCGCTTTTTTCATTAATCTAAAATTAAAGAATAATGTGATTATAATCTCAATTCCTAAGTACCAAAGATAACTAGGATGGATTAAAAGAATGAACACTTGCAGCGTCTTGGTAAAAATTTTAGCCAAAAAGTCAAACATTAAGACTTTATAATTTTGTTGGTGTGCATAGTAAACAGTTCGAACATCGGTGAAAAAATAGCTGGAAAATGTAAGGAAAGCATAAAATAAAAATACTTTTTGCATATAAGGTATACTGTTAACACTGCCTTTGACAAACAACCCGATAAAAGGTGTAATACAAAATGCAAGTATAAATAAAAAAACTCCAAGCTGGCAAAAAATTTTCTTAAAATATTGAAGAATAGCTGCCACTTTTTGGCTTTCATTATTTCTTATTGGTGCATATAGCGAGAAGTTTAAAGCAGTACCCAATCCCAAATCTACAATTGATAAAATACTTAAGATGTTTGTAAATAAAGCATCAAACCCTAAATATTCAGAACCTAATATTCTTATGAATACCGTTCTTGTAATGAAAGCAAATATTAAGATAATGAATTGTGAAACAACTGCGAAGCCAGAATTCAGTAATGAATTAATTGTTCTCATAATGTTACCTTATCATCAATACAAATTAATTTGAACAATAATTTTTTCAATTCATCATTGTCATCATTCAAATGCTTTTGTAAAATATCTAATTTAGTATTAATTTCATCTGTACTTATATTGATCGGTTTGTTAACAAAAATTAAGTTATTTTTTGTTTTACTTACTTCTTCACTATCAGAATGTAACTCTTCAAACATCTTTTCGCCTGCTCTAAGTCCAATTTCAACTATATCAATATCTTTATATGGTTCATAACCAGCAAGTCTAATCATACGCTCAGCAAGCTCAAGAATGCGTTCTGGCTGTCCCATATCCAAAATGAAGGTTTCTCCCTTGTTTGCATAATAACCAGCCTGTAACACCAGCTGTGCTGCCTCAGGGATAGTCATAAAGTATCGGCAAATGTTCTTATCTGTTATTGTTACCGGTCCACCGTGTTTGATCTGCTCTTTAAAGATAGGAATCACAGATCCACTAGAACCTAAAACATTGCCAAAACGCACAGCAGCCAATTTTGTAATCCCATTATTCCTGTTAGCTTCAAGCATTAACTCTGTCATACGTTTTGTTGCACCCATAACATTAGTTGGATTGACTGCTTTATCAGTGGATATTAGAATAAAACGTTCTACTTCATATTTAATACAAGCTGTAAGTACATTATTAGTACCGAATACATTATTCTTAATTGCTTCCTTAGGACTATTTTCCATTAAGGGTACATGCTTGTGAGCTGCTGCATGAAATACAGTTGACGGCCGATAGATGCGAATTATCTCACTAACGGCTTTTAGATCTCTAATTGATGCTATTAATGATAGAATTACAATTTCTGAAGATAATTCATTTGAAATCTTTAAATGATTGAACTCTTGTTCTAACATATATAAACCATTTTCATTTATATCCACAAGCAATAGCATCTTTGGCTGATATTTTACGATCTGACGGCATAATTCTGATCCGATAGAACCTCCAGCTCCAGTAACCATGATTATCTGTCCTGTAATATAAGAAGTAATCTCATCCTGTTCCAACTGAATTTCACCACGGCCTAATAGATTTTCAATGGATATATCCTGTATTGGAAGATGTCTGTTAGCTAGTTCACTTTCCTTTAATGTTGTTGTACTCATATTAACCATCTTAATCTTAATATTTAAAGGTTCTATGATTTCAAATACACGCATTTTCAATTCTTTGGAAGCATTTGGCATAGCAAAGTAAAACAGCTGTATCTGATATTGTTTTACTATTTCTGCTATATCATTGATTGTACCTAGAACTTTTTTACCTGAAATAATCACACCATTTTTATAATCATCAACAAAACCCATAATGTCAATTTTATCGTTTTCGTACTGTTCAAGCTCTTTCAGCAAAATATAACCAGCATCTCCCGCACCAATTATTAAGACTCTAGTTTTCTTATCATTCTCAAGTGCTGATCTTTTGAATAATTTATAACCAGCTCTTAAACTGAACATTGCCAGAATGGTGAGCATTCCTGAAACTAAAATTATATTGATCAGCATTGTCTTAAAATTGAATAAAAATGTATAAAGCAACAAGATGCCAGTAGCACTTCCTACTGCAAAAACAATACTTTTGGTTTCCTCAATACCCATGTATTTCCATAAACTTTTATATATTTTAAATTTACAAAAACAAATTAGATATACGATTAATACTCCTATCCCTTTATATAAATTCATCTGAAAACCATAAACCAATAACTGATGAATACTGAAATCAAATCTCCCCCAAGTGGTAATCAAAAAGGATAATGTTACAATTGAAAGATCAATACTCAAAATTATTAGTTCTCTATATTTTGCTGATTTATTTAAATTCATCTTTATTCTCCAATCGAATCACTCGGACTCAAATATAAATAATAAAAGCAATTAAATATGAAAAAATAAGCTCTAACAGGTAGCCATAAACGAATTAATTCAGTGAAGAATTTCCTTAATTTAATTTTAAATAATATCGGATTGTCATTTATGCGCATCCGTTTCCATTGTATCGGATATGGATAGACACCTAATTTTTTTAAAATATGGAAATATATTCGCTGCTGCTTACAAAATGGTTTTAATTTACCTAAATTGATTAACATAACGGCATATAAATTATATTCATAATAATTAATTAATTCCAGCTGCTCGTGACTAGCATTTTGAGTGAAGATTCCTTTATTATCTAAATAATGTCTGATACGCCATAAAGTATTCTCAAGCTTGATTTGATTTATACTATTACTGTGTATATGTGTGATTGATTTCCTTCTTTGTCGATAGAAATATATTGTTTTTTGATACTCTCTTATCGGCCATTCTTTTAAAACAAGTGAAAATATGAACTCATCATCCTCACCATATAGCAAATGTTCATTAAAAGTTTTATTTATAAAATTTCTCCTAAATATTTTTTGCCATACAGATGAAACATATGTATTTGCTGTTTTAACATATCCATTCTGATTTGAGTAGAGCAGCATGTCATGATTATAAGAAAATTGTTCAGAAACAGTTATATACTGAAAACTTAATATCTTTAAATCATCTTTACATAGTGTTTCATATAATTCTTTTATACAATTTGGAGCAATCATATCATCACCGTCAATGAACCATATAAATTCACCACTTGCTGCAGCAATACCTTGATTTCTTGCAGAACTTACACCTTTATTTTGTTGGCTGATTAATATTATATTCGAATATTGGACTTGATATTTCTTTATGATGTTTGTTGAATTATCTAACGATCCGTCATCAATACAGATCACCTCATATTCATTGACTGGAAGATCTTGTTCACATACTGAATTTAAGCAATCTTCTAAATAATTATCAATATTGTATACTGTTATTATTAAAGAAAATTTCATCCAGCCACCTCCAATCGCTATTTTAAGCCATATATATTTTTCATTTCAGATATTATATTATGAATATCTAATTCCATGATTTTATCAGTTCTTGGCTTGATTTTAATATTTTGGATTTGATTCAATAATTGCGTTAATTCTTCAGGCTTATTTTCATCAAAGTAATAGATATTAGAACCATATACGTTTAAGTCAATATTTCCTCTTATTTCAGATAGAAAGCATATTTTATTACATGCTATAGCTTGCATAGCCGCCACTGATAGACCTTCTCGATGAGAAGGGAAAACAAATACATCAGCAATTTTTAATAATTCAATAATATCAGTACGATAACCAAGCATAAAAACTTGATTTTGAAGTTTTAAGTCATGAATTAATCGCTGCAATTTAGTTTCATACTTACCTTTACCACATATCAATAGTTTTAGGTTTGGATTGTTACTCCTTTGCATTGCTTTAAGAATCATTTCCTGGTTTTTGTTTTTATTTAATTCACCTACTGTTATCAATACAACATCATTTAAAGAAAGCCTTAATGCAGCACGCACTGACACAGGATTAACTACTATTTTATCAATAGCATTGATATCAATTCCTACACCATTAATTTTATAAACTTTGCCATTATTATGCAAATGAAACTGCTGTGCATTTGTGTAATCTTCTTCATTGATTGTTAGTAACACATCGGTATATTTTGCCAGATATTTTTCAATTGGATAATAAAGCAGCCAGTTGAAACTAGATGACTTATTATAAAAATGAAAACCATGAGCTGTATAAAAAATTTTAGCGATCTCCTTATTTTTTGAATGAGCCCATGCTAATCTGCCTAAAACTCCGCCAACCGGCGTATGACAATGTATGATGTCAAATTCAGTTTCATTTAATAGCTTTCTTAATTCATGAAAAGCTTTAATATTATTTATATTTAATGGTGAACGTTCAAAACATATATTATGTTGAATATTGCAATAGGGAATAATTTCTTTGCCATTAGTGGTTACATGTGTTTCATATCCATTGTCCTGAAAAATTTTTAAAAAGGGTAAATGAAAATGTAAAATATGACTCTCTACATGGGCGATAAATAATACACGCTTCATTTCTTCATCTCCTTATACTGAATTATTTCACTATATATGCCAAGCTCAAAGCTTCTAGGCTGAAAGCCGAAATCACGAGTTGCTGCTTGATGATCATGAGAGCGGTCTTCTCCCATTCGTTGTACTTTTTCAATAATATCAATTTTCCCAAGCGAGATAAATTTTAAACATCTTGCGCTGAATATAGCTAGCCATAAAGGTACACGAATAAATAAGTTATGACTATTAAGCTGCGTTTTTATTATTTTCAAGCATTTAATTAATTCGATAGGCTTTTCACCTGAGAGAATATATTCTTTTCCTTCTGTATTGGAATTAGTTAATACTTGGTAATAAGCAAGACCTAAATCCGCGGCATGAACAGGCTGAATTTGGCAATGACCGCCAGCAATATTAGGATACAATTTGAGTTTATCAATCATTTTAATAAATTTACTCATATTATGATCACATAGATCCCCATAAATCATTGTAGGCCTTAAAATAGTAATTTTTATTTGGGTTTGATAAAGGGCAAGTTCTTGATCAATTTTTATATATTCAGACGCAGCTTCTTTATATTTTGAATAACTTCCGGTTGTATGTACAACAATCAATCTTTTACATTTATTTATTATAGCTGCTTTTACAACATTAAGCGAATATTGAATTCCTGCTATATGGATAATAGTGTCTATATTTGATAAAGCCTTTTTTAAAGAGTCATCTTGATTTAAATCGACTTTAATGATATGGAAATTAGATTGATTCGCAATAAAGGAAGTATCCGAGCTTTCTCTAACTAAAAAACATATTTCTTCTTTATATTTATGTTTTATAAGTTCTTGATAAAAATAACGGCCACTATGACCTGTTATACCAGTTATAGCTATCATATTACTGCTTCCCCTCTTTAACTCCACTATGCGTTAATACAATGAAAACGGTATTGAATATGATTTTAAGATCCTTTAAGAATGTTATATGTTCTGCATAGATACCATCATAATTAGCTTTTTGATCAATCGGCAGTTCATCACGTCCATTGATTTGTGCTAGACCTGTTAAGCCTGGCCGAACAGCGAAAGATCCATTGTTATTTCTCAGCAGAATTAAATCGGCTTGATTCACTAGACTGGGTCTTGGCCCTACTATACTCATATCACCTTTTAAAATGTTTATTAGCTGCGGCAGTTCATCTAAGCTAGTACCACGCATGAACTTACCGGGTTTTGTGATAAAGGCTTCTGGTTTTTCAAATAAATGTGTTGGGCAATCTGTTGGTGCATTTAATGCCATTGTTCGAAACTTATACATCTGAAAGACCTGACCATTTCTGCCAATTCTAGCTTGCTTAAATACAGCAGGACCAACGGAATTAAATTTAATTATAATAAAAATGCATAAAAACAGAGGGCTTAAAATAATCAATGCTATTAAAGCAAATATAAAATCGAAGTATCGTTTTAAATATTTTCTGTACATGATTATCCCTCCTCTAAAAATAAATGGGAACTGTGTCCCCATGTTTTAAACGAATCTGCTGGATTTATTCCATGCCCAGCCTGACAATAAACCTAATATCATCCAAAAAAATGGTGCAACATCGATTACACTTATATTAAATATTGCCTGAAATAGATAACCTATAACAGCAATAAATAAGCCGATATATAAATAATCGAATTTTAAATCTTTTTTCAAATACATTTTTTTAAACTCATTAATACTTTTCTTAATAGTATAAAAATAGAGCGTTAAATAGCATAGCAAAACCGGTATGCCTTGAGTGATAAGTATTTGAATATACTCATTATGAGCCTTGTTAAAAAATTCATCACGTACAGGAAATACAGCATGATAGGCTTCACCAAATGTATCAGGGCCGCTTCCGGATAGCCAGTATGTAGGTACTAAAGTCAATGACTCTTTCCAAACCAAGAACCTTCTTGCACCAGATTCTACTGTAATTTCACCGCCTGTCAGTAAATTTTTTAAATCTTCAAACATCACTATAATTTGTTCAATGTAATTGTTATCTGTAAGTAAAAGTAAAGAGGATATACCGAATATTCCAATAACCATAGCTATTAACAGAAGTTTAAATGAGCTTAATGTATCACTATAATTTGTATATTGTTTTCTTGTCAAAACCAAATATACAAAGAAAATAATAATCATTATACAGGTTCCAAACAATGCACTCATGGCATCAGTCAATATCATTGTTAGTAAAAATAAAATTAAACATATTAAATAAATAATTCTTTCTTTAATTGTTTTGGAAAAATAGAAGAAGGCACTGGCTAAGCCACATAGTAAAACTGTATATGTTCCCATAAAATTAGGATTACCAGCCACACCACTTATAGCATGATAACTGGCGTAACGGTCAATGACTATATTTTCAAATAAATCAAATCGTTGACAGAGCCCATATAATGAATGGATCACACCAATAAACAAGAACATTCTTATTAGATTCAAGCGCAGCTTATCATCATTTAAAATAGCTGAGCTTAAAAATATCGTATAATAAGACAGTAACATGAATAAGCCTTCAAAGCGGCCATTTGTACCCCAGATTGAGGTGGTCGGATTTATGGATCTTATCGTTGAGAGAATTGCTAGTACAGTCATTAGACAAATTAGTACAGGTATAAATTTTGCGTTGAATCTTAATCCGCCTAATACTATTCCAAATATCATCGTTATGAATAAGAGAATGCTTATTATGTATATACTGTTTTGTATTGCATTATAGTAATTACCTGCTGCAAGTATCAGATAGTGTGAAGCAGGTATAAATAACATTAAACCAATTAATAAGATAAAAATGAAATGCTGACAAATATTCGAAATGTATCTTTGTAAATCGCTCATGATCAATCTCCATTTCTAATACTAATTTTATCACATTACAATTATTGACTCAATGTAATTCCCTAATCAGCAAATGATACATTTTAATTGTGTTGAAATATATGTTATTAATTTAGTCTTTTATTATCAAGAGAAAGGTTCTTTTTTTATAACTTTAATGCCTTTGTTAACAGAAATATAATTGGGTATATGCCTAAATAAGAAAATTGAATACTTATATTATCCTTAATATAAAGCAAATTTATTGTTCTATGGAAAGCATGCACAAACAATAGACATAAAAGTGTCCTAAAATAAGTTAATTCCAATAGGGAAAGAGAAAGAGAGAGGAGATTTATTTATATGAATAAATATTCAAGTAAGGCCGTTAAGACTGCTGCTACCGTTGGTATGTCTTTGGCTATGGTTTTAAGTGCTGTACCTGCTGTAGGTAATGCAGTTGTTGCACAAGCTGCAATCACAACACCTGTAAGTGCTAGAACTACTGCAGCTGAGGCACAGAAAATGTTGGCTGCTGTATTGGAAGAAATCACAGATTATGCTGATTTAAACAACGATAGTAAACTAGCTGATGGTGCTGATGTAATAGCTACAATCTCAGATACTTCAACAGAAAAAATTAGTGTAACGATTGCAGATGGTACGAAATTATCAGGTTTGAAGGATATTACAGTTGCTGTCAAGCAAAACGATGGTAGTACTCCATTGACTAATGGTAAGAATGGTATTACGGATGGCACAAAATTAGAAGAATTGGCTCAATATTTAGTAGCGAATTCTTATGCTATGGATTCTAGTGATATTGATGAAGATGTCATTGATTTTGCAAAATTCATTAAAGGATACACCGATGGTGTTGGGGCATTTAATAGTTATTTAACTAATGGTGCTTTAAAAGTAGATGGTGATGGTGCAATTATCACCACTGTTTCTACAGGAGGTGTTACCGGTACTTCTAAAGAGAAGGAAAATATTGTTAAGATATACAGAAATATTATTGACAATGAAAAATATTTGAATGCTGCATTGGCAGCAGCAACTGCTGATACAGATTTAAAAACATTTGCATCCTTCAAAGATGAAGTAAAAGATTATCTTAATGAGAATGAAGATGTTTACAACAAAGAATATGTAAAACAATTAGAAGATACAATTTTAGTTGATGGCATTTCAGTTTATGATGCAGTAGAAAAGGGCGAAACAATCAACTATTCAAAACTAAGTAAAGTTGAAAAAGTCTTAAAAGATATCAAAAATGATGATGATGCAGCATTAAAGAAAATTGCTAAGTATGCTGATGTTAAAGAAGCTGAAGAAGTAGCTGCTTATATCGATGGATTGGATACAATCGTTACTGAAATGAAAGAAGTCAAAGACCTTCTGAAATCAACAAATGCTGATGTTAAAGCTTATAAGAAAGATTTAGCTAAAAAAGTTAGCGAATTAGTAGCTGCTGCCAAAACCTATGCAACAACTGAAAATGAAAATAACGAAAAAACACTAAATCAAAAATTAAATGCATTTAGAGAAGCTGATGTAACAGCATTAAAGGATTTCGTAGAAGACTATATTGGTCAATTCTATACATTAACTCCAAAGCAATTAAGTAGTGGTAAATATGTAGTTCGTTTGGCAAATGCTGATTATGGTCGTTATGTTACTAATGAAAACGTATTTGATCTATTAGAATCTGATTCTGATGAAAATGGTTTACAATATTTGTTAACTACTACTATTAGTGCAAATGATAGTGCAGATACTTATTATGATACTTTAGTAACTACTGTTACTACTGTTGAAGAATTATTGAAAGCTGTAACTACGGATATCGATGGTATCACGATGAGCTCTACATTGACTGACAAGCAAGCTGCTAAGATTGTTGCTGCTAGAAAAGCATTAAATCAATTAGTAACGGATGGCAAGATTGATGGTGAATATTCTTCTGCATTGACATCAAAAGAAAAGAAAGCAGTATTAGCTAATGCTGAATTAATTGAAACATTATACTTCAAACTGATCATGAACGGTACAGTTACTGCTTCAGGTTGGGTAGATAAAGGTAATGGTGAATGGGATTACATCGCTGAAGACGGTTCTAGACCAACTAAATGGATCGCTTCTGGTGCTAATTGGTATTATGTAAAGAACGGTACAATGTTACGTAACTCTTGGATCGCTTCTGATGCTCAGGGTACTAGATGGTACTATGTTGATGATAACGGCGTAATGGTTTCTAATACAACTGTTAACGGTTATACATTCAACTCTTACGGCGTTTGGGTTAAATAGTTTACATTCAATCAATACTTAAGGGAGATTCGTTTGGATCTCCTTTTTGTGTACAAAAAAAGAGATGCACATTGCTGTACACCTCAAGTTTAGTTATTCAGTTTTTACAATTAACCGTTGTAAGAAGGGCTCATGTAAACGCCGTAAGAATTGATCCAGCAGCCATCTACAGATTGATTCGTAACCATCTTACCAGCATTGTCTAAGTAGTACCAGCGACCGCCGTCAGTAGCCAACCAAGTATTTCTCAGCATCTTACCGTCTTTGATCATATACCAATCAGAACCAGAAGCAACCCATTTGTAAGCAGCAGGAGTACCGTCTTCATTGTTGTAACCCCAATCACCGTTACCCATTGAATACCAACCAGCAACATTCGTTACACCTAAGTTGTCGAATGCTTCACGTAAGTTAGTAATCTTAGTTTCAGCTTTACGCACTTCTTTATATTCGTCAGCAGTTAAATTAGCTTTATACTTATCAGTCAATTCATAGATAGCATCTTCAGCAGCTTCTAATGTAGCTTTATCACTAGCTTTGATATTAACCGGTGTTAATTTAGCAATGTCAGTAGTCACTGCTTTCAAATCAGCAGCTACTTTTTCCATACGTGCAGCTACTTTATCATAACCAAATTCACCAGTTTCTGTATCAGCCAAAGCCCACAGATAGCTAGGGAATGCCGTTTTAAATGTTGATTGTTGAGATGCAGTTGCTGTATCAACAAATCCAGATTTATCTACATAATAGTTACCGATTTTCTTCGTTTCCATCGTGTATAATTCATCCATTACATCTTCTTTTGCAGCTTTTAAAATTGCAAATTCATCAGAATTTATAACTTTTGCTAATTCAGATGCTTTAGCAAATTTACCGGCTAAAGTTTTTACTGTGATATCATCGTAAGATGAATCTCTGTTTGCAACTTTAGTTTTTGTATAATCAGTATATGAATCAGATTTGAAGACATCTTTTGTACCACTAATGTCATCCAGCAATGCTTGATAAGCATCTAAAATAGCAATAACAGCATCTTCATCTTCGAAATCATCATAACGATCATGGTTCTTAATTTTATTCATACGTGACTTAATAGCAGAAGAACTATTTAATTTAATGTAGTCTCCGTTTGTCCAGCCTGTTACTTCTTGAATTGATTCAGTTGCACCCTTTACAGTATTTCCTGGTGTAAAAGTTTTTTGATCTAAATCAGCTTGTAAAACAGCATCGAAAGACAAAACAAAGTTAGCTAATGCTTCATCGTCAGTATCTTCAACATATTCTGAAATGTTTGCATCCAATAAATCTCTAACTAAAGCGAAAGCACCTTCTTCTTCTGAAGTCAAATTATCAGCATAGTCATCATAGAAATCATTCAATTTCTTTAAATCTTTCCTAGCTGCTGTTAAATTAACTTTAGTTTTTAACCCTTCAGTAGTATAAACACCATTAGTTGTTGCAGGATTAGCAGGATCAGTATTATCAACATCAACAACTAATTTGTCAAAAACAGTTTTAAGTAAACCATCTTTTGCCATATCGATTTCATCGATACTTGTTCCATCAAATGTTGTAGTATGGTTAGAAGCAACAGTACCCTTTTCTAATTGTAAATCGCCTGCTACTAAAGCGGTAGTACCATAACCTGCTCCCTTAAACATTTCATAATATGCTTTTACAGTATCACGCATTTTAATTGCATCAGCTCTAAGCGGTTCGCTAGATGTGCATTGTGTAATTGCTGCTGTAACATAAGAATATAAATCATCTTTTGCTTCAGTTGTATATGGAGCTGAAAGTAAAATGAATAGATTTGCCTTATCTGCTGTACCAGCGTTAAGCCCATCTAGCATTACATCAGTCATGTCTACTATAGTTTCTGAATTAGCGCTAGCGAATTCGTCCATACCCATGCCATTCTTTAAGAATTCTTCTAAACCGTTAACTGCAGTAGCACAACTTGATACTGTTGCGGCAGTAGCAAACACAGGAGCAGCATTGCTCAAAACCATAGCCAAAGACATACCAACGGTAGCAGCAGTCTTAACGGCCTTACTTGAATATTTATTCATATAAATAAATCTCCTCTCTCTTTCTCTTTCCCTATTGGAATTAACTTATTTTAGGACACTCTTATGTCTATTGTTTGTGCATGCTTTCAAAAGAAGATTCAATGCTTCCTTTTCATCAACTATTTTAAAATTTTAATGGATTATAGATGGCATATAACAACAAATAAGATATTATAAGATTGCATACTTTATAATCAGCTTATAGTATAATTTGTATTTATTTTAAGTAAGTTCAAATTCAAACATGAAAAGGCACTCACCTTTAAGATGAATGCCTCCTGTTATAAACTTTGTATCCTTTTAAATATGAATTATATTTAAGGGATTAGTATAGAGAATAAGCGTATTTTATTTCAAACGTACATAGTAAGTTGCTTTTCCAGAGCCATTTCTCACTAACTCTCCTGATTCAACCAGTTTCCGTAAAGAACCTTCTATTGAACTAATACTCAATGATGGGCATAATTCCCATATATCATGTTTAGTGAATTTACCTAATTTATTTTGTGTAGCCTTTTTTACAATTTCTACAGCAGGTAATTTAGTTTCTATTATGAAAAATCTATCTTCAAAATCTTTATAGGCAGATAAAATAATCCCTAAAAGATACTTAATGAAAGGAATTATATCCTCACTACCATCATGCCAACCATTTTGTGAACGATTCAATGCATCATAATATAAATCCTTATTCTGAGCTATTTTGGCTTCTAAAGAAATATATTTACCTACATAAAAGCCATTTTTGTATAACAATAAGGTTGTGAGCAAACGACTGATTCTTCCGTTTCCATCGTTAAAAGGATGAATGCAAAGGAAGTCATGAATAAATATAGGAATGGCAATCAAAGGTTCTACTTCAAAGTTTCCAATAACTCGATTATACTCTTCACAAATTTTATCCAACGCTTCAGCAGTTTCAATTGGAGCAAGCGGAGTAAATAGCGTTTTTGTATGCCCATCAAGATATTTGACACTGATATAATTTTGAACATTTTTTATTTTGCCTGCCATTGGGTTATTCATATGATTATACATGATTTTATGCAATTGTAAGATATAGTTTCTAGTAACAGAAATAGTATCAAAGCTATCATGGATAATATTAAGAACATCTCGGTACCCGGCAATTTCTTGTTCATCCCTATTTCTTGGAGTAGTTTTTTCTTCGACTAACTGTTTGATTCGAGTATTGGTTGTGACAATACCTTCGATAGCATTTGAGGCCTCCGTACTTTGTATCTTTGCAATTTCAACAAGTTTTTCAAGTTCGGCTGATCGTTGCTTTAGATATTGCTCCTGTTTCCCCATTTCTTTATAGATTGCAGCAATATAAGCCAGAATGTCAGAATCCCATTTTTGATCTCTGATTTTTGAATAATTAAAATCTCTCATTCCCTTATGCACCACCATTTCCCTTAAATTATACACAAAATTAAGGGAATAGTCAAAATCATAATAATAATAGATTTCAATAAAGATCTGTTCATATGTGTGATATTTATTATTAAGGTATATACCTTGAATTATGCAAACGAATACCAACAAACATGATAAACAGGCATATAAAAGAAACCTTTAGAAAGC
>BAHV02000004.1:0-3353 GCA_000508965.1 Clostridiales bacterium VE202-08
TCCGGCAGCATTTGTTACACCTAAGTTATCGAATGCTTCACGTAAGTTTTCAATCTTAGTTTGTGCAGCTCTTACTTCTTTTTCCTGTGATGAAGTTAGATTGCCTACATAATCACCTTTAAGTGATGTTAATTCGAAAATAGCATCTTCTGCAGCTTCTAAAGTAGCTTTATCACTAGCTTTGATATTGACTGGTGTTAATTTAGCAATATCAGTAGTTACTGCTTTTAATGCTTTAGCAACTTCTTCCATATGTGCTGCTAAATCATCATAGTAACGGGTACCTTCTTTTTTATCACTAATAGCGAAAATACCCCAATTTGTGATATTGTCACCAGAATTTTCTGCTACATAATCTTGTGAGCCCATTGCATTGATCATATCTTTCAATTTAGATGCACTTACATAAGCTGACTTTTCAGATTTTTCAACAAAAGTAGAACCAACTTTTTTAGAGTCAAGGGTCATTAATACATCAAGAACATTTTCTTTGTAGTCTTTTACAATAGCAAACATTTCATCTGTCATTTCAGCAACAATATCATCAAAATCATTCTTATTTAGATATGTTTCTAATGTTTCTTTAGTTTTACCGTCATATTTTGCTTTATCTTTTTTTAGTGCTACTGAATATTCATTTTTAGCATCTAAAGCATCATTAATGTCTTCTAATGAATCATAGCTTTCAGTAAACATATCCATTAAATCAATTACAGCATCATCTTCTTTAAATACATCATAGTTTTCTTTAGTTAATGCGGATGAAGTTACTCCTTCATAACTAGCTCCTAATGTACCATTTTTGATTTTTTTAACGATTGCATCAACTTTGGCTTTTGTTATACCTTTCTCACCTTCAACTTCTACAAACTTATTGTATACTTTTTCCAATTGTGTTAAATAAGTATCTAATGTTTCACCATAATTATCAGCTTGGAAGTTATCAACAGCATCTAATAGATCAGCTTTAGCATCAGTATACTCTTTTGCACTATAATGGTTAACAGTTTCACCACTCACAGCATTTTCAGGTAAATTCCCTTCATATTTCTCATATTTTTCAACTTTTTCTTTTAATTTAAGTGCTTTAGTATATCCACTGATAGTTAACATATCATCTTTATAATCAGAACTATTAGCTAATAAATCAGTGATTTGTTTAACTAATGAAACATTATCACCAGAAGCAATTTCAACCATTGCATTTAAAGCATCGGCTAATCCAATTACATAGTCAGCTGTATTATAAGAATCTCCTTTATAAGTTACCAGATTAGCAGCTTCTCTGATATCAGCCAAGAAATCAGCATTTACAACAAATCCATTTGTTGAATTATCAAAAGTAAGTATTTTTAAATTATCTTCTCCAGCAAGTGCAATTTCATCATTAACTTGGAGTGTTTCTAAACCTAAGCCCGCATCAGTTAATGCATCATTGAACTTAGCAATAAAGTTTTCAGCTGAAGTTGTTGTTGTAATTGTTTGATCAGTATATGCAGCCATTACCGGAGCGACATTGCTCAAAACCATAGCCAAAGACATACCAACGGTAGCAGCAGTCTTAACGGCCTTACTTGAATATTTATTCATATAAATAAATCTCCTCTCTCTTTCTCTTTCCCTATTGGAATTAACTTATTTTAGGACACTTTTATGCCTATTGTTTGTGCATCCTTCAAATGCATTTCAAATAAGTAACTGTTCATAGACTTTTCATCTTTGTTTCTAGGCATATAACTTTATATAATCATTACTTTTGATGGTCATAAAATAATATAATGGTGTACTTAATGATGATTTTTATATATTATTCGTGATAAATAATGTTATTTTATTCATATTAATTGCATTAATATCTATTAAATGTGGTATAATGTATTTAAAGAGGTGGTGTATTATGTATAGAAAAATCATGGATGAACTGATCGTATGGAAAAATAGTCCTTATCGTAAACCATTAATCCTGCAAGGTGCTCGGCAAACTGGTAAAACTTATACCATGTTAGAATTAGGCAGAGAACATTATGAAAATGTTGCGTATTTCAATTTTGAAAGTGATTCTTCATTAAACAATACGTTTGATGAAAATATCAAACCGGATTACTTGATACCTATCCTTTCACGAATAAGTAAGCAAACAATCATTAAAGAAAAAACATTGATTATCTTTGATGAGAT
Source organism: Clostridiales bacterium VE202-08 (assembly GCA_000508965.1). Classification (GTDB taxonomy): domain Bacteria; phylum Bacillota_I; class Bacilli_A; order Erysipelotrichales; family Erysipelotrichaceae; genus Dielma. The sequence continues at coordinate 2,179 of BAHV02000004.1, forward strand.
TCAATTATGTGAAAGAGCTTTAACCTCTCTAAAATATTTCTATGAAGAAGCATCAGAATATCATATTATAGCTGCTGGCAGCCTTCTCGGTGTAGCTGTCAATAGATCTCAGTTCTCATTTCCTGTAGGTAAAGTAGATATCAAGACGATGCATCCTTTGGATTACAAAGAGTTTTTGTTAGCATTAGAAGAAATAGATCTTGTGAAGCAGATTCAGAACTGCTTTGACTCTGATACTCCGATGCCTGATGTACTTCATAAAGAAGCAATGAATCTGTATAGAAAATATCTGGTCGTAGGAGGTATGCCTGAAATTGTGAACAAATTCATAGAAACAAATGATTACTTGTTAGTACGGCATTTACAATCTATGATATTAGCAAGTTATCTAAATGATATGAGTAAATATAATACAAACAATGAAATTAAGAAAACACGTCAAGTATACGATAACATCACAGTGCAATTATCAAGAACGAATACTCGTTTTCAATATAAGCTTATAAAAAAAGGCGGACGAGCTTCTGAATTTGAAAATGCGATTGAATGGCTTAATCTGTCTGGTATTGTCAACAGGATCTATAGAGCAGATAAAATTATGAAACCTTTAGAAAACTATAAAGACATAGATGCATTCAAAATATATGTATCAGATGTTGGATTACTCTGTGCAAAAAAGGATATCTTGGCTGAAGATATTTTATATTTGAATGATGAGCTAAACGATTTTAAAGGAGGAATGACCGAAAATTATGTATGCAATCAATTAACATTTAATAGTTATACAAGTTATTATTGGGAATCAGAAAGAAGCGCAGAAATAGATTTTATCATTCAGCGAGAAGGAGAGATAATCCCTATAGAAGTAAAAGCAGCGGAAAACGCAAAGGCAAAGAGTTTAAAGGTATATATGAATATGTATAAACCTTCATATGCAATAAAAATCACAGGGAAGAATTTTGGCTTTGAAAATAATCAAAAAACGATACCTTTATATGCAACATTTTGTATTTAATATCAATAGATCAATTAAAAAATATCAGTAAAGAATAAGTAAAAAAGGAGGTTCTAATATGGATCTCCTTTTTGAATATAACAGTAAAAATAGAATAAAATATGAAACTTGTAACAAATCTAGGAACTTAATAAATATAGGTATATGCCTAAATAGGAAG
>BAHV02000003.1:0-2728 GCA_000508965.1 Clostridiales bacterium VE202-08
CCTAACAATGGGATATTCATTTTTCTTTATATGAGGGGAGAAATTGCAGGCATAGATTCTTTATCTAGGCATATACCTCTTGTTATTTCCTTTACTATGTGTCATCAGCCGGATAATTTTCAATGATTGTTTATTATGCTTAACCACTCTGATACATGAAAAAAGGAGGTCCTCTGTGAATCTCCTTTAAGTAGTTTTGTTGTTTCATTAAAAGGGCCGTTATGAACCTTCTTAAAAAGCGTTTATACCTTGATTATCTTTGACTAAACTAAGACATCATCCAAATAACTATCCTTCACTAATTTCTTAAACATCCAATTGGGACCACATATACACCATCTTCACGTTGGTAAGCATATTTGCCAATACCTATCAAAACCATCATAAATGATGGTTTATTCATTTTGGTTGAATCAATATTATTTCTTAGTTTGATTAACGAAGCAACCCCTTCCTCAATCAAACTATCTCCACCAAGTTTTATTTCGATTAATCCATAGGATCCATTTCTTAAATGAATTACCGCATCACATTCTAGTCCAGTATTATCTCGATAATGATAAACATTCCCATTCAAAGACTGAGCATATACTTTTAAGTCACGCATGCACAACGATTCAAATAGAAAGCCAAATGTATTTAGATCTTTAATTAAATCATTAGGGCCTACTCCTAAAGCTGCAACACCTATAGAAGGGTCAATAAAGTAGCGAATATCAGACATCCTTATAGCAGCCTTTGAACGTAGGTTGGGATTCCAAGCAGGTGTTTCATCAATAACAAATATTTTTTTTAAAGCTCTGACATAGGATAGAATTGTGTCACTATCTAAGCTATCATTATCATTTGCTATCATATCCTGTTTTAGTTTTTCATAAGAGACAGATTGACCTTGATTCCTGGCATATGCTCTCATTAGATGTTTAACACGTTCGGAATCTCTTTTAACACCATCAACTCTTGAGATATCTGACTTGACAATGGCATCATAATAATCATATGCTTGCTCAAGAGCTATCTCGTCTTCAAGGAACGTAGCTCGTGGCCAGCCACCTCTGCATACTAGAAAGGCAATTTTATTTATGTCCAACAAATTCATTCCTACAATCTGCTGAGGATGATCAAGTAAAGATTTCAAACTTACAGAGCCGTTTGATTCTCCAGATTCAAACAAACTCATTGGCCGCATTAATATCCAAGCAAATCTGCCTGTCCCAGTGTGTAATATTTCCTCTTGATTAGCAGGAACAGCAGAACCAGTTAAAATAAATTGTCCTTCCATATTTCTGTGATCTACTTCAAAACGTATAGCATCCCATAATTTAGGTGCAACTTGCCATTCATCGATTAGTCTTGGAGTTTCTCCTTCCAATAACAGACTGGGGTTTAAATCAGCAAGAAGTAAGTTTTGTTTGACTTCATCAGGTTTTGCTAAATACAAAATACTCTTTGCTAATTGTTCAGCTGATGTTGTTTTACCACACCACTTAGGTCCTTCAATAAGAACTGCCCCTTTTCCTTTTAGCTTTTTTTCAATAAGTTCGTCAGTAATCCTGTATTTATAATTATTCATAGTATCAACTCCTAATTATAGTTTAACAGGATTCTGCCTATTATTCAAACAAATTCGGTTAATTGCGATTATTTTATTCGGTTATTTGTAATAATTTTATTCGGCTATTTGTTTCGAATATATTTGGTGTTTATATAAATATTAGCTTTCAGCTATGTCAGCGGTTTGATAAATTCATATGCAGAAATGTGATGATCAATATATGGATATATGACTAATAATTAATAACTTTAATATCATAAAACTTATAATATAAGCGTTTTATCCCTCTCATAAAAAGGATGCACAAACAATAGACATAAGAGTGTCCTAAAATAAGTTAATTCCAATAGGGAAAGAGAAAGAGAGAGGAGATTTATTACTATGAATAAATATTCAAGTAAGGCCGTTAAGACTGCTGCTACCGTTGGTATGTCTTTGGCTATGGTTTTGAGTGCTGTTCCTGCTGTAGGCAATGTTACTATTGCTCAAGCAGCTGTGGTTTGTACTACTAAAAAAAGTTATACAAATGGTACAATTTATGCTTCTAAAACAATTGAAGGAGCAAAAACTATTGCAGAGGTAAAAGCAGAAGTAAAAAACACACTAGCTTTACTGCCTAATACAAAAGAGGTTCAAGTAGGTTCTAGTACGGTAGAATATTATCTTGGTTATCATTATGATGGAAATGCAACTATTTACAAAGTATCAGAAGGAACAACGAATGTAGATAGTGCCACAGGCAAAGTAACTTATGGTTATTATGCAAGTGATTCCGCAAATATTGTAGGTTATCCAGCAATTGTCAAAGATGCTCCGTTAGCAGGATCTGAAAAAACTATAGAATCACGTGATAAAGCTAAAATTGGTGCCGATATTAATGCCTATGTAGCAAGCATTATTGGTGGCAGTGGCTGGTCTGGTGACCTTGCGGTAACTGGCACTGTAAGTATTACTACGCAAAATGGAGGTGCTGCTACTGGAAGTGTAAAAGCTGCATACAGTATTGATGGAACTGCCGACGTTGAATCAAAAAATCCTGTAGGTGATACAAATCTTGACAGTGCGGAAAATGTAGTTGTAAAAATCATAGCTACTGCATCATTTGATGATTATTCAAATTGTGCTGAACAGGGTACAGGTTTAGGAATCACAGACAGATACACAGCAAAGAAT
>BAHV02000002.1:0-258502 GCA_000508965.1 Clostridiales bacterium VE202-08
ATTCTATAATCTTATTTTCAAATACAATTGAGATATGATATTGAACTAAATTACTTATTATATAAAAGATTATAATCCATGAGAAGTACTTTGGAAATTGAAGGATAAAATAGGCAGAGATATTATATATACTTACATCAAAACTTAATGATGCTTCTGCTAATTCCATCGCATCCGCTTTAATTAATGAAAGAAAAACTAAAAACAAAATCAATAATATGATAGTAATGATGTTAAACCATTCTTCATAATAAAAACCACCCTGATACAGATCTTGAAAGGTGCCTATTTCTTTAATAATTTTTTTACTAGCACCTTCTCCATATTGTTTGATATATTCATCATATTTGTTCTTTGAATCAATCAAAATATCTTCTTTTAACTTCTTATAACGCTGATTGTGAGGTAATTGTTTAAATAGCTTATTTACATAATCTTTTATTTCTTCCACATTTTTACCTCCTTTTTTCATAAATTATTTTTGATTAAAAATCTCCATAATGTAGTCCATTGGTTTTCACCTTGCTAATAATGTAAGCCCTTTCTTTATTTTAATTTAACATCTTTTTTTCATTTGTCAATCAATTTTGAATTTAATATTGATTTTTTTATTTATTAGAGATATAATTAAAAACCAACGATAATTCATTATTTTATAAACAAAAATTACGTGTAAATTTATTATTTTATTCAAAGGTTGTCTTTTATTTTTTGCAAAATTACTTTTATTTTAAGCCATAAAGCATTTTTCGTTAATTTTAATTAACTTCTTATATTATTGAATAAAGTACATTTATTGAATTATTAATAAAACGTTGTTATTGAAACAAAATACAAATATTCTTAATTAACCATTTCTTTTATGTAATTACAGTCTCTAACAAGTACCTAGTTTCAGGTAATCAAGTATGCGTTCCTTTTCTATCATATTAATTCCCATTTTCATATATAATTTATGAATATTAATTTAGCATACTTAAACCTATGTAATATCTAATCCTAATTCACCTGATTAAAAATCAACTTTTTATTATCTACATTAAAATTTAAGCGATTATTTAAAAAATTTCTTACATCATCATGCTGAATCAGAATTGGTGTCCGATCATGAATAAATTTCATTTTATCCTCAGATTCACCCGTAACGATCACAAATTCACGCTTATCGTTATAAATACCTGCCATATAAATCCAAGGTTCATCTTCTTTTTGAATATAGATTTTATGCTTGCGGCTGCCTTCCTTGACCCATTCATAAAAACCATTGGCTAAAACGATACAGCGATTATTCAGATAAGGTTTAAATGTCCATTTGTTTTCAATACCTTCACTGCGGGCGTTGATACTTTTATATTTTGTATTAAATCCCCATTTCATTACATCTACATCCAACTTACCCTTATCTGCTGTCAGCACGACTACATTCTGAGAAGGAAATATTTCACCTTGTGCAAATTCAAATAGATCTTTATCATACAGCTTTTTCTGAATAGCTGCTGATTGATCTGAATCATCAAAACTCATAAAAAATCTTCCGCACATAATTATCACCTATTGTTAGTGTAGCACATTCTATTAGTGTTATTCTACTGATTCATTTGAATAAAGAAATACGGTACTATCCATATAGAATGAATATGTACCGTATTGAAAATTACTCTTTTAATTCATCAATGCTAATCTTCAAGCCATCTAATAGATACGATATAAAGAAATCGTATACTTCTTTCAATGAGTCGCCATCTTCACAGCGCATTACCTCACCGCTCTCTAATAAACCAAATGTGTCATTGTCATAATGATAGACACATGAAAAACGGGGTGCTTGATAATCTTCATCGAATGGTATGATTTCTTCTTCATAAACTGACGGATCAGTGTATACTGTTTCCTTATTAGGCATTGAAAAGAAACCACTCATATTTTTAATTCTCGTAACTGTTTGATCGATCCAGTTGATTTGATAAGATTCAACATAAGTTCCTTCATCATAATATGCATCCGGATAAGTAAACTGACCGAATGGGCATTCAATCATGAAGCTGAATTCATTGGCTGCTAAATCAAGTGCAAGTTCTTTGTTAACTTGATCATAACGGCATATTTTCATAAATTTATCACTCGTATTGTCAATTGTCCATACACTGTCTGAATTCACCCAGCCGGCTTCTTCAAGTTTACTTGTTAAATCCTGTTTTGCACAGCCGGTCAATGAAACAATAAAGAGAAGTAACACGACTAGTTTCGTTTTCATAATCATTTTATTTTAATAAATTTCAAAACCATTAATAGTTTCTTTTTCATTTTCATTCTCCTTATCTTATAAGTAACGTAATAAATAAAAACCGTCTTTCATTAGTTGTTGCAATTTCCCTATTAAACTTCATTAATAAATTCACTTTAAATTATCCATGAGTATTACCCTTTACTTATAGAATCAGGTGCCTGCTGAGCTGTACAGCCAAGTAATAATAATGATAATACAATTAAATTAATTTTTTTCATTCGATTCTCCCCCTTTTTATTACTATATCAATAGCTTAACATAAAAAACTTATATTTAAAATAAACCAAAATAAAACTGCATCATGAAGATCACAATGCAGTCTATTTATTATTGATTGTCTTTTAATACAACGTCATGTGCCGAGCCTTCCTGAATAGAAGTCGCAGATACAAGTGTTAATCTTGCATTTTCATAAAAATGCTTGATCGTTGTTGATCCGCAGTTGCACATTGTTGATTTAATCTTATGTAAAGTGATGCCAACACCATCTTCCAGACTACCGGCATATGGCACATAAGAATCAACACCTTCCTCAAATGTTAATTCCTTCTTGCCGCCGAGGTCATAACGTGCCCAGTTTCTTGCACGGTTGCTGCCTTCACCCCAGTATTCCTTCATATAACCTTTACTTGTTTTAACCTTTGCCGTAGGTGATTCGTCAAAACGTGCAAAGTAACGACCCAGCATTACGAAGTCTGCACCCATTGCCAATGCTAATGTGATGTGATAATCATGTACGATACCGCCGTCAGAACAGATCGGTACATAAATGCCTGTTTCTTCAAAGTATTCATCACGGGCAGCCGCTACATCAAGTACCGCGCTTGCCTGGCCGCGGCCAATTCCTTTTGCTTCACGAGTGATACAAATTGAACCGCCGCCAATACCAACTTTAATGAAATCTGCACCGGCATCAGCTAAATAACGGAAACCTTCACGATCGACAACGTTTCCGGCACCGATCTTCACTGAATCACCATATGTATCACGAACCCATTTAATCGTATCATACTGCCATTCTGAGAAGCCTTCACTAGAATCGATACATACCGCGTCAACGCCTGCTTCTACTAATGCAGGCACACGCTGTGCATAGTCACGTGAATTAATACCAGCACCTACCATATAGCGTTTTTCACTATCTAATAAAGCTCTTGAATTTTCTTTATCTTCAGCATAGTCTTTTCTGAATACCAGATACTGCAGATTGCCTTCTTTATCAATAATCGGTAAACTGTTCAGCTTATGCTCCCAGATTAAATCATTCGCAGCCTTAAGCGTCGTGCCCTCTTTGCCAACGATCAGTCTTTCATAAGGTGTCATGAATTCAGCTACTTTTTTAGTTAATTCATCACGGGATGTGCGATAATCTCTCGCTGTAACAATGCCTAACAATTTTCCATTCGGCGTACCGTCAGCCGTAACCGCCATCGTAGAGTGACCGGTACGATTCAATAAATTCAGAACATCTTCCAGTGTGTTGTCAGGTGTTAAATTTGAATCACTGATTACAAAACCAGCTTTATATTTTTTTACCTTACGCACCATTTCAGCCTGTTCCTCAATTGTTTGAGAACCATAAATAAATGACATACCGCCATTTTTAGCCAGTGCAACTGCCATCTTATCATCAGATACTGACTGCATAATTGCGGAAATCATTGGAATATTCAATGAAATTGCCGGTTCCTCACCTTTCTTAAAGCGTACCAGCGGCGTTTTCAAATCAACATTCGCAACAATACAATCCTTTGTAGTCAAATTTGGAATCAACAAATATTCACCAAAGGTTCTTGATGGTTCCTGAATAATCTTAGCCATAGCATTCCCTCTCTTTCTCTCGCAAGACTTTCCTGAGTCTTAATATTTTAGTTAGATTACCACAAAAATCTACAAAAATCAATTGATTATGAAAAATTTTCATCATTACTTAATCCGTCTGCTGATTGTTCTTAATAAACTTCAATATAATTTCTTCCAAATGATTGCTGTTAATCCATAAATCAGGCTGAAAGCCTTCAAATTCCTGATAATACTCAGGGTCATATTCACTCCATGAATTCCCAAAAGCAACCTTGATATTAGAGTTAGGCAGTACCAGCACATTGCCATTATCAGACTGCAGACATCCGGCTGACGATGTACCGACAAAAATTACATTTTCTACATTATGCAAGGCATCAATCATATATTCTGCTGCAGATGCCGAATAGCCATTCATTAATACAAACAGTACCCGATCATTGGCAACGGTCTCATTATGACAATTATTCTTTTGATAAATACCCTTACCAATCGGAGTAGCATTAAAATAATCAATGATTTCACTCATTTTCTGTGAATCATCGGCCAACAGATGATCATTGATCTCTAAGTCACCGTCATAAATCATGATGCCTGAGCTATTCAAGCCAACACGCTGACCAGTATATCTTTCAATCCATTTTAATGGCAATAAGCCATTGCCGCCATTATTATTTCTTAAGTCTAAAATTGCCGCGTCGCTCTTGCTTAAGAGTTCAGCGCTGTTAAGAAACTGATCCGCCAATTTCCTATTCTCACCATATTCAGTAAACATTTCACCAATCTGGACAATCGGAACACCTTCCAGAACACTCTCTGTATACGCTGTTGTGTTTTTCAGATAAACATAATCAACCGAAATAGACTCCTGCTCGCCAGTATCATACGTCAATACATAAGAGGGCTGCGGATATTGTTTCAGCAATAAACCGAAATGCCAGCATATCTGCCCTTCATCATCCAAAGACAAATAGAAATAATTCTCAGCCTCATGATCCTGATCAACCGCTGTAACCTGTCTGCCCTTTGCATCATAGATCTTATTATCCTTTTTATAAAAAGACAGCTCTTCATTTGAGAAATACTTACTGGCAGCATTGGAGCGTTTGTTGCCGATCGTAAAATGATTATCCTTTATAAAGTTAGTCGCTGTCAGCATGATCAATACAAGCTTATTTGTTTCAATCAAGCCAGTTTCATTCAAATAAGACAGACACTCTGCCTTTGCCTGTTCAAACCGCTCATCACCGCCAAAGTGCAGATATCCGCCATAGAACTGACGCAGCATCTGAAAGTAAAACTCTATATCTTCCCGGGCAGCCTCCGTAGTTATCGCTGTCTTGGGAATTTCACCATTATAAAAATACGATAAATATTCATCGTAGCTTACATACTCGCCTCTATCGAATGTTTGGTATTGCTGAAAGTCTGCCGTAGGCTTCTTCAACCCCTCATGATCGTTGTTGAACTGTGATAAAACCATATTAAAATCATCTGACCATTGCTTTTTTTCAGTTGAGCACCCCGCAGCCATAAGGACAATCAATAACCCAATGATGAATTTCCTCATATGCCCCCCTCTGTGACTATTATTTATATAATAAACTTCATTCCATACTTCTTCAACTAATTATCGGAAAAACAACAATTTACTACAAAAAGAAAACAATGATCCTGAGCTTTCAGACGGCCAACCGAAAAAAAGAGGCTTTTTCAGCCTCAAAGTAATTCTAGTAGTTGTGAGCTTCTTCAGCAAATACAGCTTTAGGATTTCCGCATACTGGGCAAACGCCAGGTGCATCAGTACCTTCATGACGGTAACCGCAGATGCCACATACCCAAACAACCTTATCTTCTTTCTTGAATACTTTGTTGTTTTCAACATTAGATAATAGTGCAAGGTATCTTTCTTCATGATGTTTTTCGATCTTGCCTACAGCTTCAAATAAGAATGCTAATTTCTGGAAGCCTTCTTCTTTTGCTTCTTTTGCGAAAGTTGCATACATGTCAGTCCACTCATAGTTTTCACCAGCAGCTGCATCCTTCAGGTTTACATCTGTATCAGCAATCTTATCTTCATGTAATGCTTTAAACCATAATTTAGCATGTTCCTGTTCATTACGAGCAGTTTCTAAGAATAATTCAGCAATTTGATTAAAGCCTTGTTCTTTTGCTTTTTCAGCATAGTAAGTATACTTGTTTCTTGCTTGTGATTCACCTGCAAATGCAGCCATTAAATTTTGTTCAGTTTTTGATCCTTTTAATTCCATGATTTTGTTCTCCTTTTCAGTTTTTAATTTTACAGCTCTGACATATACCCGTAAAAGTAATGTCGTGTGCTTCCGCATCAAAGCCGCAGTTATCTGCGATCTGATTCAGTTCTTCCATATATCCGATAGGCAAATCGATTAATTGATTGCACTTGCGGCAGAAGAAGTGATAATGCTTCTTGCACGTTTTATCGTATACATAGCCATAAGAAGGGTGCGCAATTTTTCGGATTTCATTCATATCCGCCAATATATTTAAGTTACGATACACAGTCGCCAAAGAAATTGGATGGATTTCATTTAGGTCCTGATAAATTTGCTCAGCACTTACATGACCCTGGATGTTTTTCATGTAACTAAGAACAAGATCCCGCTGTTTTGAACTCTTATATTGCATTACCTCACTCCTTTCTTAAGAACTATTCTTAGTATAATTCTTAAAGTTAAATTTGTCAATACTTAATTAAGAATAATTCTTAATTTTATGATTCATTAATGATAATGTCTTAAGTATCCACAATTGATCATGCCTCAAGTTTGTTATAACATAGAACCTCATGAATTCGCAGGCACCCTATAAGAAAGGCTGAATTAACAATAAAAGAAAAGTAAAAACAGGATGTTAGCAAAGCTTTCGGTAAGGGAAAAGTCAACAAGAAATATTCTTAAATCAAGCTCAATGTTTCCAGAAAAACCGTGGACCGCTTACGTCTCAGCTATCATTCTCATGGCAAGATTGCCTTTGTTCATGGTAATCAAAATTCCGGTCACTATGAAACCGGAACACTTGAAAGTAAATAATTTTTGTGTTTTCACATCGGCCATTAATTTTTAATGTCTGCGATCAAGTGATTTTACTTGAAGGGGGTGAATGTAATGAAACATAAAATTGATGCCGGTTCAATTGCCTTATTAAATAAAGATCCATATTGCATGAGTGAAAAAGAGCGCGGTCATAGTTTGAAGCAATCGCACAATTATTTCTAACTCGGAAGCAAAAGGCAAGTAAATTGTTATCTTAAATGATCCTGAAAGTAATGAGCAGCTAAGAAAAATCTATAAGCTGGTACAGATGGATGAAATTATTGAAAAGCTGCCAAGGATTATGATACAATGCTCGCATCTGTCAGCAATGCACTTCCAATGGTCAGATGCAGCTGTTTGCTTTAGCATGTGCCCTGATTCATGAGCCGCCGAAACTTTTTTACATAAAATGACATCGGGACTGGATAGTGAAAGTGAGAATCGAGTAGTTGAGGTTATCAGAAAGTCAAGTCATGACTGCACGATATTCACCATTTCTCACCGATATTCAGAAGCTTTGAATCCGGCAATGGTTTTAAAACTTCAGGCAGGGAAACTTGCTCCCGCAGAAACGATAATAAAAAAGGAGGGTTCTTATGATTTATGAAGGAATGAATACTAAACTTCATTATGAATGTATAGGTGATGGAAAACCGGTAGTGATTCTTCATGGTTTAGGATGCAGTTTGGAAATGATGAAGGCTTGTCTTGAACCTGTATTTCAAACATATTCACAATATCAGCGGATTTACATTGACTTGCCGGGTATGGGCAAATCGGCAGCGGACAAAGAAATGGCATCTTCAGAGTCTATTTTAGAACTGTTATGTGCCTTTATTAATGATTTAGTTAAGGCTCCCTTTTTGCTGATTGGTGAATCGTATGGCGGCTATCTGGCTGCAGGTATATTGTTTCATTATAAGAAGCGAATCGATGGCTTGATGCTTTTGTGTCCCGTTATTTATCCTGATGACAGGCTGAGAACTGTACCGGAACAGAAGACGCTCCTTCAGGAAAAGGCATACCTTGATATGTTAAATGCCGATGAAAGAAATAGCTTCTGTGAATATGCTGTTATTGCCAATAAAGCAATTCATGAACGGTATAAGAAAGAAATTGTAGCGGGCTTGAAACAAGCTGATGATGCTTTTATTAAACAATTGAAACAGCATTATGCCTACAATCAGGAATTTGATGATGCCGTAAGAAATATTTATTTTGATAAACCTGTACTATTGATCTGTGGCAGACAGGATGCATGTGTTGGATATCAGGATTGCTGGCAGCTTATTGAAAATTATCCGCGAGCAACGTTTGCTCTCATAGATATGGCAGGTCATAATTTACAGATTGAACAGCCTGAACTGTTTGTTTCTTTAACTAAAAATTGGCTTCAGCGCGTGCATATTTAGCAGCGTACACCAAGAAATTAAGATTTAAGTTGAGAACCAGTGTGGTATAGGCTGAAATAGCTGGCAATTATAAATAAGTTAAGCAAAATGGGAATAGAAATGACAATTCTAACATACATTATAATTTTTTCATAAAAAAGAGGAAATGGCAATTTCCTCTTATTGTTCCTTTACTTCAAAATTACCTGAATATTGCTGATGAGTATAATAAGCTTCTCCGACAAACTTGACAATTGATTGTTGTGCGATATCCTCACAGTGATTGCCAATCATAAATAAGATGTCTGAAGGCTCAACTACAAATTGTTCCTGTCGGTCATAATAGGCAAAATGCTTCGTATCCAATATAAAGGTAAGTGTCTTTGTGGACTGTGGCTTCAGCTTGACTTTATAGAAGGCGCGCAATTCTTTTACCGGACGGGCAATTGACGGCTGGCAGGTTCTTGAATATATTTGTACGACCTCGCTGCCTTCTGCGTTTCCGGTATTTGTTACCTTTATCTTTATTTCAAAAGGGTCACCAATATTGACAGCTTCGTTTATCTGCAAATCATGGATTTTAAAGGTTGTATAGGATAAGCCATAACCAAATGGATAATAGGGAGGTTCAATGCTGCTGTCTCGGCTGCCATCTCTCTGTAAATAGCCGCTGCCTGTACGGTGACCATAATAGATTGGACACTGGCTAGAAGTTTGGGGAAACGTCAGGGGCAGCTTACCGCTCGGATTAATTCGACCGCTGAGTATATCAGCGATTGCCTCACCGCCGTAAGGACCAGGATACCATACTTCCAGAATAGCATTACAGAAAGGTGCAATTCTGCTGAGCAGCAAAGGGCGTCCATTAAACAACACAAGAATGATCGGTTTGCCGCTTTGATGTAAATCCATAATCAGCTTTTCTTGTTCTCCATCAAGAGAAAGGGAATTGCTATTCGTACCCTCACCGCTTGCAGCATCTTCGCCAAAACCAGTCACTTCACCTAACATTAATATTATTGCATCTGCATCTTCAACCATCGTATGAGCTTCATGCAGCATTTCGGAGTCAACGATACCGCCCCGAAGCCCCTTGGTATAGGTTATATTCGTATGCGGAAATGTAGAGCGTATTGCTTCCAGCGGTGTTTTGATTTGATACTCGGCTTTGATATAGCGCTCGATATTCTCATCGTAGGACTTCTCGTCATCAAGACAGAGAACTTCTTTTGTATAGTCCTTATCGATGAATTGTTCAAAGAAACTGCCTACACCTTCCATCTTGCTCTTTTTGCCAATAACCGCATTCGCAAACATCTCAATAAATTTCGTATAGGCATAGCCGCCAAACATTGTGCTTACCTTATCCGCAAAAGGACCAATAACGGCAATTTTTTGGGGGTCCGACAGAGGAAGAGCACCTCGGTTCTGTATGAGTACCATTCCTTGTGCAGCCATTTCTTTTGAAAGCTTTTGATGTTCTTGATTATTATAAACATTTTTGACTTGATCAATTTCAACAAAGGGATGATCAAATAAACCTAGGCGCTCTTTTTGATCGAGGACACGCCCCACGGCGGCATCGACAAGCTGTGGGGCGATCCGGCCTTGCTCCACACCTGTTTTAATCAGCTGATAGGCAGTGGTAATGGGCGTATCTGCGTCTATTCCGGCTTCTAAAGCCCAATTCACGACATCCAGCATATCACGGCCGATACCATTATAGCTATGTGAATTAGGAATTGAGAGTGCATCACAGATAGCAACTCCATTAAAATGAAAGGTATCACGTAATATATTATTCATATAATCATTATTGATAGACATTGGCAGACCATCTATTTCATTGTAAGTTGCCATGACACCTTCTAGATGTGCGTCTTTGATCATAGCGGCAAAAGGCGCGCCGTGCACTTCCAGCAATTCCTTTCTGCCCAACGCCACATGAGCACGGTTAATACCGCCTTCACTGGCTGCGTATCCCATAAAATGCTTGGCACAGGCAGCGGTATGAGTATAAATATCCTGCTGCTGAATACCCTCAGCTTCAGCACTCGCAAATCGCGAAACCAGCAGTGGGTCTTCACCAAAGGTTTCGCCGATTCTGCCCCAGCGTCCGTCCCGCGCTACATCAGCTACAGGAGACAATACCATTCGCACACCGATGGCTCTGGCTTCCTGATCGATTACTTCACCCATTTTGCGAACATTGTCCGGCTGCCATGAAGCAGCCATCGAGAGGGGAATCGGAAAGGCCGTCGCTTTTGCCGCCACAAGTCCGGTTAAAGCTTCATTCTGCATTAAAGCAGGAATCTTATGCGGACTATGCTCGATTACATAGGCCTGAATTTCATTATATGCTTTGGCTGCCGCTTCCGGTCCTTGGAAAAAGCCACCGGCAAATTGGGTGAAGCGCCCGATGCCATGAGGAATCTCCTTATCCATCAAAGCTTCTTCTATGGAACCGTTTTTCATGATCGTAAGCGGAATAGTGCAGGAGAGTTGATTGATTTTCTCATCAATATTCATTTCCTGTATAAGTTTTTGAACACGTGAACTATATCTTCTCATAAGTATGTCCTTTCTGATAATGAAAAGGGAAAATGAAACTACATTATCCCTTTTTATTTTTCTATTTCGCAATAACGGCAAGCAGTACGTCGTTTGTTTTAACCATCTCGTTTTCGTTGACAGCAAAGATATCCATATAATCATTTTTATTTGTCACAACTACCGGTGTGATAATGTTATAGCCCTTATCCTGCAGCAGTTTTATGTCAAATTCCAAAACTACTTCACCTTGTTGAACATGATCTCCCTGCCTGATAAGCGGATGAAAGCCTTCACCCTTTAATTGTACCGTATCCAAGCCGACATGAATCAAAATTTCTTCGCCGGATTCAGCTGTGATTCCAATTGCATGACTTGATTGAAATAAGGTTGTCACAATGCCGCTGACGGGTGCGCAAACCTTTCCTTCACTGGGCAGGATAGCTACTCCCTTGCCGATTGCTTCACTGTTGAAAGCCGGGTCAGGAACTAAAGCGATATCCATAACTTTTCCAGTTAATGGTGATTGTATGATTGTATTGGCATCCTCTTTGCGATGAGAGATGACTTGTTTTGTTGGCTGTTGAATTGCTTCATTTTCTTTTTCTTCATCAAAACCTAAAATATAAGTAAGAACAGCAGAAACAATCAGTGTAATCACACATGCGATGAGGATATGAACCATATACTGCGGCAGAACACCAAGGATACCGGTTATGCCCACACCCGTCATGGCAACAAATTCAATTCCTATGATGGCAGCATATAAGGCGCCGGTTGCTGCTCCAATCATCGCAGCAGCAAAGGGCCGTTTATATTTCAAGGTAACACCAAACATTGCCGGCTCAGTTATGCCCATAAAAGCGGTAAAAGAGGTTGACAGCGCGATAGATTTAGTTTTCGTATTCTTGCTTTTCAGGAAAACACCAAAAGTTGCGCCAGCCTGTCCTAAGTTTGCTAATATACTTGCGGACATATAGAATTTATCGACGCCAGTAGCAGTAAACATGGTCAGGAAAGCGGTAGTCAGGGCATAATGCATGCCGGTCATGACTAACAGCGGTTTAAAGGCTGCTATCAATACGATTGCCAGCCAGCCGGCTACATCGTAAATACCCATCAATGCTGTTGCAACATAATTGCCGCAATAGAAGCCGATCGGACCAATCACAACAAACATCAGCACCAGCATAACAATAAAGGTTAATAATGGCACACAGACATATTTTAAGAATTCAGGAATATATTTATTGAAAAAACGATCTACATAGGATAAGACCCAAACCCCGATGATCGATGGCAGCATCGTACTCGAATAGCTGACCAGAGCAACCGGCAGGCCCAACAAAGTAATTGTTTCACCGGCTCCCACCATAGTTGTCCAGCTTGGGTGCAGCAAGGTGGCACCTATCATTGCTGCCATAAACATATTTGTTTTAAAAACCTTTGCAGCACTCACGGCAACAAATATCGGCAAAAAGTAGAAGCCGACATCAGAAGCAAAATTTAAGATCTGATATGTTGGGCTTGCGGCATTTAATATGTTCAGCGGCAAGAGAATCGCAAAGACCGCCTTCAATAAACCGCCGGCCATGATTACCGGCAGAATCGGCGTAAACACTTGTGGGATAACGGCTAAGATGCGCATGAAGAGATTGCCTTCTTTTTTCGTTTTCTCATTATTAGCTGCTGTCGAAATATTAGTCTGAGCATAAATAGCTTCACAGACATCATGAACACTGGTGCCGATAATCACCTGCAGCTGGGCACTGTTTTTCACAACACCCATAACACCATCCAATTGCTCGAGCTTCTTTTCATCAGCCAGCTTAAAATCTTTCAGAGTAAAACGCAGACGGGTTGCACAATGCTCCAGTCCCTTAATATTTTCCTCACCGCCGACATGAGTAACAATATCGGCAGCCAATTGTTTCAATTCCATATTTTTCACCTCATAGTATAGTTTTGGTAAGGGATTACGCCTTGTTTAATATATTTTATAAGCAATAGTAATTATTGTTTCGTTATCGGCTTAATAGCCGTTGAATATGAATCATCAAATAGGTACATTCATCTTGAGATATTTGATAATCATATGTTTTCTCAATCAATTCTTTTATTCTTAGAATACAGTCATAAGCCTGCGGATAGTTAGCTTTTACGATATCATAAAGAGGATTTTGATCTTCATATTGATCTCTGCAAACAACTCTTTGAACAAAAAATTTTAAATGAGTAATTAAACGTTGATAATTCATACTTTCTTTATCAAAATCAATCTTTAACTGGTAACGAATCACCTGCATGATGTTATCTATCAGCTTAATGACTTCAGTTCCGGTATACATATTAGTATCAAGTTCTGCATTGACAATGTGCATCGCTATTGAAGCTGCTTCATCATCGTTTAAGATGATATCAAATTCATCCTCTAAAAGCTCCACTGCTTTTTTTCCGATGTGATACTCCTTTGTATAAAAGCGCTGAACATCATATTTAAGCGGATTAGAAGGAAGCAGCTGCTTTTTGCAGCGTTCCAGTATAAAATTGATATGATCCGTTAATGTGATGTAGATACTGTCACTGATCTCTTTTTTTAATATAGCTTGAGCATAGGCAATAATTTCTTCTGAAATTTCCAAACAAGCATCAGGGATCTCTTTAATTAATTCAATTAAACGACTTTTCTCATTTTCAGAGTCAACTGAAAAAATGCGGTCAACTTTTGCTTTGTTTACTTCATCACCACTTGAAAGACCAAAACCAATGCCTCTGCCTAATACAATTTTTTCTATACCCTCATCTTCTACGATAAGAGCACTATTGTTCAGCACCTTTAACAATTTCACAGTTTCACATCCCTTATAAGTTGCTTCCTTTTTGTTTTATGACTTCTTTATACCAATAAAAGCTCTTTTTCTTAAATCGTTTCATATCCTTGAGATCAAATTCATCCCGATTCACATAGACTAAGCCATAGCGTTTATTAAAACCTTGATGACCGCTGATCAGATCAATGAAAGACCAAAGATTATAGCCAATGACCTCAACACCGATATTCAATGCTTCGTTGACAGCTTTGAGATGAGCTCGAATATACTCAATGCGGTAATCATCCTCAACAGTTTCGTTAATCAACTGATCAGGATAGCCCAAACCATTTTCTGTAATCATTAGCGGCAGATTATATCTTTCGTATAGTTGAATCAGTGAATAAGCCAATCCCTGGGCATCGATTGCCCAACCAAATTTTGTCTGTTCTAGATTTTCATTCTTTACTACTCTAAAGATACCATGTTCAGCAACCGGCATCAAGTGCCCTTCAACATGCCCAAGCTTATGTGTATCGGTGATTGGGTCATATTGAACACAACCGCTTGCATAATAATTGATTCCAAGAAAATCCGGCTTATTTTCTTTCATACATGTCATATCGTCCACATCAATTTCCGGTTCAATGCCGCGATCAGTCAAATATTTCCATAAGCGAACAGGATAGACCCCCTTGCAGTGCAGCTCACACATATAATTCATAAAAAGGGTTTCCATGTCACTGGCAGCCATGACGTCCTCAGGTTTGGAAGATGCCGGATAGATAGGCTGATAACTTAGAGCAGGACCGATTTGTGCTTTTGGGCACATTGCATGACATAACTGAAAAACTTTAGCACTAGCGACACACATATTGTGGTTTGCCTGATAGCACATTTTATCATAATTGGGTTCTTTACCGGTAAGTCCCAGGCGAGAAGGTATACGGATAACATGATCCTGTTCGTTAATTGTCAGCCAGTATTTGACACGATCACCGTATGCTTCAAATAAGATACGGCAATAGTTTACAAAGTCGTCAATGCTTTCACGTTTGATCCAGCCGCCATATGCGTCGACCAAAGCCTGCGGATAATCAAAATGATAAATGGTAACGATGGGTTCAATGCCATATTTCACCAATTCATCAATCAGGTCATTGTAGAATTTAATACCTGCCGGATTGATTTCGCCTTTTCCATCAGGCAGGATTCTGGTCCAGGCAATTGAAAAGCGGTAGCTTTTCAAACCGGCTTCGTGTGCAAGACGAACATCCTCCTGCCAGTGATGATAATGATCACTGCCTTGTTTAAAATCGGTAATGTTATCAGTAAACTTATAATCATCAATAACCGAGCGTCCTCGGCCATCTTCATGAATCGCACCTTCAAACTGAATTGCCGAACTAGATGCGCCAAACAAAAATGAATCTGGAAAAGCATCATTAACTTTCATGATTTTCATAAAAATCCTCCTTGTAAATAAAAAACCTGAATCAATATTAAAACAGCTTCGAAAAACTGTTTAATATCAATTCAGGTCTTGCCATTTCTGTGTCACCCTCAATTGAGTTATTTAATTGTTAACGGTTTCATTATAATATCGGTTAATTAATCTGTCAATATGATTTTTCAAATTCCTGAAGTGAATATGATAAATTAATGATAATATCTCAAGTTTGCTCTAACGCAGAACCTCATGAATTCACAGATACCCTATGGGAAAGGGGGATAAACGATGAAAGAAAGACATGGGAGCTAAAAGCCTGATATGAAGCTCTTAAACATAATGAGAGTTTTAATCCTTATGAGCTTAGAAGGAAGTATGGCACTCCCCTTATGATCGAAGAATCGAAAGCTTCCTTTCGTGCAGTCAAGATCACTCAGAGAAATGACGGATATGAATGAACGGATAAAGAGGGTAATTGTTGAATCAGAATCCTTGGCTTATTTATAGGATGGTTGGTTAACCTCATTGAGGCTTACGGGTATGTCAAGAATCAGATAGAGTCTTATACAAATTGACTGCGAATCTCTCCTATTCCTATCACCGAGTGTGCCTTTATCCATATTCGTATCCTCATCAGCGTTTTTTCTATCTGCACTCATGTTTCTCTTTTTTAAGACATTTTAAAAAATAATTGATTCGCTTAATTATTAATTTTATGAAAAAGATGCGCACCGAAGTACACATCTTCATATTCAATTATAATTCACTGCCATTGCTTTTAATAACTTGTTGGTACCAATAGAAACTATCTTTTCGTATACGCCTGCCGCTGCCATTACCCCGATCATCCTGATCGACATAAATATAGCCATAGCGTTTGCTCATTTCACCCTGTGAACAGCTGATGATGTCAATCGGTCCCCAAGATGCATATCCAAAGACTTCCGCGCCATCTTTAATCGCTTCCTTCATGGCCTGAATATGCGCCTGCAAATAATCGATGCGGTACTGATCGTGAATTTTTCCGTCCTCAGAGATTTCATCGAGCGCGCCCAAGCCATTTTCGGCGATAAACATCGGTTTGCCATAGCGATCCCAATAAAGATTTAATGAATTTCTCAGTCCAAGAGGATCGATCCCCCATCCCCAAATCGAAGCTTTGATTGTAGGGTTCTTTACCATAACGCCCGGCCGTGTTTTATCGCTGACTCTGGAATAGTAATAAGAGAAAGAAAGGAAATCAGCAGGATTCTCTTTCAACAGCTTCAAATCTTCCTCATTTCTTTCAAAGTGTATCTGATGATCCTCAAAATATCGCAGGGCATAACGCGGATATTCTCCCCGCATAAGAACATCGGAATAAAAATAAATCATCAACTGATTCTGCTGGGTATTTAAAAATACATTATCCGGTTCACAGGTTGCCGGATAAAGAGCGTCATCACCCAGCATCATCCCTATTTTAAGATCACTGTTTAGTTCATGAGCCAGCTTTGTTACCATGGCTGAAGCTGTAAACTGATTATGCACAGCCTGATAAGTAGCACTGCGCCAATCTTCATAAGCGCCTTCCAGCATGCCTAAAGAGCCAAACTCTCCCCAGCCGCCCAAGCAGTTGATCTGATTGAAAACGATCCAGTATTTTACCTTATCCTGATACCGCTCAAGCATTGTACGCGCATATCTGACAAAACAATCAATTACTCGGCGGTCATTCCAGCCATTGTATTCGGTAACCAGATGTACCGGCATCTCATAATGCGACAATGTCATGACCGGTTCAATGCCATTTCTTAATAACTCATCAATCAGATCATCATAGAACTGCAAACCCTTTTCATTAGGTACCAGCTCATCACCTTGCGGATAGATCCTTGTCCAATTAAATGAGGTACGGAAGCATTTGAAACCCATCTCTTTAAATAAGGCGATATCTTCCTTATAGGTATGATAGAAATCAATGCCCTTCCGTCTTGGATAATAACCATCATGATCATTTAAAGCAAATTCAATATCTTCTTTTGTATGAGAAAATCCAACGACCTTCTGGCGGCTGTACGTCAGCGGCAGAATTTCTATATCGGCAATTGACGGCCCCTTGCCGTCAACATCCCAAGCCCCCTCACATTGATTGGCAGCCACAGCACCGCCCCACAGAAAGTTCTCAGGAAAGCCCTGTCGGTTAACCATTGATTTTGTCCTCCAGTTTCTTATATAACTTAATCATATGTTTCACTAACAGAAGTTCACTGTTAATCGTCATTAAAGTATCTTGGGCATGTGTAAATAATAATGAAGTCGGCTGATTTTCATCCATAATTGTCCCTTGAATCATCGCTGTCTGAAGTCTGTGCGCTTCTGTTATTTCTGCCTTTGCAATCTTCAGCTTCTCCTCTGCACCCGCCATATCATCCTCATAAACAGCATTAAGAGCATCATTCAAAACCTTTCGGCAGTCACCGGCATGTAGTATGATCTGCATTGCTGCCTGATTCAGATCTTCAATCGTATAATTTTCCATAGCATCTCCACCTAACCTTTTTGTATAGCCTTTTGTTCTTCTTCTAAGCATTGTTTATCATAGATTTTAAAGAAGGGGTAATAAACGATCCATGATATTGCGAAAATAATTGCCAGTAAAATCAATCCCTGCAAACCGCCTACCACAAAGGCACCAATCGGTTTTGGCAGATACCAGAACGACCATAAAATTGAAATTCTAGGTACCAAGTTAAAATTTAATGCAAACCATGTAACAACTGGTGCGATGAAACCAATGATCCACATCGGCACCATTAAGATCGGATTAAAAGCTACCGGTGCGCCGAAAATCAAAGGTTCATTAATATTGAAAATACTTGGAATAATCGTAGCTTTACCAATCAGTTTATTCTTCTTTGATTTTGCCATGAAGCAGAACATCAAAGCCAGTGCCAGCGTACAGCCACCGCCGCCAATCGTAATATAGTTTGTTACACCGTATACATTCAGTTTTGCAGCCATTTCACCGGCGGCCACCGCTGCTTGATTCTCTGCTAATGCCGCATAAACAATGGCTGATTCCAACGGCCAGATAACCCATGTAGAAATACCAAACGTATACAGAAATACATAACCGATAAAATATATAACCAGAAATCCAATTAAGCTGTCACCAATCGATGCTACCGGCGCAAACGCATTTGATATTACATCAAACATATTTATATTCATAACAAATACTAACAGCCAGCCGGTAACCATGACAATCAGCATCGGAATCAGTGTATCAAACCAGATCGTAATAAAATCCGGAATCTGTGAATCCTCTTTAAAGAATGTAAAGCCGGCAAAAGCATTCATTACAAAACCGGCAAATAAACCTGCTACTAAAGAAGCAATCATACCGCCGCTGCCCAGATTCCAGAATGTAAAAGTCACATTACCGTCGGCAAACACCGGACCGCAGAGCATCAGGAATAATGATAAACCGGCAATACCTGCTTCCTTTTTACATTTTCTATGCTTCTTCTTTTCCAGAATATTATATGGAATCAAATAAGCCAAAAAGACTGACAATAGACCCATAGAAAAATCAATCAGCGGATTCACATCCGGAAAACCTTCAATAAATTCAGCAAGAATACCAATCATTGTTACAAACGAACCGATAAAAATAATCGGCATACATGTGAGAATCCCTTCCTGAACAGCCGCAACCCAAGGATTACGGGCAATCTTATTCATTTTAGGAGCAACAACCTGAGTCATCCATTCAATTAGTTTATTCATTCATTTTCTCCTTTATTTTAATATTTCAACAATCAAATCAGCAACTGCTTCGCCGTCTAAAGAACCATATGCCTCTTTCGGAATAATTCTTACCGGAACATGATAAGGCTTGGCGATTTCTTCAAGATCCGCAAGCATATAATCAAGATGAGGACCTACCAATAATAATGATATATCTTCAATATAATCCTCTAAAACGGAATCACTTCTGGCCTTAACATCATAAGACAACCCTCTTGCCTTGATTGCCTGTCTGATATTTTTAGCCATAAAACCACTGGAAGCGCCAGTACCGCATACTAATAAAATCTGTTTCATTTTCATTTTCTCCTATAAAATTGAATGGAATTTTGGTATACTAACCTTGAGATATTTGGAAAACACATGTGCCGCATTTGTTTATTTGAATATCTCTTTTTTATAGGACTAAACCTCCTTTCTGTATCAGCCTTCCATCTGATTTCAGTATAAACAATGAATGAACTACAGACAAATAAACCAATTTCCTGCAAAGTGGAAATTTTTTTATTATATTTATTTTAATGAATCGATTAAAATAGATTTAGAAACAGGGGATCATATGAAAATCAATAAGAAAAAATTACTTATTAATTATCTTAAAGATCACAGCAATCAGTATGTCAGTTCTCAGGAGCTTACTGATTTTTTACATGTATCCTCAAGACAGCTGCGCAATTATATTTCTGATATAAATAACGGCCTTAGTGATATTTTGATTTTATCTGCGAAACAGGGATATAAGCTAAATAATGAAAGTGAAAACTATCCGGCGCTTTTAAAGCGCAGTCTGACGGATGAAGAATCACCTGACCGCCGCAAGGAAATCATCCTTCAGAAGCTGATCAGCTCAAAAAAAGGTTATGATATCTTTGATCTTGCCGATGAGTGCTTTGTCAGTGTTCCGACCATTGAAGCCGATTTGAAGACTGTTCGCTATACATTAAATCAATTTGATCTTCAGCTTAAAAGAGAGAAGAATATACTGTTCTGTCATGGCAAAGAAATCAATAAACGCAATCTGATGAGTACACTGCTTTTCCATGCTGATGAAGCCTTCATTCTGAACAATCAGCTTCAGATTTTATCCCATGATTATCTATTAGGCGATTTCCGGCAGAAATTAAAAGATATCTTCACTGAGAATGATATCTTTGCCAACGATTATGCTTTAAACAATACCGCACTGCATCTGATTATCACGATCGATCGTATCCGCAGCGGCTGTGAAATCAATGAACCCTGCAGCAGTCTAATTGTCAAAGGGACGAAGCCATGGAATGCCGCCATGCAGATTGCCGGATTTATACATACCGAGTATCAGATAGAAATTAATGAATCTGAAATTGTCAATCTGACGTTGATAATTTCAAATAACACATCGATTACCGATTATTCATTGATCAATCCAAGCAACATACAGAATTACATTGAAGAAGATTATATCAATATAACCAAGCGTATCATTCATAAGGTAATAAGCACTTATCATTTATTTGAATTTGATGATGAATTTTTTGTTAAGTTCACATTGCACATAAAAAATCTGTTTTTAAGAATAAAAAATAATTATACAGCTAAAAATCCGCTGACACAGAAAATTAAAACCGACTTTCCGCTGATTTATGACATTGCCGTTTACATCGCTCAGATATTAAACAAGGATTATTCAGTATTAATCGATGAAGATGAAATTGCCTTTATCGCTTTTCACATTGGCAGTTATCTTGAAAACTCAAACAAGAATCAGAATAAAATATCCTGTATCTTCATTTATACCGATTATTACAGTATGCATCAAAAAGCTGTCGAAACAATTATTAAAAATTTTGAAAATGAATTAAATATGAAAGCAGCTATTCCTTTAGATCACTATGATTCAGCGCTGATGCATGCTGATTTAATTATCAGCACCAATACACTGCCCGCTGCTGATGCGGATAACTTTATCCATCTGTCTCCCTTTGTCAGTCAAAAGGAGTTAAATCAAATTAAAAACAGTATTACCTTGATCCGCAATCAAAAGAAAAATGAACGGCTGCGCAAAGAGCTGATTCAGTTATTCTCTAAAGATCTATTTTATAAAAATATTAATGCGAAATCCCGCGAGACAGTAATTCAGCTATTAGCGAATGAGGCTTATCAGAAGGGTTATGCTATGGCTTCTTTTCTTGATGATGTACTTAACAGAGAACGTCTATCAAGTACCGCTTTTAATGATGTGGCAGTTCCTCATTCATTAGAAAATAATGTAAATCAAAGTTTCATTTCCATTTGTATATTTGATAAGCCGATTCTATGGAATACTAATTATGTATCAGTCGTTGCCTTGCTTGGACTCCATGAAGACAGTAAGGATTTATTTGCGGAAATCTTTGATTATTTTATCGAGATCATCAGCAATCCTAAGAATATAAGTATCCTAATCACAGTAAAAAATTATGAGGACTTTATTGAACGAATGACAGATATGATTAACGAATTATCTGACCATTAAATTATAAAAAAAGCAGGCTGACTAATTCAGGCTGCTTTGTTCATTATTTAGTTCTGATTCAGGATTTAGCTGATCCTTCTTTAATAATAAATGCTTTAATTTCTCATTCATTTCTCCTAACACATAGATTGTGACCGAAAATAATAACGGACTTGCACATTGTTCATAATAGTATGAAATGACATCCCGCATGTTATCACTAATAACAAAGTTTTGTTCAGTAACTAATGACGAAATATAAGTCATTGCGCCATAAAGCCGATAAATGGTAAAGAGTAATAGAAGTATGGATAAGCCATACATAAAGATCGTAATTCCTGATAATTTTTCTTTTTTCATAATTTCTCCTTCATCTGATTGGACTATTATATCATTTTCAGCGTGTCAGAATGTGATGAATAAATGAAAGAATAGAGGTAAAAATAAGGATACAGCTTTAAGAAATTATATTCTTATGTTTTTTTATTTAATCAACATTTGTACAATGCTGCCGCTTATCGCTCGCATTAATTTTCATTCAATTAAATAAAATAAAAAGCTGACTAGCAGCTTTCTATAAATCGATTAAAGGCCTCAACACCTTGTTTATCTTCTTTAAATACACCGGCATCCTGAAGTACCCTCTTGAATACTTGGCCTACCGCATTTTGAATGACAGCTTCAACATTTTCCTCATTAATCTCGGCTTCATTTTCTAATATCTGCTTTACAAATTCACTGTGTTTCTGCAGAGCTTCTTCTTTTAATTCAGAATCACGGCGAAGCAGATAAGGTTTCAATGCATTCATTTCATCCTTTAATCTTGCCGGCAGCACAGCTAATCCCATGACTTCTATCAAGCCGATATTTTCCTTTTTAATGTTATGAACATCTGCATGCGGATGGAAAATACCTAATGGATGTTCCTCGGAGGTGCGATTATTACGCAGTACCAAATCCAGTTCATAATAATTTTTATTGAATCTGGCAATCGGAGTAATCGTATTATGCGGCTCATCGTTTGTTTCCGCAAGTATGTCTGCACTTTCATCACTGTAACCGCGCCATACTTCAAGTATATGGTTTGCACATTCTATAATTTTTTCTTTATTGCGAGTTTTTAGTCGCAGTACCGATAAAGGCCATTTCAAACGGCTGATAACCACATCTTCATAACCAGCCAGCGTATAATTCTCCAACACTACCGCAGTTTCCATCGCGAATTGGTAACGGCCGCCCTGATAATGATCGTGACTTAAGATTGAACCGCCGACAATCGGCAGATCTGCATTGCTGCCGGCAAAATAATGCGGCAGTACCTCGATGAAGCCTAATAAATTCTCAAAGGTTTTCTTGCGGATTGACATCGGTGTATGATTAGCATTTAATACGATGCAGTGTTCATTATAATAAGTATAAGGTGAATACTGAAGGAACCAATTTTCACCGGAAAAACTCATCGGAATCAAGCGATGCGTATTTCTCGCCGGATGGTTCATATTGCCATAAAAGCCTTCATTTTCACGGCATAATAAACATTTAGGATAAGCGGTTGACTTAACAAGCTTAGCCCTCGCAATTTCTTTAGGATCTTTTTCCGGCTTACTGAGATTGATTGTAATATCTAAATCACCATATTCAGTTGCTGTTTTCCAGCATATATTCTTATCTGTGCGATCTTTGCGGATATAATTACTGGCAATACTTAACTGATAAAAATAATCCGTCGCCTGCTTTGGACTGTTCTCATAATAATTATTATAAGTCTGAATCACTTCACTTGGCCGCGGCATCAGACAATTCATTATTTTAGTATCAAGCAAGTCACGCTCAGTTACCGTATTCTCAATCAGTCCGCGGGATACGGCATCACCAAGCAAGCTCTCTAAAATAGGTGTTGCGGTAGGCAATGTCTCTTCAATAGTCTCATATTCAAATTCACTTAGACCTAGAACCCCTAATAATTGATTAGCGGCATATACTTTATCTTCTTCATGAATCAAGCCTTGCTGAAGCGCAAAATTCAAGAGTCGATTAATTTCATTATTCATCAGGTTACCCCCTTTGTACTTACTTATTTTAGCACAACTGACAGCCGCCTAACAGATAGAAATTTTATTTTGCGTGATCTGTCTGATTAGTGTTTTGATAATTGGCAGCATATAGCATTCCTTGTTATAAACTAAATAGATACTTCGCTATTTAACTTCATCTAATTCTTTAAAGTACAGACTGCCTGTCTGGATTTCATTTATAAAGACAGTTATGCTGAACTAATCAGCTGCCGGCAGCATGTTCATATTCTCATATATCCAATACATTCCAATCTGACTATGGTTAAAGAATTGATCAAACATAATTATTTTAAGTAAGTTGTGTTGTTTCACAGTCAGGAAATCATCGAGATTTTAACAAGTCAATGATCGATCATCGGCTTTCTTTATATCAAGATTAAAGCAGCTGATACCATAATCAGCTGCTAAGAATTTTAATCATATTTTGATCTAACTACCTTCATAAAATTTTCAACTAATGTCAAATCTACATGTTCCCCTTTCTTGAAACCGCGGCCTACAATGACAGCATCAGCATATTCCAAATAATTAAGAACATTTTCACATTTAACCCCGGCACCGATTATGATAGGGAAATCTCCTACTGCTTCACGCATTGCCTTTACTTCTTCAATCGAAACGCGTTGATTGAAATCATTCTCAGTAATAATTACTGCCGCTGAGTCATGATTTTTAGCATTTTGTGCAGCTTCATTGATCGGTATATTCGGCATACCATAAGTCTCTGCCGTATGCACATCAGTAAACAACAATGTATTTGAAGGATAATCTTTCATTATTTTAGCAATTGGTGTTGAACACGCTTCAAGATAACCAAAAGAGCCTGCACGATTATCTACAAATGCCTCCAATCTTATAAAGTCAGCACCTACAGCATAAGCCATCGCCCATTCCTGACGATATGCGTTCATTTCGATATTGATGCCAAAAGGCAGATTACAGAAAGCTTTAATTTTCGTTGCAATATTAAGCATTAGAGAATAAGCTTCTAACGGTATTTCCGTACTGTACTGCGGCCAATCACTGAAATTTTCTAATGCAATCGCATCGACACCACCCTTAATTAAAGTTTTAGCATCTTCTATAGCTCTTAATTCAATTTCTTCCTTATTATTCTGATAAGCCGCATTACCGGGCAATGGCAATAAGTGTACCATACCAATAATCATTTTCTTATTAAAAAATTCATTATGCATTTTACTATCCTCCTAGTTTTATTAATCACATAACTTTCCGCCATCAACAACAAGATTTGTGCCATTGATATAGCTTGCTGCATCACTGCTTAAAAAATAAACAGCTTCTGCAATCTCGATTGGATTTGCTGGCCTATTAATTGGCCCGATATCAACAGTCTCTGACAATCCCAGCTGCTTATAATTGATTAATGTCTTTTTCATCATATCTGTATCTACCCAACCAGGCGATACAGAATTAGCCCGAATACCACAGCTGCCATATTCATTTGCTATATTTTTTGTCATACCGATTACAGCCCATTTACTTGAACCATATGCTATTTCATAAGTATAACCTCTCATCCCTGAGACAGAACCGAAATTAACAATAACCCCTGATCGCTGATCAATCATAATTGGCAATATATTCTGCATCATTAGAAATGTACCAAATACATTTACATCATATATCTTTTTGAAATCAGCAATTGATGTATCAATTGCTTTTGCATATTCACCACATATACCTGCTGCATTTACCAATACATCAATACGCCGATATTGCCGATAAATGTGTGCAAGGGTATTTTTAACCTCTTTTTCATCAGTTATATCCAAAGGATAATAAGCTGCATGATCCAATCTAAAATTCATTACCTTCATAACATTCTCTAGCTTTTCCTTATTAATATCCATCAGGATAATGTGATAATTCTGATCATAGAACCTTTTAGCTATTTGCGAGCCGATTCCTCCTGAGGCCCCTGTGATAATACAATATTTTTCACTCATGATTGCCAACCTCATTTTTATCCGTTATTTTGAGTTTAGACATTAAATTCTTTACTCTCAACAAATCGATTGGATTTAGAACTTTTCCCTCTTTTTTAAAGCTGCTGCCTATAATTGCTCCATCTGCTTCACTCATAAAGGCCTGAATTGTATTTTCATTTACGCCGCTTCCAATCAAAACAGGAATTGAACCAGCTAAACGTTTCATTGCTTTTACATCATCTAAATCCGGACTTTTACCCGTAGTTATACCTGTACAGATTAATGCGTCTGCACCACCTTCAATTATTGACTCTACGGTAAAGTCTAAGGGCTGCTCAACAATTGGAAATGTATGCTTCACATGAACATCGGCAAGCAATGCGATATCCTTTGGAAACCTTCCTTTTAAACGCATTAACTGCGGACCACATGCATTACATACACCATTAGGTCCCATACGGTTTTCTGCAAATACTTCAACTCTTATAAAATCGAAATCACCACTATATGCAATTGCCCATTCTGCTTCAAAATCATTGAATTGTACATTTATACCCATTGGTAATTTACATTGTTCGCGCAATTTGACTGCAATAGATGAAAAAGCAATTGTGGTTAATAATTCATTTTTTGTCGGATAAGGAATATCGCCGAAATTTTCAATAAGCACTGCATTAGCACCGCCTTGAATTAAAGCATTTAAATCTTCACAAGCTGCTTCATAGATATTTTTCATATTACCCATATAAAGCGGAGAACCAGGCAGCGGTTTTAAATGAATCATGCCAATAATTGGCTTTTCATTACCGAACACTTTATGGTATACACTCATAATCAATCAACACCTTCTTTCTGAATGATTCATCAAGCACTTACTTCCAATATATTATCCTCGAAAGTGATTGCCCGCACTTCTTTACCGCCTACTGTTGCTGGCTCATAAAGTATTTCATAACCTGCAGCCTTGAATTTAGAGATTACCTCATTCAGCTTCTCCAAACTATCTACTTTCAAACAAATATGAATTAATCCTGCCTGATTTCGATCTTTTTTTCTATCTATAATCTCTGGTTTATTCATTAACTCTAATTTAGGTCCTTCATCGAATTTTAAAATATAGGATTTAAATCCATTATCCTCTTCATAAATATCATGTATTTGAGCATCGAAAGTGGTCATAAAGAAATCCTTTGCTCCTTCTAAATCATTTACATACATACCCACATTACTGATTTTCATGTCACTAGCTCCTAACTATATAAATTTTTTTACTTATGCAATCAGACCGAGAATTCCCAAAATAAAACCTAAACCCATGGCCGCAAATGTAATCGTCGAACTTTTAATACCTTTTTTAGCTGCAAAATATACTCCGAGTGTCAGCAGCAAAGGCATAAGATTGGGTACAATCGCGTCAAATACACCAGTCTGCAGATTAAATATTTCCACTTCATTTTGAATCATAACAATATTCCAATTAAATGAAACATAATTACAGATTAATGCGCCTGCTACAGCGCAGCCAAGAATGCCGGCTATTTCGATAACCTTATTGAATAAACCGCTTTCCATGAGCCTTAAAACAGTTTCACCGCCGCTTTTATACCCAATAAACAGCATCCAATAACCAACCCCATAAAAGATAGCTAAGAAAATAATCGTATAAGCAATTGGTGCCCAAACTGCCCCCTGTGTTGCTAGATTTATAAATATGACAGCCAATACAGGAATCAATACTACCTGTGATAATGTATCTCCTATACCTGCACATGGTCCCATTAAACCTGATTTTAATGAAACAAATGCTTCATCAGGAATATCTGCACCTAATTTCTTTTGTTCCTCCATAGATGTACATATACCAAGAATCATACCGCCAAAATCATGATCTGTGTTAAAAAACATTGAATGGCGTTTCATTGCCGCTATCAAACCAGCTTTATCATTCTTATAAATTTTATTTAATACCGGTACCATCGCAGTACAGAAGCCAATCCCCTGCATACGTTCATAGTTATAGCAAGACTCATTATAATATTGCCAACGCAGCCAAGCATGAACTAACTCTTTCTTATTAATAATTTTATATGTATTTTCATTTGTATCACTCACCTCTTTAAAAGCAGCAAAATCTGTGGCTGTAAAGCCAACTACCACAATCGCAATGATACCGAAAATAAGTGATACAGCAATTGTATTTAAGCCTAAAAAGCTAGTGGATAAAAAGCCTAAAAACAGAAACCACTTAGCTCTGCCTTCAAAAATTGTCAACAACATCAATCCTATACCGACAGCAGGTAATAAGCCACCCATAACACTTAAAGCATCAAGCACTGGTCCGCTTAATGATTCAGAAATGGAAACTACTGCACTTGAACCGAAATATAGAATCACATAGATTGCAACAAATCGAATAATCCATTTAATTGCATAAGGAATATATACGTTGACTAACATTAAATGATTAGATTTTCCCTCACTGATCCATTTATCGGCTAATGTTACAAAAAAGCATTGTCCGGTCATCGTAAGAACATTCAAAACTGAACCAAACAAACCTAAAGGAACAGCTAACGCCAAGGCTGCATTGATATCCAAACCACCGATTAATGCAAAGGAAGTTCCCAGTATGCCAGCCATTCCTGAATCAGCAGGCAGTGAACCACCTGCAGAAATAATTCCTAAATACATAATATTAATCGTTGCGCCGATGATTGTACCCTGTACTGGATTTCCCAAAATCATACCAATAACAAGACCGGATACCATTGGACGATTTATAGTTGCCCATGTTCCCATAGAACCAAAAGGCCATGCTGTTTCAGCTAAACAATAATATAGAGCAATCAAACAAATCTGTATAATACTCACTTCCATATTGATCTCCTTTCTAATCCGTCGATTATAGAAGCCCCTTAATATTTTCTTTTGAATCGGCAGGTATCATTTGACAATAAATAGACACTCCGCAATTAATAATTTCTCTCAAGTCCTGTATTTCTTCTGGACTTGCTGAAATATTTCTGCTGAACATCTTTCTTCCCTCTGCTCCACCCATATTACCTAGTATAATTTCATGTAAATTCACACCTTCTTTAATAATCTGAAGCAATGGCTTAGGGACCTTTGTAATAATAAAAATTTTTTCACCAGGTTCTGATGTTTCCTTTAAATATACGGCTGCATCAGTATGGGTCATTACATAAACTTTTAACTCTTTAGGTGCGGCTGCCAGTAAAACACGTTTTAAAAAAGTGTTAGAAGCTGAGGCATCATCAATAATCAGAACTACATTAGCACTGCTCACCTTCAGCCATGATGTCATTACCTGACCATGAATTAATCTTTCATCAATTCGTGTTAATACAATATTCCTCATTTATAAACCTCCTTTCTTTTAAATTATCATTTCTATTTGCGCCCCTTAGAAATGAAATTTCCTAATAAACTACAATTCCAAAGCTTTTCTCACATTAATGATTGAAGCCGGACCTTTATGCTCTATTAACTCGCACATTTCATTCAAAGACAGGCTGTTACTGTTAGCGATGACTTCCATTAGAATTGCTAAATTAACACCGCTGAAACATTCAATACAAGAATAATCATCACTTAAATCATTAAGTACACAGGCCGTCATATTGAATGGTGAGCCGCCATAAATATCAAGAAAAATTAATATTCCATCTTTTGTATATTGCTTTTTTATTATTGAAACGATGCTATTTTTAAGTGAATCAATAGCTTCATCGGGATACAAACCTATTGTAAAAATATTTTCTACATCATTGCCGAAAAACATTCTTAAAGTTTCTTTAAATGCTTCAGCCAATGATCCATGTGAAATAATTACATACTTAACCATGCATATCCAGCCTTTCTACTCATTGATCGAGATTACTTCATGTTTATCTGATATAGTTATATCATCAATCTCTCATTGCAAATTCCAACCATTTGCAGTAAGCTTACTGCATCTTCTGCAATTCATTTAATACAATTTTGAATTCATTACTGCTTCTGGCTTTTAGCATCTTTTTAACTAAATTTTCATCACTAATTAAATTTGACAGATAATACCATAGCTGTAATGCTCTTGGATTATTCTTTTCAATACAAACCAAAAGGATCATTTTAACACTATGATTATCTTGCCAAACAATTGGTTTCTTTAAGATGGCTAAAGCTATAAAAGTATCATTGCTGATCATTTGCTCAGGATGAGGTATCGCAACAAAATTTCCATAATAGGTACCGCCAATTTCTTCTCTTCTCATTACCTGTTCATTTAAATTCTTTAATGCATATTTTCTTTCAGCTTTTAAGCATAATAATTGTATGATTTCTGATTTATCTTCTGCATTGCCAAAATACATCAATTCATCATCAAAATAGTTTTTTAACTGACTAACATCATTAATACCATTCAAAGCAAGCTCAATACGTAAATAATCTTTTTCATCAAGGAAATAATTGATATGAATTGCTTGTATTGTGTCGTTTACTACTTGCTCTTCGGTAGTAAAGAGTACATCATAATCTGCTAAATTAATATCAGAAAATCGATAAGATGGCGTAATTGTGAGATCCTGTATCTGTTGGCGGAACCGACGATAGATCTGTTGAGTTAACAGTAATGTTTCACTTTTACGATTAGGACAAATTAATAAAACACGCTTTGGTTCTGCCATTTTCTTATCTTGTTCCATACACAAATTGATATGAATTGCCAAATAAGCAGTTTCATCATCGAGTGCTTTATACCCATATGACTCATAGATTCCCATCATGATGCTGGCAGCGATATCATAAGCAAGCGGATAGTTCTGTTTTACATTCAAGGTAATTGAATTTGTCAGCTGCATGTGATATTGCATCCTTTTAAGCATTGGAGCTATATGTAAAGCTAAAGCAATTCTAAAATTCAAATCACATGTAAA
Source organism: Clostridiales bacterium VE202-08 (assembly GCA_000508965.1). GTDB lineage: Bacteria > Bacillota_I > Bacilli_A > Erysipelotrichales > Erysipelotrichaceae > Dielma. The sequence goes on from BAHV02000002.1 coordinate 30,598, forward strand.
ATCAAAATTATATTCGTGATTGATTTTAATCAGTTCTTCTAAAATAAAATCATTCAGCTCCTGCGATATTACATCGTCTTCGTCATAATTTTTTTTACCCAAAAGATTAATTGACAATAAGTAAACTTCAGATTTTTTAAGTGGAAAACCGAATTTTTTAGATAGTTTTGTCAATATATCCAGTGCTATTGAATATTCTGCTTCATTCTCTTGTATCTCTTCTATTTCTTCATCATTTACAAAACTTCCTTGAATCATCCGTTGAACCGAAAGCTCAACATGAATAATCAAACTTTGAAAAATAACATCTGAAACTATATACCTATGTGAATTTAAGACTTCTTCTACGATGATTGTGATATCTTTATTAAAATTTTGCTGTGTAATCTGATTCATTGATTGAAACTGAATATTTTCCTTTAGTATTAGAATCCGCTTATTAAGTTCACTGCCTCTAATTTGTACTCCTGAATGCGAATTACAGTATAACTCAAGATGATATTCCTTCAGTAATTGTTTAACATTCTTTAGATCTGCTGATAATGCTGATTTAGATATATATAATTCATTTTGCAATTGTGTCTGTGTAAGAAAACTCTTTTTTGTTGTGAATAAGCGCATGATTATATAATGATTTCTTGATAATGGATCATCAAAATGAAATTTTTGATAGTAATTGTTGAATAAATTATTCATATAAATTTGAAATTTTTCTTTATTTATTATCTGTAAACAATACCCTTTAGAGCTTATTGCCTTTATTGTTGCATAATGATTGTCTAATTCAGTTTTTAAATATGATATATCCTGATAAACTGTTCTTAAACTCACATGAAAATAATCAGCAAGCTCATCAGCAGTCTGATATCCATCGTCTTTTTCACTAAGCTTCATCAGCAATTCAATTTGACGTTTAGTAATCATAAAATACTCCTTTCTAAGGTTTATCCTAATCATAATTTATTATAAGATGGTGGGACCAAGGTAATTTTTTCCTTTTACAGGAAGCTTACTGAAATTTATAATTTCTGATTTTGTTTCTGCTTTTCATAAAAAAAAGTGACCCAATACAGAATAAAATCTGTTGGATCACTTTTTTCACTTTAAATTTTAATACTTATCTTTTATTAGCATCATAAACAATCTTTAAGCGGCGGTCCTTGCCTTCCCCTTCACTGATTGTTCTGATTCTTGGCATATTAGCCAGATATGTATGAATCGCTTTACGCTCATCATTTGGCATTGGATCTAAAACGGCATCTACTTTTGTTTTCTGCACTGTCTTGGCAATCCGCAATGCAGCGGAACATTCCTTGACATATTTATTCTCCTTATAACCATTAATATCTGTTAATACCATAACCTTCTTTTTAAATTCACTAGATGCCGCAGCTTTCACAACGGTATTGATATCCTGCAGTGTCTGACCATTTTTACCAATCAGAATTGCATTGTTTTCAGCATTTAACTGTACCTTATACTGATAATCATCCTTAACGCATTCTACTTCAACTTCCATATGAATACCCTTGAAATAGTTATCAAGATAATTAATGATGAACTGACGAATATCATTGTCACAGGTTGCACTGACCGTTACCTTGCTGCCTATACCGAAAATACCCGCTTTTTCTTCAACCACTGTATAAGTAAGTTCATCAACCGCACAGCCCTTTTTATCAGCCGCGATTTTTAAAGCTTCCTCTAGATTTTTTCCTGTATAAGTATCCATGTTTTTTACTCCTAGTCCTTAATAAAGAACGTATTAATTACGATATTTTGAATAATTCTTGCTACTGATGAAACTAACCAGTAGAATGACATACCCAATGGCCATGACAATGAGATAAACGCGATCATACCGACAGATACATAAGTCATCATATTCATTGAACCAGCCATACCGCCGGCAGGCTGTTCATTCGCATAAGCTTTAATCTTCTTACCTGATTTCTTTTTCTTCCATTCTGCCAGCCACATTGGGAATTTCATACTCAAGAACTGCATTACAACCATTAATGCAAAGATAACAAAATAAGAAATCTGTCCAGCTTTCATACCAGTTAATGGTGTCTGCGTTAAATCAATACCCATAAAGCTTCCGTTAATAACTGCTTCAGCTCTCATAACCGCCTGATACACTGCAAGAATAACCGGCAGCTGCACAAGCATAACCAGAATCGAGCTGAATGGATTAATTTGATACTTAGAATATAATGCCTGCATTTCCTGAGCCATCATCATCTTAGAGCGCTCATCTGTCTTGCCTTCATATTTCTTTTGAATCTTATTCAGCTCAGGCTGAATCATCTGCATGCGCTGTGTTGCAACCTGACTCTTGATTGAGAATGCCGCAATAACGATATTAATTAAGAATGTTACTACGATAATTGCGATACCTGCATCGGTTTTATCACCAATTAAGTTGATAAGCTGCGCAACTGGCCATACAAAGATACCTGTGAACCATCCCTCATCAAAAGATGCTTTCCATGTAGTGCTTAAAGATATAATTTTATCTACCGCTACACGGCCTGTCTCTTTATCAATGTAATTTGAACAGCCTGCTAATAATACTACCAAAAATACACTTAGCAGTATTAGTTTCTTTTTGTCCTTAAAAAATCTTTTCATTTAATTTTCTCCTCGCATTAGTCTTTCTTATATTTTAACTTTTTTAAGCAGCGTTTCCAAGTAGTTTTTATTAGTATTGTAACTTTCTTCGTTAAAATGAGGTCTAACAAGCACTATGGCATCAAAACTGCCGTCAAAATCAAAACATTCCTGAAGCATCATACGCAATTGTCGCTTGACTTTATTGCGCTGGACTGCACCACCAATTTTTTTCCCTACGGATATGCCGACACGGGCATGGGTTTCATTTTTAGGCTTCACATAAAGAGTTAAAGAGGGAGAAGCATAGAAACGTTTAAATTGCAGTATCTTTTGGAATTCTTCATTTTTTCTGATTCTAAACTCTTTCTTCATCGATAACCTCCACTAACACAAAAAAATCACCGGACGGTGATTTTTATTGCCGATAACACTTTTCTGCCTTTGCTACGACGGCGAGCTAATACGTTACGCCCTCCTACCGTTGCCATACGGGCTCTGAAACCGTGGGTTTTTTGGTGTTTTCTTTTGCTCGGTTGATATGTTCTTTTCATAGAGCCACCTCCACTTCTTTATTTAATTTTTACAAATAGAACATTGCTATTTGATTATACACTACCATATAAATTCCGTCAACTTAATTCTTAAAAAGCAAGGTGTTTATGAGAAAAAACACACGATAAGTTATAAAAATTTCCTTAAAATTTCATATTTGACATCTATGAAGAAAATCCAATATCATAAATTCTTATAAATCACTATAAGTAACCATTTCAATATTTTGCTTTGCCAGCCATGCTTTTACTTCCGGATCACATGTCATTTCTACCTCTAAGGTTCTTGATATGGTTAATGATGAGGTTTTAAGAATATACGCATCTAAATAACCGGGATGACAAATCAGCACATCACAGGCATCTTCATGGGCATTCAGTACCAACTTTTTTAATGTTTTTATAGGATCATACTCTGGCATCATACTTTCCATCCACATATAAACCTTATGACTGCCAACTAAGTGCGGTTCAGCCTCTGACGGCATCCCTGAATACTTTAAATCATACTTAGCTGCGACTATCTTAAGTCCCTTTATAAAATTATCACTGGCCACCGCATGACCTTCAAAATATTGAGGTTTTCTTCCTGTCAGCTTTATAAATTGATGATATTGAGCTTCGATTTCTATGATTACTTCATTAAGATTAACAAAATCCTCCTTGGCGCTGCGATATTCTCTTGATGATTTGAATTCACCATTTTCATCTGTAATACTCGGTATCCGTTTAGGATCACTCAATGGCCTGCCAATGCATATATTGGTATGCTGACCATAACATACATCAATATCCGCCAACAGTTTTAGACCCTGTTCCGCAGCTGACATATTCGTCATTACTCCCACCGACTGAATGATCCCTTCTCGTACACTTTTCGCAATGCCATAATTAATGCCTTCACTATATCCAAGATCATCAGCTCTTATCAATATTTTTTTCATCTTTTATTCTATCTCCCAATAAGTGTCATTCTATAATTTTTTGTTTAGTTTATCCTGTCAGATTTTATACATTGATTAGATATTCACTTGCTGCATTTCTTAATATATTTGATATTTTCCTGAAATATCACTGATATACAAATATTTTATTATACACATTATTAATCATTGACTACCGGATTATTTTTATCATAGCCTACAAAATATGTTACAACCGCCGCTGTCAGAAATGCAATTGCACAGCTGACAACACCATGTACCATATTGATAGTTGGTCCGCCGGCAAAGGCGGTCAAACCAATAAAACTAGCTACCGGCACCATTGCATAACATGTAACATGCATAAAACCGGCATATAAACCGCCCGCAAAGCCACCGGCTATCAATCCAATGAATGGCCGTTTAAATTTTATACCATTGCCATATAAGCCAGGTTCAGTAACACCGCCAACGATTGATGCAATAAAGTAACCAAGTGTCAATGATTTCTCATCCTTGTCTTTAATTCTGAAGAAGGAACCAATCAGCATTCCGGCAACAGCAATTGATGCGATGCAGCCACCTACTGAAACTAAACTTTCTTGACCGGCCTGTGCAAATACCATTACCAGTGAAGTAATGAAAACTACATGCATACCGCTCATTACCAAGAATTCCCAAAACGCAGAAATCAAAGCAACTGCAAGGAATCCCACATATGGAATCTTATCTAAACCTAAAAGGAAATCACAGATATAATTGCCTGCGATAGAGCCAATAGGACCTAACACACATAAGCTGATTGGCAGCATTACAATAATACTTAAAAATGGTACAAAAATGGTTTTAAGTGACTGAGGAAGCATTCTTTTAAAGAATGCTTCAACATAGCTCATTACCCAAATAGATAAAATAATTGGCAGCAGCGTTGAGGCATAATTTTGTACATTGCAGGTAATTCCAAATATGGTAAATGAAGTACCGGCTGCCGCCATAGATGTGAATGTTGGATGCATCATGATACAGCCTAAGAACATGCCAATTACCGGTGTAACATTAAATTTTTTAGAAGCTGTATAGCCTAATACAATCGGAAAGAAATAAAAACCGGCGTCGCCGACAAAAGTGAATAAAGTATATAAATCATCTGTTTCACTGAGGATATTCAGCATTGTCGGACCAAGGACAGCAACTAACATTTTAAACATTGATGCTGCCATCATCAAAGGAATCAACGGTACAATACAGCCAGCCAAAGCCTCCATTATATTGCTGCCAACACCTTTTAAATTCAATTTTTGTTTTACTTTCAGTTCATCATCAATAACCTTATTCATTTCAAAATGTCCAAGTTCACAGACTTCTTTATATACATGCTCGACGGTCTGTCCGATAATTACCTGAAACTGACCGCTGGAAAATTGACAGCCCAACACACCTTCAATTTTTTTAATATTCTCTTGATACACTTTACTTTGATCTTTTAAATTAAAACGCAGTCTAGTCATACAATGCGCTACAAAAGTAACATTTTCTTTACCGCCAATCTCATTCAATATTTCACTGGCTATTTGTTCATATTTTTTCATATTTTGCTCCTTTTTCATAAAAATACCCTTAACTCAAAAACCACATGATCTTCATGTAATTTCTGCGCTAAGGGTGATGCTCTATCGGTGACAATCCGCTCTTGCACATAATCGATTAATATGTAACATTAAATATAATAACTCTTCATCATTTAACGTCCAATTCATTTCATTCATTAAATACTCTTTCATATTCAAAACACATTCATATGTTTTAGGATATTGCTCTTTCACATATACAAACATTGTTCTGTTTTCACTGGATATGCTGTCCGCTTTATCCTGTCGCTTCAATAAATACAATAAATGAGAAACAAATCTTGAATAATTGAAACTATTTCTATCGATATGAATCTGAAAATAAGCACCAATCATTTCAATGATTTCCTCAATTACTTCATCGCTGTTTGGCATTTGACGTGAAATAGATGAAATTGTTTCTGCATTAACAAAATGCATTGCAATATTACAGGCTTCACCTTTAGGTAATTTAACTTTCATTGACTGCTGGATCATTTTCACCGCGGTCTCGCCTAAATTAAATTCCGTTTCATATAGGTGCTGAATATCATTATACAAAGGCGTTTGAATATGAATATTCTTTTTTATTCGTTCAATTGCAAAATTGATATGATCAGCAAGTGTAAAAACCACATTTGGACTTAATTCTGATTCAATCTTAAGACGGGCAATATCGATAATTCTGGCAGCTACCTCCAAAACCTCAACAGAAATTTCATTCAACAAATTATAATACATCGGATCGACGTCATAAAATGTCCGTTGAATAGTATCGAGATTTTCGATTTCATAGGGACACTGTTTAAATCCTATACCGGTGCCTACCACGATTAACTCCCGATGATGATCATCAACACATAATGCGATATTGTTATTTATTTTCTTCATAACCTTCATCGGACATCACCTTCCCTTTTTCTGAAATTCAATCAGCAGAATTTCTATGTTCATCCCTTCTTTCTTAATTTTATCATAAATATTTTATCCAGAAACAAATAAAAACTCTTCAAGCTGTACTTCACCCAAGATATTTATTTCTTGATGGTGATGCCTCCCGAAGAGTGACAATCCTTTATTACTTTTTCATTTTAGCAAACGCTTACATCAATGTCAATAGCGGTTTCGGTGGGATTTAACGATATTATCACAGAAAATGAATGAGATGTCTTTGATATAAAGAGAAATTGTATGATTCCTTCGTGGTTTAATTTTCGCTGTCCTTTCATTTATATGCTGAAAACTAACAATGATGTACATTAATCGGCTATATAGGCTGTTGTTTGACCAGCTTCAAGAACAATACCGCATAACATCAATCACTTCTCCGATAAATACCGCGATTATCTGTCTTTTTTTGATCAAATTTATGCATGTTTTCCACCTTTCGCGGAAAATTTCCACAATCTTACTTACAATAACAAGTAAAAAGGGGATAAAGTATTTTTACACAAATGTGTAAAACCTTTATCAATAGTTTTACACATGCTTATCCGCAATCAAATTCACTATGTTTTCCACCGTATGTGGAAAACGTTGATATCCACATAAAACACTTATATAATAGGCTTTTTTTATGTTGATAACTTATGGAAAAGAAATCTGAAGACATAAAGTTATCCACGTTTTCCACAATTTGCTTTATCCACAAAAGTTTATCAACAGCTTTTCCACATCATAAAGTTGTGGAAAACTTAATAAATGCCAATGCTTAACAGCTATTTGAAGTTTTTCCTGTGGAAAACTTTTTTCAGTCTGATTTAACAATAGTATTTTAAGTTAAATTATAGTAAAATTGTCTATAAATAAAGGGGTTATGCTAATGTCTGCGTATGTTAAGAACAACTTAAATTCAATATGGAGTCAAACATTAAAACTAATCGAAGAAAGCGAATATTTTGATTCAGCTACTTTCAATGCGTTTATTGTTAAGTCCACACTATATGATATAATTGATGATTTAGCGATTATTTCTGTACCGTCAATCATCAATAAAAAAGTTTTTGATGATGTTGAATGTTTGTCATTCGTTCAGCAAAAACTAAGCGAAGTCATGGATCAAACCATGTATTGTGAAGCAAGATTAAAAAAGGATATCGAAGCTGCTAATGCAAATCAGCCGGCACCTAAAAAAGAGGTTATTCTTGAGGATAAGCTGCTTGATAAGTATACCTTTGATAACTTCATTGTTGGTCAAAGCAATCGGGAAAGTCATGCGGCCGCCCTATCTTGCGCTATGACACCTGGAAAATTTTTCAATCCATTATTTATATTCGGTAATTCCGGTCTAGGTAAAACACATCTCCTGCATGCGATCGGCAATTATGTGAAACAAAATCAGCCGGATAAAAAAGTATTATATATTTACAGTGAAGATTTTATAACGCTAGTCGTTAATTCTATAAAAGATAAAACGATTGAAGAAGTAAAAGAAGCAATCTGTAATGTGGATTATTTATTAATTGATGATATTCAGCGGCTTGCGCAATGGGGACGCAGTCAGGAAATTTTCTTTAATCTTTACAATAAGCTGATCAGTAATGATAAACAGGTAATTATCACCAGTGATATTCATCCATCTGAGCTAAAAGGAATTGAAACACGTTTAATATCACGTTTTTCTTCAGGTTTATCGGTAGGTATTGACTCACCGGAATTTGAAACTGCCTATGCTATCCTCGAAAAGAAACTGGAGGGAAGACAAGAAGAAGTACTGGTACAAAGAGAAGTGCTTGAATACATAGCCAATCGTTTTTCTGCTGATGTAAGAAGTCTTGAAGGAGCTTTAAATAACCTTATTTTTAAAGCAATTCTCTTTAATCCTGAACTTATCGATTTAAAATTTGCGGTGGAAGTATTTAAAGAAAATCCGGCGGTTATAAATCAGGATGACACCTTATCGGTAATGAGGATAAAAAAGGCTGTCTGTGAATTTTATGGACTTACCCGCCAGCAAATTGAATCAAAATCAAGAACCAAGAGTATATCCAACGCCCGTCATATTGCTATTTATTTATGCCGTAAGCATATGGATCTGCCATTTTCTAAAATCGGCGCTGAATTCGGCGGCCGTGATCATTCTACAATCATGTCTTCATATGATAAAATGACAAAATCGATCAAACAGAATGATATGACAGCTCAGGCGGTAGGCAAGATAGAAAGCAAGCTTGGTATTTCTTAACTTTTTCCACGATTATAAACTATCATTCCACATCAAAATTTGATAAAATATAACCATTCATTAGGATATTTTAGGGTTTTCCACTTTTCCACATCCTAATAGTAGTAGTAATAGTATTAAAAAAAGAAAATAAACAACTGTTTCAAAGGAGGAATCATCATGTATTTCAAAGTGTCAAAATCAGTTTTCTATAACGCGCTGTCAACCGTATCTAGAGCCATCTCTTCTTTTTCACCGCTGCCAGCTTTTTCGGGAATTAAGATTGAAGCTAAGCTGGATCATCTTGTGCTTACTGGCAGTGATTCAGATATTTCTATCCAAACAACGATTCACAGTGATAACGAAGAGACATTACAGATCAACGATACTGGCTCAATTGTTATTGAAGCTAAATATATTTTGGAAATCGTCCGCAAGATTGATTCTGATGAATTAGAACTTGAAATCTTAGACGGTACTCAAACTAAGATCAGCGGTAAAACAGCAGAGTTTAAAATCAACGGCATGAATTCCATGGATTATCCGATGATTGACTTTATCAGACCCACAAACAATTTCACGATCAATTCAGATATTTTAAAAGAAATTATTCTTCAAACTTCTTTCGCAACCAGTACCAGTGAAACAAGACCAGCTTTAACCGGTGTTAATTTCTTCTGTGAAGGTCATTCGATGCGCTGTGTCGGCACTGACAGTTATCGTCTTGCGAAGAAGGTTGTGGAGATTGAAAAGGAGTTAACTTTTAATATCACGATTCCTTCACGCAATTTGAATGAGGTATCTAAAACGTTAGAAGCGGATGAAGAAATTACAGTTGCTATTTCCGATAAGAAAGCTCAGTTTATCTTAAAAAATACGATTATCCAAACACGTCTGATCGACGGGGTATTCCCGGATATTTCCAGGTTGATTCCGCTTGCTTTTGATTATGAACTGGAAATTGACACAGCCGAGATATTAGGCGCGATTGACCGTGCGTCTTTCATCAAGAGTGACGGTGTTTCAGTAATTAAACTGTCATTAGATGAAAAAGCTTGTATCCTTTCTTCACGTTCTCAAGAGGTAGGATCATCAACGGAAAATCTCAGCAATGCGGTATTTAAAGGCGAACATTTAGATATTTCTTTCAATGGCCGTTATGTATTTGAAGCTTTAAAGGCAATTCGTCAAGGCAAGATTCGCTTTAGCTTCTGCGGAGAAATGAAACCGTTTGTAATCCAGCCGATCGAAGACGATTCAATCCTTCAGCTTGTATTGCCAGTCAGAACATACGCTTAAAATATTTAGTAAAATTTATAAAAAAATTAAGAGGGATTTTTTATCCTTCTTTTGCTTTTTTAGGTTAAAAAGAGTTGAGAAAATCCCCAAAAACACATGAAAATGTGGTATAATGTTTAAGATAGGTGAAAGAGGTTTTTTCTATGGAAATTAAAATAAATACAGAATTTATAACCTTAGCTCAAATGCTTAAAATGGCAGATATCGTTCAGTCCGGCGGTGAGGCTAAATATGCTGTTAAGGAACTGGATATCAAAGTAAATGATGAGTTGGAAAATCGCCGCGGCAGAAAGCTCTATCCAGGTGACAGAGTTATTGTCAACGGTGAGCATTATACGATTGTTTGATGATTCTGACCAAGCTGCGTTTAAGAAATTTCAGAAATTATGATGACTGTATTTTTCATTTCCAAAAAGGAATTAACTGTATTTTAGGGAAGAATGCACAGGGGAAAACAAATTTGCTGGAAAGTATATATTATCTTTCAACTACACGTTCTCATCGCAGCAGTGATGACAATGATTTAATCAGAAAAGATACTGATTATTTCGGGATTGATGCGGTACTCGAGAAGAAAGAGCAGAAAGAAGAATTGCGCGTTAGTGTTTCAGCTTCTGGTAAAAATCTTTATATTTACCGTAATCCGGTTCATCGTGTTTCAGATTTTATCGGTGAATGTAATGCGGTAATGTTTTGCCCGGATGATATGATTTTATTTAATGCTCAGCCAAAAATCAGAAGAAGATTTATGGATATTGAGCTAGGGAAGCTTTCAAAGAGTTATATGTCTAAGCTAAATGATTATTCAAAACTTTTGAAGGAACGCAATGCTGTCTTAAAAAGAGAGCAATTCAGTGAAGAGTATATGAGCGTTTTAAATGAACGAATGGCTGAACTGCAGGTTATCATACTGCGTCAGCGTGTGAAATTTATGAGTGATCTGCTTAAAATCAGCGAAGGCTTTTATTACGAGCTTTCAGGCGATGAAACACAGCTCGATTTGAAATATATGAGCTGTGTTGATCCTGCGTTAAGTGAGGATGAAATGCGGCAGGGATTCTTGGCGAAATACCAGGAAGCTTATGAACGCGACCGTTTTATGAAAACAACTGCTTATGGCATACATAAAGATGATTTTACGATTTTAATTAATGGCAAGGACGCCGCTGATTATGCTTCACAGGGACAGAAAAGAACGATTCTGCTGGCAATGAAGGTTGGGATCGTGCTGATGATCAACACGATTAAAAATGATACGCCGATCTTGCTGCTGGATGATGTATTCAGTGAATTGGATCAGTGCCGGCGCAGCAAGCTGTTGGATTTATTACCCAAAGAAATTCAGATTTTTATTTCCGCTACGGATCTGATGAATTCGATGAATGATCGAATGGTTAATTTCTATACGATCGAAAATGGGAAACTGAAGAACTAGGCAAGGAGGAACTAGCATGGAAGAAAAGCATGAGCATTTTGATTTAGAAGATAAGGTGGAGCATTCTTATACCGCTGATGATATTCAGGTTCTTGAAGGCTTGGAGGCTGTTCGTAAAAGACCGGGTATGTATATTGGTTCAACCTCTGAAAAGGGTCTGCATCATCTGGTATGGGAAATCGTTGATAACTCAATTGATGAAGCACTGGCTGGTTATGCTACTGATATCCATGTGCGTGTTACGAAGGATGATATAGTTGAAGTTGAAGATAATGGCCGCGGTATGCCGGTGGGTATTAATACTAAGAGCGGTTTTTCAGCGGTTGAAACAATCTTTACCATCCTGCATGCCGGCGGTAAATTCGGCGGCGGCGCATATAAAGTTTCAGGCGGTCTGCATGGTGTAGGTGCCAGTGTTGTTAATGCCTTAAGTAAATGGCTGGAAGTTACCGTTTATCAGGACAGCAAAGTATATTTTCTGCGTTTTGAAGATGGCGGAAAAGCTGTCGGCGAATTAACATGTATCGGTGACTGTGATCCTGATAAGCATGGAACTTTGGTTCGTTTTGCGGCTGATCCAGAGATTTTTACAGAAACTACCCATTATGATTTTGAAGTATTAAATAAGCGTATTCGTCAGCTGGCTTTTCTGAATAAGAACATTAAGCTGACTTTCAAATATGATGAACTGGATAAATATGTAGAGTATTTATATTCCGGCGGTATAAAGGAATATGTGGCTTATTTGAACAAGAATAAAGAAGTCGTACACGATGAAATCGTTTATGTAGAAGGCGTTGAGGATGGCGTCATTGCTGAAGTTTCGATGCAATACAATGATGGTTATGTACCAAATATTTATTCGTTCTGTAATAATATTAATACGATTGAGGGCGGTACTCATGAAGAAGGTTTCCGTCTCGCTTTAACGCGGGTCATTAATAATTATGGCCGTGATAATAACTTAATAAAAAAAGATGAAACCTTGTCCGGTGATGATGTTCGTGAAGGTTTGACTGCGATTATTTCAGTGAAGCATCCGGATCCACAGTATGAAGGACAGACAAAGACAAAGCTTGGTAATTCAGAAGTAAGAAAAATTGTTTCAAGTGTATTTGGTGATCAGCTTGAGCGTTTCTTCCTTGAAAATCCAAATGTGGCAAAGATGATTCTTGATAAATGTATTTTAGCAAGTAAGGCCCGTTTAGCAGCGAAGAAGGCTCGTGAACTGACACGCCGTAAGAGCGCGCTGGAAATTTCAAGTCTGCCTGGCAAGCTGGCTGACTGTTCTAGTAAAGACGCAAGTGAATGCGAAATCTATATTGTCGAGGGTGATTCAGCCGGCGGCAGCGCTAAGCAGGGAAGAAATAGTAAATATCAGGCTATTTTACCACTGCGAGGCAAGATATTAAACGTTGAAAAGGCTCGTCTGCAGCGTATTTTTGAAAATAATGAAATACGTTCGATGATTACGGCTTTCGGCTGCGGTATTGGTGAAGAAATGGATGTCAGCAAGCTTCGTTATCATAAAATTATGATCATGACCGATGCCGATGTCGATGGCGCGCATATCCGTGCTTTGATGCTGACTTTCTTCTATCGTTATTTAAGACCTATTATTGAGGGCGGATATGTATACATTGCTCAGCCGCCGCTGTATAAGCTGCAGAAGGGCAACCGCATCGAATATGCTTATTCTGATGATCAAATGGAAAAAATTAAAGCGGATATGGGAGATAAATTCAATATCCAGCGTTATAAAGGTCTAGGTGAAATGAATCCGGAACAGTTGTGGGAAACGACGATGGATCCGGCAAACCGCACGTTGATTCAGGTTAAAATCGAGGATGCGATGGAAGCCGATCAAGTATTTGAGATGCTGATGGGTGATGAAGTTGAGCCGCGCCGTAATTTCATTACTGACAACGCAATTTATGTTAAGAATCTTGATATCTAGGAGGGATACACATGGATATAAATAATGATAAACTCATTTATAGAGAAATATCGGATGAAATGCGTACTTCTTTCTTAGATTACGCAATGTCTGTTATTGTTGCCCGTGCATTACCTGATGTACGAGATGGTTTGAAGCCAGTACACCGCCGTATCCTGCATTCAATGAATGAATTGGGGATTGTGGCGGATAAACCTTATAAGAAATCAGCGAGAATTGTCGGTGATGTTATCGGTAAATATCATCCGCATGGTGATACTGCTGTATATGACGCAATGGTACGTATGAGTCAGGATTTCTCATATCGTTACGAATTAGTTCAAGGACATGGTAACTTTGGATCGATTGATGGTGACGGTGCTGCGGCAATGCGTTATACAGAAGCTCGTATGTCAAAGATATCAATGGAATTGCTGAAGGATATTCAAAAAGATACCGTTGATTTTATGGATAACTATGATGGTGAGGAAAAGGAACCGGTTGTTTTGCCGGCTCGTTTCCCTAATCTGATCGTAAATGGAGCTGTGGGTATTGCGGTTGGTATGGCTACAAATATCCCGCCGCATAATCTGCGTGAAGCTATTAATGCAACATTAGCAATTATGGACAATCCGGATATTACGACGATGGACTTAATGGAAAATTATATCTACGGACCTGATTTTCCTACCGGCGGCATTATTTTAGGCCGTTCAGGTATTAAACAGGCTTTTGAAACAGGCCGCGGCAGCATCGTAACTCGATCACGTGTCAATGTTGAAGAAATGGATAATGGTAAGAAACGATTAATCGTTACTGAAATTCCATATCAGGTTAATAAGGCTAATCTTGTTGAAAAAATCGCATCATTAGTCAGAGAAAAAATTATCGAAGGAATTACCGATTTACGTGATGAATCAAATCGTGAAGGTATCCGTATCGTTATTGAATTAAGAAAAGACGTTCAGGCTGATGTGCTGCTGAATCAGTTATATCGAATGACTTCACTTCAGACATCTTTCGGTGTTAATTTATTAGCATTAGTTGATGGTGCGCCAAAGCTTTTAGGTGTTAAAGAAGCCCTTCAGTGTTATGTGGAACATCAAATCGATGTTACCGAGCGCAGAACTCGTTTTGAATTAAGAAAAGCAGAAGACCGCGCACATATTTTAGAAGGCTTAAAGATTGCTTTGGATCATATCGATGCGATTATAGCGTTGATCCGCGGATCAAGAGATAATGCGGAAGCATTGAATGGTTTGATGAGTCAATTTAAGCTCAGTGAAATTCAGGCCAAAGCAATTTTGGAAATGCAGTTAAGAAGATTAACTGGTTTGGAAAGAGATAAGATTGAAAGTGAATATGACTCATTGATGAAAGTAATCACTGATTTAAAGGATATTCTTGCAAATCATTCCCGTGTACTTGAAATTATAAGAAATGAATTGACAGAAGTTCGGGATAAATATGGCGATGACCGCCGTACTGAAATCAGTGATGCTGATTTTGATATGCAGGATGAGGATTTAATACCAGTTGAAGATATTGTTATTACGATGACAACCAATGGTTATATAAAGCGCCTGCCTATCGATACATATCGTACACAGAATCGTGGCGGTAAAGGTGTGAAGGGCATGGCAGTTAATGAAGATGATGTTGTAGACTTCCTGCTGACGATGTCAACTCATGACAATCTGCTGCTGTTCTCTAATTTTGGTAAGGTTTATCGTATTAAAGGCTATCAGGTTCCTTTATCAAGCCGTACTTCTAAGGGAATGCCTATCGTTAACCTGCTTGAACTTGAAAAAGAAGAAAAGATTAAAGCTATGATTGCGGTTAAGAAAGACAGTGGTTCTGCTAATTATGTTTTCGCTACCAAGAATGGATTGGTTAAGAAAACAGCAACTTCAGAATTCACGAATATCATGAAGAAGGGTAAAATTGCCATTGTTCTGAATGAAAATGATGAATTAATTGGTGTGAAGGAAACTACCGGTGATGATGAAATCTTGATTGCTGCATCAAACGGCAAGGTTGCACGTTTCCATGAATCAGACATTCGACCGATGGGCCGTAAATCTATCGGTGTTAAGGGTATGAATGTTGATGGCGGTTATGTTGTAGGTTTGGCAACATCCAAAGAAGGATCTCATATTCTTTCTGTTACTGAAAAAGGATACGGCAAGAAAACACCGATCACCGATTATCGTATGTCGAAGCGAGGCGCTAAGGGTGTTCTGACAATCAATGTTTCAGAAGCAACCGGCAATTTGATTTGTATTCATACCGTAAATGGTGATGAAGACGCGATGATTGTCACAAATGAAGGTATCATTATTCGTCTAAGCTTAGAGAATGTCGCATCTTACGGCAGAAATACTAAGGGTGTTAGATTAATTAATTTATCCGACAGTGATGCAGTGGTTTCTAAAGTAACTGTCGTTGAGAAAGAAGAAGCTGAAGAAATTACAGAAACAGAGGAAAATGCTGAGAATATCGTTGAAAATACAGCTGAAATAATTGACAATGATAACGAAGCATGATTAAATTATTAAGAATTAGAAAGCGATGATTGAGAGAAGTAAATGTCTTAAGCTTGCAGAGAGATAACGGCGGGTGTGAGTTATCAGTGGCAGGCATTGAAATCAGCTCATGAGCGAATCGGTGAAATTAGTATCCGATTACGGCAGCACCGTTATAGCTTAGAGATGACAAAAGAAAAGTTTACTTTTGTCAAGAAGGGTGGCAACACGAGGTATCGTCCCTTTAAACGATACCTCTTTTTTATTATCAAGGAGGACATTTAAATGATTGATATTAAATTGATAAGAGAAAATCCTGATTTAGTAAGAGAAAATATCCGTAAGAAGTTTCAGGATTCAAAACTTCCTTTAGTCGATGAAGTAATTGCACTGGATATTGAGAACCGTAATACTAAAAAAGAAGCTGAAGCTTTAAGAGCCGAAAAGAATAAGGTATCAAAATCGATTGGTGCATTAATGGCTCAAGGTAAAAAAGAAGAAGCTGAAGCAATGAAGAAGAAGGTCAGTGAACAAGCAGACCGTCTGAAAGCATTAGAAGAAAAAGAAGCAGACCTTGGTGAAAAAGTAAAGAAAATCATGATGACGATCCCTAATATCATTGATCCTAGTGTTCCTATCGGTAAGGATGACAGTGAAAATGTGGAAGTTCAAAGATATGGTGAACCTGTTGTTCCTGATTTTGAGATTCCTTATCACACAGAAATTATGGAAGCTTTTGATGGTATTGATTTGGACAGCGCTAGAAAAGTTGCCGGTAATGGCTTCTATTATTTAATGGGTGATATTGCGCGTCTTCACTCAGCGGTTATTTCTTATGCCCGAGATTTCATGATAAACCGCGGTTTCACATACTGCGTGCCGCCGTTTATGATCAGAAGCAATGTTGTGACTGGTGTAATGAGCTTTGCGGAAATGGATGCAATGATGTATAAAATTGAAGGCGAGGATTTATACCTGATCGGTACGAGTGAGCATTCAATGATTGGTAAATTCATTGATACAATTCTTGAAGAAAAAGAGCTGCCCAAGACTTTAACGAGCTATTCACCTTGCTTCCGTAAGGAAAAAGGTGCACATGGTCTTGAAGAACGCGGTGTATACAGAATTCATCAATTTGAAAAGCAGGAAATGATTGTTGTATGTAAACCTGAAGAAAGTGCTATGTGGTATGATAAATTATGGCAGAATACCGTTGATCTGTTCAGATCATTAGATATTCCAGTTCGTACATTGGAATGCTGTTCAGGTGATTTGGCTGATTTAAAAGTTAAATCAGTGGATGTAGAAGCATGGTCACCACGTCAGAAGAAGTATTTTGAGGTAGGCAGCTGTTCTAATTTAGGTGATGCGCAGGCTCGTCGTCTGCAGATTCGTGTTAGTGGTGATAACGGAAAATATTTCGCTCATACATTAAATAATACGGTAGTTGCACCTCCGCGTATGTTGATTGCATTCCTTGAGAATAACTTAAACGCAGATGGATCGGTTAATATCCCTGTAGCTTTACAACCTTATATGGGTGGTATGGAGAAGATAGAAAAGAAAAAATAATGTTTCACGTGAAACATATGGGAGTGAGTTGATTCACTCCTTTTCTTTTGAATAAATAATTCAATCGGACAGTTATATGTAGATGATATCAGAATATTATTATATTAATTCTCATTAGTGAAATACCCAATCATGAATAAGAACTTTTATGAACAGGCTGCCGTACATTAATTTATGGGATTTGATTAAAATAATCATGAAGCACTTGAAAGAATCATAATTATTTAGTATAATAATATAGCTATCACAATGGAATCTACTGAATCTGGTCAGGTCGGGAACGAAGCAGCCATAAGGGAGCTCTTTCATGTGTGGTAGCTTTTATTATATCCGAATCGAGGGATGACATGGACGAAAAATATATGAAGGCTGCTGTCAAGGAAGCAATGAAAGCAGAAAGTATCGATGAAGTACCTATCGGAGCTGTTATCGTACTGGAAGACAAAATCATTGCCCGTGCACATAATCTAAGAGAAACTAAACAGAATTCATTAGCTCATGCGGAAATATTAGCAATACAGAAGGCTTGTAAGAAGCTAGGTACATGGCGGCTTGTAAATTGCACTTTATATGTAACTTTAGAACCATGTCCGATGTGTTCCGGTGCTATACTGCAATCAAGAATCGCGCGCGTTGTTTATGGTGCTGCTGATCCAAAGGGCGGATGTATTGAAAGCTGCATGCAGATGTATGAGATTAAAGGCTTTAATCATTATCCAGAAGTGACGAAGGGTATATTAAAAGAAGAATGTTCCGAATTATTAAAGAGTTTTTTTAAACGCAAAAGAGAAGAGAAAAAGCTGAGAAACAATTAAATGTTTCTTTTTTTATCTATACAGCAAAATGTTATTTATCAGCAGAATGGAAATCATTTTCTAACGATATTCTGCTATTAATAAGTGCATATTTTTGATATAATAAAAAGGCAGGAAAGCAGGTGTTTTATGGCATATAAAGCATTATATCGTACATATCGGCCCACTAACTTCGATGAAGTTGCTGGTCAGCAGCATATCGTTAAAACGCTGCAAAATGCTGTTAGACAGAATAAAATAGCGCATGCTTATTTGTTTTGCGGTCCAAGAGGTACAGGTAAAACGACAATAGCTAAGATATTCGCTAAAGCAATTAATTGTGAAGCTGCTGATGACAAGCCTTGTTTAAAATGCAGCAACTGTCTTGCTGTTCAAGACGGCAGTCATCCTGATGTTATTGAAATCGATGCTGCCAGCAATAATGGTGTTGATGAAGTACGTGAATTAATAGAGAAAGTTAAATATGCGCCTTTAAAGGGTAAATATAAAGTTTATATCATCGATGAGGTACATATGATGTCAGCGGGTGCTTTTAATGCGTTGCTGAAAACAATCGAGGAACCGCCTGAACATGTAATCTTTATATTTGCTACTACTGAACCGCAGAAAGTGCTGCCGACAATTATTTCTCGATGCCAAAGATATGATTTTACTAAAGTATCGATCAATGATATGAAGCAGCGATTAATCACGGTGCTGAATTATGAAAATATAAAATATGATGATGAAGCAATCCGTCTTATCTGCCAATTAGCTGACGGCGGGGTAAGAGATGCGTTTAGTATTTTGGATCAGGTTATTGCCTATGCTCAAGATGAGGTACAGGTACATCATGTCAACGAAATTTATGGTATCATGACCGTTAAAGAGAAAATAGAACTTCTGCAAATGGTTGGTGATAAGAATGCGTTGAATTTAATGAATAAAGTATCTGCTCTTATTGAAAAGGGTATTGATATTAAACGCTGTACAATGGATTTGATCGATATTCTGAAAGAAACTGTTATTCATGACTATACTCAGGACAGCAATATGCTTAAAATTCTGGCAGACGATGAAATTCATAGTGCAAAGATAAATAAGTCTACAAAAGAACGATTGAAAATGATAGAATATCTTATGGACGCGTATGATAAATACCGTTTCGCTGCTAATGTAGGTTCCTACTTTGAAGTATGCTTACTGAATATGATTGAACCAGAAGTACAAACTATTGTTCAGATACCAATAAATACAGAAGAGAAGAAAAATGTTTCACGTGAAACATTAAAGCCTGTTCAAAGAATTTCAGAACCTGAAACATTCTATATGTCTGAACCAGATTTTATGGATATGCCGCAGGAACTTGTGGCCGAAAGTAAAGCAAAACCAATGGTGGCTCGAGAAGCTAAAAGTGCAAAACCATTAAAAGATGAAATGATTCTTCGTTTACTGGTTGGCGCAAATAAAGCTTTTAAACAGGCAGATTCAGATAAAATGAAAGCTCTTGATGATTATTATCATGATCCGGCTTGGGCTAAAGAAGCAAATTTGCTTCGCGGCAGCAAAATTGTCGCAAGCGGTGATCAATATGTAATACTCTCTGTGGATAATCAGGCAATTGCTAATCAGATTAATGAATTAGACAGTGATAATAAATTCTTAAGTTTCATGAACCTGGTTTTATCAAAATCTAAAAAGGTATTTGCCATTACGGCTGCTCATCAGAGTGAAGTGATTAAAGAATTTGTCAGACGTCAGAAAAACGGTACTTTACCAGAACCAATAAGTTTTGAGATAGAAGAAGAAAAAAAAACTGAAAAGAGTGATCGAGAGATCGTAACAGATTTATTTGGTGTAGAAAATTTAATTATTAAGGAGGACTAATCAAATGAATATTCAAAGTTTATTAAAACAAGCACAAAAAATGCAGGCTGAAATCGGCAAAGCTGAAAAAGCACTTAAAGAAAGAAAATACTGTGCATTAGTTAATAATGGTGTAGTACAAGTTGAATGCAATGGGGCATATGAAGTAACAAAGGTTGAAATTGATGAAACATTGCTGACTGCTGAGAATAAAGAACTTCTTGAAGATATGATTCTCATGGGTGTTAATGAAGCAGTTAAGAAAGCTGTATCTGAAAGAGAAGAAGTAATGAACCAATTAACAGGCGGAGTTAAATTACCGGGAGCATTCTAATGTATCCGGCAATATTTGAAGCCTTAGTTAATAACTTCAGAAAACTTCCAGGTGTCGGATTGAAAACAGCGGAAAGATATGCGTTTGAGTGTTTGAAATGGAATCAAGAAGATACTGATGATTTTATTAAAAATATAACAAATGCTAAGAATCAGCTGAGACCCTGTGTGGTATGCGGCAATTTGGCTGAACATGATAAATGTGATATTTGCTCTGATGGACAGCGCGATCAAACAATCATTTGTGTTGTAGAGACGATCAAGGATGTAGTCGCAATGGAGAAAACACAGGAATATCATGGTGTCTATCATGTGCTAAACGGTGTGATTTCTACATCAAAAGGCATAATGCCGGATGATTTGAATATAAATTCACTCATTGAGCGTATCAATGAGAATACAAAGGAAATTATCATAGCAACCAATCCTACCGTAGAGGGTGAAACAACAGCGCTTTATCTATCAAAATTATTAGAAAAGAAAGCTGTAACTGTAACCCGGATCGCTCATGGATTGCCAATGGGAGGCCATCTTGATTATGCAGATGAACTTACATTAATAAAGGCTATTGAAGGAAGAAAAAAAATCGGACAGTAAAACTGTCCTTTCTTTTTGACTATAATTCTTATATAATACTTATATGATGAGGCGAATAAAAAATAAAAAAGGTTTTACATTAATTGAATTAATTGTTGTAATAGCAATTTTAGGTATATTAGCATTATTCTTAGTACCGTCATTTTTAGGTTATACTAAAGATGCACAAAAAGCAACTTGTGAAGCAAATAGACATATTATAGAACGTTCCTATACTTTCTATAAAGGAAAGAGTGCTGAAGAGATAACGTTAAATGAATATATGAATAGTGATGATGGCAAAGAATATCAGGGCAGTAAATGTCCGGCCGGGGGTGTTTATACATATGATGAAAACGGCAAAGTAATATGCAGTATTCATGGAGAAGATGAAGATAAAGATGAAGAATCTGGCGAGGGTGATCATACTGAAGAACCAACAACTCCTAAAATTCCCGGAACTGATTTAGATGTTAATTATGATGATGTGGTATCAGTAGTTAAAGGGGAAGCAATTAATGGTACCCTTGAACGAGGAACTATCGTAGAAATGAAAGATAAAGATGGCGAAGTTATGAGTTATTATATTGTAAAAGATCCAAATTGGATAGGGAGTGTTAATGGTCCTTCGTTTACTTTAATAGAATTAACTAATGAAAAAGCAGTCCCTATTAATGGAACCGGTCAAGAAGCTATAAAAAATGCTTTAGGCGGAAAAGGTAGTCAAGGTCAAAAAATAGTTTATGAAGGTAAATATTATATATATGTGGAATCTTGGTGGGATGAAAGCCGATTACCCGGAGAAAGCTATCATTGGATTGAAATTAAGTAAGTAGGTGAAAGTATGGCGTCAATAGTTCATGTAACAGATAAAGATATGATAGAATTTCATCGTCTGAATGGCAATGATGCATTCAATTTTTGGCGTGCTGGATCTAAAATGAAATTTACTGATTTCAAAGTCGGCGATACACTTTTCTTTCTCGCAAAGGGAAGTGAGCGCAGGAGAGAAAAAGGTATTATCGGCTATGGCAAATGCCGGCAAATCACTTCATGCAGTTTCAATACCATGTGGAGGAAATATGGTACTTTAAATGGTTATCTGAATAAAAAGAGCTGTGCGGAAGCGATTATCAAAGTGAATAAAGATAAAAAAATACCCGAAAAAATGACATGTATTTTATTGGAAGAAGTAGCTTTCTTCAACAGCCCGGTATATCTGAGTGAATTCAACGCTAAACTTTCTAACAAGCTTGAAAGCTATACTTATATAGATAAGGGAAATCAATGCCTGTCTGAAAAAATAATCTTAAAAGCAATGAGCTTCGGTGTTGATTTATGGACAAGCAAATTAAATGAGGAAGAATTCAACGCTAAATTATATCAGGATGCAATCCGTCAGACATGTGGTTTTATTTATCAGAAAATTAAGCTGAATGAGACAAAAATGCTCAAACAATTAATGAGAAAGTACAACGAAGCTAAAACCGGTGAATTTATTAATGGCAGTCAGGCTGATTCTCTTGAATGGGGTAAGGATACAATTATTAATGTACCAATGCTGGTTAATGATTTTAATAAAATACAGACTACAATTGGACATATTACGTTATTCAGAAAGATGCTGACAGATATCAATCCAGAATATGAAAAAATTATTTTCAGAGTCTTAACGCAGAATATTCAGCGGGATATTGAAACACAGCTTACTTCTCTTAATATTGAATATAAAAAGCTGTCCAATTAGGACAGCAGCTGATAAAGCAGTACAACTTGTAATACAAATATTACCGGAAAGCCTATTAAAAATTTAGGCTTTCTATTTTTATGATGGAAGGCAATCATGGCTAATATCGAACCCAGACTGCCGCCGATCATGACAAGGAACAATAAAGTTCTTTCCGAAATACGCTGTTTATGCTGAATAGCACATCGTTTATCCCAGCCCATGACAAAGAATGCAGCTACATTAATCAATACACAATAAAACAAAAGTATTTTCATGACTTACTCATTGCCCGCGCAATTTTTGACGGACAGTTTTCTTCGTAATGCAGCCCGACAGCCGCAAGAATCTTATTAAATGCCTCAATGCCGTTGTGATCCGCGGTTAATTCATATTCTATTTCATAATCAGTAATGCCATTATATTCATTCATATCAAAACATAATTCCGCATTGCCTGTATCAATTACAGCCCGCGTAGTTTTTAAATTAGTTATCATAACGATATTATCATGAATCTCCAATTCATTCAAAAGTTTTTTGATAGCCGGTTCATCAAAAATCTTAGCAGAATTCTCATTTACAAAACATTCATGCTCCAAATGTCCGTCAGGATCGGGTGTCTTTAAAGTGAATAAGAATTTATTTTCTTTCTCACGGATGCGCATCGCACATTTTAATTGCCGCAGCTGCATATCTTTAGTATCATAGTACGTATTGTATTGCGGGATGAAAGTTTTATTAGGATATAATGCTGATAAACTGTCAAATTGTTCTTTTGTGACTAATAGCTTATATTCTGTTTCTAAATGATTAATCATAGAATCACCTCAAAAGGTATGATACAATAGGTAAATAGAAAAAGGAAGTGGCAGCGTGAATAAATTTTCAGTAGTAGCTAAAAAAGATGATTGCTCAAAGCAAATAGAAGATATTATAATAAAACGTTTAACTGAAGCTGGTTGGCAGGAAGATAGAGAAAAGCCGGAACTGATTATCTTTGTAGGCGGTGACGGCACCTTTCTTTATGCGGCACATAAATATATGCATCTGGAACATGCCGCCTTCGTTGGCATTCATACTGGCACATTGGGTTTTTTTACCGATTATACAAAAGATGAATTAGATATTTGTATTCAGGATATCATCAAACAGCAAGGGGAAACACAGGGTGTACCGTTATTAAGAGTAGATGTCATTAAAGAAAATGGAACGCAAAGCGTCTATGCAATCAATGAAATGCGGATTGAAAATGTAATTCAAACCTTGGATTTAGAAGTGATGATTGATGATGAGTTTTTCGAAAACTATCGGGGTACTGGTATGTGTGTATGTACGCAGGCAGGCTCAACGGCTTACAATCGTTCTTTAAAAGGTGCGGTGATCGATGAAGGGTTGAATCTACTTCAGCTTCATGAAATCACCGGTATTCATCACAGCCTTTATCATTCATTAGGTGTACCGCTGATACTGAATAACCGCCGTGTCATTTCAATAAAAAGCAAAAATTTTAAATCAGCGATTCTGTGTTATGATCATGAACATATGGAAATAGATGATGTACTTGAACTTAAAATTTCAATGTGCAAAAAGAAAATATTATTCGTGCATTACCGCCAGAATAGTTATTTAAAAAGATTAAGAAATCTATATTAGCAAATAAAAAGATCTGTCATGGAAATAGCTTCTTCTGAAACTGTTTCGCATGCAGATCTTTTTAGTCGGAATAAACGTAATCAGATAATTTTTTTGCTTTAGCGCTGGCATTCATCACTAATCCGATAACGATGAAGTAAGAGAGCAGTGAAGAACCGCCATATGAAATGAAGGGAAGCGTTATGCCGGTAATTGGCAGTAAACCAACTACCATTCCCATATTTTGAATCTGCTGATAAACCATCATGGCAAGGAAACCGCAGATCATGTATTTCTCAATTGGATTTTTTGATTGTATTGTAATCGTATACAATTTAAAATCCAGCGCAAAACATAAAATCAAAATAAACAATGCGCCGATGAGTCCAAAGCTTTGGCCAAAGACGACAAAGATTAAGTCAGTATGCGCTTCAGCAATGAAAATCGTATCTGGCTGCAGCCCGACGCCTGTCAAACCAGCTGATCCTAAAGCCAACAAAGCAGTATACAGCTGATGACCTTCATCGATGTAATTCTTTTCCGGGTAGATCCAACCGTCAAACCGTTTCAGTTTATAAGAAGCAATGAATTGTTCAAGGAATGGACGCTGAAATAAATAGAGATAGAAAAACAGCGCGCAGACGATCAGGATCAAAATCATGCCTATTGTAAACCATTCTTTACGTACACCTGAGCACAAAGTCATAATTGCGATGCTGATAAAAATAATGATACAAATACCGGTATCCGGCTGTAAAAGAATTAATAATACAGGCACTAGACATGTTTTGATGATTTTATAAAATAAATTCAAATCACTTTCATATGTATCTTCAGTTTTATCCTTGTTATGTTCATCTATGATAAGTGCAGTTTTCACAATTAATACAATTTTCATAAATTCAGAAGGCTGAAAGGTTCCAATACCCGGTATCTGATACCAGGATACAGCACCGTTGATATCTTCAATCAATCCGCCGGGGAAGTGGCGTCCGGTTATTTTCCAAAACATCATATCCAAGAACAAGACCACCAGCATGACAAGCAAGATCCAGTAAACGATTTTAATGAAATCATAAAGTGCGTCATTGCCGAAGTACATAATTACGATAATGGCTGCTAAACCTACGACCGCCCACATGAGCTGTTTCAATATTAACCCATATCCGCCATAAGATGCCGGTACCAGCTTTAAAGAAGAATATATAGAAAGCAAACTGGTCAGAATCATGACAACGATTATACTGGCTAATATGAAATCAAAACGTTTGGGTTCCTTTACTCTGGATAATTCCTGCTTCATAGTTCCTTCACCATCATTCGGTGCTGGATATCAGCATCAAGAAAAATATCTCCATAAGCATGATAACCTTGTTTCTCATAAAATGGCAGTGCATGAAGCTGTGCGCCAAGCTCAATTTTTTTATAACCTAGCTTTCGGCAGTGCTTTTCTACTTCTCTAAGCATATAAGCTCCATAGCCATGACCTCGAACATCCTTTAAAACAGCAACTCTGCCAAGATGGGCAATGTCACCGTGCTTCAGAACACGGCATGTTCCAACGGCATTTCCTTCATCATCGTAAAGACAATAATGAGTACATGTTTTGTCTTCTTCATCAAGCTCAAGACTGATATCAACATTCTGTTCAATCATGAATACTCTGGATCGTATGAGCATGCATGAAAAGAAATCAGATTGGTTTTCGGCAATTTTCAGATTCATAAAACAACTCCTTTCTGTTTGATAAGAAACTATAATAATGGTATCATATATGAAGAGGTGATGGTATGTCAAAATGGCATTCTTTATTAGAATTTATGCAATTTCCGTTAAAAATCCTCTTTTTAGCAACCGTTTTGTTAGGGGTCGGCAGCGCAATAATCAATCCTAATGTAGCATTTTTATGGTCAGTTACGAATCAAAATATCATTCGTGCCAGTGAAATGTTTCGATATATAGGTGCTTTCCTGATTAATATTTTCCCTGTGCTGGTATATTTAAAAGTTTTATCAAAGAAATTTGAAGACAGTGTGCCGGTCATTGTAGGTGTCATTGCCTATCTGTTGATTAATATATCCATGACTTTCTTTTTGGATACAACATTTCCTTCATATTTCTATAAGGAAGTCTTAGGTATTTCAATCAACTTTGATGTTTTGCCAATTAGTGGCTCAGGGATTGTAGATCCATATAATATGGGTATTCTCTCATTAGTTATCAGTTATTTTATTACGATGAAATGCTATCAGCATTCACGCCATCATTCAGTATATGGTATTTTTTCATTCATTGATCATGATGCTTGGGCAGTAATCACGATTCTGATATTAAGTGTGGTCAGCGGAGTCGCACTGGCATTCATATGGCCTTATATCATCCAAGGGTTAAATCTGTTTTTTGATTTAATCGCTAAGGATATTACGAATCCGATTAATTTAATGCTGTATGGCATGTTTGAAAGAATAAGCGCTATTTTAGGACTTGTGGATATACCAAGAAATATATTTTGGTTTACAAGTTCTGGCGGAACATGGATGAATGAGGTGGGTTTGAATTTCTTCGGCGATGTCGCTATCTGGACGGCCCAAAAGGCACAAGGTGTTCAGGCAACAACTACCGGAGGTTTTATAACACCGTATTATGTGATTAACATATTTATTATTCCGGCTTTTTATATCGCGTATTATAGTCTGTGTACGAGCCACAAAGACCGTGGGCGTTATTGGCTGTTCTTTTTGCTGGCGATCTTACTATCGGTATTCTGCGGGAATCCGCTGCCAGCGGAATTTCTGATACTGCTGCTGTCACCGATGTTATATGGCTTCTATATTGTAACCGTTGGTTTGTTATATGCGTTCCTGCATATCTTTAATGTAATTATTGGTTATAATTTCAGTGATGCACTTTTATTTGCCAATCCGGGCGCTGGTTTAGATCTTATTCAGTATTTCCGCAGTGCCTATGTATTGCCGAGCTTAATGAAAATGTTGATTATCGGTTTAGGTGCCGCGATGTTATTTATTTTTCTGACCAGAGCTTATTTTAATAAATATGCTTTTGGCCTCTTCCAATTTGTTGATAAAGAAAAGACAACAAATGAGATTATCAACGCATTGGGCGGTATCGATAATATTATTGATGCCCAATCAACACCGGATAAATTGACGGTGGAATTGAAAAATCGTGAATTGATTGATTATGCTGTCCTGCAGAGTTATGGCGCTTATTTGATCTTGGAGGCGAAGGGCGGTTATCTGATTCGTCTGGGAAATATGTCAACGATTATCCGTAATGAAATATTGCGCCGAAGTAAATCGATAGCTGAATTAAATCAGCGCAAAAAGCTGCGCGGACGGAAACATAATAAGGCTGAGGAGGCTTGATTCCAAGGCCTTTTTTCTTTCATTGAATGGGTAATTTTGTTATAATAGAGAAAGTGAAATGAGGGTGTAAGAATGTCAGAAGAAGTAAAATATACACCGATGATGATGCATTATCTTGAAGAAAAAAAGAAGTATCAGGACTGTATCGTTTTTTATCGGCTCGGTGATTTCTATGAGATGTTTTTCGATGATGCGAAAACAGCATCACGAGAATTAGATTTAGTATTAACAGGCAGAAATGCCGGTGCTGAGGAACGTGTGCCAATGTGCGGTATTCCTTATCATGCTGCGAATGGTTATATCCTGCGTCTGACCCAGAAGGGATATAAGGTTGCGGTTGTGGAACAGCTGGAAGATCCCGCAACAGCTAAAGGTATCGTGCAGCGCGGCTGTATCAGAATTATTACACCTGGTACGGTTATGGATGAGAACGGCAATGAGAAGGAAAGTGTATATCTGGCTTCATTGATTGATTATCAATATGGCATTGCTGCTGTTTATTGTGAAATGACTACCGGTGATATGCATGCACAATTATTCGATCGCAATGCAGCGGGTATTCAAAAGATCTGTTTAAGCTGTAATGTTCGTGAAGTGATTCTGCCTCATAATTTTGATAAGAAATATATCAAGCTGATTGAGGATTTTGAAACTGTGACTATATCTATGTACAATGATATTCAGCTTAAGGATGATTATAAATCACTGGTGGAAGCAATTGATAATCCGCATGTTCAGCATGCGGTTGGCTTGCTTACGAATTATTTGGATGAAACACAGAAACAAAAAATGGAGCATTTGACACCAGTTGTACTGCTTGATGAGGAAGACAGCCTGCAGATGGACTTTTCTACCCGTCAAAATCTTGAATTAACACAGACATTAAGAACCTCAAGCAAATCAGAAACGCTTTGGAGTTTCATGGATCACTGTCAGACGGCTATGGGATCAAGAATGCTGCGCCGTTGGATCGAGTATCCGCTTGTCGATCAGGCGAAGATTGAACAGCGTGAGGATGCCATCGATTATTTAAACAGCAATTTTATTCTGAAGGATGAGCTTCGGGAAGAATTATCCAATGTGTATGATCTTGAACGCTTATGTGCCCGTATTGCTTATGGCAGTGCTAATCCAAAAGACTGCGTCAGACTCTTTGATTCATTGACGGCAATCCCGGCTGTCTTAAGATCATTTGCCGGCTGTGCGCCGTACAGCTACCTCCAAAATCTGGATCCATGCACTGAATTGAAAACAATGCTTGACGGCGCGTTTGTTGAAAATCCACCCATCAGTATCAAAGACGGCAATATCTTTGTGGAAGGATACAATGCTGAATTAGATGAACTAAAGCGTATCGGTAAATCCGGACAAGATTGGATTTTAGAGCTTGAAGCTAAGGAACGTGAACGAACACAGATCAAGAATCTTAAGATCGGTTATAATCGTGTGTTTGGTTATTATATTGAAGTTAGCAAGGGAAATGTTCCTTTAGTAAAAGATGAATATGGTTATATCCGTAAACAAACATTGACAAATGCGGAACGTTATGTAACCAGTGAATTAAAGGAAAAAGAAGATGCGATCCTGCATGCTCAGGAAAAAAGTATACGGATGGAAATTGAATTGTTCAATCAGCTGATTTCACAAATTAAAACGTATCTGCCAAAGCTTCATGAACTGGCATCAGCTGTGGCAATGATTGATGCTTTGTATTCATTGGCTATTGTATCAAATGAAAACGGTTATGTTCGGCCTGTTTTCCATAAGTCCCATGAAATTGATCTTGTTGATGCAAGACATCCGATTCTTGAGAAAGTATTAAAAAATAACCGTTATATCGCCAATGATTTAAAAATGAGTGAAACAAATGATATTGTGCTGATTACCGGGCCTAATATGGGTGGTAAATCAACCTATATGCGTCAGCTGGCATGCATTGTCATCATGGCACAGGTCGGCTGTTTTGTGCCGGCTAAAAAAGCACAGCTGCCTATTTTTGATAAAATCTTTACGCGCATCGGCGCCAGTGATGATATCATGAGCGGCCAGTCTACCTTCATGGTTGAGATGACAGAGGCTAATAATGCGCTGAAATATGCAACGAAAGATTCACTGATTTTATTTGATGAAATTGGCCGCGGAACCTCCACTTACGACGGCATGTCATTAGCCCATGCAATTCTGGAGTACATCGATCAGAAAATCGGCGCTAAAACATTATTCTCAACACATTATCATGAATTAACCGCATTAGAAGAAAAATATCCTTCAATTCGGAATCTGCATGTCGAAGTGCATGAAGAAAATGATCATGTAACGTTCTTGTATAAAGTGAATGAGGGCAGAGCTGATAAGAGTTATGGTATTAATGTAGCTCGTTTGGCGAAGCTTCCGGAATCGGTGCTTGAAAGAGCAAAACAGATATTGGCGGGTTTGGAATCCCAGCAGTCGCTTGATCTTGAAGCGGCCAGTGAATTTCAATTTCCGAAAGAGGAATATACTGTAGAGCGTGATGTCTGTGATCAGCTGACGGCGGTTGATTTAGACGCTATGTCAGCACGTGACGCATTGGCATATTTATATGAAATTAAAGCAAAATTAAAACGCTAAGGAGGTGTTTCACGTGGCAAGAATTCATACGATGAATGAGCATTTAACGAATATGATTGCCGCCGGTGAGGTAGTAGAAAGACCGATGGGTATTGTTAAGGAATGCGTTGAAAATTCGATTGATGCTAAAGCTTCATCGATTGAAGTGAGAATCATTAATGGTGGTTTAGACTGCATTACAATTATTGATGATGGTATCGGTATGGATTTTGAAGATGCCCGCATGGCCTTTGAACGTCATGCGACAAGTAAGATTCAAAAAGATGAGGATCTGTGGAATATCCATACCTTGGGCTTTCGCGGTGAGGCGTTGCCCTCAATCGCATCTGTCGCGGCAGTTGATCTTTTAACAAGTGACGGCACTTCATCGGCAAAGGTTCAGGTACATTATGGCAAACAGCTGATGCATGAACGCTTTGCGGCACCGAAGGGTACACAGATCGATATCCGTGATCTATTTCAAAGAACACCGGCTAGATTTAAGCATTTGAAGTCACCGCAATATGAATTTTCACTTATTTCTGATGTTATTCAGAAATTTGCCTTTGCGAATCCGGATATTGCTTTTCGATTGGTACATAATGATGTAGAGACATTCAGAACCAACGGCAGCGGCAATCTGCAGGAAGTATTAATGCAGATTTATGGCCGTGATCTCGCGAAAAGCGCCATTCGTATTGAAAACAGTGATGCCGACTATACCATCAGCGGTTATGCGGCACAGCCTAATTTTAATCGGGCGACAAAATATTACATGCTGATCTATATTAATAAACGAATGGTGCGCTCGATGCGCCTTCAAAAAGCAATTCAAGATGCTTATGCCCCTTATTTGCCGAGCGATCGTTTTCCGATCGTTGTGCTGAATATTGAAATGGACGCGCAGCTGGTTGACGTTAACGTGCATCCTTCAAAATGGGAAATTCGTTTATCGAAAGAAAAACAGTGTGAAAATCTGATTTATTTATCGTTAAGCGAAGGGCTAAAAAAGGCACTTCAAGTCAGTGAGATTAAAACTGTAAAAGAAAAAGTCATTGCGGAAATGCCTAAATTTGATTTCGATGAGAAAAAGGAACAATCCGTACAATTAAACAAAGAGTTAGCGAATAGCTTTGAAATGAATGAGGCTGAGGCATATCCAATTTATACAGCTGATTTAACTAAAAATGAAACTCAGAGTAAGACCATGGTACCAAAGGATTCAACTCCAAGGCCTGTTCAGCCAATGTTAAAAGAATCAGCCTCCATCTTTGTGCCGCTTCAGCAGTTTGAGAAAAAGGCGGAGCCTTTGCAAGCCGATCCGATTTCAAAGCCTTTGCCCGAACCGGAAAAAGACGCCTGCATTCCTAGTCAGGAAGATCTCGTTAAACAGGTTGATAAGGTCAATGAGTCATTTCCTGAATTAACCGTTATCGGACAATTCCATAATTGTTATATACTGGCATCCGGTGAAAAGGGTTTGTATGTTATTGATCAGCACGCGGCGCAGGAGAAGTATCATTATGAACAGCTAAAAAAGAATATCTTCGCTAAGGATGTCATGATGCAGCAGCTTTTAATACCTGAAACGATTAAATTAACACCGGCTGCCATTGTCCAGCTTGAAGAGATCAATGCGATGCTTTCACCGATGCATATCGAGTTGGAATTGTTTGGTGAAGACAGTGTGATCCTTCGTGAAATACCGCTATGGCTTAAGAATACAAATTTGAATTCTTTTGTCTATGACCTGGTTGATTTGTTTTTAAAAAACAATGAAATATCAGAAGCGAAGCTGCGCAAATCTGCGCTGGCTTCCTTGGCATGTCATTCAAGTATTCGATTTAACCGGGCTCTGACCATGGATGAAATGCGTCAGGTCATTGAGGATTTAAAAAAATGTGAACAGCCGTTCCACTGTCCGCACGGCCGTCCTACAATGATCTGCATTACCGACTCTCAGTTGGAAAAGGACTTTTACCGGGTAGGATAAATGATGGAAAAAATATTGATATTAGCAGGACCGACCGGTGTCGGCAAAACAAAATGCAGCATTGAATTAGCAAAATATTTTGATGGTGAAATTATCAGCGGTGACTCCATGCAGGTTTATCGCGGCATGAGTATCGGTACCGCTAAGGTTAGTGAAGAAGAAGCTGACGGCATTGTCCATGGATTAGTTGATTGTTACGACTTTGATGAAGAATATAATGTGATGATTTTTCAAAGTGAAGCGCGCAAGGCAATTCATTCAATGACTCAGCGCAGTAAGCTGCCAATCATTGTCGGCGGCACTGGCTTATATTTGAAATCACTTTATTATGATTATGAGTTTCATGAAGAAGAAATTGATGAAGAATTCAGTGCATTTTTAAAAGAACGCAGTAATGATGAGGTTTATCATATGCTTTTACTTGCAGACCCAAAGGCATGCGAAACGATTCATAAAAACAATCGCAAACGGGTAGAACGAGCACTGATGCGCGCCCATCTCGGTCAGAGAAAAAGCGATGCGGAGCAGCAGCAGCAGCATAAACCAGTCTATGATGCACTGGTACTTGGTTTAACCTGTGATCGTGAAGAATTATACTGCCGCATTAATCTGCGTGTAGATAAAATGATTGCTGATGGGCTTGAGGAAGAAATTCGTAAGCTGATTGAGCCTCATGATGAATCAGTTTGGGATTTACAAAGTATGCAGGGGATTGGCTATAAAGAATGGAAGCAGTATTTCCTGGGAAATCAGACAGTGGAAGAAACGGCGGAATTAATCAAAAAGAACTCCAGACAATTTGCTAAGCGGCAGTATACATGGTTCAACAATCAGATGCATGTGGAATGGTTTGATATCAGTGATGAAGAGTGGCATGAGCAGCTGTTTGCCAGAGTGAAAGAATGGTTAGGGAATAAGGGTTAAGCAATATAAGCATAGGGCTGACAGCCCTTTTTCCTTGTGGTTATCCTATCAAAAGTGTCATAATTCGACCATTTTGCTGATTTGTGGTATATTATATTGCAAAGGAAGTGATTGCATGCGGATTGCATTTATTGCGGATGTACATGAAGATTATAATCATCATCATGATTTTGTTAAATGCTTTTCGGATTTTTGCGAAGATAATAAGATTGATATTCTGGTCTTTGCCGGTGATACATCTACCGGAGCAATAAAGACTTTGTATTTTTATCGTCAGCTGCAGAAAACATGCCGTGCGAAGGTGATGCAGATTCCAGGCAATCATGAACTCTATTGTGAACTGAAAAAGAATCTGGCGGGTGAGCGCATCCAGACCATGGAAGAATCACAGCATTATTTTGAACGGCTGATGCAGGATGAGACAAGTCTGGCAATACATTCAATTGAAACAAAGAACTGGATCATTCTTGGTGAATGCGGTTGGTATGATTTTTCCTTTGACCCGAGCTATCCGGATCTTGATTATCAAAAGCTCAGCAAGAAAAAGGTTTCGCTTATCCGCTGGCCTGACCGTAAATTTATCGACGGGAATATTGTTGATGAAAGACTTGATGTGGCACGCACTCAGGAAAGTCTTGACCGTTTGGAAAGACTTCTGGCGGAAGCTGAAAAAACCAACAAGAAAATTATGGTTGTCACACATATGCTGCCAAGTCCGCAATGTATTAAAAAATGGCGGCTCCCTTATTTTAACACTGCCGCCAATTATTTAGGCAGCAGCCGCTTTTTAGAATTGTTTAAGAAATATGATGTAGAGATGAATATCTGCGCGCATTCACATATGCGGATGTCAAAAGAAATTGAAGGTATCCGTATTGTTAATGTATCACTTGGATATAATTATCAATGGAAGCATATTTTAGATGCCAAGGCAGAAATTGCCGAAACATGTTATATATTGGAGGATTGAAGATGAACAATAGCACACGATTATTAAATGCGTTAGCATGGCTGTTAGCCAATTTGAAGAAGAAAGGAAACCGTTAAATGAATGAGGCCCTGCAGCGGGTAGAACTGCTGATCGGCGAAGCAGGTATTAAAACTTTAAATGATGCTTGTGTATTAATCGCCGGTGTCGGCGGTGTCGGCTCATTTGCCGCGGAAAGTCTGGCACGTTCAGGCATCGGCACATTGATTCTGGTCGATGCGGATACAGTTGCTGAAAGTAATTTGAATCGTCAGATTCATGCCGTCTATACTACTATCGGAAAAGCCAAAACGCAGGTGATGGCTGAGCGGATTCATTCTTTTAACCGGGATTGTAAGGTCATTGAAAAACCCTTATTCTACTCAGCGGCCGTCAATGATGAAATTTTTGATCAGCCGATTGATTTTGTCATCGACTGTATCGATACAATTACCAGCAAAGCGGATCTGATTGAAGCATGTAAAGCAAGAAATATACCCTTTATTTCAAGTATGGGTATGGCCAACCGATTTGATCCTACAAAGATTGAAATCTGTGATTTAATGAAGACCGCAAATGATCCGCTGGCAAAGGTTATGCGCAATATAGTCCGCAAACGCCGCATTAAAGGTAAAATACCGGTAATCTTTTCAAAAGAACTGCCGATTACCCAAACTCGGGTGATCAATGAAGAAGGCAAGACGCGAAAAGAGAAAATGCCGCCGGCAAGTACATCCTTTGTACCGGCAGCCGCTGGATTAAGTGCTGGCAGTTATGTGGTGCGGCAGCTTATGAAAAAAGCAGCGATAAATATAGAGTGATGCTGATTCAATCCTTCATAAAGCAGCAAAATTGTAATATTTTTATTAACTTATAAGAGGTGATTTATTTCATCTCTTTTTTTCTTACTGAATCATTTAAAAATGCAGGTTAATCTTTTAAAAAGCTGGCTGTCAGGGGCTTAGGCTTAAGATTTGAAAGGAATTGCCTTTTTATCAGCTCTATGATAGAATTAGACCATATAAGAAATGCCGCTGAATTTAATACGGAACCATGGAAATTGACAGCTGATGGACATGGGTAAGTTAACTTTTTTTTTCTTCAAATCCGTTTGTACTAGTATCCTGTATAATTCAAGGAACAAAGGGGGATATTGCATGTTTTCAAGAAGGAAGGTCTTGGTTGTTGAAGATAATGAGCTGAATCGAAGCTTGCTTTGTCAGATACTTGGTTCCAATTATGATGTATTGGAAGCGGAGAATGGCGAAGAAGCATTAAAAAAGCTTAAACAATACGGCGAAGGAATTTCACTGATCCTTTTAGATATTGTCATGCCGGTCATGGATGGCTATACTTTTCTTTCTATCATGAAAGCCGATCCTTCTTATTCTTTTATTCCTGTTATCGTCACAACACAAAATGACGGCGAATCAGATGAGGTTGCTGCATTATCCCATGGTGCTACGGATTTTGTGGCGAAGCCATATAAACCCCAGATTATTCTGCATCGTGTTGCGAGTATCATCAATCTTAGAGAAACAGCAGCGATGATCAATCAGATACAGTATGATCAGCTGACGGGTCTTTACAGCAAGGCATTTTTTTATCAGCGTGTAAAAGAAATATTACTGCGTAATCCGGATCGTAAATATGATATTATCTGTTCGGATGTTGAAAATTTTAAATTGATTAATGATGTATTCGGTATCCCCGCCGGTGACCGCCTGCTGCATGGTATCGCTGATATGTATAAAACAAGAGTGAATAATATCGGAATCTGCGGACGGCTTAATTCCGATCGTTTTGCGTGTCTTTTAGAACATAACAGTATTTATACCAATGATTTATTCAGTGAAATCAGCGCTGAGGTAAATAATTTTTTAGAAGTACGCAATATTGTGATGAAGTGGGGTATTTATTATATTGAAGATATCAGTGTTTCGGTTGAACAGATGTGTGACCGCGCGCTATTAGCTGCCCACAGCATCAAAGGACAGTATGGCAAATATTTCGCTGTGTATGATGATAAGCTGCGGAATGAATTATTAAAGGATCAGGCAATTACCGACAGTATGGAAGATGCTTTGGCAAAAGAACAGTTCTTGGTTTATTTACAGCCTAAGTATCGAATCAAGGATGAAAATTTAGTCGGCGCGGAAGCGTTAGTGCGCTGGATTCATCCTGAGCTTGGTTTTCAGCCGCCTGATAAATTTATACCTTTATTCGAAAAAAATGGTTTTATTACGAAACTGGATCAATATGTGTGGGATAAAACATGCGCATTGATTAAGGAATGGGATGATCGAGGTTTTACTCCGATTTCAGTATCGGTCAATGTATCAAGAGCAGATATTTATAATGCCGATCTGGCAGATATTTTAATTAAAATTATTAATAAGTATGGCTTAGCGCCTTCACGTCTGCATTTAGAAATTACAGAGAGCGCCTATACAGAAAATCCCAAACAGATCATTGATACCGTGACACATTTACGTGAGTTAGGCTTTATTATCGAAATGGATGATTTTGGCAGCGGTTATTCTTCTTTGAATATGCTGAATGAAATGCCGATCGATATTTTAAAGCTGGATATGAAATTTATCCAGAATGAAACGGCAAAGCCAAACAGTCAGGGGATTCTGCAATTTATTATTGATCTGGCTCGTTGGATGCATGTCAGTGTTGTGGCTGAGGGTGTTGAAACAAAGGATCAGCTGAATCGTTTAAGTGAAATAGGCTGTGACTATGTGCAGGGCTATTATTTTGCACGGCCTTTACCAAAACTTGAATTTGAAAAGCTTTTATCTGCAGATAGCCGGAAAAATGCCGAAAGTGAACTGGACGATGTCTGTGAAATATTGACTGAGCTGCCGGTACTGCTGATTGCTGATGAAGATAAAACATACTGTGAGAATGTGCGAAAAACACTGCGCGGTTCTTATCAGATCGTTGATACGAATAATAGTACAGAGACTTTCGCTTATCTTGAAGATCATCCGAATACGGCAGGTCTTGTAGTCTCTTTAACTTTGCCGGATGATGACGGATTTAAAATCATTAATTTTATACAGAGTGAAAAGCATTATTGGAATCTGCCGGTCATCGCATCCGCGGCTGCTAATGCTGATTTAGAAAGCCGGGCACTGGACAGCGGTGCTGATGATTATATTGCTAAGCCTCATAATATGGACAGTTTATTAAAACGTGTGCAGCGTTCAGTTCGTGACGCGGCGGCTCAGCGTAAAATCCTAGAGCTGCAGGAAACCGTCTATAAGGATCATCTTACAGGCTTGTTAAATCGTCATGGACTTGAAAATGCAGTCTGCAGCTTAAATAAAAAAGATTTACCTGCAGCGATATTCATTTTTGATCTTGATGATCTTAATAATAACAATGATGAGTGCGGGCATCGCGCAGGTGATCAGGAATTGACACAGTTCAGTATGATCCTTCGAGCTTGTACAAGCGAGAAGGATTTACTGGCAAGAATCGGCGGCGATGAATTTGTCATCGTGGCTACTCAGACATCCGCTGAAGGTATTGAAAAGCTGGGTCATGAAATCTGTACTGCAAGTAATAACAAGTGTATTAAAAATGAATACTCATGGTCATGTTCAGCGGGTGCTGCCGTTATGGAAGAGCTGGATATTTTTAGTGATGTTTTGGAAAAAGCGGATCAGGCACTGCTTCAGGCTAAAAAGGAAAACAGGGGCAGCTGTTGTTTTTGGAAAGAAGGATGAGTGGAATGAGAAATGTCGATGCCAAGCAGACAGCTGTAAAATTTTGTATCGCCTGGTTTCAGGAACGTAATCTAAATCAAGCAGCTAATTACTTATGTGAAGATGTACTGTTCATCGGTACAAGTGAAAAAGAATGCGCGGATGGCAAAGACGAAATGATGAATTATATCCTTGAGGATATTAAGGAAATCAGTGAGCCGTTTCATGTTGAGCTGGAATTTATTTATGATCGGCAGTTAAGTGATACGGTTTATACGCTTTCCGCTCAGTTTACTCTTAAAAATTCAGTTTATGCGTGGCATTTGAACAGCTTATTTGTAATGCGTAAAGATAATGAGAAATGGCTGATCTGTAATCTTCATTTCGCAGAACCAAGCGTAACTCAGCAGCAGGATGAACATTATCCGAATACCATCGTTATTGAGAATGCGATGAAACAACGTCAGGAACTGCTTAACGATGCAATTGCCGGTGGGATGATGGGCGGTTATGTTGAGCCTGATTTCCCATATTATTTTGTTAATCAATGGATGCTGAACTATTTAGGCTATGCGAATGAAACCGAGTTTATTGAGGATATTAAGGGTTTAATTATTAATTGTATGCATCCTGATGACCGGCAGCGAGTGGATCAGGAAGTAAGCGAACAATTAGCTTATAAGGATGAATATATAGTAGAATACCGAATGCGCAAAAAAGATGGCTCATATATTTGGGTTCATGATACCGGCCGAAAAGTGAAAGCGGAAAATGGCAAAGATGCGATTGTATCCGTGTGCATTGATATCAGTGAACAGAAAAGAGCACAAGCAGAGATATTAAATCTATATAATAATATACCGGGAGCTGTTTTTCGCTGCCGTTTTGATGATGATTATTCCGTAATTGATGCCAATGACGGTCTTTTTGATTTTCTTGGCTATACCCGTGAAGAATTTAAAGCGATGGGCAATAAAATGTCGGCAGTCATCTACCCTGATGATTATAAAGTTATGAAGGGTATTTTAAATGATCAGCTTATCCATGGGAATACGATACATAATGAAAATCGTCTGATTTGTAAAGATGGTTCAATTAAATGGATTTCAATTAAAGCTCAGCTTTTTATTGAAGGAGATAAACCATGTTTCTATTGTGTGTTTGTTGATATAACCGATGAAAAGAAAGTACAGTCCAGAGTAAGAGATCTTTATGAAGAAGAACTGGCTTATTTTACCGAGCTGTCTTCAGTAGGCGGGACGCTTCAGGGACGAATGAATGTAACTAAAAATGTTATTGAAAATTATCTTGGCGCCTCTGAAGTTACTGTAGCGCATGTTGGTGATACTTATGATCAAACGATTGAGAGTCTGGCTGCTTCTGCTGTTGATATGATCGTCGGAGATCATATTCGAAAGACATTAAATCGTCAGAAGGTTCTTGCGGATTATCAAAATGGGAAAGTGAATTACCGGCTTGAATATCTGCGCCGGCGCAATGATGGATCAACATTTTGGGTCAGTACCAATTTAAGAACTTATCTGAATCCGGAAACTGATGATTTGATTATATTTTTCTATACATTTGATACAACAAAACAAAAGCTTCAGGAACAGCTGCTGAAGCGGATAGCTGATTTAGATTATGATGTGATTGTCGATATTGATATTATTCAGGGTACTTATCAAATGGTTTCATTTACTAAAAAGCCTGAAAATATGCTGCAGCCTAAGGGAGATTTTCAAAAAAATATTCATGATTTAGCTAAGTGCAGCATGAATGAGAAAGCAAGTCAGGAATATCTTGAAAAGCTTGATTTTGAGTATATGAAAACCCAGCTGGAAAAGCAGGATGTCTATACTTTTGTTATTGAAATGAACAATAAAGAAAATATTCCTTTAGTGAAACGTTTTCAAGTGTTTTATATTAATAAAGAGCTTGGCCGTGTCTGTATGGCGAGAACGGATGTCACGGATGTGGTGCGCAAGGAACAGAAGCAGAAAGCTGAATTAGCAGCTGCATTGGTGGCAGCTGAACAGGCTAATGCCGCTAAGACGGACTTCCTTTCACGCATGTCTCATGAAATTAGAACACCGATGAATGCAATCATTGGCATGAGTACCATTGCAGCCCGTTCGATCGGTGATGATGAGCAGGTTCAGGATTGTATTTCTAAAATCGGCATTTCTTCCCGCTTCTTATTATCACTGATTAATGACATTTTAGATATGAGCCGAATCGAAAGCGGAAAGATGCTGCTTAAAAACGAAAAAATACCAACAGAAGAGTTCTTAAATGGTATAAATTCAATTTGTTATGCACAGGCAGCGGCTAAGGGTGTTGACTATGAATGTATTGTTGATCCAACACTTGATGATTATTACATGGGTGATGCAATGAAGCTTCAGCAGGTTTTAATCAATATTTTAAGTAATGCGATAAAGTTTACCAATGAGGGAGGCAAGGTTACCTTCTCAGCTGCTCAGCATCGCAAAACGAAGAATGCTGCTGTGCTGCGATTCATTGTGAATGATACCGGAGTGGGTATGGATGAAAGCTTCCTGCCGCATATTTTTGAACCATTCGCTCAGGAAAGCACCGGTACAACTGCACTTTATGGCGGTACGGGTCTTGGTCTTGCGATTTCAAAGAATATCGTTGATATGATGGATGGCAAAATTACTGCCCGTTCAATCAGAGGTATAGGTTCAGAATTCACAGTTGATGTGAAATTAGGAATTACTGAAGAAGAGAAGCTTCGTCATAATCAAAAGAAGATCCATTATAATTTCTCACACCTGAAAACATTAGTCGTTGATGATGATGTGGCGGTTTGTGAAAGTGCGGTTATGACCCTTGAAGAAATCGGCATCAAAGCTGAATGGGTAGACAGCGGCCGTAAAGCGATTGATCGGGTGAAGCATCTTTGGGGAAGCAGTAAATATTATGAAATGATTCTTATTGACTGGAAAATGCCGGAAATGGATGGTATTGAAACAGCCAAAAGGATACGTGAAATCGTTGGCCCGGACGTGACGATCATTATTATGACAGCTTATGATTGGATTGCTATTGAGCATGAAGCGAAGCTGGCCGGCGTAAATCTATTAATGAGTAAGCCGATGTTTAAATCTTCGTTGATTTCAGCTTTCTCAAGAGTATTAGGTGAAAAAGAAGAAAAAGAAACATCGTCGGTCACTCAGGATTATGTTTTCACAGGCAAGCGGGTTCTGCTTGTTGAGGACAATGTAATTAATACTGAGGTAGCTGTTATGCTGCTGGAAGATAAGGGATTTATGGTTGAAACAGCTGAAAATGGGCTGCGGGCGATGGAGAAATTCAGTAAATCAGAAGCTGGATATTATGATGCAATCCTGATGGATATTCGTATGCCGTTGATGGATGGTTTAAGTGCATCAATGAATATTCGTCATTTAAGTAATCAGGACGCATCTTCAATACCGATCATTGCCATGACTGCGAATGCATTTGATGATGATATTGAGAAAAGCAAAGCGGCAGGGATGAATGCTCATCTTGCGAAGCCAATTGAGCCTGAACGCTTATATCAAACACTTTATGATTTCATTTTTGGTAAGGAGGCTTAAGCTGATGGCAACTTTTAAAGAAATATTCGAAAATTATGGCGGTGATTATAATTCAACAATGCCTCGTTTCATGAATCAAGAAGCGATGTATCTGAAATTTTTAGATATGCTGTTTAAAGATGATAATTTAAAGAAATTAAATGATGCAATACAAAGCAGTGATTTAGACAAGGCTTTTGAGGCTGCTCATACATTAAAGGGCGTTGTTGCCAATATGGGGCTGACACCGATGTATAATGCAGTTTGTGTCATAGTAGAACCACTGCGTGCAAAACGCGGGGATGCAGATTATAGCACGATGCTGAGTGATATTGAAAAAGAATATGATGAAGTACAAAAACTTAGCCGTTTGTTAAAAATGTAAGACTGATTGAATCAGTAGTCATTGATGCTGAGTAAAAATGCTTAAATAACCGCCCTCTTGGGATGATGGATACCATGGACGATTATTTATTGAGCTGTACTGTTGATAATAAAATTGCACTTAAAGCATCTGAGTACCAATTTTTTATTATAAATTAAATTCATGCTGCCGTCATGGCAGCATTTTTTTATTTTTAGTATTGACAATATCTATAACCTATTCTATTATTATATTGTCATATGAACAAATGTTCATATATTGAGGTGAAACTATGACAGATGAATTAGAACAAGGATCCGGAGTGATCCATCAGGATATTATTGATAAAGTAAAAGCAGAACTTCCTGCTGATGAGATTTTATATGATCTTGCTGAATTATTTAAGGTTTTCGGTGATTCAACAAGAATCAAAATTATTTGTGCATTATTTGAAAAGGAATTATGTGTCGGAGATTTATCGGTACTGCTGAATGTTTCTCAATCAGCGATTTCCCATCAGCTTAGAACGCTGAAACAGGCACGTTTAGTGAAATTCCGCAGGGATGGCAAGGTTATTTATTATTCATTGGATGATGATCATATTAAGAATATATTCGATGCTGGTTATAAGCATGTAATTGAAGAATAGGAGGTTCAGTGATATGAATGAGGTTAAATATTTACTTCAAGGTCTTGATTGTGCAAACTGTGCAATGAAGATTGAGAAGCAGCTTAATAAATTACCAGAAATTGAAACAGCGGTTGTAGATTTTGCTACCCTGATGTGCGTGATTAATTATAAGACATATTCAGAAAAGATTGAGCAAAAGGCTATTCAATGCATAATTGAAACCGAAGATGAAGT
Organism: Clostridiales bacterium VE202-08; assembly: GCA_000508965.1. GTDB lineage: Bacteria > Bacillota_I > Bacilli_A > Erysipelotrichales > Erysipelotrichaceae > Dielma. Next base: position 73,548 of record BAHV02000002.1, read on the forward strand.
AACGGTAATAAAAAAGAATGCACCGCATAAGCATGACAAGCATCATCATGAAGGTGAATGTAACTGCGGTCATGAGCATAAGCATGAAGAACATCATCATGAGGATGGCTATAGCTGCAATCATGAGCATCATCATGAAAAGCAGCATGAAGCTCATTATTTGTTAAAGGGTCTTGACTGCGCGAACTGTGCAATGAAGATTGAAAGCCAATTGAATAAGCTCTCTGAAGTTGAAACAGCGGCAGTAGATTTTGCTACATTAAAATGTGTGGTTAAATACAAGGAATTTTCTGAAGCAGCAGAAAAACATGTAATAGATACGATTACTGAACTTGAGGATGAGGTTGAAGTTATTAAAAAGGATAGTCATCATCACGATCATGAATGCAGCTGTGGTCATGATCATGAAGCAGTGTCAGAACGTGTTCAAAGCGGTAAGCATAAATGGAATATCAGTGGTCTTGACTGTGCTAATTGTGCGTTAAAGATTGAGGATAAACTTAATACTCTTGATGGTATTAAACAAGCTTCATTGAATTTCACAACCGGTACCTTGCTGTTTGATATTCAGGAAGGCTGCGATGAAAAGCAAATTAAAGAACTCATGAAGAAAACCATATTATCAATGGAAGATGAAGTGGTCATTGAAGAAACTGAAACAAAGACAGTTAAAAAAGCCAGTGATGGTGTGAAGCAGCAATTGGTTCCGATTGTGATCGGTGCCATTCTGTTGATTCTAGGTATTGTTTTTAGAGAGAATAATGTACTGTCACTCGCATTCTATTTGACAGCGTATCTGATTACCGGCTGGAAAGTTTTAAAGAAAGCAATTAAAAATATTCGGCGCGGAGAGATTTTTGATGAAAATTTCCTAATGGGTATTGCGACCATCGGTGCATTAGCCATCGGTGATTATAAAGAAGCTATTGCAGTTTTGATTTTCTATGAGGTTGGTGAAATGTTCCAAAGCTTCTCAGTAGGCAAATCAAGGGAATCAATTGCAAATCTGATGAATATTAAAAGTGAGATCGCACATTGTGTTAAAGATGGCAAACAAATAGATGTGCATCCTGATACAGTAAAAGTTGACGATTTAATTCTCGTGAAACCGGGTGAAAGAATTCCGCTTGACGGCATCATTGTGAATGGCAGCGGTTCAGTGGATACATCAGCGCTGACTGGTGAAAGTATGCCGGCTGAAGTTGAAGAAGGTAGTGAAGTTATGGCCGGCTGTGTAAATCTAAACAGTGTTCTTCAGATTAAAGTAAGCAAGCCTTATGGTGAATCAACGGTATCAAGGATCCTTGAGCTTGTGGAAAATGCTTCAAGTAAAAAAGCTGTAACTGAACAAAAAATCACAAGTTTTGCGCGGGTTTATACACCGATCGTCTGTGGTCTGGCATTGGCTATTGCCATTGTTCCTCAATTTTTTAATACTGGCTATGAATGGACTGAATGGATCAGCCGTGCATGTACTTTCTTAGTCATCTCATGCCCATGTGCCCTTGTATTATCAGTACCTCTTGGTTATTTCGCAGGAATCGGTGCAGCCAGTAAAAAAGGTGTGTTGATTAAAGGCGGCAATTATCTGGAAGTATTAAAAGATTTAGACACAATCGTATTCGATAAGACAGGTACATTAACAACAGGAACATTCTCTGTTAGCGTTATTAATGGTCAAAATGAAGAAGCTCTGCTGCGTTATGCTGCTTATGCGGAAAGCTATTCTACGCATCCTATCGCGCAGTCAATTGTAAAACGCTATGGGAAAGTGATTGATAAAGCTGAAATCAGTGATGTAGAGGAAATCGCCGGACATGGCGTTAGTGTAGTTGTGAATGGCGAACGAATCTATGCCGGTAATATAAAGCTAATGAATAAGTTCAATATTCAGGCACCAACAGTGGATGCTGACGGTACTTTAGTTTATGTAGCAAAGGATAATCAATATCTTGGTTATCTGGTAATAGCTGATACGATCAAGCCATCTACCAAGAATGCATTAGCCGAACTTAAACGCTTAGGAATTAAAAAGACGGTCATGCTGACGGGTGACCGTGAGAAAACAGCTTCTTATGTTGCTGAACAGGTCGGCATCGATGAGGTTCATGCACAGCTGCTGCCAACAGACAAAGTCAATGAAATCGAAAAAATATTATCAAATGGCAAAAATGGCAAGGTAGCTTTTGTCGGTGACGGCATCAATGACGCACCGGTATTGGCTCGCTGTGATTTAGGTATCGCGATGGGCGGTATCGGCAGTGAGGCTGCAATTGAAGCCGCTGATATCGTATTAATGAAAGATAATATCGATGCGATTGGTGATGCACTGCGAGTAGCAAAGAAAACACAGAAGATTATGAATCAGAATATTGCCTTCGTATTGGCAGTTAAGTTTATAATCTTAATTCTTGGTGCAATCGGCTATGCCGATATGTGGATGGGTGTCTTTGCCGATGTTGGAGTGGCAGTGCTTGCGATTCTTAATTCAATGCGAATTCTTAAATAAAACGAAGCCTCTGTGAACAGTCACAGGGGTTTTGTTAATGTATCTTATTATAATTTTGTTAGATTGTGGTATTCTGTTGATTACTTCATATTTTATGTAATTTTATAATTTACAATTTCTATAGAAGCGCAACAACGGACTTAACTAATATTCACAATGAATTTGCGGAGGAAATCATAATGAAATTATATCCGGTATGAGAAAAGGAAGCTGATGTGAAAACAGAGAATAAACCGGCACCAAAAAGAAACGATTCAAAGCTGATGATGTTCGGCCGCGGCTGCGGTAATTGCTGCCGGCATGATTTTATATATAAAGGGAAGAAGAAAAACTAATAAATAATCTAAAAATTCAGAAATATGTCCTTGTGTCAATAGTCCTGAATTTTTCTGTCTGTTACACCTCTGTTCGTGTTAAGGTATTTCCGGTTCATAATTCCAAGAAGCTTAACTTTTTATATCAGGTCACTTGTGGTATAATTTATAAGTCAGAATAGGCTTTAACGCTTATTTTGAAGTTTTAGAACAAAGAGAGGATACTGATTCATGAAGGGATACTTTATCACATTCGAGGGACCGGATGGCAGCGGAAAAACAACAATAAGTACAGAGGTACAAAAGCGATTAACAGCGGCTGGTTATGATGCCATCTATACAAGAGAGCCAGGCGGTATTGATATTGCCGAGCAAATACGGCGTGTAATCCTTGATCCAAAAAATGTTAATATGGACGCTAAAACAGAAGCTTTGCTGTATGCCGCAAGCCGCCGTCAGCATTTAATTGAGAAAGTATTGCCGGCTCTTGAAAAAGGGCAGATCGTGATCTGTGACCGATTTATAGATAGTTCATTAGCGTATCAGGGATATGCTAGAGGCTTAGGCATTGAAGAAGTATTTCGCATCAACGAATTTGCAGTTGAAGGACATTTCCCAGATGCAACCGTTTATTTGAATCTCGCCTATGAGGAAGGACTTAAACGGATTGAAACAAGAGCATTTAAAGATCGTCTTGATCTTGAAACAACTAATTTTCATAAGCTGGTTTCTAAGGGTTACGAAGAAGTTCTTAAGAAATATAAGCACCGCATGAAAATCGTTGATGCCAGTCAGGATATTGAGCATGTATTGAATGATTCCATGAACTATGTGCTGGAGCTGATTAAAAATGTTTAAAGAACGTCTGTGTAAAGAACAGCCCATTGCTTATAAAATATTAGAAAATGCACTTATATCAGAACATTATGCCCATGCCTACTTATTAGTTGGTGAAAAGGGTACGCCTAAAAAAGAAACGGCGATTTTATTGGCACAAAGTCTGCTTTGTGATGAAAAAGGCTTCGCTTGTGAAGTCTGCAACACATGCCAGCGTATTGCAGAACATAATTATGCGGATTTCATCTTTGTGGATGGTGAGAAAACCTCAATTAAGAAGCAAGACATATTGGGAATACAAGAGGAGTTTAATAAAACCTCAGTGGAAGCTAAAGGTAAAAAAATTTATGTTTTGCATTATGCTGAAAACGCAACCTTAGACGCATTAAACAGCTTATTGAAATTTCTTGAGGAACCTGTGCAGGATGTTTTTGCGATTCTCACTGTGGAACAGCTTGACCGCTTGCTGCCGACGATTCAGTCAAGATGTCAAAATATACCGCTGCGTAAGGCAAATGTCAGCACTTGCTATGAATATTGTATGAAAGAAAATATCGATCCATTAGATGCCTATCTGCTTTCTCATTTATCAGGATGCTGGGAAGAAATTGTATTGAAGCTTGAGGATGAAAATTATCAGCAGGCACGAATCATGGCAATGGATACGATACAAAAATTACATATAAGTCCAGATCAGGCGTTAGTTCATTTGCAGCGAGAAGGCTTTAAAGATAAAAAAAGTTCTGACAAGCTGCAGTTTATGATGTTTTTAGATATATTAAGCATCTTCTTTAAAGATGTGATCAAAGGTAAAACAATCTGTGCCAGTCAATCATGGTTAAATGCTATGAAGTCATATGATGCAAAGGATTGTATAGCTTATCTCAGCGCCTGTATGGAAGCAAAAGATAAATGCGGCCGTTCGGTTAATTTAAGTTTATTGTGCGATCAGCTGATTGCGAAAATGAAGGAGTTGAAACAATGAGTGAAGATAATGAAAAGAAAGTGACGGAGAATAAGAAACGTCCAAATCACAACCGACATCGTCAAAATAAAGAAAATAAAAAGAGAAATGAAGAGGCTGTAAATGAAAGTATCAAGAATGAACCGCCTAAGAATACACAAGATGCGAAAAAGACAGGTCATAAGAATGAAGCAAGTCCTGAACCAGTTAAAAAGGAAGCTGTGAAAAAAGAAGTTCATCAGCAGGAGAATCGGCCTAGAGATAATAAACCAGCTGGTAAAACCGTTCATTATGATTTTATCGCATTTGTATGTTTTAAAGAGTCTAAAAAGATATATACTTTTGGTACTAATGACGGCAGTCTTAAGGTAAATGATTCTGTTGTTGTAGAAACCGTCCGCGGCCTTGAGGTAGGCGAAATAGTTAAAGAAAGCCGTGCTTTCTGCGAAGTACCGACAGATTTGGAAATCAAACCAATTCTGCGTAAGGCTACACCTAAGGATTTAAAAGATATTGAGAATAATGTGAAAGCAGCTAAGGAAGCTATGAAGGTCTGCGAGGCGGCGATTAATCGTTTGAATTTAGATATGCGTTTGATTGATGCGGAATATACACTGGATCGCAGTAAAATTATTTTCGTTTATGTTGCGGATGACCGTGTTGATTTCCGTGATCTGCTCAAAGATCTTGCGACACAGTTTAAATGCCGTATTGAATTAAGGCAAATTGGGCCGCGTAATAAGGCAAAGATCGTCGGCGGTTTGGGAGCATGCGGAATGGAAACCTGCTGTTCACGGTTTATGAACGACTTTGATGTAGTATCAATCAATATGGCTAAGAATCAGCTATTAGCATTAAATGTGCAGAAGCTGTCCGGTCAATGCGGTAAATTAATGTGCTGTTTAAAGTTTGAAGATTCGCAATATAAGCAAATGCGTGAAGGGTTGCCTAAAATGAATTCACAGATCGAATATAAAGGAAATCGATATCGGATCACAAGCCTAAATGTCTTATTGAAGCAAGTGAAAATTGAAAATAAAGAAGATGTTCAATTCCTTGACTTCTCAGAGCTATGGCCTGAAATTGATTGGTCAAAACGATGAAAAGACAGAAAAGCTTTGAGAATGGTAAAGCAACTTTATATTTAGTAGCTACACCTATTGGCAATCTTGAAGAATTAACACCGAGAGCAATCAGAATCTTAAATGAAGTAGATATAATTGCTGCTGAGGATACCCGTAATACAATGAAGTTATTGTCACATTTTGATATTAAAACCCGCTGTATCGCTCATCATTCACATAATGAACATGAGAGCGCAAAGGGACTGCTTAATTTGCTTGATGAAGGAAAAAATATCGCTGTTGTGTCGGATGCCGGTTATCCGCTGGTTTCTGATCCTGGCCAGGTGATTGTACAGTTGGTGATTGAAGCTGGTTACAATGTCGTGCCGATTTCGGGTGCCAGTGCCGGGCTAAATGCGTTAGTTGCATCCGGTATCTGTGCACAGCCATATATGTTTGTCGGCTTTTTGAAGGCAAGTGAAAATGAACGACGTAAAGAGTGTCTTGAATTAAAGGGTATCAGACAAACTTTAATTTTTTATGAGGCACCGCATCGTATTAAGAAAATGCTGGAAACATGTCTGGATGTTTTTGGTGATCGTTTTATATGTCTGGCTAGAGAGCTGACTAAAAAACATGAAGAATTTATTCGCGGCAGAATATCGGAAATTATTGAAATTGTTGATGATTTGAAAGGTGAAATGGTTATCGTTATGGAAGGCAGCAAGGAAACGGCGATTCAGCCGGAAATCTTTCCGCCGCTTTATGAGCATATTAATTCATATATTTCACAGGGATACAGCACGAATGAAGCGATTAAAAAGGTCGCAAAAGAACGGGGTGTATCAAAAAATCAGATTTATAAAGAGTATCATGCCAGTTAGCTTGTAAAATCTGCTGACAGGTAATATAATGAAAAAAGGAAAAAACTGGGAACAAATTTTTTTATCGTCGATTAGAACAAATACAGACAAGTCGATGTGCGGGAAAGGGTAAATATGAAAAAAGGAAGTCTTCCAGTTAACAATGAGTATCATCCATTAACAGGGTTATATAATTTTGATGCCTTTTTTAAAAAAGCGGCAGAAATCATCGAAGAAAATGATAAATACCCCATGTGTATTATCAGTTTAGATATTGAACATTTTAAGATTTATAACGATTGGTATGGCCGTAAAGCAGGCGATCGACTCTTAAATTTGCTCGCAGGAGATATAAAAAAAGCGGCTGAAAGTGCCGGGGTTATTGCCGGTCATTTTGGTAATGATGATTTTGCGCTGTTATATCCGGTTACCGCCGATTTAGAAAAATGGTTGGCGAAACAAATTGAGGAATTTTCTAAATATACAGATGCCATCAGAGAGTTTTTGCTGAAAGTCGGCATTTGTGAAATTAATCACTCTATGAGTCCGGCTGAAGCTTATGATTGTGCGCAGCTGGCATTAAAGTCAATTGAAGGCATTCATGACCAACGGGTTGTCAAGTATGACTGCGATATGAAAAGAAAACTGATGAGTGAACAATTTCTAACACAGGAAATAAGACAGGCATTAAAAAAGAAGGAATTCACTTGTTATATGCAGCCTAAATGTCAAATTGATACAGGAGAAGTGATCGGATTAGAAGCTTTGGTCCGCTGGTGTCATCCTAATGATGGAATCGTAGGACCAGATGTATTTATTCCTGTTCTGGAACGCAATCGGACGGTTCATCAGCTTGATTTATTTGTATGGGATTTAGTTTGCAGTCAGCTGCATGTGTGGATCAAAGAAGGGCTTCATGTAGTGCCGGTTTCAGTAAATGTATCACGAATTGATTTTTATTCTTTAGATCTGCTGTCTATTTTTAAAGGATTATTAACTAAATATGATCTGTCAGCTGATTTGATTGAGCTGGAAGTAACCGAAAGTGCCTATATTGAGGATTATAAAATTGTTACGGACACAATTGATCGGTTAAGTAAAGCGGGTTTTAGAATATCAATTGATGACTTCGGAAGTGCCTATTCATCGCTGAATATGCTGAAGGATATTGAAGTTTCTGTATTAAAATTGGATATCAAGTTCATTCAATTTAACAGAAAAAACCTTTTGCGTACGATGGCAATATTAAAAGCAATTAAACAAATGGCAAAAGATTTAGGTCAGATTATCATCGTAGAAGGTGTAGAGACGCAGGAACAGGTAAATCTTTTAAAACAGCTGAATTATCATTATGCGCAAGGTTATTATTTTTATCATCCATTGACGATTGATCAAGCTGCCAGTTTGTTGAAACCTGCAAAAGTTATGAATTAAAAGCTATCATCATTGAAGTTCAAAGGAATTTCAATAAGATAGCTTCTTTTATTTGTTTTAATATATTGGCTCATAATGTGAATTGTATAAAAAAGGTTACATTATGAGACAGTTTGTTCACGCTCATTATAGGGCGTTTTTTTACGTTTTTAAACATATTCTTTACAAATACTGTTAATCTTAAGAACTATTTCGTCACTTATTCCCCCTGTCTTATAAGGTGTACTTTATTAGATTTATACTTTGCTGACCAGCGTTAAGTTGATGATGTTACTCATAAATCTATATATGGAGATACTCATCTTCGATGAGAATTATCTCCGCCGTTAAAAAAGAGTGATGTTTTTTTCCCAAGTTTCATCATTTTTTTATACTGCAGGCTGATTAAAAGCTGAATACACTGGTACAATCAAATTCAGTGGATACCTCATAGCTTTTAGGCCATTTCTGACGCCATTTAGGTATTTTGGGTGTTTCAATTCGATCCATGTTTGGTGTATATGGATTAGATTCAGGACGAGTATACCGTCATTGGCATCTGTGTAAGTAAGGGTAATAAGCCCTTCATCCATATTGATCGATAAGATTTCAACAATGGATAAAGCAATGGGGTTTGGCCGCATAGGAGCACGCGCCGCGAATATGCTCATGACCTCCCTTCAACATAAGGACCCGCACAGTCGATGATACTGCGGCAAGTATCATTATCACAATCATCAAACCGCCAAATTAAACATAAATGACTGAAGCCATTAAGTTTTTTAATCCTAAACGATAGATACTTCTCATCAAGCTGAACAGCGCATTGTAAAATATGAATAATGGAAAAAGCATACGGGTGATTGGGCTTCAGCCCATTGCTTTATGCATTCACTTATTTCATTTACCTAAAGTCAAGATCACGAAGTAATATAATTTTCTGCAGCAGAATAATCGCTTTTCGGTATAGTAGTGATAACCACTCTTATCGTCAATTTGTTTAGGTTACAATAAACCGGTTTCATCATAATAACGAAGTATGCGTACAGAAACGTGAGTCAGTTTTGAAAATTCACCGATTTTAAACATTATGAACCACCCTAATTTTCATTATAATGTCTGTTCCTTAATCAATGGAATGAAGATTTCAGTGATATATGCTAATTCTGAAGGCGGAATCTGAATACCAAAGGTTTCATTCACATAACGCAAGTGATTTTCAATAAGCTGTATCAGCTTGCTGTGTTCCTTTGTGAAGCTTTTTAATTTCTGATAATCAAGCGGTTCTTTGCGGATCACCCTTTCCAACATGCTGGTTGTATGGGTGATAAACTTTACTAGAATCGATTCATCAGATTGAATATGCAGTTCGTCAAGGATGCCATTTAATGAAACCAATAAAGTATCCACAGCCTTCTGCGGATTGATAAAGGTTAATATTTCACCAAGGAAATCATCTGTCAGCCTTTGGATAAATTGAGAGTTGCTGGCTTCGTTTTCAATGACCGGATTTTCAAAATTCTCAAAAGCATCAAGTGAAATCGTATAATTAGCATCACTGCTGCGCAATTCATCAACAATTTTTATCAGCATCGGCAGATTTAAGCCGGTCATGACAGCAGTTTTTATCCCCGTTGCTTCATACACTGCGCTTTGTAAAGAGGTGAAGGGCGTCATATCCGTAAGAATAAGTACGCCGGAGCCTTGATTGACAAAGTGTGCCCGATCATAAATCTTAAGCAAAAATGCTTTTAATGATTCTTCATAGCCATAATCAAGCGCTTCGATTCTGAATTTATCCTTTTCAGTTGGATTGATAAAACGCACCATTTCTTTAGCTATGCAGTTGCCATGACTGATTACTAAAACACCGATCGGTTTTTGATATAAGACCTGATAGATGGCTGATAAGAAGTCACAAATACCTTCTTTTTCAATTTGACTAATTTTGATATTATAGATAGCATTCATGCTTTGTACGATATCATTGCTTAGTTCAGTGAATAATGGCTGAGTGTGTTCATTTACTTCCGGTGTGAAAGGTGCCGGTATATTATTTTTAGTACGCTTAATAGCATTGGCTACCTGCAAGATTAACCCGATAAATAAATTAGAGTTCAAATTTAAATTGGTGAAAATCATTTCCCGTGTGGTTATTTCATAGATTGTATCAACAGCGATAGGTGTGAGCATCGCTTTAATGGCAATCTGCTGACGCTTCGGCATGACTTTCAAAAGGGATAGACGCTGTGCTGTATATTCAGACAAACCGATATTATCTTCATTATCCTCTAATAAGTGTACGTTATTCTCATCATGATATAAATACTGCGTATCACTGCACATACCATTTTCATCAAAGAAGATATTTTCATTAGGGAACTGATTCAGAATCAGTGAGATTTTCTTTTTGCTGTCACCATTATAAGTACGGTTAAGCAGATCATTAGAAAGATGCTGAAAGGAAATGGTTAAGATTCTTGAATGGCTTTTTAGAATATCCAGGTAAGCCCGAGAGCATGCAAGTTTGATCTCACTGCGCAGCTGAGTAATATTTGTCTTGTAGCGGGCTTGAACAAAACAGAATAAGACATCTTTAGAGAATCGTATTGGTAATTTAATGTTTTTAGCTTCTTTACTGAAATAGCTTAATATTAATTCAATCTTTTCTTTAATATCGCGCTGATCAATATCCGGCAGGCTGATTATGACCGGGAAGTATTTAGAAACAGAAATAATATTATCTGAATCAGCTTCTTCAGTTGTTGAAGCTACTATCATTGCGTTAACATCACGAAGATGTGACTCCCCCGGTTTAGTATATGTACCCTTATGAATCAGATCGATCAGCAGCTCTTTTCCCTTGCTGTCTAGCTTCTGTACTTCATCGAAGAATAAAATGCCGCCGTTAGCTTGTTCAATTAAGTTCTTAGTCCGCTTTTCTAAACTTCCGAATAAACGCAGCCGCAGCCGCTGAGCATTGTTTGTATAATCCATACAGTTGATAATCACAAAATTAGCATTATGAGAAAACTTACCGGTTTCCATCGCGTAGTCATACATATCATGAGCAAACTGCATTTTACCTATGCCAAGATTTCCGCACAATAAGGTAGGTAATCCATAAGGCGGATAATTAATAGCAGCTTTCGCGGACAGAATTTGTTCAACAAGTGATCCGCGGGCGCCTACCTGCATATCAAATGAGGAAGCCTGATGTTTTGTTTTAGTTGGTTCATCACCGGCTTCCAGATAATCAGAGAGCTGCTTTCCCTTAGGAATAAAGGTTGGTATATATTTAATAGGATAAGCATTTACAAAATCCTCCAGTGACAGATAAAGAATGGGCCTGCCTTGTATTTTAATTAATCTGCCTTCACGCCATAAGTCATTCAGCTCTTTAGAAGCATTGGAACGTTCGATTTTTAATATAATGGAAATAACATAAGCATCCATTCCGATATTACTGTAATTCTTAGCCGCTATTGCCTTTTTTGTCAGATCCTGTACTACCTGATAGACTCTTTCTTTTCTTGAACTCTTAGTATCCATATGCATCACAGCCTTTCTAAATAAAATTGTATCAAACTTTAATCATGAATAATACACAAGTTTGATAATATTTAAAAATATTTCATCTTCTGTATCAAAAATGACAAAAAATTGATAAAAATATGCTTTTATTCCAAGGTTTATCATTATAATAGCCCTCATAAGTCTTAAATGTTGACGATACACTTCAAATCTGTATTGCTGGTTATGTATTTTTGACATGTGTGTCTTATGACCATATAATGGTGTCAAAGGAAGTGGAAGAATGGCAAACTTATTAATTGTCAGTCATGGCAACCTGGCTAAGGAGATGACAGCGACAGCCAGAATGATTATGGGGGATTTTGAAGGTGTTCATGTACTTGGGCTTCAGGCTGATGATCACATTGAAGCATTTTACGAAAAGATTAAAAAGGAATGTGAGCAGGCGTCTGAGGGTTTGCTGATACTCACTGATTTAGCTGGCGGCAGTCCTTTTATTCAGGCTTCAAGATGTTACTATGATATGTTTGATAGAAAAACGATCGAGGTGGTCACTGGTACGAATCTCGCAATAGTGATTGAGTGTATCAGTCAGAGAGCCTATAAGAATGCGCATGAATTAAAAGAGCTTGCGCTGTCCGTAGGGGCAGGATCAATAAAATCTTTTGAAATTAACAAGGAGGTGAAATAAAATGAATTTCACATTAGCAAGAGTTGATGAAAGACTGGCACATGGTCAGATCATTACATCCTGGACAAAGTATTTGGGTGTATCAACGATATGGATCGTTGATGATCAGATCTGCAAGGATGATTTTATGAAGCAGGTGCTGCAGCTGTCTGCACCTTCCGGTATCAAGATTGAGATTTACAGTGTTCAGCAGGCTGTTGATAAAGCTGAACAGGAAAAAGATTCATCCGCAAAAGTATTATTATTGTTTAAGCGTATTCAGTATGTTTTAGATGCTGTGAAACAGGGGCTTGACATCAAGGAAGTGAATCTGGGTAATTTAGGTTCATTAGCTGGCCGTAAATCAATTTCAAAGAATGTAAACTTAAATCCCGCTGAAATTGATATGGTTAAAGAATTAATGGAAAAAGGCCTGACCGTTTATCTCCAGATGCTTTATACAGATTCTAAAGTAGATATCAAAAATATGATATAGAAAGGTGGTAGAGTTTATGTTGCTGGTTTATGCAGTTATTGCAGGGTTGTTGTGCTGGATTATTTCATCTGGTGCGCCAATGTGGTCAAGATGGTCATTGTATTTTGGTGCTCCAATCATTGCAGGCGCATTCTGGGGACTTGTTCTGGGGGATTTAGGTTATGGTTTAGAAGTAGGTGCCACAATTATGATGGCATATTTGGGTTTAGTAGCGATTGGCGGCAGTATCCCAAGTGATCTCGCTTTAGCTGGTTATCTGGGTGTATTAATGACAATGCTTTCAGGCGCTGACGCATCAGTTGGCTTGGCAATAGCCGTTCCGCTGGGTGTTTTAGGATCATTATGTTCAACAGCAAAAATGTCATTAAATCCTATCTGGGTGCATATTGCGGATAAGTATGCGGCTAAAGGGGATACTCGCGGTGTTATTTTAATGAATCGCGTCGGTTCACAAGTATTTCCATTCCTGACTTATTTTATTCCTGTATTCTTATGCGTATATTTTGGTGCTCCGGTATTAGAAACATTAATGAATAATATACCTGCGAAATTATTAACGATTCTTTCTTTAATGGGGCATATGATTCCAGCCTTAGGTTTAGGTATGTTGTTTAATTCTATTTATAAGAAATCAATTCTGCCTTATTTGCTGATCGGTTTTGTATTTGCTTCATATTTTGGCGCTAATACGATGTCATTGGCAATCTTAGGTGTAGCGGGCGGCTTGCTGCATCTGTATTTCAAGAAGAAAGAGGAGGCGGCTTAATATGGAAGAAACTGTTAAAACTGAAAATCAAATTACTTTGACAAAGAAAGATCTAAATAAATCTTGGTGGTATTGGGTTTGTTGGGGTCAAATCTGTTATAACTATGAGCGTATGATGGGACTTGGTTTCTGTCAGTCAATGATTCCTGTATTAAAGGGATTATACGGTGATGATAAAGAAAAGCTAGCGGAAGGTATGACACGGCATCTGACATTCTATAATACTGAAAATACATGGGGTGCGGTGATTCCTGGCATCGTAGCTTCCCTTGAAGAAGGAAGAGCTAACGGTCAGGATATTGATGATGAAACGATCGATAATTTGAAAACAGGTTTAATGGGTCCGCTGGCGGGCTTAGGTGATTCAATCACGCAAAGCTTGGTTAAGGTTATTCTGCTTTCAATTGCTATTGATATGGCTGTACAAGGTTCAATTGTTGGTGTTCTGATTTTCGTTTTAGGCTTCTCGGCTTATGCGTTGGGTGTCAGTCACTTTGTCTATTTCCAGGGTTATAAATTTGGTAAGACAGCCATTATGAAGATTCTTGGCAATGGTATGATTAAGGATATGACAGAGGCTTTAGGAGCTTTGGGTATGATGATTCTCGGTGGCTTGATTGCAAATAATATTCCAGTAAAAACCGTTTTAACCTATTCGCTGCAAGGAATGTCAACAGAAGTTCAGGGCATGCTTGATTCAATTCTGCCCAATTTGTTATCAGTCGCAACTTTTGGCGTTGTGGTCTATATGCTGAGAAAAGGCTGGAAACCGACTAAAATCATGATTTCTTTAATGCTTGCTTCAGTTGTGCTTGGTTTCTTTGGTATCTTAGCATAAGAAAGGATTAAATTTATGAACTATTTAGAAGAACACAAGAAAATATTTGGATGTGATAAACCAATTATCGGCTGTCTGCATCTGCTGCCTTTACCTGGCACACCTTATTATAATGGGGAGACAACGATCGAAAAGAATATCGAACGCTTAAAACATGATGCGGCAATTCTAATGGAAAATGGCGTGGATGCGGTAGTCTTTGCGAATGAGGGGGACCGTCCATATCTGACATCGGTAGGCCCGGAAGTCATCGCTGCATATGTGCGTGTAGTTACTGAAGTATTGCCGATGATTCATGTACCTTATGGCTGCGGCTGTCTTATTGATCCGATTGCTACACTTGCGATTGCGAAAGCAATTGGCGCTAAATTTATTCGTACTTATGTAACAAATAGTTATGAGGGTACTTTTGGTCATCAAGAATTCTGTCCGGCAGAGGTATTCAGATACCGTCACCAGATTGATGCTGATGATGTACATGTTTATACTTATTTTGATGCACATGCGGGAGTATGTTTGGATACACGTCCAATCGAAGCACAAATTTCCAGTGGTTTAGCAGCGTTACCGATTGCAGGTATTCTAGTTGGCGGGCCGCGGGCTGGATTGCCGCCGGAAACAAGTGCATTTGCGAATGTAAAAAAAGCATTCCCAGAGATTCCATTAATTCTGGGAAGCGGTGCTAACAAAGACAACATTGCTGATTTAATGCCTTATTGTGATGGCTTGATTGTCGGAACAACAACAAAGCGTGATCAGTATCTGTATAATGAGATGGACCCAGAGCGGGCGAAGGCGTTCATTACAGCGGCTAAGGCAGCAAGGAAATAACAAAAAATGAGGAGATTTGCAGTCAAATGCAGCTCTCTTTTTTAGATATAAATATACTTTTGATCACTCTTTAAGTAATTCATATAAAAATAACAGGTGATGTCATAGGATACTTGGATAATAAAAAAGCTAAATGACTTTATATTTATGTATAGGATGAAGTAATCAGAAATTCAATAATGAAGGAGTTGTTAATTACAATATACTATGCAAGATATCTGGCTGTAAGCAATTAAGAGTTATAAATAGTAGGAATTCCCATTTAAGCAAATAAAAAAAACGCCGATATTTCAACGTTTTATTAATATCATGGTGCAGAAGAAGGGATTTGAACCCTCACGCACGTGTGTGCACTGCCACCTGAAGACAGCGTGTCTGCCGTTTCACCACTTCTGCATCTGCTTGATAATTTTAACCTATTTTAACTAAATTATCAAGACTAAAAGTGATTTCTTTTGAAAATAACTGATTTTCTGTCAGATTGCCTCAAGTTAAAGTTGAAAATGATATTACGATAAACTGTAAAATGTTTTATAGCTAAATGATATTGCTTCCCCTTAATCATTTGTTTATCTTTTAAACACTACAGTAAAAACAGTGCCCCTATTAGGCTGGCTGTCTACATCAATTTCAGCATCATGTTTTTTTATTATATCATTCACCAACGATAAACCTAGACCTGATCCGCCCCTTAACCGTGAACGTGACTGGTCTGCACGATAAAACGGTTCGAATATATGCTGCACATCTTCATTATTAATACCGATGCCGCTGTCACTGACAGATATCTTGATGTAAGCTTCCTCTTTGATAGCCGTTATCAGAATAGTGCCATTTTCAATATTATACTTAATCGCATTTTCCACAAGATTAAACAAGGCGCGATACAGCATAACGGCATTTCCTTTAAGCTTTAAATCATCAGCAATCTGCATTGTAACCTGTATGTGCCGGCTGTCGATTTGTGCCGCGAGTTCATCAAATATGCGTGTAAAAACGTCTTGTATGTCTATGATATCATTCATATTACATTCTTTATCTGAAGATAACGTAAATAAACTTTCAACTAATGCAATCATTCGCTCAGTATTTGCTTTTGTTACTGTTAATGCCCATTCCATTTGTTCCTGTGTAGGCTTTTCATCTAGCTCTAAAACATCAAGGCCCACTTGTATCGTTGCCAATGGTGTTTTTAACTCATGAGCTGCATTTGCGCTGAATCTTTTCTGCCGTTCAAAGGAACTATTGACTTTATCCATCATCGTATTAAATGATTTACCTAACTGACTTATTTCATCCTCACGCTCATTAGTATCTACATGCAGCGATAAATCGTTGTCACTGACCTTTTCAATCGCTGAAGATAACTCTCTGACAGGCTTCAATGCCTTGCCGGCCATCAGCCAGGCTGCCGCGCCGCCAAGCAGAGTAATTAAGAATAAGCCTGCAATCCCCCATAAATTAAATTGACGTGTCGCCTGTGTTAAAGTAACTAGCATATCGATGTTGTTATTGGAAACAGTCTCTGACTTTTGATCCAGCGTTTCAGAGTCAACAAGAGCACCCGAAGGTTCAGCCGCTTTAAATGTCAGTACGGCATCTGAATCAGGAGCAGTAAATACAATCGGCAGATCCTTCACAAAAATCCGGTTTGCGTTAAACATAAAGAAACATGTTAAAATGACAGCCATACTTGTAGTCAGCAGCGTGGATAACAATGTTAATCTAGCCCGCAGTGATAATTTTTTCAGCATTCAGAATCCTCCTTTTTAATTACATAACCAGCCCCTCTGATATTTTTAATAATATTCTCATCACTGTGGACTGCCAGCTTTCGGCGAATGGTACTGATATAAACCTTGATTTGATTGGAAAAAGGATCTGCTTCACTGTCACAGACATGTTCAAGTAATTCCTCAGCACTGACCGGCCGTTCCATATTTATCATCAGATATTCTAAAATTGAAAACTCACGCATTGACAGTACGATTGGTACATCCTTGAAGCTAGCCTGCTTTTTATTCATATCCAGATAAAGACCGCCCCGTGAAAGGGCAGCCTCATCCTGAATAAAGGTACGCCGAAGCAGGACACGTACTCGAGCCTCTAGTTCCTTAAAATGAAAGGGTTTGGTCATATAATCACTGGCCCCTCCATCTAATCCTTTAATCTTATCACTAATATCACAGCGCGCGGACAGAATCAGCACTTTAGCTGGCAGATCTTTTTCACGGATATGTTTAAGCACATTTAAACCATCCATGCCGGGAAGATTAAGATCAAGGATCACTAAATCATAATCATTGTATTCACTGAGCTCGACAGCATCTTGACCATTATCGGCAGAATCTACGGCATAACCGCATTTACGCATACCATAGCACAGTGCCTGCTGCATATCTTTTTCATCTTCTACAATCAAAATCTTCATCTGTCTCACATCCTTATCTGTTTATTTAAACAATCACAAATAAATATTTATTTTGCTTCTTTGAAAGTTATAGTCACATTACTGTCATCAAGAGTTCCGGTCACTGTGGTAATATAAACCTTTTCGCCATTATCCATGATGAAGGCATCACCATCTTCATCATTTCCTAAGTCTGAATTCTGAATTTCACCTTTAGTATTTCCTCCATCAGTGACTGCGGAACTTTTTTCAACTGAAACGCCAGGTGTAATTTCCGCCGCAATATCTGTTTCACCAGCTGCGAATGCCGGCAATGCTGTAAGCATAGTAAGCGCTGAAACGCTCAATAAACCAAATGCAATTTTTTTAATCATGTTATGATCCTCCTTAGGTATTCATCAGATGTGAGTACTTGTGATTGCATGGTAACTATATCAAATCGATGGTTAAAGAAAGGTTAAAGACCGATGCTCATAAATGATTAATATAATAAATATAACGCATCTTGTCTGGTACAGCAAAATTAAACGATACTTTATTTACCACAATATGAGTTAAAAGCTTATATTCGCATTATTTTTCGAAATAGCTTGACTATCCGGCTGATAAAGCTTATGATGAACAAGTAATTCAAAGCAATATCTATAATTCACTTATTCACATTCGAGAGTTGTATTTATGTCTTAGGTACAAGGAAGAATGTGTTTTTTTATACCTATCGGCTTCAGCTTGTTTACAGAACAAAATGGAGGTACTAAAATGAGTACAGGAACAGTTAAATTTTTTAATGCAGAAAAGGGCTATGGCTTTATTACTGAAGAAAGCGGAAAAGAAATTTTCATTCATTATTCAGCAATTCAAATTGATGGCTTTAAGACTTTAAATGAAGGTCAGCGTGTCAGATTTGCCATTGTTGAAGGAAACCGCGGCGAACAGGCTGCAGATGTCACTTTAATAGCTTAATTAAAAACATAAAAAGTGTTGAAATTCGTAATGAGTTTCAGCACTTTTTTCTATGGCTCTAAGCTTTAATGTAAGATAAATGAAGATTTGGCAGGTTATAGCAGCTAAGGATGACTTTTATTTCCGACAATGATACAATTCTTATATCATGTAAGATTTATTTAAGAAAAGCGTTCTGCTTTTTGTAAGAACCGTGTCCTATTATATAGACAGGCCAAGGAGGGGTTAAGATGAATGAATGTGTGCTTGTAGTTGATGATGATCATGAAATTGTGAAAGCCATCGCAATCCTGTTAGAAAAGGAAGGCTATCATGTTTTAAAAGCCTATGATGGTGTACAGGCACTTGAGCTGATTGCTCAGCATTCCATTCAATTGATTCTGATTGATGTCATGATGCCTAAATTAGACGGCTTATCTGCCATCATGAAGATACGCGAAAGACGTAATCTGCCGATTATTGTATTAAGTGCCAAGAGTGAAGACACGGATAAGGTTTTAGGGCTGTCCATGGGAGCTGATGATTATATCACGAAACCTTATAACTCACAGGAATTAGTTGCCAGAGTCAGAAGTCATTTAAGACGATATACGCGGCTTGGCGATATCAACAGTGTTAACTCCGTCAACGTTATAAACAATGGAAGACTGCGTTATCATGTGGATGAGCGTTCGCTATTTGCGGATGATGAGCCGGTAAAGCTTACAGCGATAGAAACTAAGATCATTGACCTGCTGATGCGTAATTTAGGCAGAGTGTTTCCGGCTGAAGAAATATATCGCCGTGTCTGGGATGAAGAAGCTTATTCCTGTGAAAATACAGTAATGGTACATATACGCAGAATTCGTGAGAAAATCGAAATTAACTCTAAAGAGCCAGAGTACTTAAAGGTGGTGTGGGGCATTGGATACAAAATTGAAAAAATGGAAAAAAACATTTAGCTTTATCGCATTTTTCCTCGGTATAAGTATATTGCTTGGCAATCTGTCATCACTGCTTGTGCGTTACAGCAGTGTAGAAGTTTTAAAAAAAGATGTAAGCAGTGCTTTTTCCGGTGATTATCAGACGACGGATGAATTTAGATACTATGTGTCAGATTATCTGGAACGTTTTCTTGTAATGGCATCCGGCGGCAATATCAGCAGCTGGTATAATTACTATAATGGTTATACAACTGATATCTATGAAGGAGATATTTATTCATCCTATGCTACAACTTATACTTATAACAATTTAGTGCCGGATGATGAAGATGATGATGCTGTCAGCCGAAATCTTATCGATAAGCTGCATGAAAAACTTAAAGATGATAAAAATGTCCTCTATCAGATTTACCATGAAGGCAAGCTGTTATATTCCAATAATGATGATTTGAAATTAGATAAGAATGGCATGCTGCCGGAAGGCTATAATTTTTATCTTCACTTTGATGGTAAACAAGTCACTATGATTAAAGACGGGGAAGAGCTGGACGTATATGGTGACGGTTATTATCGTGATGAGAGAGATTGGTATGTGCCAGGATATAAGAATTTCACATTGGATGAAAAATCAGCAAAATCTGAAATCGTCGTAGCCTTTGCGAAAGAACCTAAGATTTACATGTATGGAAATTATTCTGAGAGCGGCAGTATTCAGCGTGATAATTCGTTATATTGGCTGAAGGTAAGCTTTGACAACAGCAAATCAGAGTATATCTCACAAGGTTTGTCGATCATTTTGGGTTTAATCCTAATCGTTATCTATATTATTCTGCGCAAAGATAAAAAAGCGGCGGATAAGAAGATCGCGGATTTGACCGGACATGTGTGGTTTGAGATAAAATTATTGATTATAATTCTTCCATTTTTGTTGCTGCTTTTGTCTTTTAAAGAATACCTATATTATTATCTGAATGAAATTTTCTATGGCTATGAATATATTGAATGGGATTATCTTTATTATGGTCTGCAGCGGATACTGGAAGGCAGAACATATGTCCTTCTTGTATGCTTCTGGCTGATTTATCTTGTAATTAATGATATGCGTTATAATCGAGGCCGCTGGTGGCATGGTATCTGCAGCCATGTTTATAACATTTTTAAGACAAGTGAATTAAGACTGCCTTTCCAAAAACGCATCACGAATCGTTATCTGCCTGTTTTTGTTGCTGAGGTGGTTTTGGCAGCTGCTTCTCTCAGCGCGATTATTGTGGCATGGCGCAGTTATTATGAACCTATCAGTATTACGACTTATGCATTATTCTTCCTGCTGGTTGCCGGTCTTCTGATTTTCTTCCAGTTAGCCTATGCGAAGAACAATAAGATGATCAGTCAGGATGTCGGTGCGCTGATCAATCAGATTGAAGCGGTGCATAATGGTGATTTGACAAATACTCTGCGAAGACCTGAAGACGCCGATCTTGCGAAAGCAGTCAATGAATTGAATGATATCCAACAGGGTATGTTTACGGCGATGAATGAACAGATTAAGAGTGAGCGCATGAAAGTAGAGCTTATTTCTAATGTATCACATGACATAAAAACGCCGCTGACTTCGATCATCAGTTATATTGAGTTATTGAAGCAGGAAGAGGAGCTGCCTGATCATGTTCGTGAATATGTTGCAATTCTTGATTCTAAATCTCAGCGTTTAAAAGAAATGGTAAAGGACGTGTTTGAGATCAGCAAGGCGGCCAGCGGTCAGCTGCCGGTCAATATTGAAGAGCTTGATTTAGGCAAACTGCTGCGTCAGACTTTAGCGGATATGCAGGAGAAGATTGATGAAAGTGATATTATTTTAAGAACTGAAATCATGGCTGATCCAGTTATGATTTCAGCAGATGGGCAGCGTCTCTATCGTGTATTCCAGAATTTAATCGGTAATGCGCTGTTATATTCACTGCCTGGTTCAAGAGTCTATGTAACTTTGAATACTTCAGGTGAAATGGCGGTTGCCTGTGTTAAAAATACGTCTAAGACAGAAATACCGTCGGATCTTGATTTCACAGAGCGTTTTGTACGCGGCGATGAAAGCCGCACAGATGGCGGCAGCGGTCTTGGTTTGTCTATCGCGCGTAGTTTTACTGAAGCTTGTAACGGTGAATTCAAAGTTGAAACAAATGCTGACTTATTCACTGTCACAGTTAGCTTTAAGCAAGTTAAAGAGTAATTACTAAAAAGCGGGGATTCTCCGCTTTTTATTTTGGTCAATTTCAAAAAGTTTCTGAAAATAGATAGAGTTTACAATAAAGATTGCTTGTGCTAGAATCAAAATGACATGAATTTAACGTTAAATGTTGTGGAGAAGAATTATGGAGGCGTACATGCGGGTGATAAAAAAACAGGCGATTATCATGTATTCATTATTGAATGCAAATGAACCGATCAGCGGGTTAGTGCTTGCCAAGCAGAGTGGTTTAAGCTTAAAAACCGTCAAAAAAGAGATCGATACATTGAATGATTATTTAACTACTGTTGGTTTTCAAATTGTAAGCCGTTATGGAGTAGGCTATGAATGTGAGGTTTTAGATGAACGGAAATTCAGCCATTTCGCGGAAAGCTTTAAATCTTTCTATCACAATCACCACTATTTTGAAAATAATCAGCGTGAAAGAGTGCATTTTATCATTCGCCGTCTGCTGACAAATACAGGCAATTTATTTATCTCTGATCTTGCTGATGACTGCTGCTGTTCACCTTCTATTATAAATCGAGACATGATTGAAGCGAAAGCACTGCTATCAACCTTTCGGCTGCAGGTTAAAAATAAAACCAATAATGGTTTGATCGTAGTGGGCAATGAATGGGATATACGCTTAGCCCTAATTTATGAGCATAAGATTTATAAACGATTCCCATCGGAAATAAATTATGATGAATATGATTTTTCGAGGTTTTTCCTTTCCGGCTTAGGCATCTATAAGCAATTAAAATCCTTGGTGCTGGAGAAACTGAAACAGAATAATCTGCATATGTCAGGTTTAGTCATGGGCAAGGTTGCATATACGATCATTTTGTCAATAACCCGTAAAGCATACAGTGATAATCTGGAATTGCCTGAATTTACATATACTCACGCTTCTCTCCTGCCATCCTACCAAGCAGCAAAGGAAATCTGGGAATCATTAGCTGCTTCGGATGATGTCACCTATACGGAAACAGATATTCTTACTTTAGCGGGGGTTATCAGCGCTTATCAGACTTATCTTCCCTCAGATCTTAGTTTTCTTGAATATCCTGAGGATTTTTATAAGCTGGCAGATGAATTTCTAGATTACTTTGACAGCTTTTACAATATTAAATATTTTAGTATGATTTCATTTCGTGAAGATCTTGCCTGCAACTTTGCATCATTATTTTTTAAAACGATTTATCACATATCCGTAGATCAAGATATAGTAAGCAATCTTTACAGCGATGGGTTATCTACACTGGATTACTGTATGATTCTTTATAAATTTATTAAAGAAAAAACAAATCTGGAAGCTTCAATTTATGATATCGCAAGCTTTTATTATATTTTCAATGAGTTTGTTACCGCAATGAATAAGCAGATCAAAAGAAGAGTATTAGTAACCCTGCGTTCAGGTTATTATAAAGCTAAGAATCTGTGTTCAAACTTAAGTACGATTAAAACACCGTATGATATAGAATTTATACCTACAGAATTCAGTGATTTATTTCGGTATAATCCCAACGATTTTGATTTTCTGGCAACCAATATAGAAGCCAAAGATATAGATGATTCATTAAGAAGTAAGGTGCTGCCGGTTTTTTATTTTCGTAAAAACATCGATTTCGTGCGTTTCATTAATCAGGTGAATAAGCCTAAGTATTTCCGCACACATGAAATGGCAGCGATTGAAGATATCTACTATCCAAAAGATATAAAAAATGGTAAGGATTTATATGATTATATTGCAGCTGAAGTATTAAAACCATGCGAGAATCTTGAAGCTTTCTTTCAAGAGGTTGATGAAAGAAATGCAATCTTGTCACCGGAAAGGAAGAATCAGCTTGCCATATTGCGTTCGTTTAAAGATATCTTGCATCAAACATTCCTCAAGTTAATTATTTGTGATAAGCCATTCCGGTTTAAGGATGAAATGATTCAAACAATCATTGTCTATAATTCTCGTGATAATAATGTTGAGCATCTTCAGTTTATGAGCCGTTTTATTGCTCGCTTAATGCATAGTGATGAATTAATCTTCACATTTGATCGCATCACTGATTATGAAATTGTACGGCGAGTTCTGGAAGATAGTGAATAAAGTTGGTCTCAGGGCCAATTTTTATTTTACGCCTTTAGTTAAAGGTAAATTTATAAATTAAGTTATTGCTCCTTTTATTTTAAACTATGACTGACAAGCTGGTAGTTCAGCTTTTAAAATGAGGAGAGTGATTGAATGGAGGCAGTTTTAAAAAAAGATAAAGTAGGCATTAATCTTACTGAAGGGAAAATTTTAAAAACGCTTCTTATCTTTGCCATTCCTATTATATTAACTAATTTGATTCAGCAATTTTATTCAATGGTTGATTTGATGATAATTGGTAAGTATATGGGCAGTGAAGGTACGGTAGGGGTATCCACCGGCGGAGAATTGGCCGATATGCTGATGCCGATTGCCAACGCATTCGCAATGGCGGGGCAGATTTATATTGCTCAGCTAGTTGGCGCTAAGGATGAAAAAAGGGTAAAGGAAACAATTGGCACATTGCTGACATTGATGATGCTGGTGGCAATTGTTTGTACGATATTCGGTGTTTTCTTCCACACTGATATTCTGCGCTTGCTGAATTGTCCGTCTGAAGCATGGGAACAGGCAGCATCATATATGATCATCACTGCTTTGGGAGTTCCTTTTATTTTTGGTTATAACGCTGTCTGTGGAGTATTGAGGGGTATGGGGGAATCAAAGCGGCCATTGTATTTTATTATGATTGCTGCCACTGTAAATATCGTGATGGATATTTTATTGGTTGCGGTCTTTAAAATGGAGGCGGCAGGTACTGCAATTGCTACAATTCTTTCACAATTCGGTTCTTTTGCGGCTGCATTTTATTATCTTTACAAGCATAAAGAGCAATTTGATTTTGAATTAAAGCTTTCTTATTTCAAAATGAAATGGGAGCCATTAAAGTTAATTCTAATTTTAGGCATTCCGCAAATGGTAAGATCAAGCTTTGTTCGATTCTCTATGCTATGGGTTAATTCTAATGTTAATTCATATGGATTGGTAATTTCGGCGACTAATGCGGTTGGCAATAAGATAAATAAATTCCTTGAGGTGTTTGTTTCTGGTGTTAATACAGCGTCAGGCGCCGCAATCGGACAGAATCTTGGTGCCAAAAAGATTGACCGGGCCAGCAAAATCACATGGGTTACTCTGGCATGCTGCCTGGTACTGGCAAGCATTTGCGCGGGTGTCGCATTATTTGCTCCAAAAGCGCTGTTTGCCATTTTTACACCGGATCAGGCGGTAATTGATGAAGGTGTGATTTATATGAAGATTATGATTATGCATTTCTTTATGTCGGCAATCACAGGTACATTCCAGGCAATGGTTACAGGCTGCGGTTTCGTTTCACTTGGCTTTTTAATAGGTATTCTGGATGGTGTTGTCTGTCGTATCGGCTTCAGTCTGCTGTTTGTTAATGTATTTAATCAAGGTGCCTATGGTTATTGGTGGGGTACCGCATTTGCCCGTACCTTACCGGGACTGCTGTGCTTTGCTTACTTTATGAGCGGCAAATGGAAAACGCGTAAATTGCTTAGTGATAAATAGGAGGTTAATTATATGAAAGGGTATCGAGAAATAGAGTCACAATTGAAATCAAAACGTATTGTATTTAGAGAAAGTGAAAGTCCGCTTAAATGGCCGTTTATGAAAATCCTTCGTGAACAGTCAAAGACTAAAATGACGTTTGCATGTAATCCATATGCGGAAGTATATAAATTCAGAGATAATGTATATGGTATTTTTACGGAAAGTCTTGATGGTATGGGTGATCCGTGGATGTATCTTATCGAGGGGCCTAAAAAAGCGCTGCTTGTTGATACGGGTTTTGGCTGCGGTGATCTAAAGGGCTTGATTCATGAAATTATTCATGATAAAGAATTAATTGTTGTTAATACTCATTCACATTATGATCATGCTTATGGTAATGCTCAGTTTGACAAAATATATTGTCATGAAAATGAAGTGTTTAGGATGAAGCGAACACAGAATCCTCATATCTGGGACTATTTGTTTGATAAAGACGGGAAATGTATCTGGACAGAATTTGACCGTAATGATTTAGTTTCTTATAAAGACTATGAAATTATTCCTATACCGGATAATTATATCTTTGATTTAGGTGATGGTTATGAAGTTGAAGCGATGCTGATTCCTGGCCATACACCGGGCCAATGCGGTTATCTTGATAAGCATAATCATATTTTATTCTCAGGTGATACATCACACTTCGGTCAGCAGATCGCTGAAGAACCAAATACTCATTTCTGTTCTGTGAATGAATATGTGAAAGCATTAAGGAAAATTGTAGCCAGAATCGATGAGATTGAGGGGGTTTTCCCGGGCCATGGCGCTGTGGATCAAACAAATACGGTGCTGACTAACTGGCTTGAAGCGGCAGAGGCAGTATTAGCAGATCCGCAAAGTTACGATTATAAACGTGAAGTGGAAAGAAACGGTGAGCGTTTTATACAATATGGTAAGAAGATTTATCAGGGCAGTCAGCTTACTTATACGATGCAGCATATCTTAAAGGAGGCAAGTGAATGAAGGGATTGGTAATTGTCAGTCATGGTTTGCTGGCGGAAGGGATGCTTGATTCCGCAAAGCTGTTTTTGGGCAGCGAGCTGCCGCAGGTTAAGGCTTGCTGTTTAAAAGCGGATGATTCACCGGAGTCTTTTGGTACCCAAATTCAGCAGGCAATTAATGAAGTGGATACAGGTGAGGGAGCTATTGTCTTTGCCGATTTATTTGGTGGTACACCCTTTAATCAGACTTTGCCGCTGCTCAGTGATCAAATTGACTGTATTGCCGGCATCAATTTCGCGATGCTGTTGGAATATCTGTCTAAAAGAAGCTTTGAAGAGGTGGATCTGCATTCAATCGTGCAGGGCGGTCAGCAGAATATCATTGAAGCAAAGGGCTACTTGTCAACGCTGACTTTTGACGATGATGATTAAAGCGGTGCTCTTTGATTTTGACGGTGTAATCGCACAAACAGAAACGTATAAGCTAAAACAGCTGATGCTTATGCTGGATCATTTTCAGGTAGCCTATGCCAAGGAACAAATCTTTTCCATGGCAGGTACCATCGGCAGTGAGGTTTTGAAAAAAATGCAGGAGTTATTTTATCAGGATGACGCATTTATTGCTCATCAAGATGAAATTCTCGCTTTTAAGACAACTCGGCCTGATTTAAAAGCATTAAAAACGAAGCATTTGGATGAATTGCTGACGGTTTTAAAAAACCGTTGTCTCAAGCTGGCAGTGGCTTCTAACTCATCTGCGGCAAGACTGCAGACGGCTCTTGATACACTGTCCATTGCTTCGTCATTTGATTTAATTGCCAGCGCAACTGATTTAGGCAGGCTTAAGCCTGATCCGTATGTTTATCAATATGCGATGGCAGTGTTTAATGTCAGACCTGATGAAACATTAATAATTGAAGATTCTCAATTAGGGATTGCGGCAGGTAAAAAAGCAGGCGCGTATGTTGCGGCATTAAAAGACGAATTAGGAGCCATTGATCAGCGAGCTGCAGATATAATCCTAGAGGATGTCAGCAACGTTGTCGAATTTATCGATTTCATAAATTTACCATGAGTAGAGGGAAATTTTCTGAATTGAGTTAAGCGCTTCCATTCGATAGAATGAACATGGAGATGGTAATATGAAAGCAAGCAGTGTGAGAATATGTCTGACACCTGAAAAAGAGTTTTATTTAATAGGCTATGGTAATCGCTATGCAAGCCGTCGTCAGCCTGCTAAAGGTGTACATGATGACATTTATGCAATATGCAGTTTAATTGAAGTAGATAATCAGCAGCTTTATATATTTAATGCCGATTATATTGAATTTGAAGAAGCTTCCTGTAATGAGATCAAGGCAATGCTGGCACAGAAGTATCAATTAAATCCTGATTTGATTTTCTTCAGTGCTACGCATGATCATCATTCTGTAATGTCTTATCATAAGCATTGGTCAACAGGTATCTTTGATCAGCGGTATTATGATTCCTTTGTCCAAAAGGTTGAAGCAGGCTATTTACAATGTGTTGAAGAGCTGCAGGAGAGTGAGGCTTATTATGGCAGAGGCCAATGTTTAGGTTATTATGGCAGCCGCATCTATTATGGTGAGGAAGCAGATAATGAGGTTATTCTCGTGGAATTCAGAAATGCTGAACAAAAAACAGTAGCCGCCTTATGCAACTGGGCAACGCATTCAACAGTTCTTGATCCGGAAAATGATTTACTGACTGCTGATTTAGCTGGTGCGGTCAGAAATAAACTGGCGGCTGGTATCGGTGTTTATCCTGCGATGATCGTAGGAGCTGCCGGTGACTGCAGCAACCGTGCTTATCGGCAGGGTACAGATTATGAAGAATTAGAACGCTGTGCGGAAGGCTGTGCCCAGCAGATTCTGAAGATTGAGGTTAATCAAAAGCTTGATCTTCACTTTGAATCATGTTCTACTGTAACGTATCATGTTCAATATAAAATTAATGATGAACGTGAATATTTAAATGCTTATCGTGAGAAATACAGTTTACAGCTTGATGCGGCTCAAGATGCTCAGGCGCGCAAGCTGGCATTAGATAACATTGCCCAGATTGACCGTAAGCTGCAGATGCAGGATGTTGATCTGACATTATATTCAACGATAGTTAAATGCAATGATTTAGAAATTGTCTCTTCTCCCGGTGAGCTTGGCAGCGAGCTTGGCATCAGCATCAAGCGCCGAAGTCCGGCTAAATGCTGCCTGATCTTCGGGTATACCAACGGTTATTATTCATATATCTTACAGCCCGGATTATATCAGGATTCCGCAAGGGCAGTCGGCAGTAAATACCGCAAGGAAGATGTCTTGGGATATATGAATGTGATTGAAGCGAATTTATAGAATTAAGGATATAACATTGTATATGAATTAACCGTGCGCGCAGTTAATTTTTAAATCAATGAATATCATATATCAATAGCTATAAAGGGGGTAAATTACTTATGTTTACAGCTATGCAGATCATTCTTATTCTGTTATGGTTCACAGGCTATGACGTATACTCTAAATTATTTGGAGGCTTTACAGCCGGTGGATGTGTA
The DNA here is from genome assembly GCA_000508965.1 of Clostridiales bacterium VE202-08. Classification (GTDB taxonomy): domain Bacteria; phylum Bacillota_I; class Bacilli_A; order Erysipelotrichales; family Erysipelotrichaceae; genus Dielma. The sequence goes on from BAHV02000002.1 coordinate 102,341, forward strand.
TTACATGGCGTTGTTGTCGGCACGATCATGGGAAACATGGAGGTTGGTTTATTTATCGGCGGTACTTATGAGCTGATGAATATCGGATTAAATCCATTAGGCGGATCAACGGTACCTGATTACAATATGGGAACTGTTATCGGTACAGCCTTTGGAGCTATATCTGGTGCAGAGACAGGTATGGCAGTCGGTATTGTAGTAGCTACGCTTTCCACGACACTTGATGTTTTTGGTAAAACAGCAGGATCATTCTTCCTACATAAAGCACAAGCTTGCTTTGAAGCTCATGACTTTAAAAAAGGATACAACTGGATTCATATTGGCTTAGCACCGCTGACTTTATTAAAAGTAACAATTCCAACTATTATCGTTTTGGTAGCCGGCAGTGCATTAGTAGCTGGTATTACTGAAGCCATTCCGGTATGGCTGCTTCAGGGCTTTAAAAATGCAGGCAATATTCTGCCATGTTTAGGTTTTGCCATCCTGCTTCGTCAGTTACAGGTAAAGGGTAATTTCCAATACTTGCTGATTGGCTTCTTCTGTTTCGCTTACTTGGGAGTTAATGCTCTGGGTACAGCATTAGTTGGTTTGGCATTAGCGTTATTAGCATTTAACCAGCAGAATAAATTTGCGGTTTTAGAAAAGGCATTAGGAGGTGACGATGATGAGTAAGCTTACTAAAAAGGATGTTCAAAGGGTACAGCTGCGCAGCTGGATGTATCAGTGGCAGTCCTTCTCTTATGAAGCGATGCAGGCAACCGGTTTTACACAGGCAATCGGACCGGCTATCGAAAAGATTTATGAGGGCAATGATGATGTAGTAGCAGATAAGCTTCAAAAATATCTGGCATTTTATAACACAGAAAATACTATGTCACAAATCATCATGGGTGCTTGCTTAGCTATTGAAGAAACAGAATCTGAAGCCGCTACGGATATCGCAATCGGTATTCGTACAGGTCTTATGGGACCATTCGCCGGCTTAGGTGACTCATTATTCAAAATCAGTACAAAGGTTATTTTAAGTTCATTAGTTGGTTACATGGCATTAGATGGTTCAGCTTTTGGCTTAGTGCTGGCATTCTTAGTGAACATTGTTGCTTTTTACTGCATAAAGTATTATTTCTTTTGGCTTGGCTACCGTGAAGGAACAGCCTTCATCACAACCAAACAAGATCAAATTAAAGCGCTGACGAATGCGGCTACAGTATTAGGTTTAACCGTGGTAGGCTGTATGATTCCTTCTACCGTTAAGCTGCAAGTTATCTTTGAATATGTCAATGGTGATGCTGCTCAGTCGATTCAGGCAATCCTCGATTCAATTTTCCCATTCTTATTGCCAATATGCGCTACGGTTCTGGTATACTTAGGATTAGGTATGAAGAAAATGACGACTGTAAAAATGGTATGGACGATAATTATCGTTGCCGTTTTACTTACCTTCTTCCATATCATTTAGGAGGACATTATGCAAACTATAGTTGCTGTACGTATTGACGAACGTTTAATTCATGGCCAGGTAGACACAATGTGGGCTGGCGCATGGCGATGCACCCGCATCATTGTTATTGATGATAAATCGGCATCAGATGATGTATTAAAGGCAGTGTTAAAGATTTCCTGCCCGAATGGTATCCGTCTTTCAGTATTAACTGTTGATAAAGCTGCCACTAATCTGAAAAATAATAAATATGACACTGATCGGATCACAATTGTCTGCAAGAACCCAAGAGTGCTTTGGGAACTGCATGAAAAAGGTTTCGACGTCGAAAATATTACAGTAGGCAATATGAGTAAGGCCTCAGATAAAATAGCTATATGTAAATCAGTGGCTGTTTTACCTGAAGATGCAGAGGCATTTCATAAGCTGGATGAACTGGGTGTTAAGCTGGAATATCAGCTTGTACCTTCAGAAGCAGCGACTGATTTTATGCCTATGCTGAATGCAGCTTTGAAATAAGGATCATGGGAGATAACCGGTTTTGGATATCTCTCATTTTTAATAACAAAGGAGATAATTAAATGAAACTAGTTATGAGAGCTGATGATTTTGGTTATACAAAAGCATATAATGACGGCATGATCAAGGCAGTTAAAGAAGGTGTTGTAACCTATGTTGATCTGATGCTTGACTGTCCGGGAACGGAGGATGCCATTGAACAAATCAAAGCCTATCCATGGGTGTCGGTAGGCTGGCATGGCGGTCATTTCTGGGGACGGCCAGTAGCTGATCCAAAGCTGATCCCATCCTTGCTGAATGAAGCGGGACAGTTTAAATTCAGAGTTGACCAGACGCTTAAAAATGATGTTGTTTATGAGGAAGCATTGATTGAATGCCGAGCGCAGATTGAACGTTGCCTCCGTCTGTTAGGTCATGCTCCTGTCTGCACGACCATTAATCATGATTTATTATTTGAAAAAGCTCGGGCACAAGTATGTGATGAATATGGCATCGCTTATGATTTCATGCGCAAAGTTGACCGAAAAACCAGAAAAGAAGCGGTACCGGCTGATCGATGGAAGCATTTGAATATATTTATGCCGTGTCAGCATGACTCATGTTATAAAATCCTCTACTCTGATTATGCTGAAGAAAGAGAAAAGTATGATCCTGTCGCTTATTATCTGAATGATGAGGATCAGCTATTAAAAGAGGATATCGTCATTACAGCTTGGCATCCAGGCTATCTTGATGATTATATCTATTTTGATTCATCAAAACATTTCAATCTGGCCCGTGTGATTGACATTAAGGCAATGTGTGATCCAAAACTGAAACAGTGGATTATCGAGAATAAAGTTGAACTGGTAAATATTAAAGATGCCCTTTATGGCAGTCAGGATTATCAGAACTATCTGCATAGTATTCACAGCCGCTTGTATATGGGAGAATGATTGTTAAATTAAAGAAAGATTCAATTATGAATCTTTTTTTCTTCATCATGCAGAGTTATCAGTTTTCAGCATTCAGCACCCACTTATCAAAGTATCATAACTGTGTTAAAATAGTGCTGACAGATTGATTGCTGAGGTGAAACAATGGAACGTAGCAGTTTTGGTATTCGATTAAAGGAATTAAGGGAAGAAGCAAACTATTCCCAAAAGGAATTAGCGCCGCTGCTCAATGTTTCAGTAAATACAATATCCTCTTATGAACGTGGTTTGATTCATCCCAGTGATCAGACTAAAATAAAAATTATGGAAGTATTTAATGTAACGATGGACTATCTGTTAGGAGTATCTGACTTAAAATGCTGTACATCTGAGAATGATGTAATCTATCTGCCAAGCGGTTTAAGCCGCCGTGCCCAAAGAGATATCCGTTTTGTGATTGAATTTATACTTGATAAAGAACGTAAAGGCTTCTACAAGTGAGGTGATCGTGATGGCTGAATTAAATCCATGTGTAACTTTTGCCAAAATTATAAAAAAAGACCGGCAGGCATGCATGAAAAGCGTTGCTGAATACTCATTAGCGCCAAATGAAATTGATGTATTATTATACCTTTCCAATAATCCTTCATTTAATACGGCCAAGGATATATGCAAATACCGCGGTATTTCAAAATCATTAGTCTGCCATTCAGTAGATTCTCTATGCAGCCGCGGTTTTCTATCCATCAAGGAAGATCCTAAGGACAGAAGAATTTTGCGTCTGACGCTGAGTGAGAGCTCGGCACCGGTGCTTGCCAAGCTGAAAAAGGCAAGGCAGCAGTTTCAGGCTTCATTGTATCAGGGATTGAGTAAGGAAGAGATCAAGGCTTTTCAAAGTGTATTGGAAAGTATGATTAAGAACGCGCTAAGTGAGTAAACTGTTCTATTAGAATAGCAGGGGGAATAAGATGATAAAATATGATTCCTATGATAAATCAGTCAAAGTGCCTATTGGGCTGAATTTTATTGATGTACTCTATCTGGAAGGCCTGCGTGAGAACGGTATTCAGATCTTTATATCATGCTTTCTGCCGGTCATTGCCTATTTGGTGCTGATTGTTACGATGAACCTTAAATTCGAGATGTTTGTCTTTCTCCCGATTGCGGTGATCAGCGTCTTGCTTTATCTGGTTATTCATACACGCGGTCTGCAGGCTGAAAGCAAGATATTAAAAGGGTATGAATATATTCAGCAGCAGCATTTTAAAACCGATAAAGTAAGGATTTTCCCGCTGAATGATGGGGTTAAGTATAAAGATTATGTGAGTCAGTATGGATTTGCGACCAAAGATAATTTTGAGATTTGGTTTTATGGACAAACTTTAAATGATTTGCTGAAAGCCAAAAAATTCAAACCGCGGTTTGAATATGAAGAGGAACGTTGGATTGAGGAATACCGCAAGACTTTCTTTGGTTATCTCGATGAGGATTATGATGTTGATATCATCTTTGATACGGATTCAGTAAATGCTTATTTAAAAACGATTATGAGTAAGATGACAAAGCTGGAAATCTTTTCGATGCTGTTTAATAATGCGAAAATAATCATCCGCAAAGAGGTGCCGTCTGTTTTCACAAACAGTGAGGCAGAGCTTGCCGCCACGGAGGTAGAGAAGCTGATCATCAATAAGCTATATGCGAATATGACAGTGGATATCTTCATTTGCGGAGGCCTTCAGACTTTTGAATTTATACGTTATTTCGTATTAAAGAAATAAGGAGACACTTATGAGATTACTCGCTGAAATTTTGCTTGCGGCCTTTTTTATCTCGTATTTCATCGACAAACGAACGGTTTTAAATGGCAAGCTGTTATGCGGCAGTATGCTCTGTTTCATGATTTATCTGCTGCAGTCTATGCAAAACAGTCCGCATTTGCTTGTTTCAGCTATGGGCTTTTTTCTGTTGTGGGCAATCATGACGGTACTGCCGCTGCTGTTTTTTTCAGTTGGTGCGGCGATGATTTTTAACGGTTTTTTATTGATTAAATTTGAAGGTAAACGGTTGTGCAATCTGCTGTCTTTTGCCGTAGGCTTTGGTATGTTCACAATTTTCTTTTTTATTTATTATCTGCCCATTTATGCCTCTGATCATGCCCTCTATCTGCCGATGCCAATCTATTACGGAATCGTCGGTTTAGTGGGTTATTTTACGTTTTTATTTGTCAGTTTTCTGGTCAGCTCATTGCTTTTTAATTTGAATAAGCCTAAACTGGATCAGGATTTTATTATCATTCTTGGCTGCGGTTTGCTTTATGATAAACCCTCACCTTTATTGATGCAGCGCATTGATGCCGGGTATAATTTTTATAAAAAGCAGCAGCATTATAATGACAGCACACCGATTTTTATTGTATCGGGGGGACAGGGTGCTGATGAAAAGCTTGCGGAAGCGGTGGTAATGAAAATGGAGCTGCTGGCAAGAGGGATACCGGATGAGAAAATTTTGGTGGAAGATCATTCACGGACAACTTATGAGAATCTTGTTTACTCTAAAGAAATGATGGATGCGATTAAGCCGAAATATCGCTGTGTGATAGCGACGCATAATTATCATCTGTTTCGTGCAGGCATCTATGCTCGTAAAGCCGGCTTAAAAAGGGCTGAAGGAATTGGCGCGCCAACGGTTTCTTATTATTTGCCGATGGCTTTTCTGCGTGAATTCATCGCCTATCTGAATATGAATAAAGCTGTAAATCTCTATATTATCTTATTTGTTCTGTTCGTTTCAGTGTTCTTTACCATCCAATCTGTGCTATAATCTAACGTGCCTTTAAAGGAGGGATTGCATGATTGATGTACTAATTGACGCATTAGCGGATACAATTAAACTGCTTCCGCTCTTATATTTATCTTATTTGCTGATTGATTTTATCGATAAGCGCAGTTCAGCTTACCGTTTAAATTATTTGTTTATTAAAAATTTGGGTCCCTTATTTGGAGCCTTGCTTGGTTTAGTGCCGCAGTGTGGTTTTTCGGTTATTGCCGCCTCACTTTTTGCGCAGCAGGGAATCAGTGCCGGTACCTTGGTTGCCTGCTTTATGGCTACTAGTGACGAAGCGCTGCCGATGCTGCTGGCTTATCCTTCGGAATATAAAAGTCTGGGACTGCTGTTGATATTAAAGCTGATACTTGCCGTCCTGTCAGGCTATCTGCTTGATTTTGTACTTTATAAAAAAACACTGAATGAAGAGGATGATTTTGAAATCGAACTATCTGATCCGGGCTGCAGCTGCGGTTCAAATAGTTTTATGAATGCGCTGAACCGTACTTTAAAAACTGCGCTGTTTATTTTGGGTATTAATCTAGTGATCGGATTTATTCTGTTTGGTATCGGTGAAGATGCCTTATCCTCACTGTTGAATGTACATCCGATGTTTCAGCCGTTTGCGGCAGCGCTGCTTGGCTTCATTCCTAATTGTGCGGCTTCCATACTGCTGGTACAGCTTTATGTGCTGGGCGGCTTGTCTTTTGGTTCAATGGTGGCTGGCTTGTGTACGGGAGCGGGCATAGGCATGGCCGTTTTATGGAAGCAAAACAAGAATAAACGCGAGAATAGTCTGCTTTTGATCTATATGTTTTTATTCTCGTCAGCAGCGGGTCTGCTTCTGCAAATAATGCTTTAATTTTAAATTTTAGTACGCTATAATGATTGATACGCGAGGTGATTAGATGAAATTGATCGTAGGACTTGGCAATCCGGGCAGAGATTATGAAAAAACGCGTCATAACACGGGCTTCATGACACTTGATGAGGTTGCTTCAAGGTTAAACACAGATGTGAATACAAAAAAATTTAAAGCGCTGATCGGTAATGTCAAGGTTAAGGGTGAAACAGTGATTCTGATGAAGCCGCAGACTTATATGAACCTTTCCGGAGAAGCGGTAGGTGAATGCGCGCGTTTTTATAATATACCGGTAAGTGATATTTTGGTGCTTGTCGATGATTTAGATCTGCCGGTGGGTAAGATTCGTTTAAGAGAAAAAGGCTCAAGCGGCGGCCAGAATGGCTTGAAGAATATCATCGCTCATTTAGGTACTCAGGATTTTAAACGGATACGAATCGGCATCGGCAAAGATCCGCTGATGCTGACGGCTGATTATGTACTCGGTAAGTTCCCGAAGGCAGACCGGGCGCTGTTTGAAGCGGCCAGAGATAAAGCGGCCAGTGCGGCTATTGAATTCATTGACCGTCCTTTTGCGGATGTGATGAATAAATATAATCAGAAGGACGCTTAATTATGAATTGTTTATTAAATGAACTGGTGAAGAATCCGGCGGTCGAGAGTCTGCTGCGCAAAGAAAGCTCATTAGGGAATTTATCTTTAACTGAAGAAGCACTGCTTTATGCGGCATTATACAGACAAAGCCGGCAGTCATTACTTATCGTGAAGAATAATGTTTATACAGCACAGAAGCTGATCGAGCGGCTGACCCCCCTCGTTGATGTTGAGGTGCTGCCTTTTGTCGTGGAGGAATCACTGAGGGTTGAGGCCATCGCTGCCTCCCCGGAGAGTAAAGCGGTACAGCTGGAAACCATGAACGCCATGCTTGAAGGCAAGGCTAAAATTGTTGTGGCTCATACCGGCGCGCTGATGCGTTTTATGCCCTCACCTGAATTATTCAAGGCAGTCAGCATGGAGCTGAAGGTTGATGAAGAAATCAGCATGGATACATTAAAAATGAAGCTGTTTATGGCAGGTTATGAACATGTCTCAAGAGTCGATCAGCCGTTATGCTTCGCATCAAGGGGCGGCATCATCGATGTTTATTCAATGAATGAAGATTATCCGATCCGTATTGAATTCTTTGATACTGTTATTGAGAGTATCCGCTGCTTTGATCCGGCTACTCAGCGAACGATTGAAAAACGTGACCATGTGAAAATCATACCGGCTACAGATTTGCTGTTTACCGATGAAGAAATCAGCACGATCATTGAAAAGGGAAATGTGCTGAAGGAGAAAGCACAGCGTCAGGCAGAAGCGGCCATCCAGCGTCAGTTTGATATCTTTATTGAAAATGATTTTGATGCCTTAAGCAACCATCAAAGAGAAAATCACCTATACCGTTACTATGCCTTGCTGGATCAGCATAGTTCATTGCTGGATTATGCCAAAGACGCATGTATCATTCTTTCTGCTGATGAGGAAATTCATGAAGTTGAAAAGAAAGTCAATGAAGAAACTATTGATTACATCCAGGAGCTGAATGCCACAGGTCAGGGGCTGCCAGTATATACACAGTTTAATTCAATTGATAAGCTGACAGCCGGCAGAGACTGTATCCATGCTAATTTGTTTGTAAACATGGAACAGCCGATCGTCAGTGGTTTTCTGCAGCTGCCGCGCCCTGAGCTTTCTTTAGATAAATGCTTGGACATGGCCGTAAAGGAAAGTAAGAAAAAAAGCGTGCTGTTCTGTCTGGATCATTCAGAAATCGGCATTGTGAAAAAGTATTTCAATGATCATGAGATACGATATCACATGATTGAAGAAAATGATAAAATTCCGGAGGGCATTTCACTCTGCGTCAAAAAGCTTGCGGAAGGGTTTGAACTAACCGAAGAAAAGATAGTTGTTTACTCATCTAAAGAAATCTTTCATGAACAGAAAAAGCTTGGACGTTATACGAATAAATTTAAACAAGGTGAAGTTCTTGATGATTATCTTCAGCTTGAAAAAGGTGATTATGTCGTGCATAACCAACATGGTGTGGGCATGTATAACGGCATTGTCACCAAAGAGATCGAGGGGCATCATAAAGACTTCCTGCAGGTGATTTATAAAGATAATGATGTTTTATTCATTCCTTTGGAACAATTCCGTCTGATTCGAAAATTCGTCTCCAAGGAGGGTGCATCACCGAAACTGAATAAGTTAGGTTCAAGTGAATGGGAAAAGACCAAGAAGCGCATCAGTCAAAATGTCGCCGAGCTTGCGCAGCGGCTGGTCGCTCTTTATTCATTGCGAAGTGAAGATATCGGTTATGCTTTTTCTAAGGATACACCTTATCAGCTTCAGTTTGAGGATGATTTTGATTATGATTTAACACCGGATCAGAAAAAAGCGGTGGATGAAATTAAACGGGATATGGAATCAGCGAAACCAATGGACAGACTGCTTTGCGGTGATGTTGGCTTTGGCAAGACAGAGGTAGCAATCCGTGCCGCTTTCAAGGCAGTGGTTGACAATAAGCAGGTAGCTTATCTGTGTCCGACCACGATTCTTTCTCAGCAGCATTTTAAAACCTTCAAGAAACGTTTTCGGAATTATCCAGTGCGCATCGAAGTATTAAATCGTTTTGTACCGCCGCAGGAGCAGAAAAAAATCCTTCAGGATCTGAAGGACGGCAATGTTGATATATTGATTGGTACTCATCGCTTATTGTCTAAGGATGTCGTTTTTAAGGATCTTGGCTTTTTGATTATCGATGAGGAGCAGCGTTTTGGTGTTCAGCACAAAGAGAAAATCAAAGAATTAAGAACCGGTATCGATGTCTTGTCACTTAGTGCGACACCCATACCGCGCACTTTGCAGATGTCATTGATCGGTGTGCGTTCACTCTCTCAGCTTGATACGCCGCCGATGAACCGTATGCCGGTGCAGACTTATGTTGTCGAGAAGAACTTTAATTTAATTAAAGAGATCATTCAGCGTGAGGTTGCCCGTGACGGACAGGTATTCTATTTGTATAACAATGTAAAGAATATTTACGCGACGGCTACGAAGCTGCGCAATGAATTGGATATGGAAATCGGTATCGCACATGGTCAGATGGACAGAGAAGAAATCGAAGATGTCATGATGCGCTTCACTAATAATGAATATCAGGTATTGGTCTGTACCACAATCATCGAAACCGGTATTGATATCCCTAATGCCAATACCATTATCATCGAGGATGCGGATAAGTTTGGGTTAAGTCAGCTCTATCAGATTAAGGGCAGAGTTGGCCGTTCTGACCGATTGGCATACGCCTATCTGCTTTATTCACCGCAGAAGCAGCTCTCGGAAATAGCGACGAAGCGTTTAAAATCAATTAAAGAATTTACGCAGCTTGGCTCCGGGTATAAGATTGCCATGCGAGACTTAACGATCCGCGGCGCCGGAGATATGCTTGGCCCGCAGCAGGCTGGCTTTATAGATACGATCGGCATTGATATGTATATTGAAATGCTGCATGATGCGATTAATGAACAAAAGGGAATTAAAAAAGCTGTGCCAAAGGAAATCAAACGTGCTAATGTCAATGTAGATGCCTATATCCCAAGTACCTTTACTGATCAGGATTATGAAAAGATCACGCTTTATCAGCAGATCGATAAAGTTGAGACTAAGGAAGAATTGCTGGCAATGATGGATATGATTGAGGATAACTATGGTTCACTGCCTAAATCTGTGCAGCTGTTGTTTGAAAAGAAACGTCTTGATATACTGATTAATGAGGCAAATGTAGAAAATTTTAAAGAAAATGCCAAGGATGCCGAGCTTACTTTTACGGAGCAATGGTCGAAGCGTGCTGACGGTGTGAAGCTATTTGAACAAATTACAGCTTTATCCCGGGATATCGTTTTGCGTTATACACAAAATAAGATTAAAATCCGCTTTCCTAAAAACAAGAACTGGCTGAAACAGGTCATTGAGGTTCTGGAAATGAGCGGAACTGCTGCCAGAGAGTAAAATTTTGCATTAATCGGTTATAAAAGCTCATTCTTTGCCAATACTAAACGTGCAAGGAGTGTGAATGAATGAAGGCAACAGGTATCATTCGCCGTTTAGATGATCTTGGACGTTTAGTTATACCCAAGGAGATCAGAAAACAATATCGATTAAAAGAAGGCGATTCCATCGAGTTTTATATTGAAAATGATAAAATTATTCTGCAGAAATATGAACTGCTTGATAAACATATGCGAGAAATTCAGGATATGTGTGAAACATTGCAGAGTGTATTAAACAAGAAAGTGCTGTTTATTAAAGATGAGGTAACGGGAGTCCAGCAGCCCTGTGTGAAATCATTGTTCTCACATGCGGTCGTTTATCGGGATACTCCCTTTACTAAGGAAAAGATTTTTGAGAATGACGCGACACTTTATGATGGCTGTTTCTTTCCTGTTGTGGTTGAAAGCTACTGGCAGGGCAGCTTTGTTTTATTGAGTAATGAGCCTGTGGATGTGAAGGAGAATCGCTGTGTTGCGGCGTTTGCGCAACTTTTATCTCGCAAATATGAAGTTTAAATGTTAAAATAGTTGCGAGGTGATGGCATGCGTTTAGATAAGTACCTAAAAGTTGCCAGAATTCTGAAGCGGCGAACCGTTTCAAAAGAACTGGCTGATAATGAACGTGTACTGATCAATGGCAAGATAGCAAAACCGAGCAGTGAGGTCAAGGTCGGGGATATCATAACGATTGTCTTCGGATATCGTGAACTGTCAGTCAGAGTTTTGATGCTTTCTAAGCAAGTTTCTAAGTCTGATGCGGCTTTAATGTTTGAAATTATTGAAGAAAAAACAGAAAATCTTGATTTTTCGACGCAAAATGAATAAATCTTATAAATTTTTGATTTTCATGGTTACATTTATGAAATTATGTTGTATAATGATGTTGACAAAGTTAATAGCTGATTATTAATTTGTTAGATATAACAATAGATTCACAGAAAAACCATTTTTCTCTTCCCCTTAATTATAAACATCTAGCGTTATATTATTAACTAAAGAATCAATCGAAAGATTGATTTTTTTGTCGGTTGTTCTGGCTCTGGGACAGGACATGTGAATCAGCATGCAAAAACTGAGTATTACTGGCAGCGAGGATGCAAATAATTTCTTTCAGCGATACCCTGTCAGATCAATAATATTTAACTAAAATAGATACAATTTCCTAATGCTAGGAAATTGCAGTTAAGCGTTTTCAGCTTGTTTCGTTTATAATAGAAGCATAAGCTGGAGGATGTACTATGGCAAAGAAAAAAATGGTTGTAAAGAATAATTCAAGCCGGGGCGGCTATTTTATAAGAAGAGTATTGGCATTTGGTATTGATTGGTATTTATCCGGGGTACTGGCTAATATCGCAATCTCACTGTGCTATGGTTTTTTCAACCAAGGACAGATTGAGGTACAGTATAATCTTAACGGAATGACAAGCGGTCAAGCATGGATACTGATGGCTGTTCTGTTTCTTATTTTCTTATTCTATTATGTCTGGGTGCCATGCCGTATCTGGATCGGTCAGACACCTGCCCAGCGAATGCTTCAGATCAAAGTATTCCATGATGATCATAGTGAGGTCACATTTAAAACAATGCTGGTACGTTTTGTGCTTGGCTGTCTCGTTTTAGAAGGAACCTTCTATTTCTTCACATCAACATTCAAAACATTACTGATTACAAAGTATCTGCCATTTGATACAGGCATGATGGACATGCTGCTGAGCGGTCCGGTAGCAGTCATCTGTGTATTATCCTTATTGCTCGCGTTAAGAGATAAGGATCAAAGCCGAATGATTCATGACAGGATTTCACACACGCATGTGGAAGATATTTATGTTCCCGGCAAAGTTCAGAAAGCATTATAAGTAATTATCAAAGCTGACAAATCGATCAAGTCAGCTTTTTTATTATATAAGGAAAAAAGTAAGGAAACCGATTTCCGCAATCAGCTTTACCATTTCCTAATGCACGGAAACAGAATTGATGATAACGCTTCCTTTGCTGAGATATACTTGAATCAGCCAAAGGAGGATATGAATTATGCGTAGAGTTTATTTATTCTGTAATGCAGGGATGTCTACTTCATTGTTAGCTAGCAAGATGCAAAAAGTAGCTGAAGAACACAATTTACCAATTGAAGTAAAAGCATTTCCTGACTCTAAAATGGACAACATTATCGCAGAATTTAATCCGGACTGCATTCTGTTAGGTCCGCAGGTTAAATATCTGTATGAAAAGGTTGTCGAAAGATATGGGCATTTGGGGCACCCAATTTTTGTCATTGACAGTACAGACTATGGTTCAATGAATGGGGAACGGGTATTGAAAGCCGCTATCAAAAAAATGAAAGAGAGCGAGGCGAAATAAATGTTTGATAAATTAGAAAAATACTTATCACCGGTTGCTGACGCTTTATCTAAAAACAAAATATTAAGTGCGATTCGTGATGGTTTCTTGATTACAGTACCAATTGTAATCGTAGGTTCAATATTCTTATTAATATCCAATTTCCCGATCACTGGCTGGTCAGAAATGGTTGCCAGTGTATTTGGTGAAGGCTGGGAAACTTATCTTGACGCAGTTACTTCATCTACCTTTGATGTTGTAGCGCTGACAGGTGTCTTATCAATCGGTTATTGTTACGCCCGTGAAAAAGGCGTCGATAAGATTGCCGGCGGTGTAGTTGCACTGACTTGCTTCCTGATTATCACACCAAAGACACATATTGCTTATGTAAATGAAGCCGGTAAGGCATTCAGCGGTTTCTCTTTCGGTAATCTTGGTACATCAGGTATGTTCTTATCTATGATTACAGCAATTCTTTCTGTGTCAATCTTTGCTTGGGCAATGCGCAAGAAACTGGTTATCAAGCTGCCTGACGGTGTTCCGCCGGCGGTTATGGATTCCTTTGCGGCATTGATTCCAGCTGCTTTCGCAATGGTTACTTTCTTTCTTGTAAATATTATTTTCACGAATACGGCTTACGGCAGTGCTCATGCGTTCATCTATGAAGTCTTGCAGGCACCGTTAGTAGGTCTTGGACGTTCCAATCTATTTGAAGTCATTTATCAGTTCTTATCAACTTTATTCTGGTTCTTTGGTATTAATGGACCAGCGGTTACAAATACCATTTTTGCGCCGATTCATAAAGTACTGACTCAAGAAAACTATGAAGCAGCTAAGGCCGGTATCGCAATGACCAATGTCTTCACTTCTGCTTTCTCTGATTTCTTCTGTAACTATGGCGGCGGCGGTTCTACCTTAGGTTTAGTTATTCTGATGGCCTTTACTGGTAAATCAAACCGCATTAAAACATTAGGAAGACTTTCTCTGCCGGCAGCGATTTTCGGTATCAATGAACCGATCATCTTCGGTCTGCCTATCGTATTAAATCCATTGATGGCGGTGCCGTTTATCTTCGTACCAGTATTAAATACAATCACGGCTACGATTGCGACATCGATTGGTATCCTGCCGATTACTGCCGGTGTGCAGCTGCCATGGACAACACCCATCTTATTCTCAGGCTGGCTGGTTACCGGAAGCTTTGTAGCTTCACTGTTCCAGCTTGCACAATTAGCGATGGATATGGCAATCTACTTCCCATTCCTGAAAATGCTTGACCGCAAATATTTGGAAGAAGAAGCAATTACAGCGAATGAATCAGATGAACTTGATGATCTTTCATTTGATGATCTCGTTTTAGAGTAATATGAAAGTCCTATTGATATTTGACTCAGGTCTTGCAGGTGCCGGCGGTAAGAGTAATCCGAATGTTGAGCTTACAGCTAAAAAGGGTATCATCGGTACCGGTGAGATGATGGAGCCATATTTCAAAAAGATCGGGGCTGAGGTTATCGCAACTCTATATTGCGGAGTTGGCTATTTCAAAGATCATCAGGAAGAAGTAGTGAAAAAAATGACCGCAATGGCTAAGAAGCTAAACCCTGATTATGTTGTATGCGGACCTGGCTTTAATTTCGAAGAGTATTCACTTATGTGTGCGTTGTGTGCTAAATCCATACTGGAAAATACCACAATCAAATCATGCGCGATGATGTCAGCGGAAAACTCGACAACCATTGATCAGTACGCGTCATTGATTCCAATTGTGAAAATGCCTAAAAAGGGTGGTATCGGTTTAAAGGATTCACTTGAGAATTTATGTGAATTAATCGATGCAGAAGTGAATCATCCGGAACACGTAGAAGGAATAAAAACTAGAAATTGTTACTAAAATGAAAACCAGTCGAGCAACGGCTGGTTTTTGTAAAGAAAGGACACTAATGAAAAAACAGTATATTGAACGGCTTGAGGCTTTAGTCAATGCGATGGGTGTGAGCGGTGAGGAACAGGATGTCAGAGCTTTATTAAAAAAGAATTTGATTGCAGATGAATGGGTGAGCGATCGTCTGGGTTCTCTGTTTGCACTAAAACGCAGCCGAAATCCAAAGGCAAAAACACTGATGCTGGCGGCAAGTCTTGATGAAGAAGGTTTAATGGTCAGTGAGCTTCTGCCTGACGGAAAATTAAAATTTGTGCCGCTTGAAGCATTGTCACCGGCTAGTCTTTTACATCAGCAGGTTTGCGTATATACAAGAGAGCATCAATGCTTCACCGGTATCATTGGCTGCGATAAAATCAAATTCATGGAATCAGCAGCGAATCAGATAAAGATGGAAGACTTGATCTTGGATATGGGAACGGGTTATGAAGAAGCATGCAATACATTTACAATTGGTGATTTAGCATTAATCAAAGGTGATTTCACAATGCTGAATGAACATTGTGCAATGGGGAAGGCATTAAATAACCGTTTAATGCTTGAGGTGATGATTGAATTATCGCAAGTGCTGCAGGAGAGTGAGCTTGATTATCATTTAGCGATGGGCGGTATTGCACAGTCGGTAATCGGCTGGCGGGGCAGTAAGACCGCAACCTATGTGATACAGCCAGATGCGGCTTTGGTATTGACTGGTTTTGATACCGCCAACTCACAGCCGGCTGCCAAACGCGGTAAAGGTGTAACGGTGGGCATTTATGATAAACAGATGCTGCCTGGCAAACGCCTGCTTCATGATTTTGTGGATAAGGTGCAGCCTTGTCAGGAATATCTTGGCATCTATGGCAATGATGGTTCATTTATTCATAAGACATTAAAGGGAACGCCAACGCTGTCACTCGGTATTGCCATGAGTCATCTTGGCAGCAATCATATCTTGGCCGATCTAAATGATGCGGAATGTTTAAAAAATGAATTAGTAAAATATTTATCAGGCTTAAGCAGTGAGGACATCAAAAGCTTCGGCTATGGGGTATGCTATGATTGATCTGGAAATATTAAAAACATTAAGTGAGGCAGCCGGTATTTCCTCTTGTGAGGAAACGGTATGTTCACAGCTTGAAGCATATATGCAGCCGTATGTGGATCGTGTGCTCCATGATGGTCTTGGGTCAGTGATTGGGAGTAAGGGGGATGATGAAACAGGTCCTAAAACCATGCTGGCGACGCATGCAGATGAGGTTGGCTTTTTTGTGAAGGATATAGAGGAAAGCGGAACTCTTCGATTGATGCCGGTGGGGAGCTGGTGGACGCATATGCTGCCGGGGCATGATTTTAATGTAATCACTCAAGATGGTCAAAAGATTAAAGGTTTTATCGGCAGCCCGGCAACCCATGGCATGCCTTCTGAGCAGCGGGCTAAGACCTTGGCGATGGAAGCAATCTATCTTGATTTAGGGGTTGCTGACAAGAAAGAAGCTGAAGCGCTGGGAATCAGAATCGGCGATATGGTGGTACCTGATACGAATTTCAGAGTGATGAATAATCCCAATTATCTGGCCGGCAAGGCTTTTGATAATCGTGCAAGCTGCGCGGTGGGCCTTTATGTGTTGGAAAGATTAAGGGGGAAGAAACATGTACCGCTGAGTTTCGCCTGTACGGTACAGGAAGAACCGGGACTGCGCGGTGCCCGTACAAGTACCGATCTGATGCATCCGGATCTTGCCTTTGCGATTGATACAACACTGGCAGGCGATACACCTGCCAATACAAACAGCTGCAAGCTGGGCGGCGGTGTCGTTATCTCGATGCTGGATTCCAATACCGTTTATCATCGCGGCTTAATCCGCTATGTAGAAAAGGTATGTAAGGAACAGGGGATTCCTTATCAATATGCGGTATTTAACGGCGGTGGTACGGATTCAGGCAATATTCATAAAAGTTTTGAAGGCATCGTTAATATGACATTATCAATTCCGATTCGTTATATGCATACGAATCAGTCGATCATTCATAAGCAGGATCTTGAGGCTTGTGTAGATTTATTGACTTATATCTTATGTGCGCTGGATCAGCAGACCTTTGAATCGATCTGCGCTTAGTGAGGAACCTATGGAAAAAGAACAATTGTTTGCGATGATTGATGAATTAAAGAATCAGATGATTGAAGATATCTGTACAGTGGTACAGATTGATTCACAGCGAAGTGAGGCAAAGCCTGGCATGCCGTTTGGCGCAGGTGTCAATGAAGCGCTTTTAAAAGCGTTATCAATTGCCGAGCGGGAAGGACTGATTACTAAAAATGTAGATGGCTATATGGGCTACGGACAGTATGGTGAAGGTGAAAGCTATATCGGCGTCATGGGACATCTTGATGTCGTGGAGATTGGTGATGGCTGGCGCTATCCGGCTTTTTCTGCGACAGTCGCTGAGAATCGTATCTGGGGACGCGGTGCATTGGATAATAAAGGCCCTTTATTTGCGGCTTTCTATGGCATGCTGGCATTAAAGAAGTTAGGCATTAAACCAAACATACCGATTCGTGTGATTTTTGGTACAAATGAAGAAACCGGCATGGCTGACTGCCGTTATTATCTGGAACATGAAAAAGCACCACTAATGGGGTTTACTCCGGATAATAAATTTCCGGCGATCTATGGTGAACGCGGCCGCGCAGTCGTGCGGATTATTGGCAGTAAAGAGTCAGCGGTTCCCTTTATCAATGAATATTTCATGAATGCCAAAGCAAACGGTGATCGCCTTGGCATCAATGTCAGTGATCAGCATTTTGGGGAAATGATACTTCGCGGCAAGAATTTGATTCTTGACGATGATCAGCTCGGTATTCAATTTGCGCTCAGTTATCCAACGTGCGATATGACTGCCATTATTAATCAGATCCGCAGCAAAGCAGCTGGTATGAAAGTTGAACTAATCAGCGACAGCGGTGTTGTCCTCCATGATCCAAACTGCTGGCTGGTTCAGACCATGAGTGAGGCTTATGCGCAAGTTATGGGCAGCACTGTGAAGCCAACGACAACGACCGGCGGCACTTATGCACATGTTTGTCAGACCATCATTCCTTATGGACCTAGCTTCCCGGGACAAGTGGGGATCGCTCACCAGCCGAATGAATGGATTGATATCGATGATTTGGTAACATGCGCCAAAGTATATGCTTGGTCATTGTATAAACTGTCACAAATGGATAAAAATATTAAACCTTGGTAATCATGAACAAACTGAATCTTCAGATTCAGTTTTTTAATGCTTAGATATAAGCAAGTCTTTAGTATAAGCATCGGCAGCTTAACGGAATCGTGATACACTGACATTGTTAAACAACGTAAAGGGAAGGGCTCAGTATGCTGTTTATACCGATGATCCTTTAGATATTCTTCCCTTATTAATGAAATCAGAAAATAGGCATAAGCGCATGTGTTTTTTTATAATAAAAGCCAGCGCCTAGGCGCTGACTAATCGAAATATTTAATAAATTCATTATAATTGCTGCATTCCATTAAGCTGGTCATTTTATATACATCATTAGAAAGGTTAATCATCCACTCAAAGAACAGCTTCATAGCTACACTTTCTGTATTGCCTGCTGCCAGCAGGAATACAATTTTCACATCATAAGGTCCCCAGCGAATTGGCTTGCGTAAAATAACAACCGAGATATTAGCCTGATAAACCGTTGAATCAAGGGCATGCGGTATCGCAAACTGATGTATAAATGAGGTTGAGGACATACTTTCTCTGGCCATAACTGAATCAAAGAATTGTTCAGATACAGCATTTGAACGAACTAAATCATCACACATGAATCGAATTGCTTCTTCTGAGGTTTTAAATTCCATGTCAGTAAAGAAATGCTCCGGTCTGAACATCTGATTTAGACAATCAGCATAAGCTTCCTTTAAATGCTTTTGTTCCAATGCATTTAATGCCGACAAGATATAAGCCTCATCTTCTCTGGAAAAGAAAATTGAAATCTGAACCGTAGAAATCTCCAATGAATGCTTCAGCGGTACTGAACAAATAATTAAATCAGGTTTTAATTCGAGAATCTTCGTTTCTTCAAAATAGTTGAAAATACCGATAATATCCATGTATTCAGAAAAAATTCGCTGCATGCGCAGAATCGGCGCATTTGAAATTGCCTGTGTGGTTGGGAAGATCACAATTGCTTTATATTTGCGCTTTGCATTCTGCCGTTCATAAGCCATACCTAAATGCAGGGCTATAAAGCCGATTTCTTCTTCAGATACTTCCAGATCAAGCCGTCTGGATAAATAATTGGCACAAGATACGCCTAATTCAAAAATCAAAGGATATTTACGTTTAATCTCCTGTAAATAAAGATTATTCGCTACCAGATTCTTGGCGGCTCTTTCAATTAAAGACTGCAGGTGAAGTGTTAAACCGACAATCAGACCCTCATCATCAGTAAAATTGATGCCGAAGTTTGTAAGGATGTTTTCAAGCATCTCTTGAGCCAGCATGTTGCATGTGACATTTTCCGGTAAAAATTCCTTTAAGGATTCTGAAGAGAAATTCGTGCCTTTTTTACCCATCAGCAAAAATGCCAGCATGACAATTTCACTTTCGACGATCTCTGTCTGATACAGCGCAGAAATCCGTTCATAGAATTCTTTGGCAATCCGATATTCAATAGAAGTCATAATTTCATCCGTATTGCGCATTGATTCCACATAACGGAAATTGAAAATACGGTCAATAGATATTCCCACATGTACAATCAGACTGGGAAATGAGACATCATGAACTTCATAACTGTACTTTTTAAGAATCTTCTCTAACTCCTGTTTGCATTTTAATAAATCAAAATTTTTATAAATTGAAGCTATTTCATCAATATTTAAGAAGTTCTTCTGCGTCTCTTCAAGCAGCATCTGTTTATATAATTCACGGATGGAATGTTCAGGTCCTTCCAGATAAAGGTGGTTGCGGCTTTTGGTAATCTTTAATCCCTCAAAGGTATCAATAAATTCCTTGATATTTTTCAAATCATTATCTAAAGCATATTCAGAAATAAAGATTTCATCAAGTAAATCAATGATTGACAGCTTTTGATTCGTCAGGAGTAATTTTTTTAAGATGAATGAAGAACGCTCCTTAGGTGTCTGCGGAATCAAGGTATCGACAGGCTTCTGATTCTGATGATAATTTTCTACGATCAGCCGATAGCCTTTGCGGATATTTGATTCAATCAGCGGTAAATCATATTCATGATTCATAGCGTCAATATCGCTGCGTATTGTACGATCAGATACTTTAAGTATCTGGGAGAGTTCTTTGCCGGTGATCCATGTATTTTGTGATTCAAGCAAACGGAGCAGTTTTTCTTGTCTATCTGTCATTCTATCTTCCCCTTTAATGAAAATCTTACATTATCATTATTATATAATAATTAAAACCATTTTTATAATGTCTTTTCCTATTATTAGGAAAAGCGGTGATGTTTCTTGAATTTCCTAACAAGAGGAAATGGATTTCTCCATGTGATTCTTAAATGAGATTATAATACAGGTGAATCAGGGGGTTATGCTCATGTCAGAGAAAATTAAGGTTCTGAAAAAAAATTTTGTGGCACGCTGTATCTATACATTAATCATGGTGCTTGCCAGTGCGCTTCTGCAGACCTATGTCATTCAGGTTTTCATTAATGCCAGTAATCTGCTGTCAAGCGGCTTTACCGGTCTGGCTATTTTGATTAACCGTATCAGCGGTTTATTCGGACTGGAGTTTGATGTGTCATTAATGATTATATTATTAAATGTGCCGGTAGCGCTCTTATGTCTGAAAAGTATTTCTACAAAGTTTACGATTTTTTCAAGTATTCAATTTTTTTGTGTATCCATCTTTTTAAAGCTGTTCCATTTTACACCGCTGATTGATGATGTCATGCTGAACTGCATGCTGGGCGGTGTGCTGTATGGTTTTGCAATCCTGCTTTCGCTAAAGGGAAATGCGAGTACCGGCGGTACGGATTTTATCGCTTTATATGTATCCAATAAGATCGGCAAGTCAATTTGGACACAGGTGTTTATATTTAATTGCATCATGCTGTGTATTTTTGGCGTTTTGTTTGGTTGGCAGAATGCTGGTTATTCTATTTTATTTCAATATATTTCTACACAGACAGTCAATGCCTTCTATCATCGCTATGAACGGGTTACGATGCAGATTACGACATCAAATGCCGAAGCGGTGGTCGATGTGTATGTCGATCATTACCGGCATGGTATCACGGTTACACCAAGCTATGGCGGTTTCTCTAAGAAGCGTTACTATCTGCTGCATACCGTTGTATCAGCTTATGAGGTTAAGGATATTGTTTATTTGATGAAACAGGCTGATCCGCAGCTGTTAGTGAATGTGTATAAATCAGAGAATTTCTTTGGCGGTTTCTATCAGCAGCCCTTGGATTAATGAGGGTTTCCTAATCTTAGGAAAGAGAAAAACGGTTTGTAAGGCTTGATCAGCCTATAATAAAATCAAAAGAAAACATAAAGGAGGATTTGTTATGTGGGCGATGATTGCGACGTGGCGTATGGCGCTTGAGGGTATTACAGCCGGCGGTGAAATGCTTGAGCATGGAGCGGCTGCCGGAGAGGCACTGGAAAAGGCAATATGTGATATTGAAGATTTTCCATATTATAAATCAGTAGGTTATGGCGGTCTGCCGAATGAAGAAATGGAAGTTGAGCTTGACGCGGCTTATATGGACGGCAATACATTTGATATCGGTGCGGTTGCGGCAATTAAGGATTTCGCAAATCCGATCAAAGTGGCAAAGCGCTTATCCGCTGAATCAGTTAACTGCATGCTGGTAAGTGAAGGCGCAGAAAAGTTTGCGCATAAGGAAGGCTTTGAACGTAAGAATATGTTATCGGATCGGGCTAAGATTCATTATCGCAAGCGGGTAAAGGAAACAGCTCAGGAGCTGCGCCCTTATATCGGTCATGATACAGTAGGTGTCGTAGCCTTGGATCAGCACGGTAAGATGGTGGTTGGTACTTCTACCTCAGGCTTATTCATGAAGAAAAAAGGCAGAGTCGGTGATTCACCGATCAGCGGCAGCGGTTTTTACGCTGATTCTACAGTCGGCGGCGCAAGTGCAACCGGACTTGGCGAGGATTTGATGAAGGGCTGTATTTCTTATGAAATCGTCCGCTTGATGAAGGAAGGTCATCATCCGCAGGCGGCCTGTGAAATCGCGGTCAACAATTTAGATGCTGAATTGAAAAAACGCCGCGGCAAGGCTGGTGATCTGAGTGTTGTGGCAATGAATAATAAAGGTGAATACGGCGTGGCAACGAATATTGAAGGCTTCTCCTTTGCGGTATGCAGAGAGGGAGAAACACCGGCGGTATATTTAGTAAAAAATGTTGACGGCAAATGTATTCATGAATTAGCGAGTGAGGAATGGCTGAATAATTATATGCAGACACGCATGGCGCCGCTGAGTGAATAGGATGAAAACATTAGTTGAAATTTGCTGCGGAAGCTATCATGATGCACTGATGGCGCAAAACGGCAAGGCGGATCGAATTGAACTTAATTCTGCTTTGTTTATGGGTGGTTTGACACCCAGCATCGGAACTTTGAAGCTGGTTAAGCGTGATGTGAGCCTGCCGGTAATCTGCATGGTAAGGCCAAGAGGGGCTGGCTTTTGTTATAACGATGATGAAATCGAATGTATTTTTGAAGATGCCAAGGCGCTGTTAGAGGCAGGCAGTGATGGCTTGGCGTTTGGCTTTTTAAAGGCAGATGCCGCTATTGATCTAAATCTGACAAAACGGATGGTTGAACTGATTAAATCATATGGTACAGAGCGTGAAGCGGTATTCCATCGTGCCTTTGATTGTGGTAAGGATGCGAAACAAGCGATTAATCAATTGATTGAATGCGGAATTGATCGTGTATTAACGAGCGGTTTAGCCCCCACAGCCATAGCGGGTAAGGAATTGATTCATGAGCTGCAGAGTGTCTATGGTGATCAAATTGAGATTCTCGCTGGCAGCGGCATTAAGGCGCATAACGCTGTGGAATTTATTAAAACAAGCGGTGTCAGCCAAGTGCATTCAAGTGCTAAAGCGTGGGTCAATGATCCGACAACTGATAACGGCATGGTCAGCTATGCGTATCATCACGAGTTAGATTATGATGTGGTGGCTGAAACGGCAGTTAAGGAATTAGTGAATATTATCAGAGAAGCGGAGGATCAAGAATGCATCGATTAGGTATATCCATTTATCCTCAGCATTCCACTAAGGAAAAAGATGACGCTTATATGCGTCTGGCGGCCAGCTATGGCTTTACACGTCTGTTTACCTGTCTGCTTTCATCAGCGGGTGAAGCTGAAACGATTATTCAGGCGTTCAGCGATCTTTGTACACGGGCTCATCAGTTGGGCATGATAGTTTCTGCAGACACGAATCCGCAGATATTTAAAAAGCTGGGTGCTGATCCGCTTAACTTAAAGGTCTTCAAAGCTATGGGCGTAGACATTATCCGAATGGATGGTCATTTCAGTGATTTAGAGGATATCGCGTTAACATTGAATCCCTATGGCATACAGATTGAATTTAACGGTTCACAGTATCTGAATCTTGACCGCATGATTGAAAAAGGCGCGAATCCGCATAATATGACGATCTGTCATAATTTCTATCCGATGCGTTACAGCGGTCTAAGTGAAGAAAGATTTCATTTTTTCAATAGTAAAACAAAAGCATTAAACTTAACGAATGCTGCCTTTGTCAGTTCAAATGAAGAAAACACATTCGGGCCTTGGCCGGTTTATGAAGGCTTGCCGACCCTTGAGCTGTGCCGCGATAAAGCAATAAGCTGGCAGACTCGGTATTTATACGCAACCCGTGAAATCGACGATGTATTGATCGGCAATGCTTATGCAAGTGAGGCAGAACTAAAAGCGATGGCGGCTGCTGATCCGAATAAAGTGACAGTTAAAATTGATTTAGATGACACAATTACTGAAACGGAAAAAAGAATCGTATTTGACTGTCTGCATAACCGCCGGACAGACAGCAGTGATATATTGATCCGCACCGTTGATTCGCGAATGAAATATCATCATGCTTCGATACCGCAAAGAGTCTGCGATAAAGCAATGTTTGAGGTGGGTGATGTGGTCATTGTGAATGATGCACTGAGTCATTACCGCGCTGAATTGCAGATCATATTGAAACCGATACCTAATACTGGCGATCGGAATCTGGCGGGGCATTTAAATGAGGAAGAAATGAAATTAGTAAGCATGATTGCTTATGAAAATATCTTTGGGTTTATTCAATAAAGGAGGCAAGAACCATGGAAGGTTTAGAAATGATTTGTTTTAAAATAATTGCCGGTGTTGGCGCCGCAAGAAGCTGTTTTATCGAGGCGATGCAGATTGCCCGCAAAGGTGATTTTGAAAAGGCTGAACAATTGATTCAAGATGGCGAAAAGGAATTTGTGAATGCACATCAGGCGCATGCTGAACTGATTACGAATGAAGCAAATGGCAATAAGACAGATGTAACCTTACTTCTGCTGCATGCTGAGGATCAGATCATGAGTGCTGAAACGATTAAAATCATGGCGCTTGAAATGATTGAAATGTGCCGTCAGTTTAGTAAATAAAGCTTAAGACTCCTTATGATTTAGATAAGGAGTTTTTTTCTGACCTGATGAATATAAAAAGGCGATGAAATGGCATTACTGATCATTAAAAGCGGTTACAACTATATGGTTTCTATGTTATAATGATTAAACCTAAAAAGCTGCTGACATGAGGAAAGGAAGAAATGTATGAGCGAAAATAGTGATCCGGCATTTTGTTCATCCGGCTGGGATGCAATCAGTAAGGTATTTGATAACATGTATCCTGATCAGAAGGAGCCTTGCCATTTTGGGACTTTGATTTCATGGCAGCTGGGCGGCAACGATCCTCTGGATGGCATCAGTGTTTATGACGGCGGTGATTTTTATCATTTTGTTACTTATGGGCTTTCTGAGCTTTATGAGAAGGAAAGTGAAAACCAGGAATACAGCGGCTATGGTTTTGAACTGACGGTAAAGCTAAAAAAAGATGGCTTGCGTGATCCGGAGGCTGAGATTCGCTGCATGGCAGGCATCCTGCAGTCAATTGCCCGTATTACCTTTCAAAATAATGAGATTTTTCAGCCGTTTGAGTATCTATATACCGGACAGACAACGGGGATGGACGCGGCCGGAACATCAAAGATTACCGGGTTTATCACCAAGCTCGATGAAGCCGGTGAAATACAGACACCCAATGGCAAGGTGGTGTTTGTGGAATTGATAGGCATGCAGGATGATGAGCTGAAACTGCTTGTTGATAAAAAAATTCAGGTCGAAGATATTTTGCGTCAGGCCCCCAATTTAATGTGTGATTATACAAGAGAGAGTCTGGCTGATAAACTGTCAGCGGAAAGTGAGGTCAATGTATGAGTGATCGGCAAGATGCGGTTATAACTTTATACAGTGTGATTAAAAATGATGATTTGATCCTTGAAGCATTTAAAAAAGCATTTGCGGATTTTACGATTGATGTGCTCGTTGCAGATCATGCCATGAAGCTGATTCTTCAGGATAACAGTGAAATTGAGCTGCATATAGTTGATGATGAGAAGGAAATGCGCGGGCAGACAGACGGCATGATGAATTTTTTTGCGCAGGCACCTTTAAATAATGATGAACTAATGGCAAGTGTCATGCAGCAAATTCAATTATTTAATCATATTACCGGCGTGAATTTTCAGCTTGATGCTCAGGAAGCACGAACGAATGCGATCATGGAATGTTTATTTGCGGCAGCTCGCAGCACTTCTTCGATCGTTTTATATCCGTCAATGTCCTTGTTTACCCCTGATGCGAAGCTCTTACTGTCAATTGAGGGTGCCAGTGATTTAGAAACATGGCGTCCGATTGCTCATCAAAGTATTATAGATGAAGAAAGAGCTTATGATGCTGAAGATAAACAGAATTTTATTGATGTGACGGATGAAATAAAAAAACGCGGTTACCCGGCGGCTGCTTCGATGCTGCCGATTCAGCTTTCATTAGATACGATTGAATTGCCAAGTGTTGAAACCATTGCGAAACGGCTGCTTTGTATCTTCGCGACATCCGTAATGGCAGAGTGTGAATTAATGGAAGATGGCAGTTATGCGTTTGGAGTACAGGAATTTTCAAGACTTAAAGATCAGTTTGCATTTGTTGATGCTTTAAGTGAGCGGGAAAAGGCATTTGTGATGGAGGCGGCTGATGAACAGACGGCAATTCAGTTTTCATGGCGCTATGAATGCGCGGCGGTACTGCTTTGGGCACTGGGCCTGAATGGCTTGGATGCCACTTATGAGAGTGTGTGCAATGTCAGTGAAATGTCAAAGATAATCCGCTCTTATTCAACCCTGGATGAATTATGCACGGCGGCAAAGCTTAGAAGTAAGCGTGAAATCTTAACTATGCATACCCGGGCTTTATATTATGATTGGACATGTGTGGAAGCCCGCTTAAAACATATTGAATTAGAAAATCTTGAATCAGGTGTTGTGCAGGAGCATCATTATGCTTTGAACTGGCTGTGTAATGCAAATCACACCCGCGACTGGGATCATATATCATGTAATACATAATCAATAGGGCTTGTTAATAATCTAACTAATTGATAGTTAAAAACGAATCAAAAATGAGTTAAAATATACTTACATATTGAAGATAGGAGATCTTATGGATTTTGAAGCATATTATCGAAAAACATATGCCGCTTGGCTCGGAAAGATCATCGGTATCCGTTTAGGAGCGCCGGTGGAAAACTGGACGCATAGGCAGATACTGGAAACGTATGGAAAGCTGGATCATTACCCAGTCGATTATGGCATTTTTGCCGCTGATGATGATTCCAACGGCCCTTTGTTTTTCGTCAGGTCTTTGGATTATAATCCAAACAAATCAATTTCTAGCGAAGAAATGGGAAATTACGTATTAAATATCCTCAGTGAAGGTCATGGCTTCTTTTGGTGGGGCGGTGATGGTATTGCGACTGAGCATACGGCTTATCTGCGGTTAAAAGAAGGCATGAAGGCTCCTTTGAGCGGTGCTTGGCAGACGAACGGCCAAGTTATGGCTGAACAGATCGGCGGTCAGATTTTCAGTGACTGCTGGGGTTATGTCAGCATGGGAGACCCGCAGCTGGCAGCTGACCTTGCCGGGAAAATGGCAAGTGTAACTCATGATTTAGACGGTATTGAGGGCGGCCGTTTTGTTGCAGCATGCATCGCGCTGGCTTATACGCATGATACCTGTGAACAGATCATTGAAGAAGCCCTGCATTTCATTAAACCGGACAGTCATTATGCTAAGCTGGTGCGTGAAATCATGGCAATCTATAAAGCTGGCAAAACGGCTGATGAATGTCTGAAATATATTCAGGAAGTACATGGCTATGATAAATATGAAGGTGTCTGTCATATTCTGCCTAATACGGCAATTATGATTATGGCGATGCTTTACGGCGGTAATGATTTCTCTAAAACAATGACCATGCTATGTGCTGCAGGCTGGGATACCGACTGCACATGCGGCAATGTCGGTTCGATTATGGGAGCGCTGACGGGCATTGAAGGAATTGATGCCAAGTGGATCACTCCGATTAATGATTTGATCCTATCAAGCAGCTTGCTTGGTTCTGAAAATATCGACACCATTTCACATACCGCTTTGCGTTTTGCCGCTTACGGGGCAAAGCTTCATCAAATAGAAATACCGGAAAAATATCAGGCCGAGCTGGATCCTTCCACCCAGCTGTTTAGATTTTATCTGCCTTATGGCACCCATGCCTTTAAGAGTGAAAGCACTCGATATTTTGAAAGTCAATGCATCGTCGACGGCTCAGCTTTAAAGTGTGTGCTGAATAATGCCTTTCCTGATACAGTTGGCAAAGTCTTACAGAAAAGCTATTACCGCAGCTGTGATATTTATGACGCGAGGTATCAGCCAAGCTTTTCACCTAAGGTTTATCCGGGTGAAACGATCCGCTTCACGCTGTCCAATCCACAGGAATTACCTTTGTCAGTTTCCGTTTATGCGCTGGGCAGAAAGCAAAAAACACAGTCAGCGTTCGTTCCTCTTGTGAAAGAACGCAAAGATTACACATTCAGGATCGAACCTTCTGATGACCTGATTTTAGAATATGGTTTGGAGCTGAGGGTAGCTGAACGCATCCTTCACAGCAGTTTTTTAATCCATGAAGCAGCGGTGGACCGCAATTTTGATGTGCTTATTGATTTTAAAAATGAGGTCAATGAAGACTACGGCTTGGACTATGGCGAACTGCGTTTTATTGAGGTAAGTCAGTGCACAACGCTGAGAAATAGGGCTGAAATCGACAACGGAAGCCTTGTTGTCGCCGATGATTTTGTACTCTTTGGCGATGCTCTGGGATCAATTGGCAAAATGGAATTAGAATTAGAACTACACGGAAGTGTTCAAATCTGTTATGATGTACAGGGCTGGATGCATTATCAGGCAATCGAACTGAAAGCGGATACAATGAATTTGATTGAAAAGGATAATGTAGAAAAGGCAGTCAGCGCAAAAAAACTAAAAAAAGATACAAATGATTGCAAATTTTTATTGAAGCTCGATAGAAATAATGGTTTAATTATAGTAGACGGGGAGTCTTATAGGGTGGCAATGAAAGCAGTTACAGGATCAGGCTGTGCAGGGATATATGTACCGACCGGTTCCCGCTGCATTATACATAGTTGTCAATTAGTATCTACTAATTCTCAATAAATTTTCATTTAGGAGGACAAAAGGAATGAAAAAATTTTTGAAGTATTGCTTAGTTGCTGTTATGACGCTAGGCCTGGCAGCATGCTCATCAGGTAATGGCGGTGAAGCTGACACACCAAAAGATAACGGTGATACGCCATCTGGTGATGAAAAGCTGAAAGTTGCATTAGTATTGCCTTATATCGGTGACCAGTCATATTTCGACATCACGAACAATGGTTTGAAACTTGTTGCGGAACAATACGGCGATAAGGTTGAAACAAAACTGGTAGAAATGGGTACTGATGAAGCTGGCTGGGCTTCTGCTTATCTGCAGACAGCACAGGATGGCTATGATGTTATCATTTCAGGTAACTTCCAGTATGAATCATATATGCTGGAAGTTGCGGAACAATTCCCTGACATCAAATTCTTCAACTTTGACTATTCTGATCCAGAATTAAACAATCTGCCTAACGTTTACGGTGTTGCTTATGCTTCACAGGATATCGGTTATCTGGCTGGCGTAGTTGCTGCTGTTAAATCACAGAGCGGTGTTGTAGGCTGTGTCGGCGGTATGGAAATCGGCGGTATCAAACAATTCTTAGGCGGCTTCTATCAGGGTGCCAGAGATGTTAATCCAGATATTAAAGTATTAAGCGGTTTCGTAGGTGATTTCCAGGATACTGCAAAGGCTAAAGAAATTGCATTAAATATGAATTCACAAGGCGCAGACGTAATCTTCCATGCTGCCGGCGGTGCTGGTAACGGTATGATCGAAGCTGCTGCACAAGCTGACTTCTGGGCAATCGGTGTTGATGCTGACCAGCATGTTACATTAGCTAATCAGCCGGATCTTGCTGACCACGTATTAACTTCAGGTCTGAAGAACTGTGACCAGGCTATCCTTAGAGCAGTTGGACAAATCCTTGACGGAACAGCTCCATTTGGTACACTTGAAGTATTAGGTTATGCTGAAGACGGTGTTGGTGTTGCTGAGAATGATTTCTTCAAAGCTAATATGACTGATGAAGAAATGGCTAAATTCAAAGAATATGCTGACAAATTAAAAGCTGGCGAAGTTGATGTTGTTGACTGTCAGGCTGATGAAGCTGCATGGGCTGAATTAACTTCTAAATAATTAATTATTCAAACTGAATGCAAGAATGCTCTAATAATGAAGTTAGAGCATTCTTTGTATAAAAAGAAGGTGAACAGATGAATGAGACAATCTTAAAATTAGAGAATATTACGAAGATCTATTCGAATGGTGTTGTTGCGAATAGGGATATCAATATTGAATTCAGAAAAGGCGAAATTCATTCCATTGTTGGTGAGAATGGCGCCGGTAAATCAACATTGATGAAGATTATATTTGCCATTGAAAAGCAGACGAACGGTAAAATTTACTATAAAGGGAATGAAGTGCATTTTAACGATTCAATGGAAGCGATCAAGAATGGTATCGGTATGGTTCATCAGCATTTTATGCTGATTCCTTCCTTCACAGTTGCGCAGAATATCGTATTGGGCAGTGAACCTAAAAAAGGTGTGTTTATTGACATGAAGTCAGCAATTGCACAGACGCAGGAACTGGCTAAGAAATATAATTTTGATGTCGATGTTACACAGAAGGTCAGCGCGCTGACGGTTAGTGCTAAACAGAAGGTTGAAATTTTGAAAACACTGTACCGCAATGCGGAGTTGATTATTCTTGATGAACCGACAGCTGTATTAACACCGCAGGAGACTGAGGCATTGTTTGAACAGCTGAAATACTTTAAAGAAACAGGTCATACGATCGTCTTTATTTCCCATAAGCTGAATGAAGTTAAACAGATTTCAGACCGTATTACAGTTATCCGTAACGGTGAAACTAAAGGAACGCATGACGCGAAGGATGTTACGATTGATCAGCTGACAGAGCTGATTATCGGCAGAAAGCTTGAAAATTCATATGATGAGTTTAAAAAGCCGGTTGAGGACGCTAAGGTGATTCTTGATGTTGCCGGTCTGAGCTTTGCTGAAAAAGGTGTTAAGAAGCTGCATGATATTAATTTCTCGATCAAGCAGGGAGAAATCCTCGGTATTGCCGGTGTTCAGGGCAATGGACAAGAGGAACTGATTCAAATTATCACCGGTCTGCGCAATAAGCAGGAGGGTGTGATTAAGATTGACGGTGTTGATGTCGGCGGCATGAGTATTTATCAAAAACGTGAAAGCGGTCTTTCATATATTCCTGAGGATCGTATGCGTGATGGTATCGCAGCTGAAGCTAGTATTGCTGATAATATGATTTCTACATATTACGAACGTAGTGATTTAAGTGGTAAAGTCTTTTTAAAAACCAAGAATATCCATAATGAGGCCAAGCGCCTGATTGAGAAGTTCTCCGTTAAGACGAAGTCTGAGAATGATAAAATCGATTCATTATCCGGTGGTAATATTCAGAAAGTTGTAGTAGCCCGTGAGTGGAATACTAATCCGCATTTGATGGTAGCTGAACAGCCGACACGCGGTATTGATATCGGCAGTGCCAACTATATTCATCATCAGCTGATTGATATGCGTAACAATGGCTCTGCATTGCTGTTAGTCAGTGCTGACTTAAATGAAGTTATGGCGCTGAGTGACCGCTTGCTGGTCATGTATGAAGGTGAGATCGTAGCTTACTTTGAGAGTCTGAAAGGCATTACGGAAAGTCAGCTAGGTCTTTATATGCTTGGTGTTGAGCACCAGAGTGAAGAAGAGATCAGGGGGGCTGTCTATGAGTAATCCACTGAAGAATGGTGTAGCAAAAAAGAAAATCAAGTGGACGGATGATCTGCCTTTTGAAATTATCCGTATGCTGCTTTCTATTGTTATCGCTTTATTTGTAACTTTTATTGTTTTGTGTTTTGTATCAAAGACACCGGTTGATGATTTTATTCAGCTGCTTACTTATCCGCTGCAGGGTAAATTCTATTTCGGTTATGTATTGATTAAGATGGTGCCGCTGACGTTTGCCGGTTTAGCTACCTTGCTGTATTTCAGAACTGGCTTGTTTAACCTGAGTACAGAAGGTATCTTCTATATCTGCGGTGTTGTATGTACCTATTTTGCGGTTGGTTCGATTCCTTTGACAGGAAATGGTTTCATTGATTCAGGGATCTGTATTCTTGCCTCTGGTATCGTGGGAGCGATTATTGCCTTGCTGCCAGGTTATCTGAAAGCTAAATATAATGCGAATGAAATGGTTATTTCTTTGATGATGAACAGTATTCTGTTTGGTATCGGCTTCTATCTGATTAAAACTTATCTGGCTGTTGAAGGTGTTTCAGGCAATGCATCAGCACCATTTACAAGTTCTGCCAAATTAGCGATTATCATGGATGGAACGCAGGTGCACAGCGGTTTGATTTTAATGCTGATTGCTGTGGCAGCAATTTATATTCTGTTATTTAAGACAAAACTGGGCTATACGATTCGTATGACTGGTTTAAATGATCGTTTTGCGAAGTATTCAGGAATGAGTTCATTCGCGTTATTCATGGCTGTGCATTTAATCGCCGGTTTCTTAGGCGGTGCCGGTTCAGCCATTGAATTACTGGGTACTTATAAACGTTTCAGCTGGACACAATTGCCAGGCTTAGGCTTTACCGGTGCATTGATGGCAATGCTTGGAAAAAATCATCCGATCGGTGTATTGATTGCGGCTTTCGGTATCAGTTATCTGCGTGCCAGTGCGCAATTATTAGCTAACTCAAGCCCGGTTATCGATGTTAAGTTAGTATCAATTGTTGAGGTTATTCTATGTCTGCTGATTTCTTCACAGTACTTCTTGAAGAAGTGGCGTGAAAAACAGCTGCTTAAAAATGAAAAGGAGGAAATGAAAGATGAATAATATTGATATTGTTTCAACCTTCTTTACTCCGGCATTTATTTTCGTTGTTATCCGTGTAGGTGTACCTTTGATGTTTGCGTCAATGAGTGCCTATGTTGCTTCGATTTCCGGTATTCCAAATATCGCGGTTGAAGGTATCATGATCATGGCTGCCTTGTTCGGCGTGTATTTCAGTGCAATGACAGCGAGTGCATGGCTTGGTTTATTAGGCGCTATTGGTATCGGTATTATTATGGCTTTGGTCATGGCCTTCTTTACGATGAAGATGAAGGCGAATCCAATCATGATCGGTATTGCCCTGAACCTGTTTGCGGCTGACTTCAGCGTATGGCTGCTGTTAGTATGGACAGGTTCCAAGGGCACAACGGCTGCATTGCCTTCAAAGGTACTGCCAACGATTGACATACCGGTGATTAAGGACATACCCATCCTCGGAGAGATTATATCGGGACATTATTTCTTAACCTATGTCTGCATCGTACTTGCGATTTTGATTTGGATTCTTGTTTATAAGACACCATTCGGTCTGCGTATGAAGGCTTGCGGTCTTGATGAGCATACAGCTGAATCAGTAGGTGTTAAGGTTCAGAAAGTGCGTTTAATCGCTATTATCCTTTCGGGTATTCTGGCAGCTATGGCAGGTGCTTATCTGTCTATGGGTTATCTGTCCATGTTCTCAAGCAACATGACGGCATCCAGAGGCTGGATCGGTATCGCTGCTGAGGCGGTTGGTCAAGGCAACTTCCTGATTGTTGTGCTTACAACCATTGTCTTTGCGATTGCTCAGGGTGTAGTAAACCAGCTGATTCTGACAAATCTGCCGGCCGAGCTGGTAAATATCATTCCTTATGTCTGCGTATTGATTGGTCTGGTTATGCTGTCAGTGCGTGAATATCAGAAAGCTAAAAAGTAGGTAATTCATGTCACGTAAAGTAATTATTGACTGTGATCCGGGACACGATGATATCATGGCTATTCTGTCATGTCTCGCACATCCGGAAGCAATTGAAATTCTCGGTTATACGACGGTATGCGGCAATAACTTAACGGATCAGGTTACTAAAAATCTCTGTTCCGTACTTACTTATCTGGGTATTGACGGTAAAGTGGCAAGGGGTTATCAAGAGCCGATCCTGCTGAAGCCGGAGCCGCAAAGTGCTCATGGTCAAAGCGGGTTGGACGGTCCTGTACTGCCTGAGCCAAAGATTATGCCGATTCAGGCGCACGCGCTTGAATTCATGCGCCAATGTCTTGAGGAATGTGAGGATCAGGTTACGATTATCGCTTTAGCGCCGCTGACAAATGTAGCGATGCTGCTTAAGACTTATCCGCATCTGAAAGAAAAAATTGAATGCATTACGATTATGGGCGGCAGCCTGTATTCAGGGAATATTATTGAACGAGCTGAGTTTAATCTGTATGCCGATCCGCATGCAGCGAAAATCGTATTTGAAGCGGGTGTACCGCTGGTGCTAAGCGCTATTGAAATCTGTAATGAGGTAGCGATTAAGCACAGTGAGATCGATGCTTTAAAGGGTCAGGGCTATGTCAGCGATCTGGTTCATGACCTGCTTCAGTTCTTCTCTGAATGGGGCCGTAAAAGAAGTTATACGACATCACCGATTTTCGATTTAGTACCGGTAATGCACCTGCTGCATCCTGAACTGTTCGAGACCAAGATGTGTCCTGTGCATATCGTGACGCATGGCAGCTATACACGCGGTATGAGTGTCGTAAATGAACAAGAAAATGATCCGAATAAATGCAATACTTTAGTATTAATGCATGGTAATCGGGATAAGTTCATTGAGTATTTTTTAGAAGATATTAAATACTTAGATAACAATTATTAAACAAACCCGGATCATTCCGGGTTTACTTATTTTGAAAGGAGCTTTATGAAAAAACAATGTATCGAGTTGATTGACAGTCAGTCAAATGAAATCCTTGAATTAAGCAAAAGATTGTTTGAAACACCGGAATTAGGTTTTAAGGAGCATAAGACTAAAGCATTGATTCAAGACTTTTTGAAAAAAGAAGGCTTCACCGTCAGCAAAGAATATTTTGAGACAGGGTTTGAAATTACCATCGGTTCCGGCAAACCGCATATCGGTCTGATATGTGAATTAGATGCGATACCTACTCAGGGGCACCGCTGTGCGGATCCTGTTGATCATGCGGCTCACAGCTGTGGTCATTCAACACAGGTAGGCATCATGCTGAGCGCGATTACCGCCCTGAAGAAATTGGATGTAAAGAATGGCGGCACGATTACGCTGTTTTTTACACCGGCAGAAGAATTCTGTGATTTGGCTTACCGTAAACAACTGCAGAAAGCCGGTAAGATTAAAACCTTATCAGGAAAGACCAACATGCTGCTTGCCGGCTGTTTTGATGATATCGATTTATGTATTCATATGCATGGCATGGGTGAGTATCGCGGTTATAAATTTTCCGTCGATTCCACATTGGCTGGTTTTCTGTATAAAGAATATAATTTCATCGGCAAGGCTTCACATGCTGCTGTCTGTCCGGATCAGGGTGTGAATGCATTAAATGCTTTCGCATTATTTCAAAGTGCTGTCGGGATGCTTCGTGAAACCTTTGTTGATGAAGACAAAAACCGCGTTCACGGCATGATTACTAAGGGCGGGGATACGGTTAATTCAATTCCGTCGCATGTTGTTTATGAGGGATATGTGCGCTCTTTCAATACTCAGAAACTGCAATCGATCAGCGATCAGCTGACGCATACCGCCAAACACTGCGCGCAGGCTTTAAATGGTGAATGTGAAGTACATGATATGCCGGGCTATCTGCCATTCCATCAGAATCATGATTTAAGCATGATTATTTATAAAAATATGCTTGAATTCACTACTGCGGATCAGATTTTAACTGACGAGAAGAGTGTCGCGGCAGGTGATATCGGTGACCTTGGCTGTTTCATTCCAACCATTCAATTCGGCTATACCGGCTTTAAAGGGACGATGCATGGCAAGGATTTAGAAGTAATCAGTGAACAGGAAGTTTACATTGAGCCTGCGAAGATTGTGGCAATGAGTGTGCTTGATCTGCTTGAAGAGCCATCTTTGGCTGATAATATCAAGAAAAATTTCAAACCGGAAATGACGATGGAGGAATATAAACAATATGTCGGTATTACAGACTGAACAATTTAAGCCCACAAAGGAATCGGTGATGAGCCATCAGGTGCCTGAATGGTACAATGACTGCAAGCTGGGAATATTTATTCATTTCGGACTCTATTCAGTGCCGGCCTATGCGCCGCTTGGCAAGCAGTTGGGCGAGGTTGAGCTTGATGAGCGCTGGTATGCTTATAATCCCTATGCGGAATGGTATCTCAATTCATTGAGAATCGGTTATGGCCCTACCTATGAGCATCATGTAAAGACCTATGGCAAGGATTTTGATTACAACCAGTTTACGGAAGGCTTGACCTGCGAGCATTTTGATCCTAAGGCATGGGCTGATTTATTTAAAGAAGCAGGTGCCGGTTATGTGGTACTGACAACGAAGCATCATGAGGGATATTGTCTGTGGGACAGTCAGTATACGGATTTTAATTCAGTGAAGACAGGCCCAAAACGAGATATTCTTAAGGAACTGAATCAAGAACTGAAGGCCAATGATTTACGTTTAGGTGTTTATTATTCAGGAATCATTGACTGGCAGTATTCAAAGCAGCCAATGATGAGTCAGTATCAGGTAGATCATCCGGATAATGATGCGCAGGAATATGCTGATTACGCCTTTAATCAGGTAAAGGAATTGATTGATGAATATAAACCAAGCCTGATCTGGAATGATATCTTATGGCCTTATGCCGGACTGCAGCGGCTTCCTGAACTGCTGGCCCATTACTATAACACGGTCACTGAAGGTGTCATTGATGATCGCTGGGGTGAGGGTTATCACGATTATACGACAAAGGAATATAAGATGGGTGAACGTTCACTGAGTGAAAAATGGGAAATGACACGCGGTATCGGTCATTCCTTTGGCTACAATGAGCTTGAAGGCGAGGATGAATTGATTTCCTCAGGAGAACTGATTGAGCTCTTGATTGATACTGTTGCTTATAACGGTAATTTGCTGATCAATATTGGGCCTAAAAAAGATGGCAGCATCTGCCCGCTGCAGGCACAGCGTTTAAAAGAATTAGGCGCTTGGCTTAAAATACACGGGGAAGCTATCT
Organism: Clostridiales bacterium VE202-08; assembly: GCA_000508965.1. GTDB lineage: Bacteria > Bacillota_I > Bacilli_A > Erysipelotrichales > Erysipelotrichaceae > Dielma. The sequence continues at coordinate 139,202 of BAHV02000002.1, forward strand.
ATAAAACACGGCCTTACAAGCTCCAGCATGAACAAATTGACGGCGGTGAGATTTATTATACATGTACTGATGAAGCTGTCTATGCATTATGTACCAAGCTGACAAGCAGACATTTGGAATTACTGCCGCAGGGCAGTCAGGCTGAACTGATCACACCGCTTCATGCGGGTTTACAGATGGGTGATAAACTGGTGATTGACATCGAGGATGCAATTGAAAATCTGCCAGCGTTGGTGATTAAGTTTAAAAGGTAAGGAACTGTTCAGAAAACGAGGTAACTATGGAAACACCGATTCTAAAAACAAAGAGACTTTTGTTGAGGCCTTTTTGTGAAGGGGATACAGTGAATGTATTTAATGGCTGGGAGAGTGATCCTGAGGTTGCCAAATATATGTTTTGGTGCAGTCATAACGATCTTGAGAAAACTAAGGAATGGATTACTTTTGAAATGAATCAGATACCCTCTGATCATTGGTATCGCTGGGCCGTGGTCTTAGCGGAAAGCGGTGAATTGATTGGAACCGGACTTATTTATTATGAAGAGGAATATAATTTGTTTGAGGTCAGTTATAACTTTAACCGCCAGTATTGGGGTCATGGATATGCCACAGAAACGATGAAGGCGATTCTAGACTTTGCGAAAAATACTCTTGAATTAAAGGTAATTCTCGCAAGAGTTGCAAATGCAAACAAGGCTTCAAAGGGTGTCCTGACAAAATTGGGTTTCAGCTTTGTCAAAGAGATTGTTTTTAAAGCAAATGAAGGATGCGTATCCTATGAAGGTGTCGAATGTCGGCTGAAATTTGAGTAAATCAGCTTGGAAACCAAAAAAATCTAATAATTATAAAAAGCAATCAGTGGTTCATTTCTGATTGCTTTTTAGTTATAATTGATGAAAGATAGGCTGCATATTTTGATAAGTGCAGAAGGCTTCAAAACCAAGTTTCTTTAGTATCCGTTTTGCTTCATCAAAGCCGACGCCAAGATGCTCAGGCTTATGACTGTCACTGCCGATGGTAATAAGCTTACCGCCCATCTCATGATACAGCTTTAAAATATCAATAGAAGGCGTTGTATCATTTAAACCATAACGGCCATAAGAGGTATTAAATTCAATGCCTTTGCCATTCTGGATAACAATACTAAGAATATTCTTAATCAATGGCTTAATTTTCTCAAAGGGATAAATACCGGCCTCATCATATCTGGTAATCAGGTCCATATGAGCGAGTACACTATAGTTTTGATAGTTTTCCACAAGATTAAGCATTTCCTCATAATAACGTTCATTATATTGCTGCTGACTTCTGCCGCGCTGAAAATCCTGTGTCCAAAATTCTTTATCCTCTACCTGATGAACTGATAATAAGATAAAATCAAATGGATAGCGATGAAAAAGCTGTTCAAATTGATCGATCGTGTGCATTTGGATACCAAACTCAAGACCGGTTTTAATCGTTATTTTATCCCCATATTTTGACTGCATATCTTTAATTGCACGCATATATTTAGGATAATCAACATTTGCCAGCGGATCGCCGTGCCGGCAGACGATTTCTTTACCGCTGTCCCAGTCAACCTTAATACCATAATCAACATGATCGGTGATACAAATCTCATCCATTTTCATTGCAATGGCGTCTTTAATTACATCCTCTAATGGATAACGGGAATCATCACTGAAATCCGTATGTACATGATAATCTGCAAACATAGCCTGCCTCCTTGTAATGTTTACCTTTATTGTTATAATTATACTGTGCTATCTAATAGTATCATATCATTTTCATATCAAATTCAATAACAATCCTGTGAGGTGAATTATATGACTATTGAACTGAAGGATGACCGATCAGAAAAGGTACACTATGATTCACTGAATTATCCAATCTATATCCGCAGGGCGATGCTTTCCCAGTGTCTGAACTTTAGAGCGCCGAGCCACTGGCATGATGATATTGAACTCATCTATATAATTAACGGGTTCATGGATTACAATGTGAATGGCAATATTATCCGTCTGCATGAGGATGAGGGAATCTTCATTAATTCAAGACAGGTACATTATGGCTTTTCAAATGAGCGAAAGGATTGCGACTATATCTGTATATTGTTTCATCCGCTGCTGCTATGTACAACACCGGCATATGAACAGGAATTTGTTTCACCCATAATCAATAATGACGCGCTGCCTTATATCAAATTGAATAAGAATAATAACTGGCAGTCTGAAATCCTCAAACAGATTTATGCCATCTATGAAAATAGACATAAAAATGCAGCACCCTTGGCTTGCCAAGCTGCTTTTTCTGCCATTTGGTTTTATCTTTGCGATAATCTGCCGGTTGAAACAGTGCCGAAGAAACAGTCAGGCAATCTGACAATAATCCGCAACATGGTTGGTTATATTCAGAAAAATTATGCGGAAACAATAACTTTGAAAGAAATAGCGGCAGCAGGTTCGGTCGGGGAGAGTAAATGCTGTCAGTTATTTAAAAAGTTTTTATCACAGACACCAATATCTTACCTAAACCAATATCGATTGAATAAGAGTCTTACCTATCTGCGAAAAAGTGATCTTACCGTGAGTGAAATTGCTTTGATCGTAGGCTTTGGCAGTGCCAGTTATTATGCGGAGACATTTCGTAAATTTTACCAGCAAAGTCCTTCTGAATTCAGACAAAAACAGCTTTTGTATTAGATGCGGTAATAGTATTTTTAAAGGCAATAAATCATTCAGAATATAAATTCATAATTATAATACGGAGGATAGCTGTTCGTGAGTGAAATAATAACATTTAATGATCGCCAGCAATTCAGAGATTGGGTGAAGGTAAATGGACGGGAAAGTAATGACATTTAGCAGTTATTCGGAGAATATGTATACCTAAAACTATAAGTTGTGGAAATGTTTCGATATTTCATGATAGACACAAGGTATAAATTGTGTTTAGATTTATAAAAAGGGGAAGGGAATGGAAAAACTGCAATCATATTGATTGATTGATATACTATCATCGATAATTTGTCTGTTTGGATGTGCTCATAAATTCTATTAAGAAATCCTTATTGATTTATATATTAAAGAAAATGATTATAAAAGTGCATTTCTTTTAAAAAAAAAGCAAAATTGTCGAAACATTTGCGTTGATTATCAAAAAAATAAAAGGTAGAATTTAAACAATAAATGAATGCCTTACAATATTATAATAATTGAAATCTTCTACCAGCGATAAGGGAGGAATTTCTAATGAAACAAAGTAAGAAGTATACACTCATGTTTATTATTTTGTTCTTTATGATTTTTTACCTGTCTGCGAAAAAAGTAGATACAGAACAAATATCCAATCTATTCAATTATAATAAAGATCATTATTATACTGTAAATGTAAACGGTGATTTTAAAAATGTGGATTGCAATGAATACTTCGAGGTATTAGCTAATATTTTAAAACAATATAACTTAGATTATTATACACTTCTTAGTGATAATGATTATGAATCGATCGTTTATGCGCATTCGTATGATTCAGATTATTATTCCAAGATTATTTTGAATCAATCAGAAATTGATAATTTAATTGATTTTGATCCATATGCTACGGATGCGGCAGATGATAGCAGAAAAATATATACGATACTGGATGATTCACGTTTTGCGATAAAGAAAATAGATGCCGGTGATCCAATTTTACAAGTCAATTACAGCTTTAGTCTTGTAAATGAAAATAGCAGTAAAGATATTGATCGTTTCATACAAGCGATGAAAACACAGTTTTCTACAATGAACTTCACAAGCTCTTATATCGAGCGGCATTCGGATTATAAATATAAAGAACCTGAGGAAAATTTCGTTTATTTAGGTTTAATATTAATTGTTTTTATCTTTAATTTAGACATCCTCTCAAAATATAAAAAATTATCTGTATTGAAATTAGAAGGCTATAATAATTTTGATTTAGCTTATATCTTATCAATCAAACCTTATTTTTCAAAGCTTTATATGTTTATCTTAGGGAATCTGCTTGCGAAAATTCTCATTCGCTTGCCTATGAGCTTATGGAATGTTTTCGATTTGAAATTTGTTCAATTAGTGATTGGTATCTCTATATTATATGCACTCTGTTCACTGCTGACAGTGTTGTTTATTTATGAAGTACCAATCAATAGTTCGTTAAAAGGGTCTAATAAAATCAGTTTGAGTTTAAGAACTTTACTCTTAGTCCTCTTAACAACATGCTTTATTGGCAATAGTTCTTTAATCCAAGGGATGAAAAGTACTGTGAGTCTGACTCAATATATTATGAATGATGCCTATTATCAAGATTTATATCGTAATTTATATACACCGTCATTGTGGGTAGCCGGACATAAATATCCTTTTGGAAGTGAAGAATTAGCTTCATTAAAACATGAATTAGAAACCCAAAACGGACTTTTTGAATATACCACATCAGACAATGACTTAGGGGAAGATGATTATTATATCGTTGATCATAATTATTTAAAGCACAATAATGTATTGATAGATATGGATTTTAATAAGAAATATATTATCATTCCGCCAAATTGTACTCAATCAGAAGCTTCTTTGGTGAAAATTATGAGCAGCATGTTTTTTTCAGATATAGATATTGAGGTAGTGTATATTGATAATGAAAACTTAATAAATTACAGCAGTAATTATTTTTTGAGTGATCGTTATAATAACGAAAAACCATTATTTGTAACACAGGTTGGGAAAGATAATTACCAAATAAATATGATGAATTTCTATTATGAAGGCAATTTAAAAGAAGCGCAGGTATATCTTGACAGTCTATTTGATAAACATAATCTAGAACACTTTTTAAAGGTGAAGAGTTTAAAGGATGTTTATATCAATAATACACGTTATCTTGTCCAAGGATATAAAAATGATGTGATTCTTATGTGCATTCTTTTAGGTATCTATAGTTTGTTGATTGTTCAGATATTTGAAGCGGATTATTATAAAAACAGGAAACGCTATAAGATATTGGCTTATGAAGGACATTCCTATCTGCAAATAAAGAATTGTATGCAAGAAATCATTCTGTATATGTTCATGGCATGTCTATTGAACATCATAGCTAAGCCGGCAGATGTCTTATACACAATCATGATCTATATGTGTCTGTTTATCCTTTTGGGTTTAATTGCAGTAATAAAAATGAGGAGGCGATTCAAATGATAGAGCTGAACAATGTAAGTAAACGTTTTGGTACAAAAGAAGTTTTGAAGCATGTCTCACTAACCATACCAACAAACAGTATTTATGGAATAAAAGGTCGTTCAGGCAGCGGTAAAACCACCATTTTGAATATTATGGGCTTGATTGAAAAAGCTGATGAGGGTTTTGTGAACTATGAGGGTGAAATTATTAAAACTAATAAGCAAATAATGAATAAACTGAAATACGAAAATTCATTTATTTTTCAAAATTTTGGTTTAATTGATGATGAAACGGCATTCGATAATTGCTCGGTAATTTATCCATTTAGAAAATTTTCAAAAAAGCAGCAGCGAGAACAAGTGGAAACTGTGTTTGAAAAACTAGGGATCAAAGAATGTATAGATAAGAAAGTTTATGAATTATCCGGAGGTGAACAGCAGCGAGTAGCCTTGGCTAAGGCCATGCTAAAAAAATCAAAATATATCTTTGCTGATGAACCTACGGCATCTTTAGATAATGAAAACAAGTGGAAGGTTCTGAACATTTTAAAGCAATTCAGAAGTGAGGGAAGCACTGTAATCCTTGTCAGTCATGATGATGAGGTACTATCCATTTGTGATCATATATTTATGCTATAAAAAAGGAGGTCAAATGTATTCATGGCATTGTTGTAATCAGCTTCTGTTGTGCGTGTGAGTGCGTCAAATTGGTCTTTTACAGGTTCGTTCTTAAATATTAAATATACAGATACCCCAAGTACCAGAAAGGTGGAGTCCAGTGCAGCAGTGATAAGCGGACCTGAATTAGCTGCTTGTGTGGGGGTTACAGATGCTGGTCTAGAATGTGGACCATTTGTAACCAATAGCAAAACATCTTATCAGAAATTGATTTTTGATGCTTCTGCTTATAATAATCATCAACACGCGATTGCAGATTCTAATTATAATTTAAGCTACATTAAGTAAAAATTCAAATCCCTCACTGATGAGAATCAGATATTCAATGTCAATAGCATTGAGTATCTTTTTTATTATAACAGTTTGCCAGCATATTCATAATTTCTAAAAGTTGTTCATAGAATATAGCAGGAGGGATATCTATGAATGATACAGCAAATGGCTTCCACTTTGAAACCAATCCTTACCATAACCTGTCACTTAAAGACAGAAAAGTATTAGAGCTATCGGGTGTAAAATTAATTGACAGCTTTGACGCGAATGAATTTCTGATGGATACATCGCAAGGCTGGATGGTTGTGCATGGTAAAGATTTGACCCTTGCCAAGATGGATACTGATCATGGCGATGTAATCATAAAGGGTGTTATTGATTCAATTGAATACATCACCAATAAGAAAGGAAACGGCAAGGAATCACTGATCAGCAGGCTCTTTAAATAATGCTTTTGCCGCAGCAGCTGCAGTCATTGATTGCGCATTTTCTCGGCGGTGTTATGTTTGCCATGATTTTCAGCCTTTACTCATTGATCAGCGCTCATTTTTCAAGGCTTGCCCGCTGCTTTTGGACAACACTGTTAACCTTGTCTGCAACGTGTATTTTTTATTATTGCCTTTATCAAATTAATGGCGGCGAAACCCAAATTTACTGTATAGCACTCTTTGCGATAGGCTTCTACTGCTTCTATAAATGGATTTATTTACTCTTTTTGCCCTTTTATATTAGATTTATATCACTTTTTAAACCAATTGTTCACTCTGTCAGGCTTGTCAAAAAGAAAATGTATGCTATAATAACAAGTAGGGTAGGCTTAAAAAAGGGAGGACAAGAAATGGATAATGCGAAAGCATCCGGCAACAAGAAGCGTAGCAAATTACTGTCTCACGCAAAGAACGTTGTTCTTATTGCCTTTTCATGTATCTTTATTTATAATGTCTTCAATGAAGTCATGACAACTAGAGAGTTACAGCAGAACCTTGCGGAAGCACAGGTTGTGGCGAGTGAAATAGAGGCTGAGCGTGCTGATCTTGAAGAAGAAAAAGAGAAGCTGCAGAATCCTGACTATGTGAAGCGTTATGCGCGCGGAAAACTGCTGGTTTCACAAGATGGTGAACAGGTATTTTCACTTGAACCATCAGACGGAAAGTAAATCAAAGAAAGACCCTGCGAGGTCTTTTTATTTTTGCTTTCTAAAGTAGTTTTTCTTGTGATATTTAAAAAATTCAACTCGGCTTTGAGTGCAGTAGCGTTCCTTTAACCGAATGGCCTTGTTAATGCCATACGCTTTAAAATGCGGATCATTTAATAATTCTGAACAGATGATCAGCTGACCGTTTTCTTCAAAACTGATATATCCCTGATCAAACAAGTAATCATGATTGCGGCACAGCAGCAGTCCGTTGTTATTATCCATCGCTTCATAAACATGGGCACAGTCACGGAATGGCTTAATATGACTGGCAATCAGCATCTGCGGCAGATGGATGCCACAGATAGCGCAGCAATGGTTAAACTCATTAAACAGGCAGTCCTTGAAAAAAGTCTGCAGTTCTTTTGATTCATCACGATCAACGGGAATTCCCATCGCAGGCAGGATATCTAAAATCACATCACAGCTGTCATAAGCAATCATTTTATAATCAGTGTTACGCATTTCAAGCTTTTTCTTAGCACGGTAAATGTCGCGTGTGTATAAAGCACGGACACAGCTTGAAATAATCGGCCGTTTATTTTCATAATCTTCCAGCACCCATTTAATATATTGTTTCAGGTTAGGATTAAAACGGCACAGGGCTTCGTCCACTTCAATAAATAAGAGACTGTTCTGCATCAAATAGACAAGATTCTCACAGCCAAGATCAGCCATCAGATCAATCGGATGAAAAGTAAGATCCAGATAGGAAAAAAGGACTTGACGGTATTTCATTTCACGAATACAGCATTCAAACAGGGCAACGGCTTCACATTCAGATTTCTCATAGCTTTTCGCATAGACAGTTGCCGGCTGTGACAGATCGATGCCGTCCTCCAGAGTTTTAAGGTTGCCGGTTGCCTGAAGAATTCTGATTACTTCTTCAATACTATCGCGGCTGGTTTCACAAAACTGTAATTTTAACTCTTTTTCCAGTTGTGTGATCAGGGAACGAATTGAAGTTTTATTAATTTCCAGCGTATCAATCAGATTTAAAATACGCTTTATGATATTCTTGTTCATGAAAATCACCTCTTTTACCTATTATACATCAAATTTTGATATTCTTTTTCATATCAGTGACACTATGTGCGTGATTTCGACAAAACCAAAGCGCTACAATAGTAGCAATTGAAGGAGGATTTCGAAATGAAAGGTCCAGGTATTAAAGATTACTTAGAAATTTTAGAAAAGAAAAAACAAGATGCAGCCAAGGCGGGGTTAAAAACGATCGAAATTTCTTCCAAAGGGCTGCATGCGGAGGTATCACCGAATCACGCGACGATGCCGACATGCTGTCAGGCGATGTATAAGCTGGCATTGACGGGGGATGAAATTCTGAGAAGACCAAAAGGGCAGACAGGATTCGGTTCACATTTGGTGATTCTATATCGTACAGATGAATTAGATAGCCGGGAACGTTTATTCCCAAGCAAGAAGCGGGGACGGCCAAGCAAATCACCGGAAGAAAAGGCATTGGCTAAAAAGCAGAAAATGAAACGCAGTACGGAGGATTTGAGTAAATTGATCCGTTCATGGCTGGATGAGCATGGTTGGGATTATACAGAAATTAAAAATGAAATATTAGCTCAGCATGAGAATGAACGCTGGGTGATCAATGTTCAGGGAATTAAAAGGGGAAGAAAACAGACACTGCCTAGTAAAGTTACCGAATTAATAACAAAGATTCAGGACCCTTCAATTCATTATAGTCTGGCATTTAATGATTCACCAATGACTCGCAGACAGTGGAACGAGATCTCTCCAGTGGTGAAAAAACAGCTGAAGCTCAGTGTATTATTAGCTGATAAACAAGGAAATATACAGGAATTATAAAAAGCAAGTCAGACTTCGGTCTGGCTTTTATATTCACACAACGCTGTCTTATTTATAAACTAGGTTGAGGTGAATTATGATTGAATGGTTATTTCTCATCATGGCCTTGAGCTTTGATGCGTTTCTGGTAAGTATCACCTATGGGCTGGATAACATTAAGGTGAACCGTTCTGCCTCAGTGATTATCGCTTTTATTGGTACGCTTTTTTTATTCTTGTCTTTAAGCTTCGCGGCTTTAATTCAAAGCTTATTAAATGAACAGCTGGCTTTGGCATTAAGCGCGTGTCTGCTGATGCTTTTGGGATGCTGTTCCTTATTTAAGAGTCTTTGGAAAAGCTGGCTGGGAAGATTAAAGCGACAGCCGATGTGTGTGAAATTCAAGAATATCGTATTGCTGCTTGAGATTGCCGAAGATGAAAAGAAAGCGGATGTGGATAATTCCAATACGCTTTCAGTAAAAGAGGCGGTCATGCTTGCAACGGCATTATCTATGGATTCCTTAGCCAGCGGTTTTGCCTATGGTTTATCGATCACACCCTCGATCAGCCTGTATTTAGTTAATTTTATTGTCTGTGTATTATTTGTACAGCTGGGATTGTTGATTGGCAAGGTGATGAAAGGACGTCTCCGTTGGGATCTGTCATGGCTGAGCGGAGCCTTTTTGATTCTGCTGGCATTTTCCAGACTGTTATAATCAAGCAAGAGAGCATATGCTTTCTTGTTTTAATTTGCGGCGGCAAGCTGAGTTTTTTGATCGGCAATGATCCAAGTTCCTTTGCGATAGAAGAAAAGTGATAAGGCTGTGGCGATCGTCCAGCCAATCGGCCATGCACACCAGATGCCGGCTGCCGCAAAGAAGCGTGAGAGCACAGCGGCTAAAATTACACGCAGCAGTAAATCGGTAAATGTGGCTGTCATGAATTGTGACATCATACCTGCGCCGCGCAGAATGCCGTCGGCAACCAGTTTAGCGGAAACGATGAAGTAGAAGGGAGACAGGATACTTAGAAACTGAACACCGGTATCTATCGCCAGCCCTGTCGAATGATCCATAAAGATATAGATCAGCCAGCGGCCGGCAAACAGATACAGCAGCACGAGCGGCACACAAATCAGCCAGACCATTTTGATGCCTGCATGAAAGCCTTCTTTGATTCGCTGCGGCTTATCAGCACCGAGGTTTTGCGCTGTGTAATTAGAGATTCCATTGCCCAAGGTAGTAAACGAGGTAATGACCATGTTATTCAGTTTAACCGCGGCTGAATACCCGGCGATCACACTGGCGCCAAAGCTGTTGATGACACTTTGAATGAGTATGTTGCCTACGGAGATAAAGCTTTGTTGGAGAATGCTTGGGATGGCAATCCGCGCGATTCTGCCAAACATCACCCAGGAATAAAGCTGAACCCGGCCTTCCGTTTTAATTGCGGCAAGTCGTTTCAATACGACGGTAAGTGCGAGGATACAGCTGATTCCCTGACAGAGAAAGGTTGCCCATGCGACACCGGCCACACCCATCCGGAATGCTTTGACGAAAAGGATATCGACGCCAATATTGGATAATGAGGAAATCGCCAGAAAAATAAAGGGTGTCCGTGAATCACCCAATGCCGAAAAGATGCCGGTTGAAACATTATAGAAAAACATAAAAGGAAGCCCTAAGATATAGATATCGAGATATAGTTTTGAAGCTGCGATAATTTCTGAGGGCGTATGAATCAGCTCTAACAGCAAGGTGCAAAGTGTCAGACCGCCCAGCATTAATAAGCCGCATAAAACAGCACTGGCAATTAATGTTGTAGTGACTGCGGTTTTCATATCATGATAATTTTTAGCACCGAATAGTTGTGATACAACAACTGAACAGCCAATGTTGCAGCCAAATGCGAAGGCAATGAAGATCAAGGTTACTTCATAGCTGTTCCCAACGGCAGCTAATGCCTGTTCACCGATGAATTTACCTGCCACAAAACTGTCAGCGATATTATATAGCTGCTGAAAGAGGATACTGCCAAACAGCGGCAAGCAGAATTTCCACAAGACGCTTGACGGCTTTCCTACGGTTAAATCGTTATTCATACACATCATCCCTTTACTGTTTTGTATAAAAGATTGAACCCTAACCAGCTTCGTATTATACTCTATATAGTATCAGATGAATAATATATAGTTGATATAGCTGATATAATAAATAGTTATATCCGGGAGGTCGCTGATGGCAGTTAATTTTGAATATTACCGTATCTTTTACTATGTCGCAAAATACCGCAGTATGACACAGGCAGCGGCTGCATTAATGAGCAGTCAGCCCAATGTAACACGGGTCATCAATAATCTTGAAAATGAATTAGGCTGCCGGCTGATTATAAGAAATAATCGCGGCATCACGTTAACCGCTGAAGGGGAGCAGCTTTATAAACATGCTGCCATCGCCTTTGAACAGTTGCAGAGAGGAGAGGCAGAGCTGTCACAAAACGCTGGTCTGCAAAGCGGCATTCTCTATATCGGTGCCAGTGAAACAGCGCTGCATGGCTTATTGCTGCCGATCCTGCGTCAATTTCATGAGACTTATCCGGCTGTGCGTTTGAAAATTTTTAATTATACCACCCCGCAGGCCATCAGTGCGTTAAAAAGCGGTCAAATTGATTTTGCGGTAGTGACATCACCTGCTAAAGTCAGCGGTTCACTTCAAGAGATTAAACTTAAAACAATTCATGAAATATTGATTGCCTCATCGTCATTCTCATCATTAGCTAATAAAAAGCTGCATTTAAAAGAACTGACGCAATATCCGCTGATCAGCTTGGCGCAGAATACCCGTACCTATGAGCTTTATAATAAATTCTATCTGGATCATGGTTTGGAATGGGAACCTGATATTGAAATTGCGACCTCTGATTTAATTCTGCCGATGGTTAAAAACAGTCTGGGTTTAGGTTTTATTCCGGCTGAGTTTGCTCAGGAAGCGTTAAGTAAAGGTGAAATCATTGAAATACAATTAGTTGAAAAAACATTAGACCGCACGATTTGTCTGATTCAGGATAATCATCATGGTCTAAGCATCGCAGCCAGAGCCATGCGTGATCTGCTTGTCGAACAGGCAAAATAAAAGCTGTGTTTCAGAATTTTGGAACACAGCTTGCTTTCTATTTGCAATATCGGTCAAACCAATGCGTCAGCTCTTTTAATCGTCTAAGCCGATGCTTTGGTTTTCCGCTTCTCGATAGCTCATGATTTTCACCCTTAAATAAGCACATTCTCGTTTCTACGTGATGTAGCTTTAAAGCATGAAACATCTGCATGGCATCGCACATCCAGCATCGGTAATCCTCATCGGATTGAATGAACAAGGTAGGTGTGATACATCGATCCGCATATTTTAAAGGTGAAAAGTCCCACATCTTTGAAACGTTCTGCCAAGGTGTCGCAGCCATTTGAGTCATGTTATGATAATAACCGATATCAGTAGTTAATGATTTACTGATCCAGTTAGCTATTGAACGCTGACTGCCCGCGCAGCAGAAACGATTTGTATGGCCGATGATCCAGTTGGTCATGAAACCGCCGTAGCTGCCGCCGGTCACCGCGATATGCTGATGATCTATCGCCGGATATTGCTTTAATACCTCATCAGTAAATGTCATCAAATCATTATAATCAATGGTGCCATAACGATTTACCATATGCATGAAGCGATTCCCGCGGCCGTCACTGCCATGCGGATTGGCAAAGAATACAAAATAACCCTGTGATGCCCATGCCTGCATCTCATGAAAGAAGGTTTCACCATAGACTACCTTAGGCCCGCCATGAATATCCAGAATTGCCGGATATTTCTTATTGGGATCATAATTATAAGGCTTCAGCACCCAGCCGTCTATGCGTTCCTGATCCTCATTGATAAAGGAAAGCTTCTCAGGCTTGGCAACATAGGTATCCGTTAAGGCAGCAGTATTGATATCGGTCAGTCTTATTTCTTGATTCTGCTTGAGCTGGTAGACTTCCTGAAGCAGCATATCACGCATACCAATAAATACCAATGTTTGATCAAATATATCAAAGCAGTCAACACTGCCTTCCTGCTGAGTCAGCGCCTTGCATTCACCATCGAATGTCAATTCATACAGATTAGACGCATTATCCACCGTAGCGATAAAGTAAAGCTTATTGTTGACATATTTAAAATTGGTGCCGCCGTAGAGCTTCGCGTCAGAACCAACGCTTGAACCGATTCCCCAGTCAGGATCAAAGAAACATGTCAGCTCTTTGGTGTGTAAATCACAAAAGAAGAATTTATCATTTTCATTTGTACCCCATGTTTTTAAATCCGTGCCGGTAAAGATCAAACAATCTTTACTTAATGCGATATGACTGACATTGTATTGATTATCTGCCAATAATGTTTCTGTTTCCTGAGTATCAAGATCAACTTTTAAAATGACTGAATAAGGCTGACGGATATCCTGATATTCACTGCCGCATAAGATCAATGTCTTCTTATCCTCGCTGAGCGCTATTTCAGCAACATTCATCAAAGCCGGGGAGAGCAGGCTGTGTTCACCCGTATGCAGATTGATCAGAAAAGCCTGTTTGCGATGCTTGTTGATAAAGCCCTGATTATTGAACCAGTAAGGCAGTTCATCAAGCACTTCATAGTCCTTTTCTTCATTCAGTGTCTGTACAGCCTGTTTTAATTCATCACCGCTTAAAGCAGAAAGATCAGGTTTATTCAAATCAACATCAGCAATCGCAATCGCATGTTGTTCATCAATGAGTGTCAGTGAGGCAACGGCAAGCGGTAAGGTAAAGGCTAAAACCGCTTCGCCGCCATTCAAATTCAAACGGTAATAGGCGCTGCATTCCTGATGCTCCTCATTTGCTTTCTTAACGAGCCCGTCACGGTCAGCAGGAAATAAAATAGTGTCCGCTGATTCTAGGATTATACCGCGTTCTTTGCCGCCGCCGCTGCATTGCGTGACCGTGTTGCTGGTTAAATCAGCCATCCAGATATGGTGCTGATAATGATTGTGATCCAAATCAGCCTGACTGACAACAAACAGACAGCGCTTGCCGTCTTCAGTAAGTTTAATTTCTGATAAATACTGATATTTAGAAAAATCTTCAAGTTCTATTTTTTTCATAAAGCCTCCATTTGTTTTTCATTTTACATCAATTCATGTTGAAAGTGAATGATTTTAAGATGCACAAACGCATTCAGCTAATGCTTTTATAAGTAAAAGCAGGATCAGCAATCGAATTTTAGAGGCTTAAATGCTATAATACACTTAAAGTAAAAATGATAGAAAGTGAGGCAGAAAATGGATATCAATGAATTAATCGTCTTTATGAATATTGCGGAAAAGCTAAAGTGCAACACCCGGCATAGCTGGACAAGCAGCGGCCGTCATGAAAGTGTGGCAGAGCATAGCTGGCGGATGGGCTTATTGGCAATGGCGGTTGCTGATGAATTCAACGAGCTGGATATGAATAAGGTTATCAAGATGTGTCTGATTCACGATCTTGGCGAGGCAATTACCGGAGATATACCGACCTTCTATAAAACCGCATCCGATGAAGTGATTGAACTGAATGCGATCGATCAGCTGCTAAGCACAGTCAGCGGTTCTTTTAAGCATACTTTAAAGACCTTGTTTGAGGAGATGGATGAACTGAAAACACCGGAAGCGAGATTATATAAATGTATTGATAAGTGTGAGGTGGTGCTCCAGCATAATGAGGCGGCGCTGGATACGTGGATTGAACTGGAATATGAATTGAATCAAACACACGGTCAAAAGGAATGCGAAGAGTTCTCCTATATGAAGCGGCTGCGTGAAAAGCTGAAGCTGGATACTTTAGCCAAGCTGAATGAACTGCCGGCACAATGAGTATCAAGATTTCAGAATTGCTGCAGCAGCCTGCGTTTTCCGCCTTTCGTATCGCAGCCGGTATCAATGGTCTCAATCGTTCTGTCAGCAAGGTAAACATTCTTGATTTTGAATATGACGCACTCAGTGATTCAGAACCATTTGGTCTTTTTGAGAAGGAAGCCTTTGTATTAACGAGTCTGCTGTTTGCGAAGCATCATCCGGATATGATTTTAAAATCCATTAAGCTTTTGATTCAAGATGGCGCGTCTGCCTTGGCAATTAAGGAGATTTATTATCATGAGCTGCCTAATGAGGTTATTGAGTATGCGAATCAGCAGGCATTCCCAATTTTAATGTTTAAACGTGAAGGCGGTTACTTCGAGACTTTGATCACTGAGCTGAGCGCATTGATTGAAGCACGGGGAAATGAAGAATTAAACGAACAAAAATTAAAGCTGCTGATGAATGAAAAATTATCTGCCGGCAGTCAGCGAGTATTGGCGGAGGAATTATTCCCTAATCTGCGTGTTCCTTTTAGTGCCGCTTATATGAAAAACAAGATGCCGCCGGCCTATCTCAGAGAAGGTAAACGTTTCTGTTATTCATATGAAGAAGGCAGCTTTTTAGTGGGCAATTTGCATTCGGAGAGCATCAAAGAAAAAACGCACCCGACCGGATTCAGCAAGCTCCATGACAATTTAGATGAAATATATCTGGCTCTTAAAGAGAGTCTGTTTGCCTATGAATATGCAGACAAGTATAAGCGGCCCTATGCATTCTTTACGGATATCGGCATCTTTCAGTTAATTTATCCATTAAGAGATAATTTATGGGTGCGCAATTATTGTGCTGATATGAAATCAATGATTGAAAAAGCATGCAGTCATGAGGATCTGATGCAGACCGCACAGGCATATGTAATGGCTCAGGGGGATGTTGTAAAGGCAGCCGGGCTGCTTCATGTGCATAAGAATACAGTGCGTTATCGTCTGGGCCGTATTAAAGAAGCACTTACAGCAGATCATGAACCTGATTATTTTGAATCCCAGCTGATGTGGTTTGTGTTAATGAATGAAAATATTAAGGATTAGTTTTTGTATTTTAACCAAAATTTATTGATTAAGTTTTTATTTTGCACATTGAGGAATTTCTTTCAATTGGTTATGATAATGTTGCGAGGTGGAAATATATGAAAATTAAACCATTTAAAGTAGAAGAATGGATGAATGAATATGAGGATGACGCAGTTTATAATATTGCGGAAACGTGTGTTGATTCAATTTCTCTTGATGAATTATTAGCATTGACCGGTATCGGCCGAAATGCTTTTTTAGATGATCTGGCTTCACAGCGGCTTACTTATGGCGCGATTCAAGGCGCTGCGCCTTTTAAAGCGGGAATCTGCGGCAGATATCGTGATATCCAGCCTGAAAATGTACTGTCAACGCATGGTGCGGCAGGGGCAAATCATTTAGTCTTTTATTCGCTGATTGAACCCGGGGACCGGGTTATTTCTGTACTGCCGACGTATCAGCAGCTCTATTCAATCCCGGAGGCTTTTCATGCGGATGTGCAGCTATTGCATTTAAAGAAAGAAAATAATTATCTGCCAGACGCGGAAGAACTGCGTCAATTGGTGAATGAAAAAACTAAAATGATTTGTTTGAATAATCCAAACAATCCGACTGGTGCGCTGATTCCTTTAGATATTTTAAAAGAAATTGTGACAATTGCCCGTTCAGTCGGCGCCTATATTCTCTGTGATGAGGTGTACCGCGGTCTGAATCAGGATGGCAGTTATACTGAAAGTATTGTAGATTTATATGAAAAGGGCATTAGTGTAAGCAGTATGTCGAAAATTTTCTCATTGGCCGGTGTCCGTCTGGGCTGGGTTGCTTCAAAGGATAAGACGGTAATTGAGGCATGCTTATCACATCGTGATTATAATATGATCAGCTGTGGGCTGTTGGATGAAATGATTGCGGCAGCAGCATTAAAGCATGCCGATAAGCTGTTAGAACGCAATATTCATCTGATTCAAAACAATTTGGCCATTCTTGATCAATGGATTGCTGAAAATCCACATTTTTCTTATGTTAAGCCAAAGGCTGGCACAACATCGTTGATTTATTATGATTTTGATCTTGATTCGTATACTTTCTGTAAACAGATGTATGCCAAGACCGGCGCCTTTGTGACACCGGGTGACTGCTTTGAACAGCCGCATAGTTTCCGTATCGGTTATGCCTGTGAAGAACAAGTATTAAAGGATGGTTTGGCAGCCATCACCCGTTTTGCAAATCAGTTGTAATAATAAAAAGGAAGGATTTATCATTTTGCACATTGCATAATGATTGAACCCTTTCTTTTTTATTTACGCTTACTTTTGATAAAGCCGTAAATTCCAAGCAGCAGAATCACTGCCGAAGCCGCTTCAATAATGAGTTTGATCGTATCATAAAGACTCATACTCTGATTCGCTGACGGAGCATTGACATCTAGTTCAAGCGGATCGTTTTCAATCGGCTTTTTCAGCGACGCATCTTTTTCTAACAGCGGTTTGATGCCATCTAGGCCAAGTACCTTATAACCGGCATCATTATATGCCTGATAAGCGGCTTTCTGCAAATCAGCTCGCAGGGCTGTAAAGTCATAAAAGCGGTCATCGGCTTCACCGCGAAGTCCGGTGTTGAATTCTTCCGCTGTAATGACAACATTTGCTTTCACAAAAGTATCCAATATCTCTAGAATCTGATCAAAGCCCTGATTCAGTATCTGGATTTCTTCTTCAGAAAAATCATTTTCAATAATAACCTGCCGGGCTGCTTCAATGAAGCTCTTCGGCATTTTCGGATATTCCGCGGCATCACAGCTGCCTAGCCTAAAGACAGAAGTTTCGTAGCGTTCAATCAATGCCGCTTCATCCTCTCTCAAGGTTTCTTCGGCACGCACTGGAAGCATAAAACAACTAAACAGGGACAGGCTCAATAGTATTTTTCTAAACATGAAATCACCTCACCTTAAGTTTACTTAAAGGTGATAGCGAGCGCAAGTGAAATCACTCACTGATTTTAATATGATATTTTTTAAGCCAGTAATTGATTTGGAGGAAATAAGCAATTGTCTGCGGTGTAGTCATCAGCTGACCATACCATGGCTGAGCGGTTTCGTCGGTTAACAGCTTTCTTGCCGCTTCCGGTTTAACAATCTGCCACAGTGGGGCATCGTTATCTTTTAATAAGTCATCAAGCATTTCACGCAGTTTCTGTAAATAGGCGGGGTGATGAGTTTTAGGATAAGGACTCTTTTTGCGCCATAGGATTTCATCAGGCAGATATTCCTTCATCGCAACCCTCAGCAAGCCCTTTTCCCGTCCTTCATAATCTTTTAATGACCATGGCACTGTGTAGAGATATTCAAGAATACGCGTATCACAGAACGGGACCCTGACTTCCAGGCCGTTAGCCATGCTCATGCGGTCTTTGCGGTCAAGCAGTGTCTGCATGAACCAATTAACATTCAGATTCATCATCTCCTTCATGCGGGCTTCTAAAGGAGTAGTATCAGGCAATTTATCCGTCTCATCACAGGTCTGCTGATAGCGGGAATGCACATAATCATTGGCAGTTAAATCTTTCAGCCATTTATCCTGCATAAAGGAAGCACGGTATAAGGTACTCTGTGACCATGGGAAGCCGTCAGCTTCTCGGATATCCTTGTCTCGATACCAAGGATAACCACCGAAGATTTCATCCGCACATTCACCAGACAAGGCTACCGTTACTTTCTTTTTGATTTCTTTCGCAAAAAGCAGCAGCGAACCATCAACATCAGCCATGCCCGGCAGATCTCTGGCATCGACAGCTAAGAACAGGCTCTCAATCAAATCATCCGTGCCAAGGGTGATCGTCGTGTGGTCACTGTCCAGATATTTAACCATCTTGCCAATGAAATCAGCATCACTGTTTGGCTGAAAATGACTGGCTTTAAAATATTTAGCATTATCCACATAATCAACTGAGAAAGTCTTTAACTGTTTGCCGCGCTCTTTCATATAACGGGATGCGACTGAAGAAATCAGGCTTGAATCAAGACCACCTGATAGGAAGGTGCCGATTGGCACATCAGACACTAGCTGACGCTGGATGGCATCTACCACCAGCTCACGGACTTTTCTGATCGTCTGCGCTTCATTGTCAGTATGCGGTTTATCTTTTAAGGTAAAATAACGATGCTTATCAATCTCACAGCCCTTTACATAAGCATACTCACCGGGTTTTAGCTCTTCTACATGCTTAAATACACCATAACCCGGTGTTCTTCCCGGCCCAATCAGCATAATTTCCGCAATACTGTGCGCGTCGATTTCAGCATCAAGCAGCGGATGAGCCAGCAATGCCTTGATTTCTGAGCCAAATAGGAAAGTATCTTGTACAACAGCATAAAACAGCGGTTTAACACCTACTCGATCACGGGCTAAGAATAAACGCTCCTGCGCGTCGTCCCATACCGCAAAAGCAAAGATACCGTTAAAATGGTCGACACATTTCTCTTTCCATGCGACATAGGCTCTTAGTACGACCTCTGTATCACTGTGTGACTTAAATTCATAACCAAGCTCAATCAATTCCTTGCGTACCTGATTTGTATTGTATAATTCTCCGTTATAAACGATGACGTAACGCTTTTTATCTTCCGTAAAAAACATTGGCTGCTGGCCGTTTTCCGGATCGACAACAGCCAGCCGTGTATGAATCAGCGCCACATGCCGATTTGTATATACACCTTCATCATTAGGTCCACGGTTCTTTAATGTATTCATCATTTCACGGAAAATCGGCTTTTGATTTGTAATATCATGCCGGCTGTCCAAGACACCTGCAATACCACACATAAATTCACACTCCTTCTGACGATATTATATTCGCCGCTATTGCAGTATATGCGCGAATCAGCTTACTGAGTGCCGATTATGCAAATTAATTCACGAATTTAGATAGTTTATAATGCCATTTATCTGAAAAAATGGTATATTTATTAGGTAAAGAAGGAGGAAACTCAAATGAGTAAAAGACCGGTAGTATTAGTAGTAATGGATGGTGTCGGTATCAGCGATAAAGATTATGGCAATGCGGTTAATAACGCATATACGCCTACACTTCATGAATTAAAGGCAACATCTCCAAATACAGCAATCAAAGCCCATGGCTTAGCAGTTGGCTTGCCAAGCGACGGCGATATGGGAAATTCAGAGGTTGGTCATAACGCATTAGGCTGCGGACAAATTTACAGCCAGGGCGCAAAATTAGTAAATGAATCCATTGAATCCAAGGATATCTTTAAAACAGATACATGGAAGGCATTGGTTGATAAATGTAAAGATCACGGCAAGATGCATTTCATCGGTTTATTATCTGATGGTAATGTTCATTCACATATTAATCATTTAATGGCATTGATCGAACAGGCAAAGGCGGATGGTATCAAAGAAGTTCGTGTTCACGCGTTATTAGACGGACGTGATGTACCGGAAACCAGCGCACTGATTTATTTGGATCAGATTGAAGCATTCTTTAATTCTGTAAATGATGATCATTTCCATGCCTGCATTGCATCAGGCGGCGGCCGTATGAAGATTACGATGGATCGTTATCAAGCAAACTGGCCAATGGTTGAAGCTGGCTGGCATACGCATGTATTAGGCGAAGGCAGACAATTTGCCAGTGCTAAAGAAGCCGTAGAAACTTATCGCAGTGAAACCGGTGTTATCGATCAGGATTTGCCTGCTTTCGTTATTGCGAAGGACGGCAAACCAGTCGGCACTATTGAAGATGGTGACAGCGTTGTATTATTTAATTTCCGAGGCGATCGCGCTCAGGAAATCTCACTGGCCTTTGACAATGAAGTATTCACAGAATTTGACCGTGTCCGCAAGCCGGATGTAATGTATGCCGGAATGCTGCAATATGACGGAGATTTAAAGATTCCTAATAATTTCTTAGTTTATCCGCCGAAAATCAAACATACATTATCTGAATATCTTGTTAAGAACAACATTCGTTCTTATGCAATTTCAGAAACACAGAAATATGGCCATGTAACGTATTTCTGGAACGGCAACAACTCTCAGAAATTCTCAGAAGAACTTGAAGACTGGGTTGAAATCAAATCTGATGTAGTACCATTTGAACAGCGTCCTTGGATGAAGTCTGCGGAAATCACGGATACTTTAGTTGAAGCTATTGAATCAGGCAAATACGATTTCCTGAGAACAAACTTCCCTAACGGCGACATGGTTGGTCATACGGGTAACTATGAAGCAACAATTATCGGTGTTGAAGCAGTTGATTTATGTCTTGAAAGAATCATGAAGGCTGTGAAGAAGGTTAACGGTATTCTGATTGTAACGGCCGACCATGGCAATGCTGATGAAATGTATGAAAAACCTAAGAAGGAAGGCGACAAGCCAAAGGCTAAGACTTCTCATACTTTAAATAAAGTTCCGTTTATTATTTATAATAAGGATGTTGAAATTGCTGAGGGTGACTTTGGTCTTGCTAATGTAGCTTCAACTGTTGCGAAGCTGCTTGAGCTTGAACCGGATTCTCACTGGCTGCCTGCTATCATTAAATAAACGAATGAGTCATATCGAAAGATATGGCTTTTCTTTTGCTTGGTGCAATAGTGTAAAATAAGACTTTAAAAATTCCGATGATAAGAGTATACTAATAAATTATTCAGGGGTGATGTGCAGCATGGAACGAAAAAATAGCGGAATGATGACAGAGGGTGTCATATGGAAACAGCTTTTGATATTTACAATCCCGCTGTTGATTGGGAATCTTTTTCAGCAGCTTTATAATACGGTAGATTCAATAGTGGTCGGTAACTATGTGGGACCGCAGGCTTTGGCTGCTGTTGGCGCAAGCAATCCAATCATAAATTTACTGGTTGGTTTTTTTATGGGACTGTCAACGGGGGCCGGTGTTATTGTATCTCAATATTACGGTGCTAAGAATAAAGAAGGATTGCATGATTCAGTGCATACGTCAATTGCGCTGGCTTTCTGCAGCGGCTTGATCTTAATGGCAATCGGTTATTTGCTGTCACCGTGGATGCTGTCTGCGACCGGCACGCCGGCTGATGTGCTGGACAGTTCAATTATTTATTTGCGGATATACTTTTTAGGGATTGTACCGGTGATGCTTTACAATATGTGCGCCGGTATACAGCGGGCAATCGGTGACTCACGGCGGCCGCTGATTTATTTATTTGTCAGCTGCGGCATCAATATTGTGCTTGATTTAGTCTTCGTTATTTATTTTAAAATGGGCGTAGCCGGTGTCGCATGGGCAACCTTAATTGCTCAGAGCGCTTCCTGCCTGCTTGGCTTGTTTCATTTAATCACCGTAAAAGATGATTATCGAATTAAACTGAAAGATATTCGTTTTGAAAAACATGTCTTGCTGAGAGTAGTGAAAATTGGACTGCCTTCTGGTCTTCAGCAATCAATCATTTCCTTTTCTAATTTGCTTGTGCAGTCGCAGATCAATTCATTTGGTTCATTTGCGATGGCTGGCTGTTCCAGCTATAACAAGATCGATGCTTTTGCCAATCTGCCAATACAAAGCTTCAACTTGGCAATTACGACCTTTGTCGGTCAAAACATGGGCGCCAAGGAATATGAGCGGGTTAAAAAGGGAATTCGTATTTGTATGAGCATGACGCTATGTGTTACGATTCTTCTTTCCCTAGGTATTTTTACACAGGCCGATCGTCTGCTTTCAATCTTTTCAAGTGAATCACAGGTATTGTATTACGGACATTATATGATGAGCATCTTAGTACCCGGTTATATCTTTCTCGCGGTTTCTAATATTTTATGCGGAGCCCTGCGCGGTGCCGGCGATGCGATTACACCGATGCTGATTCTTACCTTCAGCTATTGTGTAGCCCGTCAAATCTGGATCTTTTTTGCGATGCCGCATTTCCAAAATATATCGATAGTATTCTGGGGCTATACATTAACTTGGATCTTAGCGATGGTATTATGTACCGTGCATTACTTCAAGAGCGGCTGGATGAAGAAATACGCATAAACAGGTTCGCAGTGATTTTTAATTGGTAAAAATTTATAATCAGCTTTTTACGTTAATCTATGATAAGATAAAGGGTGAAAGAGGGTTAAGTATGAAAATCACAAAAGGCCGCCATTTATCCATATTATTTGCAATCATGAATCATGATGGTGTAGTGACTTCTGATGATCTGGCAGATTTTTCCCTGTCATCAGCAAGAACGGTTAAATCAGATATTGCGGAATTAAATGATGAATTATCGAAAGAAGAAATCGCCCATATCATATCTACACGTTCCAAAGGTTACTATCTTGAACCCATTGATACAGCTAAATATTTATCGTTTAAAGAAATGGTGTTAAAGGAATATGGTTTTTTCCGAAACGAGGATATGGAAAAAATAGCCAGAAGAATCATGATGGCGCAGAATCTGCTTTATCATGAATATACGCTGGTCGATGATTTAGCGGATCAGCTGTTCCTAACGAAATCCGCGATTAAAAATGATCTTGCCTGGGTTACGTCTTTTTTTGCCAGTTATGATGTTGAGTTAGTTTCAACCCCGGGGAAGGGACTGAGTCCTAAGGGCAGTGAAGAAAATATCCGTTATTTGATGGTTGAGGTATTCTGCAGTCAGTATCATGATATTTCGTTACAGTATGATGTGAAGGAATTTGAACACATGTTCTATGATGACCATCAGTATTATGCTGATCTTCGTCATGCTTTATTGAAAATACTCAGAGAGAGCCGTATGTCTGTGCTTGATGTCAATACTAAGAAAATGGCTACATATCTTTGCCTGATGCAGAATCGGCTGATAAGCGGGCATGGTGTGGAAATTGATCTTAAGACAGCCGCGCATATTAAAACTTTATATGAATATAAGATTGCGGAACAAGTGTTTAATACTGAATATATCGTCAACTATAATGAGAACGAAAAATTACAATTTGCGAAGATGCTGATGTGTTATCGGGATATCGATTTGTCCAATAAAGATGATCTTGCGACTATTCCTGTTGATCATATATCACAGACAAGTGATTATCTAGATAAATTGATAGCATGTATGAAAAATGAATTGGGCGGCAATTTATTTGAATTAGAATTATTCGATGTGTTCCGCACGAGCTTTGAATCACTGCTGATGCCGATTTATCTGCGCTCGTATTATGATTCAAATAAGAAAATGCGTTTGGTTACATATTGTGATGAGTTAGCCGAGACGGATAAATCGCCGCTGGCAATGCAGATGGCGCGTGTCATGCTTACTATTTCCCAGGAAATACTGAATGATGAAATGGATGCCAGTGTGTTTACACCCATATCGTTATTAATTGATTATATGCTGAAACGAATTAATTATCAGTATACAAAACGCCGTCTTGCGGTGATCTCACAGGCGGGCCGGGCTGTCGTACATGCCCGTGCCGATATGCTGCGCAAATCCTGCGGCAATATGATCGAAACCCTGCACATCTACAATCAATATGAAATGCGGCGGGTCAATTTCAGCGATTATGACTGTGCTTTGATTGAAACACCTTCAACCTATAATTATTATCCGATTCCTTTTGTCACTTTTACCGGTCTGGGAATTGAGGATGAAACAATGAATTTATTTAATGAGGTATTTATTAAGGGATATTCTACGGATGTAGTTAAGCATATGATACATATTACCTCCACTTATCCTAAATTTGACTGCGATGTTTATGTAACTTTCATGAAGCTGATGTGCTATAAGCATGCGGTAAATGGCAAGGCAGAGGAAATGTTTGAGTCCTTATTCAGCTGCGGTCAAAATCTCAGCTATTATAATAAGTCTTCACAGGTAGCGATGATTTTCTGTCAATATAAGCATACCCAAAAGGAATTTATTGAAATTTATCAGCCAGCTACTAAAATGATTTGGGATAAACCGTACGAAGTTAAATATATCATTGTAGTAAGTCTTAAGCATGATATCAAAGTTACTGATTTAAAGCTGATAAATAAAATTCTTTTCTACTTATATTATCGTGTTAAATACATTCAGATGGCTTTTGAAAGTGTGGATGATGCTTACCGCAGCTGTTTCATTGAAGCTGTTACAAATAAATTCTTATCTAATTAATGCATTGTAACAAGGCTTGAATATTATAAATGATAATTTTTTGAATAAAATCGATCTATAAACTGTGCCTCATTGTACTATGAGGCTTTTCTTTTGCACTAATGAGAGTGAAAAGAGAGGTTGTTTCACTAATGTTCAGCAAAATGTAAACGTTAACATTTTTATAAGTCAATGGTATTCTTTACTCAGCAAATGGAAAACGAAAGGAGCGGGCGCTGTGCTGAAGCTATTCTTATCATCGCATGGTCATCTGGCCAGCGGTATGAAAACCTCATTGGATATCCTATTAGGAAACAGTGATCAGGTGAGTGTGTTTGATGCTTATGTTGATGAATGTTCGGTTCAGGAAAAACTGGACGCGTTCTATGCGACAGTGAATGAGAATGATGAAGTTATTTTATTATCGGATATGTATGGGGGCAGTGTTAATCAAGTAATGTTTACTTATCTGCATAAACCCAATACCCGTTTAGTGGCGGGTGTAAATTTGGCTTGTGTCCTTGAGCTTTCTATTCAGGAAAGTGTCAGCGATGAACAGCTTGAAGAAATTGTGGAAAGATCACGGGAAATGCTTCGGGTTGTTAAGGATGACAGTGCAGAGACTACAGAAGAAGATTTCTTTTAAAAGGAGGAAATGAAATGATTAAATTAATTCGTTTAGATGAACGTATGATTCATGGTCAGGTAGCTATTAAATGGTCAAGACATACCGGTGTGGATCGTATTATTGTCGCTAATGATGCTGCCGCATCAAATCCTATCGTACAAAAGTCATTAATGATGGCAGCGCCGCCTACCGCTAAGGTTGCGATAAAGTCGGTTGCTGATGCTATAAAATTACTTTCTGATCCAAAAGCAGCCAATCATTCAATTTTGTTGATTGTTGCTTCACCGGAGGATCTGCTGGCAATGGTTAAGAATGTGAAAGATATTCCATTGATCAATGTCGGTAATTACGGAAGAATCGCGCCAAAGCAGGGTGATGAACAGCGCAAGACTTACGGAAGTAATTTATATGCGTATCCATCAGAGGTTGAGCTTTTCAAACAGATTCTGGATATGGGAATTGAAACTGTCTATCAGACAACACCAGAAGATATTCCTGAAAAGCTGAATAAAGTTTTAGGGATTTAATGAACTATAAGGAGGAACTATCATGGTCTCATCAGCATTGCAAATATGCCTAGTCTATTATATTGTCTCACTCTTGGACCCATACATTCTCTCATGGCAATGTATTAACCGTCCAATCGTTGTTGCCCCGCTTGCCGGCCTTGTCTTAGGTGATTTCCATACCGGTATTGTTATGGGCGCCGCTCTTGAATCAATCTTCATGGGTATTTCCGCGATCGGCGGTTCAATTCCTGCCGATGCTACAACGGCAAGTATCATTGCGGTTGCTTATACTATTTTAACTGGTTCTACGGCAGAAGCCGGTCTTGCCATCGCATTGCCGATCGGTACGGTTATGGCTTCAATTGCGAATATGTTTACACCGTTATGGGCTTCATTAGCCGCTTATTGGGAAAAGCTTGCCGCAGAATGTAATCCTAAGAAATTTATGATACAGACAATGGCTGTGAATATGATTACACCATTAATCAATACAGTTATCTTATTCTTTGCGGTTGCATATGGTGTTGAAGGTCTTCAAACATTCCTTGTATCACTTCCGGCATGGGTTATGACTGGTTTAAGTGCTTCTACAAGTATGATGCTGGCGGTTGGATTTGCTATCTTAACATCAATGATCTGGAACAAAGAGGTTGGCTGTTTCTTCTTCTTTGGTTATGTATTAGTTGCTTATCTTGGTATGGGAACATTGCCAATCGCTATTATCGGCGGTGTTATTGCTATTACGATGTTCTTCAGTGAAAAACGAGTTATTGATTTGAAAAACAGTTTGGCAGCAAATCCAAATACTGTAAGTAATGATGAGGAGGACTTCTTCTAATGGAAAAGAAACAATTATCTCAAGATGAAAAGAAAGTATTAAAATCGATGTTCTTCCGTTCTCATCTTGTATTCTCAACCTTTAATATGGCTAAGATGGAGGCTAATGGTTTCACATGTACCATGGCACCGGCAATTGAATCAATCTATAAAGATGATCCTGAAGGTAAAAAAGAAGCTTACATCCGTCATCAAAACTTCTTTAACACACATGCGGTTCCTTTCTCATTTATCGCCGGGTTAAGCTATGCGATGGAGAAGGAGCATAAAGAAAAGAATTCAATTGACGGTCAGACAATCGAAAGCATTAAAGCAGCTTTAATGGGGCCAACAGCAGGTATGTTTGACAGTTTATTCTTTAACTGTCTGCGTATTATTGCAGCTGGTATCGCTATCGGTCTTTGTTCAGAGGGAAGTATCCTCGGTACTTTGATTTTCATTCTGATTTATGGTGTTTCACAATCAGTCGTTAAATATTTCTTTGTTAACTGGGGTTATGTATTTGGTACATCCTTTATCGATATGGTTTTCTCTTCTGGTTTGATGGGTGCTTTATCTAAATCAGCTTCTGTATTAGGTCTTACAATGGTTGGCGCAATGACAGCTTCAATGGTGAATGTACCGCTGAATCTGACACTGAATATCGGTGAAACTTCACTGGTTGTCAATGATGTATTCCAATCAATCTTCCCTGGTTTATTAGGTGTAATCTTATTGTTTGGCTTAGTTACATTAATCAAAAAGGGTGCGCGTCCTACACAGCTGATTCTGGGCATTCTTGCATTTGGTATGATCGGTGCCTTCATCGGTATTTTCTAGGATATAAAAATTGAGCTGTGGATAAAAATTCCCAGCTCTTTGCTATTTAAAGCGAGGTGAGGAAAATGAAATTATTATTTCAGGCTGATGATTTCGGCCTATGTGAATCAACGGCCTGCGGTATCCTCAAGGGGATTCGTGAAGGGGTGATTCGAAATACTGGATTGTTTGTGAACATGCCGGCCAGTGAATATTCGGCAAAGCTGATTAAGGATGTAAAGGGTGTCTGTCTTGGCATTGATTTCAATCTGGTAGCTGGCAGGCCGGTCAGCGATCCAGATTCGGTTCCTTCCTTAGTTGATGCGAAGGGTGATTTTATACCATCCGTTGAACGAATGAAGAAGATGAAATCATTAAGCGGTATGATACGAGCTGATTTTGAGACTGATCCCTATCCGTATGATGAAACGGTGCTGGAGATTGAGAATCAGCTGAAGCGTTTTATTGAATTGGTTGGCCGCAAACCGGGCTATCTCCATGGGCATTCTTTGATTACTAATAATATTGTCAAGGCGATCCAAGCAATGAGTGAAAAGTATGAGATTCCAGTATCCTTTAACGTCTGGAAGGAGAAGGAGCTTTATATGCTGCCTTGTGAGTGGACACCTAAACCCTTTCCGATTGAACAGCAGCTGGCAACAAATGTAGAAGCAAATCTGATGTCTGTACTCCCGCAGGTTTTAAATCATGAGCTGAATGTGTTTGTCTGTCATGCTGGTTTTGTGGAAGAAGAACTGTTTAAGTATTCTTCCTATACGATTATACGATTGAAGGATCTGGCAGCTGCGACCTCGCCGGATGTGAAGAAGTTTATTGAAATGAATCATATTGAATTAATTACTTATGATGATTTAAAGGAGAACTAAAATGATTATCAAATGTAAAAGAATTGTGACTGAAGATGGAATTATTGACGGTTATCTTGAAATTGAAGGTAAGAAAATAAAGCGGATTACCAAACGTGAGATAGGTTCGGTGGATGTAGATGCTTCACAATATCGGATTATTCCGGGTATTTTCGATACGCATAATCATGGCACGATGGGTTACGCGATGATGAGTGCGGTCAGTGATGATGAGGCTAATGTGCGCGGCTATTTAAAAGGCTTAGCGTCACAAGGGGTTACTTCGATTCTGCCGACGGCTGAATTTGAGTTATTTCCCGTTATCGCGAAGGTTTCAAAAGAAGATAATGACGGTGCGAAGATCATCGGCATACATTCAGAAGGACCTTATCTGAACCGTGTCGGTGAAAAGGCGATTGATACTGGTCATCCGGACATCCGTTTAGACCATCTTCAGGCAATGATTGATGCGGCTGACGGAACATTGAAGCTGGTAGGTTTGGCACCTGAACTTGAAAATGCAGATAAAGCAATTGAATTTTTGACTGAACGAGGTATCAGGGTGGCTTTTACCCACAGCAACTGCAACTATGATGAAGCAATTGCCGCATTCCGCAAGGGAATTACCGTGACCACACATACCGCAAATGTAATGAGCGGTATTCATCACCGCCGGATGGGTGGTCTGGGCGCTTGTCTGCTTGATCCTTATGTAAATAATGAGATTATCTGTGATTTACTGCATGTTTCTAAGGAAATGCTGCAGATTATGTTTAAATGCAAGCCGTATGATAAATTTATGATGATTTCTGATAATGTGCCGATGGCAGGCGCGCCGATTGGCAGATATATGATCGATAAAGATCTGGCAGTCAACATTGATGAAAAGGGCTATTGCCTGACGGATACGGGGCGATTATGCGGTTCAACTAAACCGGTATTATTCGGTATCCGCAATCTTGTAGAGGAATTAGAGCTGCCGCTGGAAACAGTCAGCAAAATGGCATCATTGAATCCATGCCGGGTATATGGTATCGGTGATACAAAAGGCTCACTGCGTGCAGGCAAGGATGCTGATTTTGTAATTATCAGTGATGATTATCAGGCATTGCAAACATACAGTGAAGGACGCAAGGTCTATGATCATGAAATTGATACCCATATCTTTAATCAGGCATTTCTTGATGTCATGAGCGCAAAATGAAACTGTTAGCTTCTGATTGGGATGGCACGCTGCGGCGTAATCTAAAGGTTGATGTTTGCGATTTAGAAGCGATTAAATTATTTCGTGAACAGCAGCATCGTTTTGGAATAGTGACTGGCCGCAGCGTTGGTATGCTTAAGAATGAACTGGCTCATTATCAGGTACCATGTGATTTTATGATCGGTACTAATGGTGCAATAATTACTGACGCTGATTTTTCAATTATTTGGCGCCATGATATAGATTTTGATGCTGCAATGGAGCTGATTGAACTGTTGAAAAGCAAACCAACGGTCATGTTTGGCATTAGTGACGGTGATGATTTCGGCAATCTTCAGTCACCGGAAGAAGAAGGTGAATCGACGCTGATTGATGCTAAACCAATTGATCCGCAGCAAATCATTATCAGGCGTCAGATTAATTCCTTCTATCTGCGTGATGAAACGAAATCAAAAACCGGCTTATTGTATAAGGAGCTGATTGAACGTTTTAAAGGGCGGATGGCTTTTCATTACAATGCCGGAACGATTGATGTTTCGGCAGCCGGTGTCAGCAAGCGTACAGGTATCACTGAGCTGATGAAGCTGTTTGGCAGCCATGAAGTTTATGTTATCGGTGACGGCCATAATGATATTGAAATGATCGAAGCATTCCAAGGCTTTACAGTTGAAGGGGCACCGGATGAGGTTAAGCGTAAGGCCGTTCATTGTTATCATGGGCTGGCTGACTGTATTGAAGATCTATTAAAATAAAAACGGCAAGCCTTAGGGGCTTGCTGCTTTTATACAGAGATTCTTGGACCTTCTGCATCAAAATAGATAAGCAGACAATGCCCATATTGATCGATAATTTTCAAAGCTTCCTTAGCTTCATTATCATTAATAATGCTTACCCTTTCTGCCTCAGCACTTGCCGAATCGATTTCGGTGGCGGTCAGCGCTTCATTAATGAACTCAATGTTAGCTTGATAATCATAACGGTAAGCCGTTTGTACCACTTTAATCTTGGCAAGACTGTCCGCTTCTTTGGATAGGATGACATAACCGAATTGGTTATCATCAGCAATATAGGTACACATATAGTAATTATCAAACTCTTCATTAACGCTTAAATCACTATTTAATATCGTATATTTTGTGAAGTCTCCATAAATCCAAACGGGGTTTTTAACCGTGTCTGCTGTCCAGCCGTCTAGCAGCTCTTTAAAGATTGATTTCTTAAGCATTTTGAATGCTGAATCATTTTGGGCTGAATAATAAGTCTCGATAAAAGGATCCTGATTGCTTTTAATTTGAGATACTACGGTTTTTGATTTTCTACAGCCGCATAAAGCAGTAATACAGCATATAATAATTATCAGCTTTTTCATATTTTATCCTTTTTGCCAGTTAAAAACCGTAAAGCATTTTTGCTAAACCTAATTCATTATAGAAAAAGAATCTGCCGGCAAACATTGCCAGTATGTAGAATAAAGGTTCCAGTCCCAAAAGACCTTGCAGCTTGCTCTTAAGCAATCTTTCAAGAATAAGCTTGTAAAGCAGATAACCGATTATTGCGCCTAATGTGTTCATAATCAGATCATCTACATCACTGCTGCGTTTATTTAACAGCTGACTGCATTCAAGCATCAATGAAAACAAAGTACCGGATAGGGTACAAAGCAAGAAATTAGGGCGCTTAAAGAAAAGCGGAAGCAGCATGCCCAAGGGGATAAAAAGGAGTATATTCTGCAGATAACCTACCCAATCTATGGTCATAGAGAAGGGTTTAAGATTAATAATATCAGCGGTATGGGACAGTTTATAAAATAACAAATCATAAAGCGTGCCGGTATTTGTAAAGTGATATACGGCAAAAATATAGCATGCGAAAATGAAAGCAATGATAAAATGTGGAAGCTTTCTAGGCTTTTTGAGGAGGAGTGCATAGACGATGAAAAAGGGAAGCATCGTGGCTGCTGATTCATATAGGTCGATTAATAAATTATTCATAGTGTCACCTGCCTGTTATGCCTGTAAGTGTACACTATAATTCTGAAAAATTTATGACAAATTCATTTAATATAAATTACATTTCTAAATTATGTAAATAGGCTTTAATTTTAACATAGCTCTGCTCAGAAAGGGCAGGTCCTTTTGTGCTGACTGTTTCAGCCGCTGCATAATTAGCAAAACAAATGGCTTCTGAATCATTCATTCCTAACTTTTTAGCACAGATCCACGCCCCGATATGCGAATCACCGGCACCGATCGTATCGATGACGTCAGCTTTGAATCCCGGGATCAGTGCTGCTTCTTCATTATTTTTTAAATAGGCGCCATCACTTCCGCAAGTAATAATAACCGTATTATGCGTAAGCTGATATAGCCTATCCGCAGCTTCATTTACTGTTTCTGATTTGGTATAGGCAAGAGCTTCATCATCGTTGAGATGCAGGATTGGCTGCAGCTGAAGCATCGCCTGCAGCCGTTCGGGCTGAATCTTATCAATGCGGGCACCAGGGGCAAAGATTATTTCAGCCTGTGCGAATCTATTCAGATATTGAATCAATGCTTCACCTGTTTTTTCCTCGATTTCAAGTCCGCAGACATAGATCATATCCCAATCCTCATGCAGATCTTTAAGCCACTCAATATCAAAGAGATATTCAGCACCGTGATGGGAAATAAATGTGCGTTCACCCTGTTCATCAACTAAACAGAGGCAGCAGCCATTATCTAAGCCAGGGATACACACAAAGGGCCGGCGGTTTTGAGCAGCCAGCAGCTGTTTTATGCAGTCCGCAAAAAAGCCTTCTCCACAGGGTGAACAGTGAATGTATGGCAATGATAAATGATGAGCAATACTTGAAGCATTATAGGAACAGCCGCCTAAGGCAGCATTCATTGCTGATGTATTAATATCTTCTTTTAAACTTGGCAGATGGGGAAGCTCAACAACCATATCCAGTACCGTTGAACCGATAAATAATGTTTTTTTCATAATGTTCCCGCCTTTCACAGTTATCATTTTAACACAGATGGTAAGTATTAGCGCTCTTCCAATCAATAATTGATGAAATCACAGCCATAATCTGACTGACAAAAAAATACCGTTGCTGATTTAAAATCAGCAGAGCGGTATTCCATATACAAATTATCCATTGCCATAAAAAGTGAAGCTTCATTGAATGTTATTGATTCATTGCTTCCCATTCTTCCCTTAAGATTCCGTAACTGACTGAATCATAATATGTCCCAGCGACGATACGTGCTTTTCTGTATCTTGCTTCAAGCTTTAGTCCCAGCTTTTCCGAGAGTTTTACCATGGCTTTGTTGCCCGACCAAGTTGTAAGACCGAGTCTTACGATTTCATCATGCTCAGCAAATAGTTTGTCTATCCACATTTTTAGAGCTGTGAATCCAATTCCTTGATGCCAGTAATTTTCATTAAAAATAACAATGCCGATCTCCATCCAATTGGTTTCTTTTGACTTCCAGTGCCAAGTAACTTGACCTATTAACTCATTGGTATCCGCATTGGCAATCATTAAATTATTGTTTTTATAGGTACCGGCTTTCAGGTCATTTCTTAAAATTTCAATTCTTTGCAGAAGCTCTTCTTCAGTTTCGTGTTCAAAGTAGGGCCCATTAAATTCATGAAATTTTCGTGATGGTTTATTAAGGTCATAGTAACCATCTAAGTCTGATAATATTAAAGGTCTAAGTATAATTTTTGTCATTGTTTCTCCTCTTATTTAGTGAGGGTCAAAGTGTGATATCCCTCCAAGTCAGATTATTAG
Organism: Clostridiales bacterium VE202-08; assembly: GCA_000508965.1. GTDB lineage: Bacteria > Bacillota_I > Bacilli_A > Erysipelotrichales > Erysipelotrichaceae > Dielma. Next base: position 173,049 of record BAHV02000002.1, read on the forward strand.
TAATAGCCGTTGTTTTTTTCATTTTGATCTTCCTTTCTTGATATATTTATTATAACGCTAAATAATAAATATTCAAACGATATAAAAATACTCACTCTGTCCCTTCCTCTAGTGCACAAATATTGTGAATTGCACTCTTATGGCCAATCTTTTTGACAAGGCTTTAAAGATTGGGTACAATCTATATATTACACGAATTAGAAAGAGGATTATATGGAACATACAAGAGAAAAATTGTCCTCCCGTTTAGGTTTTATCTTCCTTTCAGCGGGATGTGCAATCGGCTTAGGAAATATTTGGCGGTTTCCTTACATAACAGGCAGATATGGCGGCGGTGCTTTTGTGCTGATTTATCTGTTCTTCTTAATTGTATTAGGTATTCCGGTTGTAGTGATGGAATATTCAATCGGCCGCAAGTCGCAGCGCAGTATCGCAAGAGCTTTTGATGTATTAGAGAAAAAAGGCCAGAAATGGCATCTGTTCAGCTATGCGGCAATGGCGGGAAACTATCTGCTGGTCATGTTTTATACGACCATCTCAGGCTGGATGCTGGCTTATTTTCTTAAAATGGTCAGCGGCTCATTTGCAGGCTTGGATCAGGCCGGTGTGGCGGATACATTCTCAGCGCTTCAGCAGGATCCGATTCAAAGCGTCTTATTTATGGCAGCGATTATTTTAATCGGCATCGTTATTTGTTCATTAGGCTTGCAGAATGGTGTAGAAAGAATTACAAAAATCATGATGACCTGTCTTTTAGCGGTAATGCTGCTTTTAGTTGTACGTTCAGTGACCTTGCCTAATGCTTTGGAAGGGCTTAAGTTTTACTTGATTCCTGATTTTGATAAATTGCGGGAAGCCGGCATTTATAACGCGATTTATGCAGCAATGGGGCAGGCTTGTTTTACGTTAAGTGCGGGAATGGGCGGCATGATGATTTTTGGCAGCTATCTTGATAAAAAACGCACCTTAGGCGGAGAAGCGTTAAATGTTATGCTGCTGGATACCTTTGTAGCAATTACCGCCGGCTTAATTATTTTCCCTGCTTGTTTTGCCTATGGTGTACCGGCAGATCAGGGGCCGGGTCTGGTTTTTGTAACCTTGCCTAATATTTTTAACGCAATGCCGTTGGGTACCCTGTGGGGCAGTTTATTCTTTATCTTCATGAACTTTGCGGCAATCACAACGATCGTTGCCGTATTTGAAAATATCATGGCTTTCAGTATGGACTTATTTCATTGGACAAGAAAGCGTGCCTGTATCGTTAATTTTGTACTGATTACCCTTTTGTCAATTCCATGTGCGTTAGGCTTCTCGATATTGAGCGGCATTCAGCCATTCGGTGCCGGTTCGGCGATTCTAGATTTGGAAGATTTCCTCGTCAGCAATGTCATCATGCCATTAGGTGCCGTCTTGATTATCTTGTTCTGTACGACAAAACGCGGCTGGGGCTGGCAGCACTTCATCGAAGAAGCGAATACCGGCAAAGGGTTTCATTTCCCGCAGTGGACGAGATTTTATATTAGTTATATTCTGCCATGTGCGGTATTATTTATCTTCATCATGGGAATCATCGATAAATTTGCATAAAATAACAGCTGACCTACAAAGCGTAAGTCAGCTTTTTTAATCAGCGATCATCAAGTCGTAACAAGTAAAGTCAGGAAATGCCCTGTCTGTGATTACCTTGAGTGAAGCTGTATCGACATCCTGAAGGGCGAACATAGATTTTTTACCAAATTTAGAATTATCCGCTAATACATAGGTTTCTTTTGTACAGCCGATGATGGCTGTTTTTAATTCACTCTCATTGTCATCCGGAGCTAATATACCGAGCTTTAAATCGATCGCGTTGGCACCGAGGAAGGCCTTGTCATAGCGAAAGCTTTTTAATAAGCGTACGGTTTCTTTACCCATTACCGCATTAGAGCGCATGGACATAAAGCCGCACAGCAGGAAACAATTGATATTCTTTTCTTTAAACTTCTGTGCCTGCAGGATACCATTGGTAATTACCGTGATTGAGTTATCGGTAATAAAATCAATCATTGACAAGGTTGTTGATCCGCTGTCGATAAAAATTAGTTCATTAGGCTGAATCAGAGATGCCGCTTTCAGGGCTATCCGTCTTTTTTCTGACAGATTGACATTATGACGCTCCTTGATTGGGGTTTCCGCAGTAACGGTGTCAATGCTGCGGATACCGCCATGATAGCGCTGAATCAGCTGATTGCTTTCCATACGTTCAAGATCTCTGCGCAAAGTCGCAGGTGATGCATCAACCGCTGTTTCAATCTCTTGAAAGGATAATTTTTCTTTTCCTTCTAATAAATGAAGGATAATGTCTCTTCGTTGTTGATATTTCATAATTATTCCCCTTTTCATAAGCATTATATCATATAAATAACCAATGTAAATGATTATTTGATTATAAATATGCTTAAATAATCATAAATTGTGTTAATTTAATCATGTAAGCCCTTGTATATGATGTTTTCTGTACTATAATGAAGATGTAACCAGCGAAGCTATGAAGTGCACATTCATAATTCGCATCTGATTACATCAAGAAACCAAACGTTTGGATAAGGAGAAAGAATATGGAAATTGTAATGGCTCGCATTGATAATCGCTTACTTCATGGTATTACCGCTTCACAATGGGCACCCCGTTCACAGGCTCAGCGGCTGATGGTCATCGATGATGAAACAGCTGGCAACGATATGATGAAAGCCAGTATGAAATTAGCGCGTCCTGCCGGTATGGCATTATCAATTATTGCTTTGGATACAGCAATCACAAATATTAAAAATGGTAAATATGGCAATGAAACGATTTATATAATCACGAAACAGCTTCAAACCTATCAGCGTTTAATACAAGAAACAGGTGTAAAGATCAAGGCGATCAATATCGGAGCTACTGCTCAGGTAAACGCTGAAGCGATGAAGGAAAGGACTGTTTTATCTAAATTCGCATCCTTTGATTCAGAGGAAATGCGTATTGCCCAATCACTTTGTGAGCAGGGAGTACATTTATATGTTCAATATTTGGCGGCTGATACACCGCATGATTTCTCTGAATATCTTAAGTAATCAATTAATTAACAGGAGGAACAGGGATTATGGTTTTATCACTATGGCAGAATCTTGCCTTAATCATTCTCGCTTTTATGGTACCGGTCGATAAATATGGCTTTACATTCGGACTTCGCTGGCCGGTTATTACAGCAATGATTGCCGGGGCTATTGTCGGCGATATGAATACAGCATTAATCATCGGCGGTACTTTGCAGCTGATGTCATTAGGTGTCGCGTCAATCGGCGGCTCAAGCGTGCCGGAATATGGCGTAGGCGCTGTTATCGGCGTAGCCATTGGGGTATCGTCAGGCAGTGTTGAAAGCGGTTTGGCAATCGGTATTCCGGTAGCGATGCTGATGGTTCAATTTGACGTGATTGCTAAGATCTCTCAATCTGTGATCGTACGTCTGTCTCAGGATTTCTGTAATAAGAAAAAATTCAAAGAAATGAATCTCATTTTGATGTGCGGGCCATTTATTATGGGACTAACTGCCGCGGTGCCGGTAGGTATTGCCTTATTGATCGGCGCTGATGTTGTAAATGCGGTTTTAGCAGCGATGCCGCAGTGGTTTACCGGCGGTTTAAGCATCGCATCAAAAATGCTGCCGGTAGTCGGTGTTGCGCTGCTGCTGAATTACATGCCGGCCAAAAAATATCTGCCGGCAATCTTACTCGGCTATTTCTTAGTGGCATTCATGAATATATCAATGCTTGGTGTAGCTATCGTCAGCGCGATTATCGCCATGGTATTTTATGCATATAAGAATGAAAGCAGCAATGCAGCTGTGAACGGAGGACTTGAAGATGAGTAATCAGACACCTGTTTTAACAAAGAAGGATATTCGCAAAGCAGCGATGCGCTGGATTCCGATGGCAGTTAATACATATACATATCAATATCAGCAGGCTGGTTCAATCGTATTTTCACTATCACCGGCACTGCGTAAAATATATGCGGATAATGATGACCACTATGTGGCTTCATTAAACAATCATTATAATTATTTTAATACGCATCCATGGCTTGCGACCTTGATTTTAGGGGCTGCTTTAGGTATTGAGGATAACGGCGGTGTTGATTCATTGGAGGCCGTACAAAGCTTTAAGGTAGGTATGATGGGCCCGGTAGCGGGTATCGGTGATACATTGATCTGGGTGCTTTATCCTACGATTATTGGTTCAATTGCCGGTTACATGGCATTAGAAGGCAGTGCAATTGGTGCCATGGCATGGCTGATTCTCAATATTCTCTGCATCTTCTTAAGAGTAAAAATGTTTGAATGGGGCTATGAATCAGGTTCCAAGCTGATTACCACATTAGGTGCTAAACTGTCTCAATTTACAGAGGCAATGTCAGTAATGGGGTTGATTGTTGCCGGTGCTTTGATTCCATCGGTCGTGAAGGTAAGTACGCCGCTGACCTTTACAGCCGGTGAAGTAACCAAAGAAATTCAAAGTGTCTTTGATGCCATTCTGCCGTTTATGCTGCCTGTTTTATGCACCTTTATCGCTTATAAGCTGATCCGTTCAGGAAAGGTCAAGGTTACAGCGCTAATTTTAATTATTGTGGTTTTCTCAATGGTCTGCGCAGCCTTTGGATTGTTGGCTTAATATGCGAAGAATTGTATTAGCGTCACATCATAGGATGGCAGAAGGACTGAAGGATACTTTACAGTTTCTAAGCGCCATGGAAAATGTATCTGCCATCAGTGCTTATATCGATGAGACCTTGATTGAAGATCAGATCGATACGCTGTTTAATGAATTTGATGAAGAAGATGAAATCTTTATTTTAACGGATATGCTGGGTGGCAGCGTGAATCAGAAATTCTTTGGCAGGATGAATGATCATGTGCATGTTATCTGCGGCATGAATCTGCCGTTAGCTTTAACCTTGGCTCTGCAGCCGGAAGGCAGACTGACAGCGGTACAGATTGCAGACATTGTGGAAGAAGCACGGAATCAATTAATTTATATGAATATTTATCAGCAGTCAGAAAATGATGACGATGAGTAAAAGGAGGGAACTATGCGTACAATTATGATTCTGCATGATACATTAAGAAGAGATATGCTGTCATGCTATAATCCGGGTACTGATGTAAAGACGCCCAATATGGATGCGCTGGCGACCGATTCAATTGTTTTCAATAAGCATTTTACCGGTTCTATGCCATGTATGCCGGCACGGCGTGATATCATGTGCGGCCGTTTAAATTTCCTTGACCGCAGCTGGGGTCCGATTGAGATATTCGACGAAACATTGCCTAAGACTTTAAGCAATAAAGGTATACGTTCGCATATGATTACCGATCATGCACACTATTTCAGAATCGGCGGTGAAAATTATTGTCAGCAATTTTCAACGTATGAGTTCTTCCGCGGTCAGGAAAGTGATCCATGGGTATCTCTAATCGATGATCCCAAGATGCCGAAGGATTTCTTCGGTGAAGTAAAACGTCAGTATGAATGCAATCGCTCCAGGCTTCATGATGAGACAGATTTTCCAAGTGTTAAATGCTTTAAGGCAGCTATGGATTGGGTAGATGCTAATAAAGGATGTGATGATTTCTTCCTAATGGTGGAAACCTTTGATCCGCATGAGCCTTTTGACGTACCAAGGGAATATCTTGATTTATACCATGATGATTATGATGGCCCGCATTTTGATTTACCTAAGTATCATAAGATCGATGAAGAAACAGAAGAGGCAATGGAGCATCTGAAACATCGATATAAAGCACTGATTACCATGACGGATAAAAATCTGGGATTATTTATTGATAAGCTGAAAGAAGCAGGCATGTATGAGGATACCATGATTATCTTGACTACTGACCATGGCTATTGTCTTGGTGAGCGTGAATTTATAGGTAAGAATTATATGCCGTACTATAATGAATTATCCAATATACCCTTAATTATTCATTTGCCAAAGCACGCACATGCCGGTGAACACCGTAATGAAATCACTCAGAATATTGATTTAATGCCGACGATTCTTGAAGCGTATCAGATGGATGTCCCTAAAAGGGTAACAGGTAAATCACTATGGCCATTGATTAACGAAAAGAAGCCGGTTAAAGAGTATGCGCTATATGGCTGTCATGGTTTAAGTGTAAATCTGTTTGACGGCAGATATACCTATTTCAGAGCGCCGCGCCGCGATGACTGCTGCTTTGAATATACAACTTCACTGACCACCATCCGTGACTGGCTGGGGAAGGATATCGCAAATCAAATTGAATGCGGACATTTTATGAAGGGCGTTGATTTACCAGTTTATAAGGTGCCGGCAGTTAAAAACGCGATTGTCAGCGATAATCAATATCTGAAACAGGACGCCTTATATAATATTGAAAATGATTCGCAGCAGCTTCATTCAATTTCTGATGAAACGCTTATTAAAGCTATGGAGCAGAAATTAAGCAAAGCGATGAGCGAGCATTTCGCACCCGATGAACAATGGCTGCGTTTAGGTTTGGATAAATAAATAAACCTCCCGATTTTGATCTGGGAGGTTTTGCTTTGACTTAGCATCAGATATGTGCCAGCTGCCGTTTTTAGTGGTTCCAACACGTTGGAGTTTGCCTTCAGCTTTCAAACGGCAAGCAGCCGTTCAGTTTACCCGTTTTGTTAAAGCCAGCTGTTCAGCGGGACGGTTAGCTGTTAATTTAGGATCATTACTCAGCAAAAGAAGAATTTTTTCTTCTTTTGTACCGATATTTAAACCGATAACTTCTGCTCTTTTATATTCTATAAATGCGGTTTTGATAATATTCAACATAAATTCAACAAAAACAGTTGATTCATCGATAGCTTTAGCAGCATTAAGCGTTTTCTTCATTCATTGTAAAGGGGCTCATATTGTTCAGACATTAAAGTATCTCATATGATTCTCTGTATAAATTAATTGAAATATAACTTATTCATTAAGTATTAGCAATTCTGAAGCAGATATGTCTAAAAGCGGCCTAAGCCGCTTTCTTTTTGATTATATTTTCAAATATACCTTCAGAAACGAATACCGAAGTCAGCATCAGGCAGCCACCGATGATAATACGGATGGTCAGTGGTTGGCCGAGTATGACAACACCTGCCAAAGTACCGACGGTTGATTCCTGTGAAAGGAGAATCGTAGCCGTTGATGCCGGTACATGCTGCTGTCCTTTCATCTGGAGCAGAACAGCTAATGCACTGCTGAAGATGGCAACAAACAATACTGAGAACCAGCCAACATGAGGAATTTCTGTCTGTGCAGTGATCGGCATAAAAATAATAGAACAGATTGCCATCATAAAGAGTTGAATGGCGGTAATGGCAACCGGATCACCAAACTGTGCTGCACGATTAGCAAATATGATTTGAAGAGCAAAGAAAACAGCCCCCAGAATCAGCAATAAGTCACCGGGCATGATTGTTAACGCGGAAGTAAGGGAAAGTACGGCAGTACCTACTAATGCAAAACAGCAGCCGATAAAAACCCTGCGTTCAATTTTTTGTTTAAAAATAATAAAAAGCAGTAAAGGAACAAAAATTACATTCAAAGCAGTTAAAAATGCTGAATTGGCAACCGTCGAGCTTTGCTGGCCAAGGGTTTGAAAGGCAAAGCCTAAAAAATACATTAAACCCGTAACAGCGCCGCTTAATAATAACTCTTTATTCTTCCACCATTTATTTTTCATAGAAAAAGGTAATAAAACCAGTCCGCCGATCAAGCCGCGCATAAATAGCAAGGGGAAGGCCTGCCAGCCAGCATCAAGGGCACCTTGGACACCGACAAAGCCCAGTCCCCAGATTACTGCGGTTGATAATAGACAAAGTTTCGCTTTTGTTTGTGTATTCATTATGATCCTCCCAAAACTGTCCCTATTTTCTCATAAATAGCGGTTATTGGAAAGTAAAAAATAAAATTTAATTTAAAGAGAAGAGCTTACAAAGCGTATATAGAACTAGGAGGCGTTGTATGGAGGAGAGTAAGCTTTGGCAGTTTAAACATCAAATTAAAGAAGAGGTTAAAGATTTATTGAGTGATAATGAATGCTGGGAAATGATGGCGATGCTATATTTAATCATGCAGGAGGAATTATTTGTTACCTTATTAAAATACAGTAATTATCAAGGCTCTTCCAATGACCTTTTAAGCTTGATTGAACAGGAGGACGAGATGAAGTTAATTATTAAGACGGCGATGATTGAATTCATTAATGATGCCGCCGCTCGTTCATCTATATGCAAGGCATTGGTACTGCTTAAAAATCAGCTGACATACATACAGGTATTGATTGATGAGAATGAAAAAGATCAGCAAGGCTGAAACACTGCGCCTGGATCATGTCAGTAAGCTTTATGGTGAGAAAAGAGGTGTGCGTGATTTATCTTTTACCGCTAAGGCCGGACATGTTATCGGTATTTTGGGTACGAATGGTTCAGGCAAGACAACGACGTTTCGCATGCTGCTTGGCTTGATTGAGAAAAACAGCGGTCATATCTATTATGGTAAACAGGAGCTGGATCATCAAGATAAACGATTATTCGGTTATCTTCCGGAAGAGCGCAGCATGCTTAGAGATTTGAGCGTAAAGGATCAGATTGCCTATCTTGCTCGATTGAAACGGATGGAGCGCCCAGAGATTGAAATGGCTTTGGATCAATGGCTGGCAGAATTAAAAATTGAACAATATCGCTCACAGCGAATCATTGAGTTATCAAAGGGCAACCAGCAAAAGGTACAAGTAATTTGTTCGCTGATTCATGATCCGAAGATTTTGATATTTGATGAACCGTTGAACGGACTGGATCTGGATAATGTGATTCTGTTTAAAAATCTGTGTCTGAAATTGAAACAACAGGGCAAAACGATTTTGATCTCATCCCATCAATACAATAACATTGAAGATCTGTGTGATGATGTTGTTTATTTATCACAGGGAGATTGTTTATTTAAAGGGAATCTTCAGCAATTAAAACAGCGAAGCGCATTCCGCATCTTTTCACTGTGCAATGACTGCGCGGAAGATTTTATTGATGAGGCAGGTGTAATCAGTGTCAGCAGAGAAGGCAATTGGACAACACTTAAAGTTGAAAGTCAGCAGGCTGCAGACCGTCTTATACGTAAGTGCCTGCGTAATAAGATCACTGATTTTCGTTGTGAGACAGTGGCTTTGCAGGATTTAATCAGGGAGGCATTCGATGAGCGAGTTGGTTAAATTCTCATTGAAACGGCGTTTTGTGAATACGGCGGCAGTCTTGTTGAATGTGATGTTTTGTCTTGTATTAGGTGCCGCCCTCTTTGCCGATAAGCTGGTTGATTTGATTAATCCTCAGCTTTTTGAGGAACGAGTGATCTATTTATGCAATCTTGATGAGCGAATCGTTGACAGTTTGTTTGAAAGTGAACAGAGCGGTTTGAAATTTATCGTCAGTGAAGAAGATCCTAAGCGCTTGATCACAGAAGATAATCGGGCGATGGTTCTAGAGTATCAGCATGGATACGTCCTGCATACACTTTATAAGGCTGACAGTCTGTTGGTTCATTCACTGTCGGCATTACTTTCACAGACGCATCAGACGCTGGCCTTATTATCATTAGTTACAAGCAGCGAAGAATTTGAGAGTATTATGTCACCGATTCTGATTGAGAATCAAGTGCAGAATGAGGGGATCGAAGTATCAGAAGACCGTCAGAACTTGATTTTTATGGTTATTACTTCAATTTATTTCACAATGCTGAGCTTTTCCACAACGGTTGCGAATGAAGTCATCTATGAAAAATCGACGAAAACATTAGAGCTGATTCTTACATCAGTCAGTGCCAAAGCGCATTTTTTATCGAAGATGGTTGTTGGCTGGCTGGCGATTTTTATCCAGATGCTGTTAGTATGCGGATATTTGCTTGTTTGGTTTATCATCCGAAATAGTTATGATCAGGGGAATCAGCTGCTGCTGTTGATTGAAAAGGCAGGCCTTTTGAATAATAGCGGCAAAACCTTTGCGGAATTGTTTGGACAGATTCATTTAGAGCCGTCTTTCATTTTAAAGCTGCTCTTTATTCTGGCTTTCTTATATACAGGGATTTTGTTTATTCAAATGATTTTGGTGATTCTGTCCAGTTTTATAGCCAATGTGGAAGAAGCCGGCAACATTCAGGCGCCCTTTTATCTGATTCTGATGGGTGTGTATTATTTTGCTTTATCGGTGAATACTCCTTATCAGATGAGTGAAGGCATTGGCTTTATTTTATCCTTTCTGCCTTTTTTCTCAATGCTGTTTATGCCCTGTCGGCTGCTGATCCAAAACGTATCAATGTTTGAGTTAATGCTGTCTTATATGATATCGTTTGGCGCCATATTCTTAGTTGTGAAAAAGGGCAGTGCTGTGTATCAGCGCGGTGTCCTTGATTATTCAAGCAAGGGAGCGCTGGGCATTATTAAAGGGATCCTTGATCATCCCGGAAAGGAGAAATCATGAATCGAAAAGGAATGAAAACACTGGAATTAGTCAGTCTGATTCTGCTTAGCCTGTTGATATTGATGCTGCTGACTGGCTGGCAGTCGATGCCGGATACAGTTGCTTTATTAAAAGATCAGCGGGGACATACAATTTTAAGCGGCAGCCGCTACTTGCTGGTATTTTTCCTGGCTGTTACACTATTGGTGTATGGGTTTACGCAATGGCTGAAGGCCGGTAAATACATTGACCGGCGGCTGGAAGCTTATCCTATGGATTCACTGACCCGCTACTATAAAAAGGAGCGTATCCTTTATGGTTTGATGACACTGCGGTGCGAACTTTTAGTATTGATCGCATTGATTGAACTGAATATTATCGCCCGTGTCAATGTGACACCTTCAGTTCTTTTCATGACCGTTATGCTGGCTGCGACTTTGTTATATGAAAAGTTTAGTTTAAAGAATCTGGTAAAATAAAGGGTAAACATGATAGAATGGTAGATAGCTGGAGGGATATTATGAACAAACGTCTAGGCTATCTGATCTATATTGCAGTTATTTTAGGACTGAATGTTTTTGCTTATGTCACTAAGATTGATTTAAGTATGTTTTGGCTTGGCGGTGTTTTGATTCTGCTGCTTGTGACTTTACGCAGTGACAGTCAGCGTCCTAAATATAAATTAAATAAATTTCAGGATGAGCTGAGCGATAAAATGGAAGCAAAGTCTCTTGATGAAGTTAAAAATAAAGAACACAGCAAAAAGCTGAAGCTGACAGGCAAACAGTGTCTGTATCTGATATGGCCATTGCTGGTCAATTGTGTAGTCGTTTATTTTTGGTTTTGAGTATTAAAAAGCCCGTCATGTGATGGGCTTATTTATATTATTTGATTTTTGCATTCACCGGCTTGAAAATCAAGACAATTCTGCAATGCTGTACGTGCTAAGGCTTCCTTAGCATGTACTGTTAAACCGGCAATGTGAGGGGTTATGATTACCTTCGGAAACAATGCAATCAGACGCTTGATTTGTGGATCATCGATCTCAGCGGCTTGTTTACCAAAAAGGTTTTTCTCGTTTTCGATACCATCACAGGCATAACCACCAAGCTGGCCGCTTTCAATCGCGTCGGCAATTGCGCCGATGTCAGCTAATTCGCCGCGGGCAGTGTTGATTAAAATACTGCCTTTTTTCATTTGATTTAAACATTCGGCATTGATGAAGTGATAGTTTTGATCCGGGAAATAGGGCAGATGCAGGCATAAAATATCACTGCGGGCAATGACCTCAGCTAATGAAACATTATGCAGTTCAGCTTTTGGATATATGTCATACACAATTACATCAGCGCCTAAGTCCATGAAGGCTTTAGCGGTTTCGGTACCGATCGCGCCGGTACCGATAACACCTACTACACAATCGCGGATCTCTGTAAATAAGGCTGGCTGTTTAGGGAAATAGCCGCCTTTGCCAAGATCAGCGATCGCAAATAAATTTCGATTCATTGCCAAGGCCAGGGCTAAGGTTAATTCACTGATAGCATTTGGTGAATAGGCCCGCACATTAGCGACATGAATTCCGTATTGTTTAGCTAAATCAATCTGAATGTGATCATAGCCTGTTGATTTAGTGATCAGATAATGTACGTTATATTGCTGCATCAAAGAAAAGAATTCACGTCCGCATGGACGTACCCCTAAATTATTAGTAATGATGGCGAAAACATCAGTAAGCAGGTCCGCATTTTCTTCATTCAAATCCTCATGAAGAATTGTTAAATCAAAATGAAATTCCTGATCATTCAGCTTTGTCAGATATTTAATATCACGATCACTTGCATTAATGGATAATATTTTCATCGATCATTTCCTCCTAAAAGTGTTTCTAATCCTTTTAAAATCAGCTGATGATCCTCCTCAGGCTTCAAACCAGAAACGGCGACAGCGCCGATGCAGCCTACCTTTTTCACAAGGATGGGAAAAGCCCCTGGGGTTAAGGTCATATCCTGCAGCGAACACCCGTATTTACTGATCAGCAGATTTTCGTCTCCCTGACATTTAGTATACATGAATTGGGTTGAATGTGCGAAGTGTAAGACGGTATTCCGCTTACGGCGCAGCCAGTTATCCTTATCAGCGGTACAATGATCAGTGCTGAAATGAAAGAGCGTTCTGCCGTTGGCATAAATATCAGCACATAGATCAATTTGATGTGCTTTCGCATACTTATAGAAAAAAGTACCTAGCGCAAAAGCCATGTCAGCTGTAAAGCAGTCAAAAACTGCATTCTCTTCATTTAAACAGCTCTTATCCATTTATAATTCCTCCTTCAGAAGTATTTTTAGTCATAAATGAAACAATCGCAATAATGATCAGCAATGAACCGCCTGATAAGATTGAAGTCATCAAGTTCTTCGTAAGTAAGCCGCTGAATAAAATGATCGAGCCGTCAATGCAGAACATGATCACTTTTAAAGGCACACCTTTCAGTACCTTTTGAATCAGCAGACTTAATGTATCGGTGCCGCCGGTTGCGGCTCCTACTTGAAGGCAGTTGCCGATGGCTGTACCGACACAGCATGCTCCTAATACTGCACATACATAAATATTATCTGTAATATAAGGGATATATAAATGCGGCACCTGACTGATTAGAAAAGGTGACATTAAAGCAGCGAATAAAACTTTAATCCCAAAACCGCGGCCTAAAAAGATTGCGGAACAGATTAAAAGCGGTCCGGTGATGGAAAGTGTGACTAACGAAGTAGGCATCTGCAGAAAGTTAGAAATAATAATCGCCAGACCGGTCAGTCCGCCAGGTGCCAGTGAATGCTGAGAGAAAAAAATGTTAACAGCAATGGCAATCAGCAGAGAAGAGGCTGCGATGCGGATAATTTCAATAAGCACTCGTTTCATATCAGTTTAGGATTGACGCTATCAATCGCTGCTCTCTTTCATTCATTTCAAAGCGTGTTTGATTTTCATAATCATGGCGGATATTTTCTAATGCTTCTGTATCCAGCGAATAATCTTTTAATGAGGATGGCAGCTTGATTGATGTGAGAAATTGAATCATGCTTTCATAAGCATCCTCGCCGTTTTCATTAGCTGAACCGTTAGGCTTCAGACAATCGATGATTATTTTCAACCGTTCATTATAAGCGATTTTTGCGAAATGTGGGAAAGTAATGGCTAGTGAACAGCCGTGATTTACCTTGTAAGCTCGGGAAGAAATGATTTCACCATAGAAATGCGGTGCGTTGCCGCCGCCATTAGACAGACAGATGCCGGCGTATAGATCCGCTAAAGCCATTTGCTCACGATATTCGATTTTGTTTTCGCTCATTAATTTAGGCAGAACTTTACCGATGATTTTAATACCGGTTAATGCCAATTGTTCACACAGCGGAGATAATTGTCCGTTATAGTATGATTCTGCCAGATGACAGAAGGCATCAAAGCCTGTGGAAGCGGTAAGTGAGGGCGGCAGGCTTAGCGTAAGCTTAGGATCAATAATCGTTTCTTTCGCAAAGAATTCCTGACGGAATACCGTTGTTTTCTTATTGTTTATATCACTGATAACGGCTGCCTGCGTTACGTTGGAGCCTGTTCCCGCGGTAGTGGGTATCGTGATCAAAGGAACAACATTTGATTTGAATGATGGCTGGTTCTTAAACTTGTAGCTCGAATCGTAAAAGGCTTGCCAGTCAGCTTTGCCGTCTATTGCGTAATAAGCAATTACTTTAGCACTGTCAATAACGCTGCCGCCGCCTATCGCTGCTATGCAGTCAGGGTTAAATTCATGGGCAAGCCGGATGCCTTTTAAAATATCCATTTCAGTAGGATTAGGCCGGATTTGATCAAAGATCTGTACGGTAAAGCCTTGTTTCTTTAATTGTTCTTGTGTGTTGTTTGCCAGCTTTTCAAAAGTTGGATTATCTGTCTGCATTACCAGCAAACAGCGTTTACCGTACTGTCCGGCTAATTCACCTAATTTTTCGAATTCATCGACACCAAAATGAATTTTGGTGGGTTGATTATGTGTAAATTTCATTGTAGAACCTCCATTTTTAAGTAAGAAGCTGTCTCAATGAGACAGCTTTATTCAATCCAATTCAAATGCTTAACCGCCTTATAGAAGCCATCATCAGTGATAGATTCAGCGATGAAATCAGCTTTAGCTTTTACACTGTCCTGACTGTTACCCATCGCGATACCGTATACGGCTTCAAACATGGGAATGTCACTAATGCCATCACCTACCGCGGCAGCCTGTGATAAATCAATTCCTAATAATTCACAAGCCTTACGCAATGCGGAGCCTTTATCACAGCCTTTTGGGGTGATCTCACAGACCTTTGGCAGCTTCACATATGATAAATCAGGGGCACTTTCATTCAGCTCACAGCCTTGTTTCGGATCGTTCAGAAAGACTAACAGCTGAATCAAAGCTTCCTGCTCATAAGCTTTGATTTCAGGCACCCAGTTATAATTGCGGATAAAGCCCTGTTTAATTATTTCATCATCATGAGCCAAATAATCGTGTCCATCCATGTCAACAAAGCGATAGTTTAACTGTTTTTTATTGATATAAGCGAGTAATTGCTTTAATGCTGACGGTTCAATCAATGCCGTCCGCCGTTTTTTGCAACAATCGATAATTGAACCTGACAAAAGCAGCATGCCATTTGCTGACTCAATCAGAGAAGCGGGCAGGCAGGCAGCTTCCTGAGCTGAACGGGCAGTATTCAGAATAATCTGCACTCCATTGTTTTTAAGCTCATGAAGTGCATACAGGGTCAGATCGGAAATACTGTGACTCTGTTTGTTGTAGAGTGTACCATCGATATCAAGAAACAAAGCTTGCGGTCTATTCAAGGTTAAACTGACAAGCGGCTTCATCAATGGCCGTACGTACCTTTTTAACAGCGGCAGCAATGCCGTCAGGGTCTTGATATAACGCGGTTGAGAAAATCAATACATCTGGATTGCATTCTACGATAGGCACCAGATTATTAACACGGATACCGCCGTCAACGGCTAATTCACAAGCAGGATTGCATTCATCAATCATTTTGCGTGCATTCTTCACAAGATTTAACGCACTGCGCCGCCATGCCCAAGTTTTTTCACCTGCTGGCGGCTGACCGGCACCGTGGATCACAATATGCAGGCGGTCAATATCGTAGATAGCTTCATCGACAAAACATAAGGGTGTATAACAGCCAATCGTTAAGCCGATTTTCATATTAAATTCATGGCACCAATTAATAATGTAAGCCAAAGGTGCACCAATAAAATTCTCTACCGGCAGAATCAGCATCGTAGCGCCAGCTGCCGCGATTTTTTCAATAAAAAGGCGATCGCATTCTTGGGCATATAAGTGACATTCTATTTCTTTATCAGTAATACCGCGGACGGCTTTAATGATTAAGTGTCCGCCCACTAGCTGTAAATTTCTTAAATCAAGCATATCAGCCGCATCTGAATGACAAATATCAGCGCCTGCGTCTAATGCTTCTTTCATCTTTGAGCACACATTGCCATAATCGAAGCTGCCGGCCATACCGGCGGCAATTTTAATATGTTTCATTGTTCATCCCTTCTATTTCTTCTGCAGAGCATATACTTCTTCAGCCTTATCCATTAGTGCTGAGATATTGCGGATTGCCTTATCAATCGGTACTTTAATGATTGGCTTGCCATTAAAACGGTCAGCATTGGCAACCGCAATTGCGTGCGCGAAAATGACAACGTCAGCCGCTTGACATACATCTTTGGATAGACGGTCAGTCATATTATACCCTCCCTGCATTTCAGTAAAGCATTCATGACCGCGTGCTTCAGCTTCTTTCTTCAATGCGGCAGCTACCATTTTACTATGGGCAACTCCTGCCAGACAGGCAGTGACAACAACTAATTTCATAACTTTCCTCCTTATAGAACAGACATCATTTCATCTTCGGCATCCGGATCAAAATCTTTGCGTTTCCAGAAAGTTTTTAATAAGATGATCAATACACAAGTAACTGCCGTACCAGCAACAATAGAGAGAATATAGGCTGGAATGTTGCCGACAAAGAACCAAGACGGCAGACCCATAGCCGGTACAGACAGTGTCTGACCAAAGAAACCGCCAATCGTTGAGGCCGTCACAACACCACAGAAGCTGGCAATGGTACAGCGGATAATATCGTTTAATACAATTGGCAGTGCTAATTCAGTATAACCGCCGATAAAAGTCAGCAGGATTCCTGATTTTGAATATTCCCGTTCACTCTTAGTGAATAAACGAGGTTTGATCATACTGGCAATCATCAGACCTAAAGGCGGCACCATGATTGCGGATATTCGGGCACCGTAGAAAGTAGTAATTCCTTCAGAAAAGGCGGCACCGGCAATGGTTGAAGCAATTTTAGATATTGGGCCGCCGTAATCAATACCATCAAGCACTCCCATGATGGCACCCAATACAGCTCCCTGCGAAGAATCAAGATTAGACAGACCTGCGGCAGCCCATGAAGTAAATGCTGAAATCGGTCCTGTCAATACAGCCAGCAGGAATACACCGACAATCAGACAGGCAATTACCGGCGCAAACATTGACCAAATCTGTTGGAACATTTTATTTGGACGAATTGCTTTCACAAGGAATAAGGTCAGATAACCAACCATAAATCCAGAAATCAATGCACCTAAATAACCGGAACCATTTGAATTGGCAATATAGGAGCAGACAAAGCCAGGAGCCAGACCCGGTTTATCGGCGATTGAGTAGGCTATATAAGCACCAAAGAATGGTACGAAGAAATTCATTCCCACACTTCCCAAGGTCGTACACATATTGAAGAACTCAACATCAGGGAAGACACGGATCAAAATACCAAGAGCTTTGAGGATACCGCCCAGCATGATAAAGGGCAGCATGTAGGAAATACCGGTTCTCATATGCGAAAACGGATCTTTAAACATATCTTTCAGACTTTCTTTTTGGGTTTCACTAGAACCACCGACTTCAACTTCAAAATCCAGGTCTAAATCATTATTATTTACAGCCATTTTAATTCTCCTTTTCTATCCCGTTTAATAGATTAATAAATTCATCGGCAGATTTCAGATCAGCCAGCGCTGCACGGAAATCATCCTCTATGGTAAGCGTCGCAATCGTTGAAAGAATTGCCATATGTTCATTATTTTCACCAGTGTGATTATCACCGCTGACCGCAATCAGGAAAAGATAACGCACAGGTGTTTCACCATCACCGTCCCAGTCAAAACACTGCTTATTTTTTAAGAAGCATAATGAGGAAGAAAGTACGGTGCTGGTAATACCATGCGGGATGGCTATTTCCATTGTGCAATAAGTTGAACATAAATCCTCACGTTCTCGAACCGCCTGTTTAAAATCTTTAATATTTTTAATTTTGCCTTCCTGTGCCAAACGTTCACACAAGGCATCGATACATTCCTCCTTGGAATTAAACTTAGTATCGATCATGACAAGCTTTTCACTTGTTACATCAGTTAATTTCATAAATTACTCCAATCCATAACGCTTTACGGCATCATCAATCGCTATTCGGCATTTTTTTACGCCGGCGCTAATTCCTTCAGGATCTTCATAAAGCGCTGTCGAGAAGATTAATACATCGGGGTTACAGGCCACGATCGGATCAAGATTATGCGGCCGGATACCGCCGTCAACAGCTAATTCACAAGCTGGATTGCATTCATCGATCATTTTACGAGCCTTTTTCACAAGCTGCAGAGCACTGCGCCGCCAAGCCCAAGTAGTTTCACCCGCTGGCGGCTGTCCAGCCCCGTGAATCACGATATGCAGACGATCAATATCATAGATGGCTTCATCCACAAAACACAGCGGTGTATAACAGCCGATAGTTAATCCAACCTTCATATTAAATTCATGACACCAGTTAATAATATAGGCAAGCGGTGCTCCCAGAAAATTCTCCGCCGGTACAATCAGCATCGTACAGCCGGCATTGGCAATTTTTTCAATAAAGAGCCGGTCACATTCCTTTGCATATAAATGACATTCTATTTCTTTATCGGTAATACTGCGAACTGCTTTAATAATCAGATGTCCCCCAATCAGCTGTTGATTTTTTAAATCAATCATGTCAGCGGCATCCGCGTGACAGATATCGGCTCCGGCATCTAAGGCTTCTTTCATATTGCGGTTAACGTAACCAAAATCGAAAGAGTCAGCCATTCCGGCTGCAATTTTAATGTGTTTCATACCAACCCTCCATTTGTAATAGCGCTATCTACATTTTTAATTTACAATGACTAAAAATGCTTTACAAGAAAATATATGTACAAAACCTTGCACTAGCACAAGTGAAATTGTAGACTTAAAGAAAGAGAGGGTATCTTATGGAACAGCTGTTATCGTTAAAAATATTTAAAATCTTATGTGAAAGCAATGAATATATTACATCCCAAACCCTTGCGGATAAGTTAATGATATCCAGCCGCAGTGTTAAAACTTATATGGAGGAAGTTAAACGCATTTGTGAAGTAAAGCAGTGCGAGCTTTTATGTGTTAGGGGTAAGGGATATTATATTAATGAACTAGCTGAGAAAAAATTATCGATTGGATCTATGATTATCTATGAAGAAAAAGAAGAGCCTTCCAAGGATGAAAAGCTCTATTTTCTGTTATATTTGCTGATGGTCAAACAAAGTGAACTGTATATTTCTGATTTAGAAGTTTACTTTCATATTTCCCGTTCTTCTATTAAACCAATTATTGAAGCTGCCAAGGCTTGGCTGAATGTATATCACATCGATCTGTCCATATCACGCAAAAACGGACTGAAGATTTATTATGGGGAGAAACGGCTGCGGCTGGCAATTGCGCATCTGATCGCGGAGTCAATGAATGCTGCTGATGATCAATGTCCGCTGGATCTTACTCAGATACTTAGTACGTATACTGATCGTATCCCTTTTAATGATGTGAAACAGTTCATCACGCAAATTGTTAAGCAATATGATTTATTTATATCCAAGTATGATCGGAATTTCTTGAGAATCTTCATTTTAGTTGCGATTGTGCGGATCAATGAAAATCATTTTGTGACAATGACCGAAAATAAACTAAAATTAATTAATACAGCGGAAATGAAGCCATATCTTAATTATATGAATACGCTGGCCGAGGATTTATTCAAAATTACTTTGCCGCAGGATGAACAGATTTACCTTTTTGTCCTTTTGCTGTCAGTAGCTACTACAAATCATGAACATGTGGATAAAATTACCGTGCCATTATTAAAGATGCCTGAATCATGCATCGATGAAGTGACTCACTGTCTGAAACAGCACTTTGTTTTAAATGAAAGTACTTTAAATGAGTTCAAGAATGATTATAATTCATTGATCATGCGTGAAGCAATCTACAATGTCCGTGATAATAACCCGACACGCGATGATTATTATGCCCTCTCCCACTTGAACTTTTATGTCATTAAAGAAGTTGCCAAGGAAATCTTAGCTGTTTCAATGAATTACTATAAGATTACTTATACAAACCGTTTTATCCATAACCTGACTTATATTATTGATTACTGTATTGAAAAGAATAAAGTCAGTCTGCGTACCGTTGTAATTCATGACTGCAATAGCTTTGAATATAAGACTCTATTTTCTATCTTGTTGAAAAAGATACCCTGTATCAGTATTTTGAAAATTATTCCTTATCAGGTTGAGGGCAATGATGATTTGCGTGAATATGATTTGATTCTCACAACGGTGCCGATGCAAACAACCAGTGATCATCTGCTGACAATCTCCAAGCTGCCAAGGGAAAAGGAACTGGCGTTTATTAATGGCAGGATATTAGAAATTTATGAACGGGAGAATTTCAAACGAATCGTCAAAGATTATAAGAATTATACAGGGAAACCATTTAACTTTGAAAGCTGAAGATTCTGTAAATGACGTTCTGGTATCGGTTGATTCTATAAAATCAAATGTAAGGAATCTGAATCAAAGTGCGATTAAACTGGTGTGAGCAAAATAAAAGATGGCTTGTATCCTGCCATCTTTATTTTTTCTTTAACTGATCCAGCCGATTCGAACGCGGCTGTTTTTTCAGCTTTTCATAATTATTTGCCAGTGTTTGTTCATAGGCACCGGATAACTGCGGATGATAGAACTGCATACCGGCAATTTTATCCGGCAGATATTGTATCCTATTCCAAAGATCTGGGCGATCATAAGGGTATTTTTTATCGGCCGCCAGATTTACCGGTGTAAATTTTAGGTAATCAGGGACTGGTAATGGCTGCCGCTCTAATTCAGACATTACCTGATCGATGGCGGCTTCTGCCGATTTTGATTTTGGTGATAAGCATAAATCAATAATGGCAACACTCAGCGGTATCCTTCCTTCAGGGAATCCCACTCGCTTAGCGGCATCAATGGCATTAATCACTCTCGCTGCCGCCGCGGGATTGCCTAAACCAATATCTTCATAAGCAATCACTAATAATCGCCGCTCAATAGAATCCATATCACCAGCCATAATCAAACGGCCGAGATAATAGAGGGCAGCATCGACATCACTGCCGCGGATCGCTTTTTGAAAAGCGCTGACAGCATCATAATGGCCATCATCGCCCTTATCGAAACCCATGTTCGGAAATTGACTGTATTGTCCGACTAAAGCTTCATTGATCTCACCGTTTTCACAAGCCAGCGCGCAGATTTCAAGAATATTCAGCGCATAGCGGATATCACCGTTGGCATGACGTGCGATAATTGTTAATGCCGGATCAGTGATAGTGACTGAGTTATTAAGGCCTTTGGGGGAATAAATGGCATTCATTAAAGCGGCACTGATATCCTCTGTGGTATTTGATTTTATCTCAAAAAGGTGAGTGCGTGAGCGGATTGCCGGATTGATCGCAAATAATGGATTGGAAGTTGTGGCGCCAATCAACGTGATCAGTCCATTTTCGACATGCGGAAGCAGCAGATCCTGTTTATCCTTGTTTAAGCGATGCACCTCATCGATAATGACAACCAGACCTGGTGAGAATTTAGCTTCATTGAAAATAATTTCCAGCTCTTTCTTATTGCCGGTAACTGCATTAAATAATCGATAAGGCAGCTGCAATTCATTAGCCAGCACCATCGCCAGTGTTGTTTTACCACAGCCCGGCGGTCCATAAAAAATCATTGAAAATAGACGTTTTTGTTCAATACAGCGTCGGATTACACCATTTTTACCTAAAAGATGCTGCTGACCGACAATTTCATCAATGGTTGTTGGCCGCATGCGAAAAGCTAAAGGTTCATTCATAAGGATCACCTGAACCTATTTTACCCCAAACTGCTGATTTGGTCGATAATTATTTTTATACCGATAAAAATCAGCAATAAACCGCCAAACATCGTTGCCTTGTTCTTTAAAATTTTATTCAATTTCTTACCTAATATAGCACCTGCGAAGCAGAGGCAGAAGGTCACGGCCATAATATAGAGGATAGCAAGGATAATATCAACTTCTAAAAAGGCCAGACTTAAACCGGCAGCCATTGCGTCAAGACTGGTGGCAACCGCAAGCACCAGGATATTTTTAATATCCAGGCAATCATCAGGTTCTTCATGGCTGCGAATCATCTGAATACCTAAAAAGGTTAATATCAAGAATGAGAGCAAGTGAGATACAGCTGTCAGTCTTTCATCAAAGATGCAGCCAAACATAAAGCCTAAGAAGGGCATCAAACCTTGAAAGAACGCAAAAAAGAACGCAATTTTAAACGCATTAGGCAATAAGCATCGCCGGATAACCATACCCTTGGCAATTGATACCGCAAAGGCATCCATCGCTAAAGCTAAACCCAGTAATAATAAATCAAAAGAAGACATAGGTTCACCCTTTCAAACTGTTGGTTAAATCATGTATAATAGAACTGAACTAAAGGAGGACATAAGATGCGGGTACTTCTGCAGAGAGTTACGCATGCCGGCTGTACAATCGATCATCAATGCAGCGGTCAGATAGAAAAGGGTTATCTGGCATTAGTTGGCATAACTCATGAAGATAATATAGATATCATTGAGAAAATGGCTTTGAAAGTCATCAATTTGCGGGTATTCAGCGATGCGGATGATAAGATGAATTTATCTTTAAAGGATATAGGCGGCAGTGTGCTGTCTGTCTCACAGTTCACATTATATGCTGACTGCCGTAAGGGAAGACGTCCGGGTTTTGAAAAAAGCGCTAAGCCGGATCAGGCACAGCCGCTTTATGAAGCATTTAATGAAGCACTGCGGCATGAAGGGATTAACGTCGCAACCGGTATATTTGGTGCTGATATGCAAATTGAATTATTAAATGATGGTCCGGTTACGATTATGCTGGACAGTGATGAAGTGATCAGGTAGGAGGCAGCATGGAAGAAAAATTAATTTATGGCAAACCGATTGCCGATCGTACAAACATGAAAACTAAAGCTTTTATCGATGAAATGAAAAAGCTGGGAAAACGGTGTCCAAAGATAAATGTTGTATTGGCTAATGATTCACCGGCATCACTTTCTTATATTTCAGGGTTTGAAAAATTGTGTGTCAGTGTCGGTATGACATATACCTTAACGGTTTTAAAGGAAAGCGTTTCGCAGCAAGAGCTGAATGATGTGTTAGATACGATCAGCCGTGATGATGAAACCGATGGTATTTTATTACAGATGCCGCTGCCTAAGCAGATCAATGCTGATGAAGCAATTCTGCATATTGATCCCGATAAAGATCTGGATGGTTTTCATCCGATGAATGTGGGTAAGCTATGGATGAATCAGCCGGCATTTGTACCATGTACCGCTGAAAGTGTAATGGCCTTTATTGATGCGAGCGGCATTGATTTAAAAGGCAAGCATGTAGTTGTTTTAGGCCGCAGCAATGTGGTTGGCAAACCAGTGGCAGAATTATGTCTGGCTGCTCATGCGACGGTAACGATCTGTCATTCCAGAACGGTGGATATTGAGAAAGAAGCATCAAGGGCTGATGTGCTGATTGCGGCAATCGGCAGGGCGCGTTTAATTAAATCAGATTGGATCAAACCGGGTGCTGTGGTTATCGATGTAGGCGTCAATCGTGATGAAAACGGTAAATTGTGCGGTGATGTTGATTTTGATGATGTAATTGATAAGGTAGGTAAAATCTCACCTGTACCGAAGGGTGTCGGTGTAGTAACCAATGCGATGCTGCTGCATAGCGCAGTTGCCGCTTATAAAATGAAAGAGACGGGGAAAAACATATGAAACTGATTTTAGATTTAGATACTGGCATCGATGATGCAATGGCAATAGCTTATGCCTGCGCGCATCCTGATGCGGAATTAATTGGTATAACAACAACCTTCGGGAATGTGAAAGTTGAGGATGCAACCCGCAATTCATTAACGATTCTTGATTATCTGGGTCATCCAGAGATTGAGGTGTTTGAAGGGGCGGCAGCGCCAATCGGCTCAGACAGTTATACACCGGAAGGCGGCAGCGTGATTTTTCATGGCGAAAACGGTTTGGGTGAAGTTGATTTTAAGTTTTCTAATCGTGTCAAGAGTGAAAAAACAGCGGTTGAATTCATCAGTGAAGCAATTGAAAAATACGGTCAAGAGCTGACATTAATACCTACCGGTCCCTTAACGAATCTGGCAGAGCTGCTGAGCAAACGCAAAGATTTGATTGGTAAGTTTAAGGTGGTGTTGATGGGCGGCGCATTAACGGTACCCGGCAATACGAATCTATTTGCGGAAGCAAATATTTACGCAGATCCGCAGGCAGCTAAGCAAGCTTTTGAAAGCTTACAGCCTATCACAATGGTGGGGCTTGACGTCACTTTAAAAACAGTGCTGACTAAAGCTGATACCGCACAATTCAGAAAACTCAGCCAAGCAGGCAGCTTGTTTGCGGATATGATTGATTACTATATTGATGCCTATTTGAAATATGATAACCTGAACGGCTGCGCCCTGCATGATCCTTTGGCAGTCGGCATCGCAATTGAACCGGCATTGGCTAAGGTGCATCCAATGTATTTGACGGTTGAAACAGAAGGCCCATCAGCGGGCAGAACGATTGGCAATCATCAGAAAGTGAATGCCCCTAACCCAAATGTAAAGGTATGCTTGGATGTAGATACTGAAGCTTATATGATAACCTTTATGGAACTATTGTCATCTGCACTGACAAAAGGAGAGGACTCATGGAATACGATTTAAATGATATTGTTGAGATGAAAAAAGAACATCCGTGTCATAAAAGCAAGCAATGGAAGATTATCCGCATGGGTGCTGATATCCGAATTAAATGCTTAGGCTGCGGGACAAGTATTCTTTTCCCACGCTCAGAATTTGAGAAAAAGCTGAAAAAAGTTGTCGAACATGCGAAAGACAGCGAATGATAGCTTGTATCTGCGCATAAAAAAATGTAAACTATAATGGTAATTGAGAGAGGATGATTTTATGCCGTTAACAGCGGGGATTGTTGGTCTTCCAAATGTCGGAAAATCAACATTGTTTAATGCGATTACTAAGAGTCAGGTAGAAGCGGCCAATTATCCGTTTGCGACGATCCAGCCAAATGTCGGCGTGGTTGAAGTACCGGATGCGAGAATTGATCGCTTAGTAGAATTATTTAAACCTAAAAAAACGATTTATACAACTTTTGAATTCACGGATATTGCCGGTTTGGTAAAAGGTGCGAGCAAGGGTGAAGGATTAGGCAATCAGTTTCTGTCAAATATCCGTTTGTGTGATGCGATTTGTCATGTTGTCCGCTGCTTCGAGGATGCTGACATCACTCATGTTGAGGGCAGTGTCGATCCAATCCGTGATATTGAGATCATTAATCTTGAGTTGGTGATGGCCGATCTGCAGACCGTCGATAACCGTATAGGCAAAATTGAACGTAAGGCGACAATGGCAAAAGAAAAAGATGCGATTGTGGAATATAATATCTTAAAAAAGATAAAAGAAGTTTTACTGGAAGGCAAACCTGCCCGCAGTCTTGATCTGGATAAGGATGAAACACTGCTGGTTAAGAATTTTGCGTTGCTGACATTGAAGCCAATGATTTATGTCGCAAATATGTCAGAGGAAGAAATCGGTGACCCTGAGAATAATGAAAATTATCAAAAGGTAAAAGCTTATGCGGAAGCTGAAAATAATCTGGTAATTCCTATCAGTGCTAAAATTGAGGAAGAATTATCTGAAATGGATAAGGAAGATAAGGATATGTTCCTTCAGGATCTGGGTATCAGTGAAAGCGGCTTGGATAAGGTTATTAAGGCAGCTTACAACATTCTTGGTTTATGTACCTTCCTGACTGCCGGTGAGGACGAATGCCGTGCGTGGACTTTCCATAAGGGAATGACTGCTCCGGAATGCGCCGGTGTCATCCACACGGATTTTCAGCGAGGCTTTATTAAAGCTGAAGTATACAGCTTTGAGGATATTGACAAGTATGGCAGTGAACAGGCCGTTAAAGAGGCTGGCAAGCTGCGCATTGAAGGTAAGGAATATATCGCTCAGGATGGCGATGTAATGCACTTTAGATTTAATGTTTAAATAAAGTCAAAAAAGCAAGCATGCCTTGCTTTTTTTATTCATATAGGAAATTGCATTTTCAAGCACCAAAGTTTCAATATCTATTTAGAGAATAGTTCTTAAAATTGTAAAAACAAGTGAAATCATAATGTGGAAATGGTATACTATGAATAACAAAAAGCAGTAAATCAAATCTTCAAATTCATGTTTAGTATCACTTAGTTTCCAATGTATCAATTGAATCTTAGCTGATGCTTTTTTGTTTAAGGAAAGCATAAATGAAGTGTCTGGCTTATTTCGGTCGTTTCTATTATAAAGATTTATCAGATAATTTGACGCTGTATAATTCATTGCTTCATACAGCTTATAAGAAACTTCAAATATCATTATGAATCTGGCATCATAGCCTATCGAGGCACAGAGAAAGACATTGAAATACAGGAAGGAACAGCGCCGCGAGGAAGGCAGCCGGGTGTTATCTTTAAAGATGGCATGATTCCTGAATTTAATGAAGGAAATCACTTTCTTGATAATTAGGAGGCAGCTATGCGATATTTTATAGAAGCATTAACAAGTAAAAGCAAAAATCCGGCACTGCCGGAGGCATTGAATTATTTTGGCAAGTTGATTGGCAGCTGGCAAATAGATTATGCAGAATGTGATAATTCCCGTGCAATCAAGGGTGAATGGCATTTCGCGTGGGTTCTTGACGGCATGGCTGTACAAGATGTAATCATTCTGCCGGATTATGAATATGGAACATCTCTGCGGATTTATAATCCCAATACATGCACTTGGGATGTTGCTTATGGCTACACTGGCAAAATCATTCAGCTTGAAGCAAAAAAACAAGAGGATATGATTGTACTTACGAATATTGATGATGAAAACAGAAAGTGGATTTTCACGTACATCGATGATCATCAATTTCACTGGCTCAATGTTACCGTAAAAGAAAATGGATGGCATATCAATGCGAAAATAGACGGACAGAGGGTTCTATAAGTAAGTTTAATTTCGCTTCTGAAATCTTGCTTGTGTTTGTTCATCATGAGTAAAATAAAACTATCAAATTTATGAGCAAATGAATTGTCAGCTTGGCGATTATGGTGTTTAATATAGACATAAAGTTAAATAAGGTTAACTTTAACCATAGAGGAGGAACTAATTATATGGAAAACAAATTAAATAAATTATTGGCAGACTTAGTTGTTGAATATCATAAGTTACAGAATTTTCACTGGTATGTGAAAGGTAAAGACTTCTTTGCCGCTCATGCTAAGCTTGAAGAGTTCTATGACTATATCAACGAAGCTGTCGATGAGGTTGCTGAAAATATTCTGATGGTGGGCGGCAGTCCTAAGGCAAGCCTGAAGGCTTACTTGGAACTTGCTGAAATCAAAGAGGCGGATGAAGATCACAAGAAAGTTAAAGATATCTATAAAGATGTACTTGCTGATTTCAGTTATCTGCTGGCAAGTGTGAAGGATATTAAAGCCGCTGCCGATGAAGAAAGCAATTATCTGATTTCTTCATTGATGGATGAATACATCAAGCAATTCAGTAAATCAATTTGGATGATTCGTCAAGTTGTTGAAGAATAATCAAAAAAAAGCATTGTTTTGAAGACAATGCTTTTTATTTGCGCCATGAGCTGGGTGCGATCAGCAGCAGCAAAGGGAAAAGTTCAAGCCTGCCTGCCAGCATATCAAAAATCATGACCAGCTTTGACAGGGCATTGAAATCTCCAAAATGCCCGGTGGGGCCTACTAATTGAAGACCGGGACCGACATTGTTTAAGGTAGCGGCTACGGCTGTAAAGTTAGTGATTAAATCAAAATTATTCAGACAGATCAGAATCAGTGAGACGATAAAGATCAGCATGTAGGCTGCAAAATATGTATTGATTGAACGCAGGACACCGTGTTCGACGGGTTTGCCTTCAAAGCGTATAACTTTAATGCTGCGCGGATGGATGATCTGTTGAATCTCTTTTTTCATAGTTTTAAAAAGGATGACAAACCGTGACACTTTAATACCGCCGCCGGTACTGCCCGCACAAGCGCCAATGAACATCAAGGCTACCAGCAGGCCCTTGGAAAATTCAGGCCACTGGTCAAAATTAGTGGTAGAAAAACCTGTGGTCGTAATGATGGAGGCTACCTGAAAGGCTACATGTTTAAGGGCTTGCGCAAAGGTTTCAAACATCGGCCGCACATTCCAGACAATCATTATGGTTACCGCGGCAATGATGCCTAAATAATAACGCGCTTCTTCACTCTTTAACGCCTGCTTCGGCTTTTTAAAAAGCAACAGGAAATAGACATTAAAATTAATTCCGAATAAAATCATGAAAAGGGTGGTAATTATCTGCACATTGGATGAAAAACTGGCTAAACTGTCTGCTTTATGACCAAAGCCGCCGGTACCGGCAGTGCCAAAGCTGATAATCAGAGAATCAAAAAGCGGCAATCCGTTAAGCATTAACAGGCAGATCTGCAGCAATGTCAGAAAAATATAGATACCGTACAGAATCATTGCTGTTGACTGAATTTTAGGTACAAGCTTGCTTACCGAAGGACCCGGACTTTCCGCCCGCATCAGATTCAGGTTATAAGCCCCTGATAATGGCAGAATCGCAAGAATGAAGACTAACACACCCATGCCGCCGATCCAGTGTGTGAAGCTGCGCCAGAATAAGCTCGTCTGTGACAGCAGTTCGACATTTGCCAGAATACTGGCGCCAGTTGTGGTAAAACCGGAAACTGTTTCAAATAAAGCATCCACAAAATTGGGGATTTCACCGCTGATTATAAATGGCAAAGCGCCAAACAAACTAAGAACGATCCAGCTTAAGGCAACGGTGAGAAAGCCTTCACGCATATAAAGCTTTAAGCTTTTTGGTTTTTTTAAAATCAATAAGCCGCCGCATAAAAAGCAGATTAAAGAAACAATCAAATAAGCCAAACCGACTTGCTCATGATAAATGACACCGACAATACACGGAAGTAATAAAAAGCAACCCTCAAAGCAGACGACACTGCCAAGTATGTAACGTATAATTTTATAATTCATAGCAGAATCCTAACGCAGAATGTCGCAGATGTCTTTTAAACCGCTGTTCGTCGTAACAACGATTACCTGATCGCCAACCATGATCATATCCTGACCGCGCGGAGTGATTGTTTTACCCTTGCGGATAATTGAACAAATCAGCAGATTGCTTTTCAGTGATAATTTATCAAAGGTTTTGCCGATGATTGGAGAATCTTTTTTTATATTGAAAGCTAGGGCTTCTACTTTGTCATTGACAATTCGGTATAATGTTTCGATATTGCTGCCCATTGAATTCTGCATTGCTCTTACATACTGCAGTATATATTCAGCGGTGATGTTTTTAGGACAGATGATGCTGCCGAGGTTTAGATGGGCAATAATTTCAGTAAAGGAAATCCGATTGATCTTTGTTACGATTTTTGCATTAGAACATGATGCAACATAAAGTGATAATAGAATATTTTCCTCATCGACATCAGTTAATGATACAAAACATTCCGCATATTCAATGCCTTCTTCCTGAAGCAGAGTTTCATTAGTACCATCACCTTGAATGATAACGGCATCAGGCAATAAAATACTCAATTCTTCACAGCGTGCTCTGTCACGCTCAATAATTTTCACATGCAGGCCCAGCCCTAATAGCTGTTTAGCTAAATGATAGGCAATTTTACCGCCGCCAACGATCATACAATGCTTAATGCTTGTTGTTTTGATGCCGATTTTC
The DNA here is from genome assembly GCA_000508965.1 of Clostridiales bacterium VE202-08. Taxonomy (GTDB): domain Bacteria; phylum Bacillota_I; class Bacilli_A; order Erysipelotrichales; family Erysipelotrichaceae; genus Dielma. The sequence continues at coordinate 202,939 of BAHV02000002.1, forward strand.
TTAAAAAAGTGATAGGTCTGTTTTGGTGATGCGACAAAGGAAATAGTATCTAATTCCTGCAGTACAAAATTTCCATCGGGAATGATTACCGCATCCTCGCGTTCAACCGCACAAATTAATACATCACAGCGCAGCTTTTCCACCAGTTCAAAAATATGCAGCTGATGCAGCACACTGCCCTTAGGAATCTGTATTTTAAGCAATTCAACCCGGCCGCGGGCAAAGGTGTCAATTTCAATTGCCGAAGGAAAAAGCACCAGTCTGCCGATTTCTCTGGCTGCCGCCATTTCAGGATTAATGATCATTGAAATGCCTAATTCATTGCGCAAAAAGGCAGTTTCATTATCATAGATTGGATTGCGGACACGCGCAATTGTTTTACAGTTACCAGCCTTTTTTGCGATCAGACAGGAAAGCAGATTGATTTCATCTGAATCAGTAACAGCGATAAATAAATCTGCGTCCTCAATGCCGGCTTCACTTTGTACACTATAACTGATGCCATTGCCGACAATTCCGATAACATCATAGGAAGAAGATGCTTTTTCTAAAGCCGTATGGTTAACATCGATCAACGTAATATCATGACCTTCTCGATTAAGCTGTTCAGCTAGTGTGGAACCCACTTTTCCACAGCCTGCGATGATTGTTTTCATATCCTACCTCATGTATGCATTTTATCTGATTGAACTATAACACAATTCAGACTGAAACTTCAAGCCAGGCAAAGTTAAAATAAAACAAGCCGGACATCCGCCGGCTTGTTTAAAATTCTTTATGTTGGTAAATCTTGGCTGCCATCAGATAAGAAAGCAGCAGAGCAGCGATGCCCAGCATCGGCATGAGCATACAAAACAGCATGATCGTACTTTCTGATATGAGTGCTATTGAAACATCACTTTGGGTAATAAGGGCCGTGAGGATACTAGGCAGTATAAAGATGAGAATCAATGCAATCCTGGCTTTATCAGGCCCAAACTTATAATTTAATACAAGAATCAGCGAGATCAGGATCATGATAAATCCAAAAAGCACGCTGTATGAGGGTATCAGCAGATAGACTTCACTGAAATTCTGCATGATAACCGCTGAAAATAAATAGCTTAACAATGAGGCTGCGAAAAACAGTAATGATAAAATAATCGTCACAAAATAGCGGGCAATGACAATTTCATTGCGTTTTATCGGCATGGTGCACGCATAACAATCCCAATTAGATAATTTATCATAGGAGAAAGTCACAAAGGCAGCCATGATTGAAATTGGCATTACCATCATTGCACCGCTTAACGGTGAACCGCTGCTTAAGCCTAAAAACAGAAATAAAGCAAAAATCAGTAAGAGTGATTTACCATAGCTTTTTAAAGTTATGATATCTTTCAGTACTAATCCCTTCATGCCAGCTCATCTCCTTTCACATAGAAAACCATTAAATCATCAATCGATATTGGATCACAAACCGCTTCCGGATATGCCTGGTGAATCTGCTGACGATTATCAATCAAATATTCACAGCCAAAGGTATGCCGCATTTGACGCAGCTTATGAGCATCTTTTAAGATTTCTTCATTCTGGGTTTTTAATACACCATAATTATCCTTTAATTCATCTTTATCCTTTTCAAAAAGAATCTTTCCCTTATGGATAAAAATAATGCGGTCAGCAATTTTCTCAAGATCACTGGTAATGTGTGAAGAAAAGAATATTGAATGATCTTCATCTTGTATAAAATCAAGAAAAATATCAAGAATATCGTTGCGGCTGATCGGATCAAGCCCACTGGTTGCCTCATCAAGTATCAACAGCTTTGGATGATGTGCAAGGGCGGCTGCAATGCTGACCTTCATTTTCATTCCTTTCGATAATTGCTTCATGGCCCGGTTGACTGGCAGCTCCCAATCGGCACAATAGTGATAAAACAGCTGTGAATCCCAATTCTTATAAGTATTTTTTAGAATGAGATCGATATCTTTGGCACTTAAACCCTCATAAAAGAAATTTTGATCAAAGACAACACCAATTTCTTCTTTTATTTCATTGCTGATGGGTTTGCCGAATAATTTAATCTCTCCCTGATCAATCATGATACAGTTTAAGATACTTTTAATCGTTGTTGTTTTACCGGCACCATTTTCACCTATAAAGCCGACAATGCAGCCTGCCGGTACGGTAAAACTGACATTGTTTAGCTGAAATTGTTCATATTTTTTGTTTATATGATTTACTTCAATGTGGTTCATTATGAAACCTCCTCGTAGCATATATCTAGTATTTCAATTAATTCCTGTTTACTGATATTGGCAGTTTGAGCAGTATTTACAGCCTTTTGCATCATTTCTTCAATTTGGCGGTATAGTTCTTCACGAACAATTTCTTTATTTTTGAGTGAAACAAAGCTGCCGCGGCCTGCCTGAGTTGTAATAAAACCGCTTTTTTCTAATTCTTCATAAGCTCTTTTTGTCGTTATGACGCTGATTCTGAGTTCTTTCGCAAGAAAGCGAATGGAAGGCAACGCTTCTCCTTCTTTTAATTCATTGTTTAAGATAGCCGTTTTGATCTGTGCACAAATCTGTTCATAAATCGGCTTCTCATTTGAATTGCTGATATATATTTGCATCGATTCAACCTCACTGTTCATATATGACATATACAGTATATACACGCATATACAGTTTTGTCAAGTTCTCTTAAGTGACAAATCATTCATTTGTATTTGGGATATGAACGTGTTAAAATAATCATAAGATAAAGAGTACTCAAAGAAGGAGGAAGAATCTATGAAATTAATTATTGCTATCATGTCAAATGATGACAGCCCAGCTGTTTCATCTGCATTAACCAAAGAGAATTATTCAGTGACTCGTTTAGCGACTACCGGCGGTTTCCTGCGCGCAGGCAATACAACGCTGTTGGTCGGCTGTGAAGATGACCGTGTGGATCACGCTATTGAAGTAATCGGTGAGTATAGCCGCCGGCGTACAGAAATTGTACCTTCTACCGCATCTTATGATATCGGCCGTTATGCTTCTTTCCCTGTTGAAGTGCAGGTTGGCGGCGCTACGATCTTCGTCGTTGATGTAGAGAAATTTATTAAGTTATAGTATCAGAGAAGCCGGTTAACGGCTTTTCTTTTGGAGGAAAATCATGTTAAGTGAAAATTGTTTAGCTTTTATTGAACAGCATGAAAATGACTTGCTGCAGCTGATTGAAACATTGTGCGGCATCTGTGCCCCAAGCAATCAAGAACATCAAAGAACCATGTTTGTTGAGCAATGGCTTAAAAAGCAGGGCTGTGAACAGGTAAAGGTTGATGAAGCAGGCAACGTTTTATACTTTTATCAATGTGAAGAACATGAGCGCTGGATGCTTGGCGTGGCCCATATGGATACCGTGTTCCCTGACTTAGAACCAATGCCATTTTCAATTGAAGGCAATCTGATGAAATGTCCGGGTGTCGGCGATGATACGGCCAATTTAGCGGTGCTGATGATGTGTGCAAAATATCTTGCTGAATATAAACCGGCAATGAAACAGGGACTGCTGCTGGCGGCTGATACCGGCGAAGAAGGATTAGGTAATTTAAAGGGATGCAAGCAGATACTGAAGGATTATGGTGATCGGATCGATCAAGTATTAGCGCTGGACGGCACTTATGAAGAAGCTGTAAACAGAGCCGTTGGCTCACTGCGTTATAAGGTAAAGGTTAAAACCGAAGGCGGTCATTCCTATGGCTGTTTCGGCAACCGCAACGCCATTCATCAGCTCGCCTCTTTGATCAATGTCCTCTATGCCTATAAAGTACCTTCAACCAGCAAAACAACGTATAATGTCGGCAGTATCAGCGGCGGCACGAGTATCAATACAATCGCGCAAAATGCGGAAATGTTGTTTGAAATTCGCTCGGACTGCCAAGCGGATATGGCTGCGTGTGATGAATATTTTCATTCCGCTGTTAAAACACTGGCAGCAAACGATGTTGAAATCGATGTGCAGCTGCTGGGGGAAAGACCGTGTATGGGTGATGTTGACAAGGAAAAGCAGCAGGCACTTGAAACATGGGCAAAGACTTTGATACAAGGCTATACGAATAAGGAAATTAATTTTCAAAGCGGCTCCACCGACTGCAACATCCCATTTTCAATGGGGATACCTTCCATCTGCTTCGGAGCTTATTTGGGTGATGGCGCCCATACCCGTGAGGAAATAATTGAAATCGACTCGTTGAAAATTGGCTTTAAGCTTGGTATGGAAGCCTTATTAAAGGAAATTAAGCAATAAATTATCATTTCAACTGATCATTGCATGAAATTATGTGCAATTTTAACATACTCAATGAGAAATCACTTAAACTGCGTTGGAACTGATTTATTTTTGGAGTATAATTAATGTTACTATAAGGAGGAAAAAGCGCAATGATCGGTATTATTTACGCAATTGTTATTTTTATCGCAACCTTTTTGGGTGCCTGTGCCGGCCTGGGCGGCGGTGTTATTATAAAACCTGTATTGGATTTTATTGGCGCTCATGATCTTGCTACAATATCGTTTTTATCGGCATCCGCAGTCTTTACGATGTCGTTGTATTCTACCTTTAAACAAATCAGAAATAAAGTGAAATTTGATTTTATCATGATCCTGCTGATTTCCGTTGGTGCGATTGTTGGCGGCAATATTGGCTCAACATTATTCAACAGCATGCTTTCCATCATGGATGAGGGACTGCTGAAAGCCATTCAGGCGATTTTGCTGGCTGGACTGCTAATTATTGTACTGGTTAATATGAATGGTAATTTTAAGACGTATCATATAAAGAATAAGCCGGTCATGCTGATTATTGGCTTAGTCCTGGGAACGCTTTCTTCTTTCCTCGGTATTGGCGGCGGGCCGATCAATGTTGCCGTTTTTGTCTTCTTCTTCTCGATTGAAATGAAAACGGCGACCGTCTATTCTATCGCGACGATCTTATTCTCACAGGCATCAAAATTATTTACGATTGCGACGACCAGCGGTTTCGCCATTTTTGATTTAAGTTTGTTATTCTATACTTTACCGGCAGCTGTATTAGGCGGTATTATCGGAACCTTTGTCAATAAAAAATCGGATGAAAAAATCATCCGGAATATCTTTAATGTCACAGTCGCATTATTAGTTCTTTTAAATATCTACAATGCTGTTACGGCTCTGCTGTAACAGTTTTAATTTGCTGATTGATGGGGAGACAACCTCGGGATGACAAAATTTCTCAGCTGCTGTCCGCTGTCCGAAGCTGACACATTCATCAAAAGGCAGATCACTTAAATAGGCACTCATGAAGCCAGCCGCAAAAGTATCGCCGCAGCCAAGGGAATATCCCGGCTGATCCGTACATGCCGGCTGTTTTTTTATGCCGGCGTAATCATAGATCACACCCTCTTTATCACAGGTGATTATGACCCAGGCAAAGCGCTTTTTTAATTGTGTTATCGTGGCTTCTAAATCAGGGTTCAGCTTTGCGGCTTCTTCACGGTTGATAATCAAGCCATGCATGAAAGCATCACCGGAAGGAATTGAACCAGAGAAAATGACCTTGTTTGGCATCGGCAAGAGCTTTTCATTGTCGGTCAGCACATAGGACTGAGGAATCTGCAGCGGTGACTGAAATAGAAAGGTGGATGAAATAGTTGAAAGCTTCATGTGCTGATGGCGGTCAGAAAGAAAAGCAAAGAGCGGTGAAGGGGCGTCGACAACTGTTTTATGTAATGTTATATATTTACTATTTAGTGTGTTATGAATCAATTGGGCAAAATCATCATTGCCGAGAATCGTATAAAAATGAACAGGAAAATCAAGCAGCGCGCAGTTTCTTGCCGTGTTGCACATGCTGCCGCCGACCGATACTGACATGCTTCCCTTGTTGCATTGGTTAAACTTCAGGACTTCTTTAGCGGTAAATACTTGGTCGATCATTGATGTGCCGATGATTGCTAATTCTTTCATTGTATGACCTCTTTTCTTATTTAAAGGATAACATATTTTATTGAAAATTGAATCGGGATTTTTTCATTTCTTACATTTCGGCTTGCCATTGTATTCATTGAAGCAACCCTTTATAATTGTACTACATGCGTTGCAGGGAGGATGAAATTATGATTACAAAAATAAAAAAACGTGACGGCAGAGAAGACCTTTTTTCTCCGGATCGGATTACCCGCGCGATCTTTTTGGCTGCTAGTACAGTAGCTAAAGAAGAGGGTACGGAGGCTGATTATAATACTGCTGAATATCTGACAGACCGGGTTGTTGGGCTGTTAAGCAAGGAATTTAAAGATGTTGTGCCAACCGTGGAACAGGTACAGGATGCGGTCGTTAAGGTGCTGATTGAAACCGGTCATGCGAAGACCAGTGAAAAATATATTCTGTATCGAGCGGAACGGACAAAGATTCGCAACATGAAAACCCGCCTGATGAAAACGATTGAAGAAATTACTTTCTCGGATTCTGATGAGAGTGATTTAAAGCGTGATAATGCCAATATTGACGGCAATACCGCTATGGGAACCATGCTGCAGTATGGCAGTGCGGTTTCTAAAGAATTCTGTATGAGTCAATTGATGAATCCTGAACATGCAGCGCTGCATGAGAATGGAGATATTCATATTCATGATATGGATTTCATGAATATGGGAACGCTGACTTGCTGTCAGATAGACTTAAATCAATTGTTTAAAGGCGGGTTTTCTACGGGTCATGGTTTCTTAAGAGAACCGCAGGATATTATGAGTTATGCGGCATTAGGAGCCATTGCGATTCAAAGCAATCAAAATGATCAGCATGGCGGGCAGTCAGTACCGGCATTTGATTTCTATATGGCACCGGGAATCATTAAAACTTTCAGAAAGAGTTATATTGATAATGTAAAAAAAGCTGTTGAATTGACGGTTGATGCCAATGCTGATCCAAGTGCTGATCTAAAAGCATTACAGGATCATGAGGATTTATATCCGCGTTTAGAAATGAATCCTGAATATTTGGCTCGCCAAAAAGCAATCTTGACTGAGAAGTATGGTCTTGAACCTGAGGTTTTAAAGAGAATCGAGGATTTTGCTTACAGTGAAGCATATGCCGAAACGGATAAGAAAACTTATCAGGCGATGGAAGGCTTTATTCATAATCTGAATACGATGCATTCAAGAGCCGGTGCGCAGGTACCGTTCTCAAGTATTAACTTCGGCACCGATATTTCACCGGAGGGCAGAATGGTTTCCAAAAACCTTGTATTAGCTCAAGAGGCAGGTCTTGGTAATGGTGAAACACCGATTTTCCCGATTCTGATTTTTAAGGTTAAAGAGGGTATCAACTATAATGAGCAAGATCCAAACTATGATCTATTCAAATTGAGCTGCCGTGTTTCCGCGAAGCGTCTGTTCCCGAATTTCTCATTCCTTGATGCGCCGTTTAATAAACAATATTATATTCCGGGCCGTCCAGAATCTGAAGCTACCTACATGGGCTGCAGAACACGTGTAGTCGGTAACGTATGCGGCGAAGAAACTGTCAATGGCCGCGGTAATATTTCCTTTACATCAATCAATTTACCGCGTATCGGTATCAAGCATGGGGTTGTGACTCTAGGCCGTTTTGATGAAGCCGGTTTCTTTGCTGAACTTGACAGTAAGATTGACGCCGTCTTTGCGCAGCTGTTGGAAAGAATGATCATTCAGGGACATAAGCGGGTTAAAAATTTCCCATTCCTGATGGGTCAGGGCGTATGGCGTGGTTCTGAAAATCTGGATTGGAATGATACGCTGGAAGAGGTTATCAAACAGGGTACTTTAACGGTTGGATTCATCGGTCTTGCAGAATGCTTGAAAGCAGCCATCGGTGTGCATCATGGTGAAAGTGAAGAAGCGCAGAAGCTGGGCTTGAAGATTGTTTCACATATGCGTGAGAGAGCAGATCAGGCTGCTCAGCAGTATAAATTGAATTTCTCATTGATTGCGACGCCAGCTGAAGGATTGTCAGGCCGCTTTACCCGTATGGATAAAAAACGCTATGGCATCATTGAAGGGGTCACGGATCGTGATTATTATACAAACAGCTTCCATGTGCCTGTTTATTATCACATTAATGCGTTTGAAAAGATTAAAAAGGAAGCGCCTTATCATGAGATGACTAACGGCGGTCATATTACATATATTGAAATGGATGGCGATCCGCTGAATAATCTGGAAGCCTTTGAAGCTGTTGTACGCTGCATGAAGGAAAGCGGTGTTGGTTATGGAAGTGTCAATCACCCGGTTGACCGCGATCCAGTCTGCGGATATTCAGGGGTGATTGAAGGTCACTGCTGTCCAAAATGCGGCCGCGATGAATTAAAGAGCGAAGTTAAGTTTGAGAAAATCCGCCGTATTACCGGCTATTTGGTAGGTACTTTGGATCGTTTCAATGACGCGAAAGCTGCGGAAGAAAGAGATCGTGTCAAGCATGTTGTAAGCAGCACGCATGAGTAAGCTGCGGCTGGCAGCTCCCTGCAGCATTGACAGCATTGTTGACGGTCCGGGACTGAGAATTGTTGTCTGGACACAGGGCTGTCCGCATCACTGCCCATTTTGTCACAACCCGCAGACGCAGTCATATGAAGATGGCTTTGAAGCTGACAGTGATGAGATTGTCAAATTCATTCGGGCTTCACATCTGCAGTCAGGCATTACCCTGTCAGGCGGCGAGCCGTTTGAACAGCCCATTGCCTTAATGCCGATCGCGCAGGCTGCGATTGAGTTTGGGTTGAATGTCTGGGCATACAGCGGCTATACTTATGAAGAAATTATAGCTGATGAAAATAAATTTGCATTATTAAAACTGGTCGATGTGTTAGTAGACGGAAGATTTGTCAATGATTTAAAGCATTATAAGCTGCGCTTTAAAGGTTCAAGTAACCAACGCATCATTGATGTGAAAAAATCATTGGCTGAGCATCAAGTGATTTTAAGTACATATGACGAAGTAAATCAGCAATTAGGCAGTTAGTAGATAACGACTGCCTTTTTCTTTGTGAATAACGATTAAGGCTTTTAAACAAAGGTAAAAGTGGTATAATAGTAAAGCTAACGGTGAGGTGAAATCATGTTTAGAATAGGACAATCAACGGATATACACAGACTGGAAAAAGGGCGTAAGCTGATTCTTGGCGGTGTGGAAATCGAGCATGAGCTGGGACTGTTGGGGCACAGTGATGCTGACTGTCTGCTGCATGCAATCAGTGAAGCGATATTAGGCGCATTGGCATTAGGAGATTTGGGCAGTCATTTCCCGGATAATGATCCGCGCTATCAAGACGCTGATTCGCTGCAGCTGCTTCATGAGGTAGTTCAAATGATGAAGGCAAGGCAGTTTGTAATTAGTAACATTGATGCCTTGATTCTAATTGAAAGACCTAAAATGGCACCGCATATCGAGAAGATGCGCAGCAATATTGCACGGGTGTGTGAATGTTCGATTGATCAGGTCAGTGTTAAAGCAACCCGCGGTGAAAAATTGGGCTTTATCGGACATGAGGAAGGCGCAGCCGCACAGGCAATCGTCCTGTTAGAAAAAAAGGAAGGTTAAACGAATGGAAAAGCGAGTTAGAGTAAGATACGCACCAAGTCCTACGGGATTTTTACATATTGGCAATGCCAGAACGGCAATGTTTAATTATCTGTTTGCGAAGCATTATCATGGCGATTTTGTTTTGCGGATTGAAGACACTGATGTTGAGCGCAATGTTGAGGGCGGTGAAGAAAGTCAGCTGCATTATCTGCGCTGGTTGGGAATGGAACCTGATGAGTCACCATTGAATCCGGGGAAATACGGTCCTTATCGGCAGATGGAACGGCTGGATTTATACAAAGAGGTCGTTGATGAACTAATAGATCGGGGTCTGGCTTACAAGTGCTTCTGCACGAGTGAGGAGCTGCAGGCGGAAAAGGAAGCTCAGGAAGCGGCAGGCATCGCACCGATGTATAACCGCAAATGCGCTTATTTAACTCCTGAAGAAATTGCCGAAAAAGAAGCAGCGGGACTGCCTTATGTGATCCGTCTGCGCGTGCCGGAGGGGAAGCATTATACATGGAAAGATATGATTAGGGGTAAGATCAATGTTGAGTCTAAGGATATCGGCGATTGGGTTATTGTGAAATCCAATGGCATTCCAACCTATAATTTTGCGGTCGTCGTTGATGATCATTTAATGGAAATTACCCATGTGTTCCGCGGTGAGGAACATATCTCTAATACACCGAAACAGCTGATGGTTTATGAAATGATGGGCTGGGAAGCTCCTGAATACGGCCATATGACTTTGATTGTGAATGAACAGCATAAAAAGCTGTCGAAACGTGACAACAGCATCATGCAGTATGTTTCCCAATATGATGAAGCCGGTTATCTGCCGGAAGCAATGTTTAACTTCATGGCTTTATTAGGCTGGTCACCAGAAGGAACGGAGGAAATTTTCACTAAAGAGGAATTGATTGAACAATTCTCTGAAAAACGTTTATCTAAGGCACCTTCCATGTTTGACAAGCATAAACTGGCTTGGGTGAACAATCGTTATATAAAAAAAATGACACCGGAAGAATGCGCAGCTTTATGTATTCCTTATTTGAAAAATGCTTATGATTGCAGCGATATCAGCGATGAATGGCTGAAACAGTTAGTGGCACTGTATCAGGAACAGTTATCCTATGGACAGGAAATTGTAGAATTGACGGAAATTTTCTTTAAGCAGTCCATTACCTATAATGACGAAGCGAAAGAAGTTCTGGCATGGGAAACTGAAGCCGCGGTATTAAGTGAATTTAAGCGTCAGCTTGAGATGCTTGAGGATTGGAGCGTTGAGGGTTTGGCAGCGGCAATCAAACAGGTTCAGGTCAATACCGGCATCAAAGGCAAGCCGTTATTCATGGGTATTCGAGTTGCGGTTACAACGTCTCTGCATGGCCCTGATCTTAAAAATTCAATTCTGATGATTGGTAAAGAGGAAACATTAAAACGTGTAAACCAGTGTCTGAATGCCTGGGAGGATTTATGAATCAATCTTATTATGAAAGCATAAGCAATCAGTTTGACCGCTTAAGAAAAGCACTTCAGGAAGACGGACAGACGGTTAATATGTGTGAGTGTATGTTCCTCGGGTATGCGCTGGATTGCATAAAGCTGGCTGATGAACAGTTTCAGTTTGAACTTGACGGCAGTGAAAACAGTTTGCATCAGTTTGATGAAATCCTTCATGCGGCACATCTGGCTTATCAGACGGGTGAACTAAAGGAAGAGGATTTGGCTGAATTTTCAAAGCTGTTTGCGGGTTATGCGGGCACTGTTTTGATTCAGCAGCTGGGCGGCGTTTGGACTTATGCGCAGAATGCGTCAGAACAAGTAGGTCCGGCTATCGATTTTAATGGCAATCATTTATTTATTGTAGGAAAAATGGCGGATTGCATCATCAATGATGAGCCTTATTCAAGATTTTATCAATGGATCAAGGAAAATCAATAAATAAGAAGCACTGAATGGAACAGGCGGTTATTTAATGCCTGTTTTTATTATCCAATTTCAATGGAACCTTGTTTATTGAAACGGTGGATAATAATGGTGTAATTAAGTCAAATATATAACACTTGAAGCATATCATTTTTTAAAGCAAATAGATGTTTCTGCATTTGATTGAATTTGTTCCCCCTTATAAATTAAATAGTAGCAGATGCATGAAATAAAAATGAGCAGGCTGCCCCCAACGATACCGGTTAGATTTGGCCCGATAAAAGGATTAGCAGGCTGACTCATAAACAGCTTTGCCGGAGTAATTTTGTCAATAGCGTTCAAGACTGCATGAAACACGATGGAAGGCCAAAGATTATGAGTTTTAAAATACAGCCATGACGATAAGCCGCTTAATACTATGCAAAACAAAATCATGGCTAACATACCAAGCACAGGGTGTTCAGTTCCATAATTGAAACCAGTCAGAATGATTGGCGCATGCCAGATGCCCCAAATTGTACCGCTCACTAAAACCCCTTTAAAACGCCCCATCTGTTTAGTCAGTGCTGGCAGCAGAAAACCACGCCATGCGAATTCTTCACCTAGACATTGCAGTAATCCGCCAATTGGATTCATTAAGACAGCTAATGGCAGCATCATCATTAACTGACTAAAATAAGCTGAGCTGCCTGTCAACTGCCACTGTTTGGCAATTTCAGAATGGAGTGGATCGAAATGATTAGGAAATAAGATAAAATAAATAAAAGCACCACCAAAAGCGAGCAAAGGAGTCGCAAAATATACGATTAAAAGAATCTTTTTATTTTTTGATAAGTCAGGCTTCAGCTGCTTAAAATTAAGTGGCTGGTGAGTAATTCGCTGAGCCAGAATACAGCTTATAGTTGGCGTGAGCATTAAAATTGTCAGCACTGACGATTTCATTGATTGAATGTATACACCACTTAAAACTGCTAGAGATAATCCTGTAAATATTAAAAAGATTAAGATATTTTTTTGAAATTTCATTAATGTTCCTCTTTCTAAGGTGAGAGGAATTTATTTTTTTATGAATGAAAGGGTTAATAAAAGACAAGCTGCGAATAACAGTCCGACTGTGATTACTGCCATTAAATTATTAGAAAGTTTAAACTCCTGCATCAGTGGAATTGCAAGAATAGCGGCAGCAAATATAATGACTGCGCTGATTCTTAACAGCTTCTTCATTTGAAATGTCTTTGGCGCAGATTGTATTTCTGATTCCGATTTGTCAGTTTTCTTAACCTGAAGCAATTCATCGATTGATAAATTGAATAAATCACAAAGCGGAACGATCTTATCAAGATCAGGTGTACTTTCATTCCGTTCCCATTTAGAAATAGTCTGTCTTGATACATTTAGCTTATCACCTAATTCTTCCTGACTTAAATTTTGCCTTTTTCTAAGTTCATATATCTTTTCACCGAGATTCATTCCTTCACCTCCCCAATATTGTAATCAAACTGATGAAGTGCATCTACCAGATTTGGTTGTCACTTTGTCAACTGAATTTAACATTCTATGTTTAACATGATTTTTAACACTTTGCAAGTACCTATTATCAATTCAATCAGAGCGGTTGATGGAATTGAACATAAGTTTTCATTATTGATAGTGCAATTTAAAATCGATGCTGATAGCGTTTACATGCTCAGCAAGCATTTTTTTCATTTTTGAATTGATGTATAATTATTAATTATATCGTTAATCAATCAAGATTATGAAAAGAGGCGCAGGGATGGATAGGAAATTATTTGACAATGCGGCACTGAAACGTTTGATTATTCCATTGGTAATTGAACAATTTCTGGCAGTATTTATGGGTATGATGGATATGATCATGGTATCCAGTTGTGGTGAAGCGGCTATTTCAGGGGTGAATTTGGCAGACAGCATTAATATCTTAATTATAAATGTACTTGCCGCATTAGCGACTGGCGGGGCGGTGGTAGCGAGTCAGTATTTGGGCAAACAGGAGCCTGAAAATGCAAGTAAATCAGCAAAGCAGCTTATTTATTCCAGCTTGATTTTTGCATTAGCATTGGCAATAGGCTCCATGCTTTTCTGCAAGCCGCTTTTAGGTTTTGTCTTTGGCAGTGTTGATGCTGAGGTTATGGGTAATGCAACAACGTATTTCTTTATAACGGCGATCTCTTATCCATTCCTTGCTTTGTATAATTCAGGGGCGTCTCTGTTTAGAGCGATGGGTGATTCTAAAGTCAGCATGAAGGTCTCAATGATCACTAATATTGAGAATATTATCGGCAATTACATTATGATCTTCCCTTTGCAGATGGGGGTTGCCGGTGCGGCAATTTCAACGCTTGTTTCACGTCTTACAGGTGCTGTTATTATGCTCGTGCTGTTGAAAAAAGAAGAGAACCCGATTCATATCAAGAAATACTTGCATTTTGAATGGAGTAATTCTTTAGTAAGTAAAATTCTGGCTGTCGGTTTGCCAAGCGGTATGGAGAATGGTATCTTTCAATTGGGCAAGATTTTAGTTCAAAGCTTGGTATCAACCTTTGGCTTAAGTGCGATTGCAGCGAATTCAGTCGGTTCTACGATGGCTTCTGTCTGCACGATTCCGGCAGCTGCGATTGGCTTGGCATTGGTTACGGTGGTCGGGCAATGCATGGGAGCCGGTAAACCAGAGGAAGCGGCTTATTACATGAAAAAGCTGACAGGTATTGCCTATGTCTGCATCTTTGTTACAGCAGCCCTTACTTATCTGTCACTGCCGTTTATCTTCCGTCTCTACCAGTTATCACCAGAAACAATGACCATAGCCAGAGAGCTGGCGGTATCCTTCTGTATAGCCTGTGTTATTTTCTGGCCGGCCAGCTTTACCTTTCCGAATGGTCTTCGTGCGGCAAACGATGCCCGTTATACGATGGTTGTATCTGTATTATCTATGTGGATCTTCCGTGTCGGCAGCGCCTATGTTTTTGCCCAGTACATGAACATGGGAGTTATGGGGGTATGGTTTGCGATGTATCTGGATTGGATCGTACGGCTGGTATTCTTCGTTTTACGCTTCAAAAGCGGTAAGTGGCAAAGAAGAAAACTTGTATAAGTTATATAGGAATTTTATTTTGAATTGAAAAATTACAAAAATAAGAATTAGTAAAAAAGCATGGAGAAGAAAGGTAACTAAAATATAATTCATTGCCCTTGACAGTGATTAATAGCTGTTTAAACATTGCAGGTATTTTCAATATTTCATTTATAAAGGTGGATAAAAATAAGGATTGAACATAGATTTAATGGAATATTCAAAATATAATATTGCCTTTGAAAATAACTACTAAGAAATGCGTGGTCTTATGGGTAAAAAGAAGAAAAAGGGCAATAACAGTGAATATTTGAATGAGTTTGATTATATGTATTATGAAGTATTGGAAACCGCTGAACAGTAAAAAAAGATGACCTATCTTACGACTGGTCATCAATTACTAATTTTATTTTTTTCACCTGTCTACTCGACAGGGCAGATCAGTTACTTGACTGCGCAGTTTAAATTTTAACTGTTATTTATCAGCATCAAATACGATGCCTGCATCTTTTCTTGCGGCTTCCATCACTTCACAAACGCTCAGTGAATAATCAAGCAGCTTGTAGCAAGCGTCATAATCTTTTGCTTCTACTATCTTTAAGAAATCCTTCATCTCATAATACAATGCAGTGATATCTTCCTGTTCATTGATGATTTCAACTTCTTCACGATCATTCAAGTGAATTTCAACTTGCCGGCAGCGGCTGGTTTCACCTTCAATCAGCATATAACCTTTTTCGCCTTGGATCTGTGCCATATTATGACTCTTTGTATCCTTGCAGCCTACTGCTTCAGCATAGAACCCGTCATAAGTGAAAATCAGTACGCCGGATGTATCAATGCCGTTATGAGCTAAATTTGCGAAATAATTGATCTTCTTTGGCTTGCCGAACAATCCCATAATAAAATTTGTATTATAAACATTGATATCCATCAAAGCGCCGCCGGAGAATTTAGTTGTGAATACATTCGGCGATTCACCCGCTAAAAATTGATCATATTTTCTTGAATACTGTGAGAAATTACACTGAACCATTTTCAAAGGTCCCAGCTCACCGATTTTTTCTTTCAGACATTTAAAATTCGGCAGATGAATTGTTGTGATGGCTTCAAAAAGGAATAAATGTTTTTCCTTTGCCAAGCAGATCAGTTCCTGACATTCTCTGACATTGCTGGTAAACGGCTTTTCACCGATAACATTCTTGCCGGCTTCTAATGCCTTTAAAGCGTAACTGTAATGCAGACTGTTCGGTGAGGCAATATAGATAAAATCTATTTCCTCATCCTTCAGCATCTCTTCAAAATCAGTATATACTTTTTTAACATTAAACTTATCAGCCAGCGCGCGGCCTGTGTCTTCTTTTCTTGAAAAAACAGCCAGGCATTCGCAATTTTCATTATGCGCTACCGCAGTTAGAAACCATTCGACAATAAAACCAGTTCCAATCGTACCTATCTTCATTTGGATCACCTCTGTGTCTATTGTATCATGGTTGAATTGTTTAGTCAGCCTACACATTTGCATAATTGCCATAAAGCTGGTTTCATGATTTCAAAAAATGTCAAAACATAGACCATTATACGCCAAAAGCATTACTTGTGAAATAAGTAACAGGTTCATATAAATGATGCCGTAATCTGCATGATTTTGCATTATATTGTTCACATTGCTTGAAAATCAACAGCTAACATAGATATTTACGGTTTATCCGATTTAATTGAAAATATTTACATGTTGACATTTGACCTTTTACTTGTTTTAATGAACGATGGGTTAAACCGTAAAAGGAGGCTTTTTTTCGTGAAAAATAAATATGATGTGGTAATAATCGGCGGTGGTATCGGCGGTATAATGACTGCTTACCGTCTGGTGGAGAATGATCCGTCTTTACAGGTGGCAATCTTTGAGAAGGGGAATGCCATTACTAAAAGACAATGTCCAATCGTAGCGAAGAAAGTAGAAAAATGTGTAAAATGTCCTTCTTGTTCAATCATGGAGGGAATGGCAGGCGCGGGTGCATTCTCAGATGGCAAGTATGTAATATCAACTGAATATGGCGGCTGGCTGACGGATTTTTTAAAGCCGGAAACAGTTATTGATTATATTGAACAGGCAGATAAAATTCTAGTATCCTTTGGTGCTACTGAGGAACGTTATATGCCTAATAATGAATTAAAGAAGCTTTGTCTCCAGCATGATCTTCACATGTCACAGGCTCAGCTTAAACACTTGGGTACAGATTCTAATTTCGATACAATGCGTAAGCTGATCGAGTCTTTAGAAGGTAAGGTAGAAATTATTACCGGCGCTAATGTTGTGGATGTGGATAAGGACAGTCATATCGTTCGTGTTCAGTATGCCGGCGGCGAGCATTTTGTAGAGGCAGAAAAAATTGTTTTCGCAGTGGGCCGTGTGGGCAGTCGTTTCTTCTCAAAATGGTGCCGTGAAAATGACATTAAGCTTGAGAATAATCAAGTGGATATCGGTGTGCGAGTTGAAGTTCCAAGCATGGTGTGGGAAGACTTTTCTAAAAAAATCTATGAACCGAAAATTTGGTATCGTTCACAGAAATATGGTGATGTAACTAGAATGTTCTGTTTTAATGAACGCGGTCAAGTAGTGACGGAGTTCACTGACGGAGTGCTGACTGTTAATGGCCACAGTTATCGTGATCAGTCACGCAAAACCGAGAACTCTAACTTTGCGTTGCTGTCAACGATCCGTTTTACCGAACCATTTAAGGAACCGATTACCTATGCGCGTCATGTTGCTTCGCTGGCTAATTTGATTTCTGGAGGCAGTGTGCTGGTACAGCGTTTGGGTGATTTAGAGGATGGCCGCCGAACTACGGAAAAACGACTTCGTGAATCATCACTGCAGCCGACATTAAATGCGGTACCGGGGGATTTAAGTCTCTGTCTGCCAAAACGCCAACTAGATAATATTGTGGAGACATTGCATGCGCTTGATGTGATAGCGCCGGGTACAGCGAATTATGATACACTGCTTTATGGTATTGAGTGCAAATATTATTCAGCTCGTCCTGAATGTGAGGATTTTGCGATTAAGGGCTGTGAAAATATTTATGCAATTGGTGATGGCGCTGGTTTTACCCGCTCCTTGTCACAGGCTGCCGCGAATGGTCTGTATGTTGCAGATAAATTAACTAAATAAAATAATAAGAAGAAGGAACTGCTATTAGATATACTTACTATCAAAATTTGCAGTTTCTCTTTTTTTTAGGAAAATGGTATAATAAATAATACTCATAAATATCAATCTGGAGGACAGATATGAAAAATATAGATATAAATAATCTTCTGAGAAGATTCATCTTTTTAGTATTAGGTGCAGCTTTAAATGGGTTTGCGATCGGCCTATGCAATCAGTCAGGCTGGGGAGCCGACGCGATTACGGTCTTTTATGGCGGCTTGTCATCAACCTTTAATATAACGGTTGGGGCAGCAAGTACCTGCACGGCGATCGGTATGCTGATCCTGGCAGGCATCATTGACTGGCGTCAGCTTGGTTTAGGTACCTTGATCACACCTTTTTTTACCCAGTTTGGAATTGATTTCGCAATGGGCTTGATTCCTCACCAGCAAGGCTGGATCACATTTGTAATGTTTGCATGCGGTTTGCTATTAATGGCAATCGGCATCGCGGCTATGATTGACGCCAATCTTGGTAAATTTTCATATGATGCTTTAATTTTAGGACTCGTTGATAAAATGAAAAAGCCGTTCCATATGATACGCTGGACATGTGATATTCTGCTCCTTGTTTCAGGTATGATCTTAGGCGGTTCGGTGACAATCGGCACTTTTGTCGCCATCTTTGCATTAGGTAAGCTGATTCCTTTCTTTACCAATCAATTCAATCTAAGATTTAAAATGCAAAATAAGGAACAATACTCATAATATTACATAAATAATGTAAGAATAGAAGTTATAATACGGTCATGGAGGATTTATTATGCAGAGAACAAGTGAAACAAAAGTATTAAGAGATCCCATTCACGGTTATATCCATGTCGATCTTCAGGTTATCTGGGATTGCATCAATGCCCGTGAATTTCAGCGGTTAAGAAGAATTCATCAGCTTGGCGGTAATTTTCAGGTTTATCATACGGCAGAACACAGCCGTTTTGCGCATTCATTAGGCGTTTATGAAATTGTTCGGCGGATGGTGTATGAGGTGCATGCGCTGAATGAGCAGCTGAGTGAATATGATAAGATGACAGTTATGCTGGCGGGTTTGCTTCATGATATCGGACATGGGCCTTTTTCCCATGCGTTTGAAGCTGTCTCATCGGTAAAACATGAAGAGTTCACAGTACGGATTATTCTTGAAGATACGGAAATCAATCATATCCTAAGAGCAGTGGATGCACGGCTTCCGCAGGCTGTGGCATCTATTATTACCTATGATCATCCCAATCCTTTACTGAATCAAATCGTAAGCGGACAGCTTGATGCTGATCGAATGGATTATCTGCTGCGTGATGCTTATTTTACCGGTACCAGTTATGGCGAATTCGATCTTGAACGCATCATCCGTACCATGCGTGTACGCAATGGTAAAATTGTTGTGAAAGAGAGCGGGATTCATACGGTCGAAGATTACATCATGGCTCGCTATCATATGTATTGGCAGGTTTATTATCATCCGATTGCCCGCAGTTATGAAACAATCCTGCATTTATTATTTAAACGAATGAAGACGGTTTATCGTGAACACCCTGAATGGCTGTCTGATCTGAAGATGTTTCTGCCGTTTCTGGCAAAGGCTCAGCCAGATGTGCATGATCATTTCATTCTTGACGAATCAGCGGCTTTATATGGCTTTACCGTACTGACAACAGGCAAAGATCCTATCCTTGCGGATTTGGCAGGCCGTTTGCTGAATCGCCGCTTGTTTGCCTATACCACGATTCATAATGACGAGGATATCGATGCAATCCGCACCGAAGTAGCGCTGCGCGGTTATGATACAGAATATTATCTGGCTTGTGATCAGGCGTATCAGCGGCCTTATCAGCCGTATAAGGCGGGTGACGGACATAATATTTGGGTCATTTGTGAGGATGATTCGGTTAAGGAATTATCAGAAATATCCGATATTGTATCGGCAATCGTCCGCGGCAAGTCAAAGGAAGATAAAAAGGCTTTCTATCCTGAGGTTTAACCTATGTATCCTATCGATCTTGTTTGTTTTGATGATTTATCCGTAATGAAATGCCGTGTTGAAACAGAGGAGGTTAAGGATGAATTTCTTGTCCATTGCCTATTAGATGAAAGAGTTATCACCGGCATCGGGGACAGTATGTTTACCGCGTTTCAAAAGCTGATGGATCAATTGTATGTGATGCATTATGGTATGAACTGTCAAGGTGCTAAACAAAATGCAATGCAGTCCGCCATGGCTTATGCAAGCGATAAAATTTATCTTCTCACCCTTGGGCAACAGGCTATGAAAAAAGATTTAGTCAGTATGTTTGAACCTGTTGAATTAACGGTGTATTGCCGCAGCGATGAGCAATTGGAATATGCTCAGCAATGGCTGTCAAGTCTGTAAGACAGCGGTATGAACCCGAAAAGAATAATATATACTTGTTTAGAAAGGACTATGAATTATGACCTTAAAAAATAAATTGGGGATAAATAACTCAGCTGAATTAGCATGTGAAGAAGAAAAGATAAGTAAAAAAAGAGCTTTAGAATTATTTGAAAATAATTCGCTTGAAATCATGGAAGCAGGCAAGTTTTCTTCTTTAGCTGAGATCCATAGATTACTATTTACAGATATTTATGAATTCGCAGGACAAGTTAGAGATGTGAATTTAGCAAAAGGCAATTTCCGGTTCGTACCAGTTATTTATTTAAGCGCAGCTTTGGAGAATATCGACAAAATGAATCAGTCTACGTTTAATGAAATAGTTGAAAAATACGTGGAAATGAATATCGCTCATCCTTTTAGAGAGGGTAATGGCCGAAGCATGAGAATTTGGTTGGATTTAATGTTAAAAAAGGAGCTTCATTTAGTTGTGGATTGGAGTAAAATCGATAAAGAGGATTATTTTTTAGCAATGGAGCGAAGTCCAATTAAGGACCTTGAAATCAAGCATCTTTTGAAAGCAGCGTTAACCAGTGATATTAGTAATCGCATTATTTATATGAAAGGTATTGATACAAGTTATTATTATGAAGGATATGCAGCTTATAAAACTGATGAATTATAAATTTTTTATGTTTCACTTAAAAATTGGCATACGACTAAACAATAATTTTAAACTAACAGACAGCTGGTTTTACCAGTTGTTTTTCTATTCCTTTTTAAACCAATAGATACTGCCCAAAAGAGAATCTTTGCCGGTAATGGGGTCAACGCGGCGTTCCATAAGGTTATTTGTAAGCTGATACCAGGCGGCTGTTTCCTCTCCTTCATACAAGGAATTAAAGGTGGACTGAAAAATGCGTTTGGAAATGTTATAGTATTCCTTATCTAACGGACGGCTGTCATCAAAACCGCTCCATACAGCGATAGTGTATTCAGGATTAAAACCTATCACTAAAGAATCAGCTTCACTGGTGCCTGATTTAGCACCTACCTGAACTTTAGGTTCACTGCCGTACATCGTTGGAAAGTTTACGGTTTTATTCTTGATATCAAAGGTTGCCGTCAGCATTTGATTGATCATCAACGCTGAATCAAGATTCATCAGCCGTTTTGTTTCCATATCACGTTCATAAACCACATTGTTGTAGCTATTGGTGATTGCTGAAATCATGGCCGGTTTGATATATTGCCCGCAGGAGGCAAACGTATTGTATATGGTTGATAGCTCCAGCAGTGACATGTCTACCGTTCCCAGTGCCAAAGAAGGAACCGCCTGTGAATTTTCGATGCCAAAGGCTTTTAAAGCATTATCCAATGTATCCATGCCAAGGAACAAATGGGTTTTGACCGCATAAATATTGTCAGACATGGCAATGGCATTAATCATTGAGATTTCACGGTTAGGATAGAGCTCGTTATAATTGGTCGGAGCGTATTCATTCTGTGCGTCTATCTGAAATGTTGTTGGTGTTGACATAAAGGTTGTCGAGGGCGTAAAGCCGGATTCTAAGGCCGTGTAATAAAGCAGCGGTTTAATTGTTGAAGCGACTTGCCGATGGGCATAAATCGAACGGTTATACTGTGTGATCGTATAATCTTTACCGCCTTGAATCGCTAAAATATTACCAGTAAAGGGCTGTGTAATAATGGCCGAGGTTTCCAGTTCATCGTTCAGATCTACATTATTTCTGAAGCTTTCAACCAGTTTCTTCTGTACATCAGGATCATAATATGTATAAATATTGCCGCCCTCCTTCAGTGATATCTCACCGCGGCTGATCATTGCATTCACCTCATCAATAACTGCCTGAATATAATAGGAAGCATTGGTATTTTCTTGGTGATCTTCATTATAAATCAAGGGTTCTTCGATGGCTGCCTGCATTTCCGATTCACTGATTAAACCCGCATTAGCCATGACTTCCAAGATTACAGCCTGTCTTGAATGAGCATTTTCTTCATTAATCAGCGGTGAATATAGACTTGGTCCATTAGGAATGCCAATCAGCATTGCAAGCTGCGCATTATCCAATTCATTCAAGGGTAAACCAAAGAAAAAATCAGCAGCTTCTTTGATGCCGTAGACGCCATGACCGTAATAGAGGGTGTTAAGATAACCCTCTAAAATAGCATCCTTATCATACTGCATTTCCAATCGTGCCGCATAAAACAATTCCTCCAGCTTACGGGTAAAAGTCTGTTCATTGCTTAGAAACAGGTTCTTAGCCATCTGCTGAGTGATCGTTGAACCACCCTCCACAATTCTGCCTTCCATTAAATTGCTGATCAGCGCCTTTGTAATGCGGATAACGTCAAATCCATGATGCTTATAGAAGCGTTTGTCTTCAACAGCAACAACGGCCTGTTTCACATGTTCAGGAATTTCCTCAATCGGTGTCCAGGTCAGTTCCTTTTTAAAATTTGTTTCATATAAAATATTGTTATTGATATCATAAATGGTAAAACGTTCCTTCTTGGAATCTAATTCAAGAGGTGTAAAAGCTGCCACGGTATAAAAAAGGAACAGGCAGATGAAGCCGAAGATTGTTAAAGCGAGAAAGAATTTTAATAATTTGCGCATCTAATCACCTCATGGCTAGTATGGGAAAGTAATCTTGAATTTAAACAGGCATAAGGATTAAGAAATGTAAAAAATGAAAGTAAAAGTTATATTCGATCAAGAAGCGCCGAAAAAGCCGATACAAGATTACATGTTATTAAGCATGTCTGCCGCTCTGTGATCACCGTTACGCACGGATCACCATATATTTTTATAGCGGGTTGATATCCGGCTTGAATCTGCTGAAGGACGTGTTTTAACGTAGCTGTCATTAAAGTGGAATTTAATATTTCACTTCAGGGAAATGAAAAAAATTCATTATCTACTTGCAGTATCTCATGTTTATGGTATAATGCGAAACGATGAGTGGTGAAGCTGATGAAACAACGGGTTCTTGTGAAGCAAAAGAATCAAATCACAAATGAAGAGTTTCTGATGGCCGATGGCATGTGTGAAATCAGAACTGATGAAAATAAACGAGAAGTTTTTTATCATGAACTTGATGCGGCTTCAACAAAAGTAGAAATGTTTATACATAAAGATCAGCTGACAATTATCCGGCATGGTGAAGTAGTCAGTACCCTGCATTTCAGAAACAATGAGAAAACAGTGGGTACTGTATTGAGTGAGTTTGGTGAGTTTCAGATTGAGCTTTTTACCCGCCGCTATCTATGCGCCAATGAGACAATTGCTGTCGAATATGATGTGCTGAGCGGTGATGAAGTCAGTGATTCTTTTCGGATACTGTGGAAAATAAGGAGAGATGATGCATGAACGAAATTGAAAATAAATTAAAAGAATGTATCTGCGATGCCGTTAATAAAGGTTTTGATTTAACCATCGCAGCCGATGAGGTAACGATTGAAATACCTAAGGATAAGAGTCATGGGGATTATGCGACGAATATCGCCATGCAGCTGACACGTAAGCTGCATCAGAACCCTCGTCAGATCGCCGAGAAAATCATTGCCAATGTAGACAAAGCGGCCGGTAATCTTGAACAAGCGGAAATTGCAGGACCTGGTTTTATTAATTTTAAAGTGAAGAGCTCAACCTTAGCCAGTGTCATTACTAAGATTTTGGCACAAGGTGATGCTTATGGTGAAAATGAAGTCGGCAATCATGAAAAAATCATGGTCGAATATGTATCTGCCAATCCTACCGGTGATCTGCATTTAGGTCATGCCCGCGGAGCTGCTTGGGGAGATTCATTGACTCGGTGTATGAAAGCCAGCGGTTATGATGTATGCCGTGAATATTATGTGAATGATGCGGGTAATCAAATTAATAATCTTGCATATTCTTTAATAGCCAGATATCAGCAAAATTTCGGAA
This sequence comes from Clostridiales bacterium VE202-08, assembly GCA_000508965.1. GTDB lineage: Bacteria > Bacillota_I > Bacilli_A > Erysipelotrichales > Erysipelotrichaceae > Dielma. The sequence goes on from BAHV02000002.1 coordinate 227,043, forward strand.
TTGATGCGCAGATGCCGGAAGATGGCTACTATGGCAAGGATGTTGAAAAGATCGCAAAGCAGATTGCCGAACGCGACGGTGAAAAATGGCTTAATGCTGATGAAGAGGAACGTTATCAATATTTCCGTAAGGAAGGAATTAAATTTGAATTGGATAAGCTAAAGGCTGACTTAGGTTTATTCAGAGTAGAATTTGATGTTTGGAGCAGTGAACAGTCATTATATGATAACGGCGAAGTAGAGGCAGCTTTAAATAAGCTGGTCGATTTAGGTCTGACTTATGAAAAAGATGGCGCAATCTGGTTTAAATCAAGTGAATACGGAGATGATAAAGATCGTGTTCTGCGTAAGTCAGATGGTTCTAACACCTACCTGCTGCCAGATATTGCCTATCATATCGGCAAGTTTACCCGCGGTTATACTAAGCTGGTCAATCTTTGGGGAGCCGATCACCACGGTTATATCCCGCGTATGAAAGCAGCGATGCAGGCATTGGGCAAAGATGCTGATGCTTTGGAAGTAGATATTATCCAAATGGTTCGTCTGGTTGAGGACGGCATGGAAGTGAAGATGTCAAAGCGTACTGGCAACGCGGTTACCGTGCGTGAGCTCTGCGAAGAAGTCGGTGTTGATGCCGTGCGTTATAACTTTGTGCAGCGTGCTTTAGATACCCATCTTGACTTTGATTTAGGCCTCGCCCGCAAGCAGTCAAATGAGAATCCGGTTTATTATGCACAGTATGCCCACGCGAGAATTTGCTCGATTCTGCGTCAGGCAGGTGATGCGGAAATCCCTGAATCATTTGATTTATTAACGCATGAAAAAGAAGTGAGCCTGATGAAATATCTGAATGAATTCCCTGGTGTGGTCGCGGATGTCGCAGTTCAGCGCGCACCACATAAAATGTGCAACTATATTCAAAAATGCGCACAAAATTTCCACAGTTTCTATGGCGCATGCAAGGTCATTGACGCTGAAAATCCTGAACTGACCAAGGAACGTCTGGCACTGTTAAAGGCATGCAAAGTAACGCTGAAAAATGCTTTAAACCTCATTGGTGTTGAAGCGATAGAAAAAATGTAGAAGGAGAATTGTTTGAATGAAGAAACCTATGGTTGACATCGCATTTGATTTGATGTCGAAGAAAAAGAAACCCGTATTATTTTTAAAGCTGTGGGAAGAAGTTGCCCAAATCGACGGTTTGACTCCCCAACAGGCAGACGATAATATAGCTCAGTTCTATATGGATTTAGGCCTTGATAATCGCTTTGTTCATATGGGTGAAAACAAATGGGATTTAAGATCCCGTCACACCTTTAATGAAGTTGTAGTTGATACTGATGCATTGATCATTGATGAAAATGATGGTGAAGAGGATGAACTGGAGCTTCTTGATGAAGAAGAGGAAAAAGACGAAATCGTTGAGGATAAATATTAATCAACAGCCAGGTGAATGCCTGGCTTTTATAATGAAAAAAACACCCGTGAGGGTGTTAATTAATTTTAAGCTTGACTTTCTCAATACATTTATCCTTTACTTCAAGGATCTCAAAATATAAATCGTCGATCTTAATCGTATCTTTTGCGTCATTATCAGGAATAATCCCCAATTGATCAATCAGATAACCGTTGAGTGTTTCATGATTCTCTGAATGCAGTGACAGCTTTAACTGTTCGTCAAGATCATCGAGTGTAATTGATCCGGCAATAATGTAGCTGCCATCAGCCGTTTTGATAATCGCTTCACTTGGTTCGTCATCCTCATCCGATATATCGCCGACAATTTCTTCCACAAGGTCTTCCATGGTAATAATGCCAGCAAAACCGCCGTATTCATCAATCAGAATAGCCATGTATATTTTAGCTTTCTGCATCTTTTTGAACAATACATCAATTTTAATACTTTCGGGTACAAAATAAGGCTTTTGAAGAATCGCTTTAAGATCGATTTTATCAAAGCCATGCTGCTTTGCTTCAAGGATCAAATCCTTTAAATGCAGGATGCCGATAATCTCATCCTGATCATTTTGATAGACAGGAATTCTTGAATATCGCATAGCCAGCAGTTCATCTAAGTTCTGATTTAGATTTTCATCAAGATCAAGCATGTAAACATCGGGGCGCGGAGTCATAATTTCATAAGCCAGCTTGTCATCAAATTCAAAGATACTCTCCATGAATTCCTTGCCTGTCTCATTAATTACACCGCTCTGTGTACCGGCGGCCAGCAATGCCTTGATTTCCTCCTCGGATACAGCATCCTCAATATCATCTTGATTCATATGGAAAAGCTTCAATAACGCGGTAACGGATACCGAGAGAATCTTGACAAAGGGAGCTGCAATTTTTGATACAAATATGATAATATTCACGCTTGCCAATGATACCTGTTCACTCTTCTGCAGGGCGATACGTTTAGGAAACAGTTCACCAAACACAAGGGTGAAGTATGACAGAATCACGGTTACAATGACCACGGCAATCGTTTCGCTGTAAGGCAGATTGAAATGATTGAAGAAGTCGGCAAGGTAAACCGAGATACCGGTAGCGGCACTGGCACTGGCAAAGAAGCCGGCCAGCGTAATGGCTACCTGAATCGTTGACAGAAAGCGGTTCGGCTCATCAATCAGCTCTAAGAGCTTTTGTGCCTTGCGGTTGCCTTCTTGGGCCAGCGCTGATATTTTTGTTTTATTGAGTGATACAACCGCCATTTCTGATGCGGCAAAGAAAGCGTTGATGCCGGTTAAGGCAATGAGTAATAAAATCTGTAAGAATAGATCGGGATCAATGTCCATTCGATCATCCACCTCCTAATAAATTGAAAAAATAATAACATAAGACAGACGAAAAAGCAAATGACGTCTTTGTCACACAAAAAAGCTATATTTTATGCAAAGGTTGCAGTTTTAGGCTTTCAATTTGATGTTAGTTTGAGTATAATACTTGTGTATAACCAATAAAAGGAGGAATTTATTTATGGCATTAGTATCAGCAAAAGAAATGCTTGAAAAAGCACATGCAGGTCATTATGCAGTTGGTCAATTCAATATCAATAACCTTGAATGGACAAAAATGATTTTATTAGCAGCTCAGGAAACAAATTCACCAGTTATCTTAGGTGTAAGTGAAGGCGCTGGAAAATACATGACCGGTTACAAAACAGTAGCTGACATGGTTAAAGCTATGATCGATGAAATGGGTATCACTGTACCTGTTGCATTACATTTGGATCACGGTTCATATGAAGGTGCTAAAAAATGCATCGAAGCTGGTTTCTCTTCAGTAATGTTTGATGGATCTCACTATCCATTTGAAGAAAACGTTGAAAAATCAAAAGAAATTATCGCTTTAGCTCATTCACAAGGCATTTCTGTTGAATGTGAAGTTGGCGCTATCGGCGGTGAAGAAGACGGCGTTATCGGCAGCGGTGAAGTTGCTGATCCTGAAGAATGTGCTAAGATTGCAGCATTAGGCGTAGATATGCTGGCTGCAGGTATTGGTAACATTCACGGTAAATATCCTGAAAACTGGAAAGGTTTGAACTTTGATGTACTTGCTGAAATCCAAGCTAAAACTAACGGTAAACCATTAGTTCTGCACGGTGGTTCAGGGATTCCTACTGACATGATCAAAAAAGCTATCTCTTTGGGTGTTTCTAAGATCAATGTTAACACTGAGTGTCAGTTAGTATTTGCTGACGCAACTCGTAAATACATCGAAGCAGGCAAAGACTTGGAAGGCAAAGGCTTTGACCCACGTAAATTATTAGCTCCTGGCTGCAATGCAATCAAGGAACTGGTTATTGATAAAATCAAAGAATTTGGTTCTGACAATCAGGCTTAATTTAAGAAATAATGCTGGCTGTATGCCAGCTTTTTCTTTGTTCCTGTTGAGAAACAGGTGATTTGTGCTATACTTTAAGTAGTTATATACCATTAAAGGAGTGTGTACGACGATGGCTAAGAAGAACGATGTTTTGAAAAAGAAAATCGAAAAGAAAGCAGAAGCAGTCAAAGAGGTTATAGGGGAAGAACCAGCTGTTGAACCTAAAAAGATTACAGCCGCTGAAGAACCTAAGAAAATTGCCGCAAAAGCAGCGCCGAAGAGAATTTCCGCAAAAGAAACTCCTAAAAAAATAACGGCTAAGGAAGAACCTAAAAAAATCGCCGCCAAGGCAGCGCCTAAGAAGCTTGAAAATAAGGCTGAGCCGGAAGAAAAAGAAGCGGCAGCTGCTGTGGAAGTGAAGAAGGCAGTTCGTAAGAGCAAAGTCAAGACGGAAACGCCTAAGGCTGAAGCAAAACCGAAAAAAGCGGTGAATGCTAAGACAGAGACGCCTGAGGAAAAGGCTAAGCCAACTCGTAGGACAACGAAAAAGGCTGTTGGGGAAGCCAAAGAAGATAAAACGAAAAAAGCTGTAAAACGGCCTGCTAAAGAAGCCGAAGCAGAAGCGGTTGTTTTACCGTTCACCGCAGAAGAAGGTATTCAGAAGATGAATGCAATGAATATTTTCTATACTTTTGATGAATATCATCGCTTATTGATTGAAAATGAAACAATTACAAAAGCCATTGAGGCGATCATTGATGAATGCAGGCTGGTAGATTTTGACCGTTCGGTGCTCGAGGTGCTGTATGGTGATCTGGTACGCCGTGTTGATGTGAAGACCAGCGATTTCAAGGCGATGAAGAAAACGCTTGAAGAAATTATGAACCGCAAGACAACTAGCTTTGAGGAAGATTCACAGCTATACCACGATGCTTTCTATTTTGCCGGCAAGCTGTTGGAATACGGTGAACGTTTCAAATTATCAACAACTGATAAATTAAAGGCATGGATCGGTGTAGATATGGTTCAATACTATAATTTCTACATGGATATGGCTTTAAAGGTATTGCCTGAATGGGCAGATAAAGATGTGGATATTTATGAGGATTTCATGAGTGAGGTATGCACGCAGTTTACGGATTTGTGTGCTGAATTAGAATTCCGCTTCCAGATCGATCTGGCTGATATTCAGATTGCTCATGGCTTTTACAGCAAGGGTGATTCAACGTTTGAATATTTGCTGAGAGAAAATGAAATCAAGGATTATATCTATTATCGTTATGCGCATGCCTATGTTGATATTAATTTAGATAAGGCTAAATGGATTGCTAACCGGGCATTTGCTGTTGTTGATAAACGTTATGTTTATTATCCATTGCTTGTTGAAATTGCAAATCGTTAAAGACTCAGGAGAAATCGCAAGGTTTCTCCTTTCTTTGATTTTATGGTTTTATTAAAAAAGCTCACTTTCCAGTGGATAGTTATTCAGCTTTAGCGGTTTTTTTGATATAATATGACTTACTGGAGGAATATTGATGACAGCAAATTTTACACAGGACACATTTTATGAGACGCTCAGGTGTCATGGCATCGAGTTAAGCGATAAGCAGAAGCAGCAGTTTGATGTTTATGCAAAGATGCTTGTGGAATGGAATGAAAAAATGAATTTAACGGCGATTACGCAGATTGATGAAATTTATGAAAAGCATTTTCTTGATTCCATTTTACCAAGCTTTGTTTTTGATATCAGCGGTTCTTTGTGTGATGTTGGCGCAGGAGCCGGTTTCCCATCAATTCCTCTGAAAATCGTATATCCGCAGTTATCGGTCACGATTATAGAAACTTTGGGGAAAAGAGTTACGTTCTTAAATGAATTAGTTAAAGCACTGGCACTGGAGGATGTTCAATGCCTGCATGCGCGTGCGGAAGAGGCATGTGCGGATTTCAGGGAGAGCTTTGATCATGTAACAGCTAGAGCAGTGGCAAATTTGCCGATGCTTTCTGAATTATGTATTCCTTTTATTCGGGTCGGCGGCAGTTTTATCGCCATGAAGGGCGCCGGCGGTCACGAAGAGGTGGAGGCAGCCAAGAAAGCGATTCGGGTTTTAGGCTGTGAGCTGAGAAACAGCAGTGATGTGAATTTGAGTGACGGATCTTTAAGGGTAAATGTTGAATTTGTGAAGGTTAAATCAACGCCGAAGCAATATCCGAGGGCGTTTGCTAAGATTAAGAAGAATCCGTTAAGAGGAGAATAGAAGATGAAAGAAACGAAGATTATACCGATTGAGCGGATCGTGCCCAATCCTTATCAGCCGCGGTTGGAATTTAATGAAGAATCGCTGTTTGATCTGGCTCAGTCGATCCGGGAGAATGGTCTGATTCAGCCAATTTCAGTTCGTGAGGCAAAGGGACATTTTGAAATTGTAGCCGGTGAGCGCCGTTTCAGAGCCATGCAGCTGCTGGGTATGACAGAGGTCAGCGCTTATGTGATGGATGCTGATGAGATGCAGATGGCTGAACTAGCGCTTGTGGAAAATGTACAGCGTGAGAATTTAAGTGCGATTGAGGAAGCGAAGGCTTATCTTCAAATCATGAAAATAACCGGCTGCACACAAAGTCAGCTGGCAATGAAGATGGGTAAATCACAAAGCTCAATTGCGAACAAAATTCGTCTGTTGAATCTTGATGATAATATTCAAAATGCTGTTTCCAGTAAAATTATTACGGAGCGTCACGCACGGGCGCTGATCGGTGTGGAAAATGAGAAACAGCAGGAATTTCTTGAAAAGATCGTTAAAAAGGGTCTGAACGTTGCTCAGACAGAGAAATTAGTTCAGGAATCAATGAATCATGAGAAGAAAACGCGTGTTAAAGGCTTCGCCCGTGATATCCGAGTTGCGGTGAATACGGTGAAACAGGCGTTCTCTATGATCTTGAAAACCGGTATCAATGCCGAATTAAATGAAGTTGAAACGGACGATGATTATCAAATGATCATTCGTTTCCCCAAGAGTTAAGAAGGAAGTGTACATATGGGTAAAATTATTGCAGTTTCAAATCAGAAGGGCGGCGTTGGCAAAACAACGACGAGTATTAATCTGGCTGCAGGCTTAGGTTATCTGGGCAAAAAGGTACTATTGGTTGATTTTGATCCGCAGGGCAATGCTTCTCAGGGTGTCGGCGCATCCTTAAAGGGAAATCAGCTCAGCGTATATAATCTGATCATGGAAGATTATCATGTGAAGGATATCCGCAAAACTTTATCAACACCGCCGATTGATGTAGTGCCTTCCAATATTTCACTGGCTGGCGCTGATTTGCAGATGATTAAATTCGAAGTAGGCAAAGAAATGCTGCTGAAGAATAAACTGGATGAGGTAAAGGATGAATATGATTTCATTATCATTGACTGTCCGCCGTCATTGGGTCTGCTGAATACGAATGCTTTGACAGCAGCTGATGCAGTCATGATTCCTATTCAGTGTGAATATTACGCATTAGAGGGTGTTACTCAGCTTTTGCTGACGATCCGCCTTGTGCAGCAGCTATTTAATAAGAATCTGATTATTGAGGGTGTACTGCTGACGATGTTTGATGCTCGTACTAAATTAAGCGTTGAGGTTCAGCAGGAAGTGCGCAAGCATTTTAAAGAGCGGGTTTATAAGAACTATATTCCGCGTAACATTAAATTGTCGGAAGCGCCTTCCCATGGCCAGTCAATTTTTGAATATGATATTCGCTGTGACGGAGCCAAGGCTTATGCGGGCTTAGCCAGCGAAGTAGTTAAACAAAACAGTGAGGAGGCGGCATAATGGCAAAGAAAAAAGAAGAGCCGCGTATGGGCCAGGGACTGAACGCGATCTTTGGTGATGACATCGGCAGTCTGCTGGAAGATATTCAGCATGGCAATGCAGAGGGCAGCAGTCCTAAAATGGAACTGCCCATTGATGAGATCAAACCGAATCCGTATCAGCCGAGAAAACAGTTTGATGAAAAGAAACTGCAGGAACTCTCAGAAAGCATCGCAAGTCATGGTGTCTTCACACCGATTCTTGTTAAGCAGGGAATTTCCGGTTACGAGTTAGTTGCCGGTGAGCGCCGTCTGCGTGCGGCTAAGCTGGCAGGATTAAAGACAATTCCGGGTATTTTGGTGGAATTTGATGATCAGCAGATGATGGAAATCGCACTGCTTGAAAATATTCAGCGTGAAGATTTAAATGCCATTGAGGAAGCGGCCGGCTATCAAAAAATTATTGAACGCCTTGGTTATACTCAGGAACAGCTGGCTAAGCGGGTCGGCAAATCCCGTGAGCATGTGACCAATATGCTGAGATTGCTGAAACTGCCGAAGTCAATTCAGAATTATGTCATTGACGGTAAACTTTCAATGGGGCATGTGCGTGCGATGGCTAATGTAGAAGATCATGAAACAATGGAACTGATTGCGAAACAGGCGATTAATGAAAAGTTGAGTGTAAGAGCCGTTGAAGGTTTAGTGAAAAAACTTCATGAACCAAAGAAACCAACGATTGAAAAGAAACCGGATGCCCATCTTGCAGATCTGCAGGGCCGGCTTCAGGATAAATTTCAGACTAAGGTTTCACTTGACAATAAGCAATTAGTGATTCATTATCATGGATATGATGATCTGAATCGTATATTGGAGATTCTTGACTGTTTAGACGCAGAAGATTAGTATGAAAAAAGTAATTCGATGTGATCTGTGTGATACATGGATCGATTCCAGATTATTCAGCGGTATCACACATCTGCGCTGTCCCAAGTGCGGAATGCGTTATCAGCTGGAGCCGGCAAGTATAAAGCGGCATAGTATGCTGCCGATCGCACTCTGTCTGCTTGCCCTATTTATCAGCTATCGTTTTATTGACAGCAGCCAGCCAATGCTGAAAGTGATTTTTGTATTATGCTTCAGCGGCGGGGGAACACTAATCGTAAATCGATTATTCCTGAAATATGGCTATTATCAATATGAAAGCGGGAAAGGTGACTCTTATCATGAAAAATAAACTGCTAACAAGTAAATGTCTTGCATTCCTATGCAATATCGTTATTATTCTTCTGCCTATTCTGGTATGGGACATTATTGTATTGTTTGTATTGGCGGGCATACTGCCGGCAGGAATGCTTGATGTGGTCGATCCATTTGTGGAAATTCTCATGATCGTATCATTACTGCTGACCAATGTCTTTATCGCGGTTTCATACGGTCAGACATTTGGCGCGGTATCCTTTGATATCCGGGTTGTAGACTTAAGTAAGAAGAAGGCATCAAGACTGCAATGCATGCTTCGTGAACTGATCGGTTTCAGTCTGCCTTTTTTCATTTTGTACTGGCTGTTTAATTATATCGGTATCATCGCTTATCTGCTTGTCAATCTGCTGGTTATTTTGATTGATCCATACGGCCGTTCAATTGTTGATTATATTACACACACAAGAACGATTTCGGCATATGATGCAGGCGCGCCGGTGAAGAAGAAAATTGCTAAAAAAAACGAAGTTGAAGAAGTAAAAGAAATGATGAAAACACAGCCTGCAGTGGTTCCTGCACCAGCAGTACAGGAAGTGCGAGACGGTGTTTATAAGGTTGATCTGCACATGCACTCCCGTTATAGTGATGACGGTGATTTCAGTGTTGAGGAACTGTTCGCGCAGGCAAAGCGCAATGGTATTCAGACAATTTCCATTGCTGATCACAACAGCATTAAGGCTAATTTTGAAGCGGCGATATTGGCCGGCCGTTATCAAATTAATTATATCCCGGGCATTGAAATGGATTGTTCCTTCCATGGCACGAATCTGCATCTGTTAGGTTATGGCATTGATTATAAAGATGAACGTTATATTCAGCTCAGCAACTACCATTTGAAACAGGAGCGCAAGGCTTCCATCGAACGAGTGGATAAATTTGAAGCAGTCACCGGCTTGAAGCTTGATGTGGATTTACTTCTGTCAATGAACAATGCCGGTATTATTACCGGGGAAATGATTGGCGAACAGCTTCTGAACAATCCTGCTTATGCGGATGAAGAATTATTAAAGCCATATCGTGTCGGCGGTGAACGCAATGATAACCCATATGTAAATTTCTATTGGGACTTTTTTGCCCAAGGGAAACCAGCCTATGTTGATATAGCCTACCCTACGATGCAGGATATGGTTGAGCTGATTAAGGATACCGGCGGTATTCCGATCCTTGCCCATCCAAAGAAACCATTTGGCTGTGACAGTGAAACATTAAAAGCTATTCTTGACTGCGGTGTACGCGGACTGGAAGTCTTCAGCAGTTATCATAGTCCTGAGGAAATTGCCTGTTATCTGCAGATCGTCAAAGAGACATCATGCTTAGTAACATGTGGAAGTGATTTCCATGGCAAGACAAAGCCAAGTATTAAAATGGGTGTCAGCGGAGCTGAACCTAAATATGATAAACTAATTTCCATCTTTACCAAGAAATTTATTGATGCATAAGGGATCTTCGGATTCCTTTTTTACATTTTAAAGCATCGGATCATTTTTTAATTCACGGTATTTTTGCGGTGTCATTTTATAAATTGCTTCAAATTTCTTATAGAAAAAGCCTAAATTATCATAACCTACTTTATTGGCAATTTCATAAATCGGCATCTTGGTATTTGATAAATAGAAACATGCCTGACACATTCTTTGCAGAATGATCAATTCTTTAAATGATTTACCGGTGCCTTTTTTTATATAAGCACTTAAATATTGAGGAGTGAAACCAAAAACATCGGCGGTGTCTTGAAGCGAAGTAGTAAAGCAATGATCTTCGATGTAGTTTAAGATAGACATTAAATGATTTTTGTTTTTCTTCTCATCCATCTGCTGATTTTTATATTTTCTCAATATTTCACAGAATAATAAAATCATATATGCGTCAATGACCTTGTCACTGCAAAATATCGGTTCATAATGCTCACATAAAATATTTTGAATAATTGTGTGAATTTGATTCTCTTCTTGTTTTTTAAATAATAGATACTGGTCATGTTTAGCATTAGAAGAAAGTGAATTAAGTAAAAAACTATTGATGATGCCATTATCCCCTAAACGATTTAAAAACCCCTGTGTTAAATATTCCTTGCGAATTTCAATTGAAATGATGATATCTTCTTCATTTAGATAGGCGATGGAATGCGGTACATTTGTATCTAACATACATATATCCCCTTGTTCCATGAAAACTTTCTTACCATCGATTGTCTGTGTACATTTTCCTGAATAAACATAAATAAATTCAATCACTGTATGAATATGCTCAGGAATAAAAGTGAAACGTGATTCTTTATTTACGATAACATATTTATTTTCAAAGAGTGAATTAAAAGTAAATAAATACATTGAGCGGTCTTGATAGTTAATCTTTTGGATATTTTTATAGCGCTCAGACAGTGTTAAAGGATCATGGCCTTGATGATATTGTTCAGATTTTGTTAATTGAAATAAAGAAGCTTCTAGTTTTTTTATGTTCATAGGATCACCTGGCTTAAGTTTAAAATATTAAGTTTGGTAAGTCAATGCGTTTCATTCGGAAATTGTAAACGGATTCATTAACAGATATCATAATAGTGTAAGAACAGTTCTGACAAGTAAAAAAGAAAGGATAAGCGATGGATATGAATAAAAAGCTTAAAATAGATGTATTATCGCCTGCGGTTGGACAGTATGTTCCTTTGTGTGAAGTCAAGGACGAGACATTCAGCAGCGGTGTAATGGGGAGCGGCTTTGGCATTATTCCGCTAAAGGGTGTAATTTATGCACCAGTAAACGGAACTGTCTCAATGTTATTTCCTACTGGTCATGCAATGGGTTTCACTGCTGAAAATGGTTTAGAAATTCTAGTTCATATCGGTATTGATACAGTGAACCTGAACGGCAAGGGGTTTGAAGTGCTGAAAAAAACCGGTGACACTGTGCATGCAAATGAACCGGTGATTAAGTTTGATATAGATGCGATTAAAGAAGCTGGCTTAGATCCAATAGTAATTGTGATTTATACGAATGACAGCAAGTATACGATTGAAAATTATGAAGCAGTTCAATTGGTATTGGATACAAGAGTAGCCCAATCCTTCAGGAAGGAAGCGAATGTGATGAAAAAAGATTTAAGTAAGTATGAATATGGCGCCATGTGCTCAGAAATATTAGAAATTATCGGCGGCAAAGAAAATATCGCTAATGTATTCCACTGTATTACTCGATTGAGAATTGTGCCGGTTAACCGTGATTTGGTTGATGTTGAAAAGCTGAAAAATGTGAAAGGTATTTTAAAGGTTGTTGAATCAAGCGGACAAATTCAATGTGTAATTGGTACTACGGTACCTGAAGTATTCAATGAATTTATTGAAATTTCAGGTGTAACTGCCGAATCCACAAGTACCGGTAATATTAAAGAAAAGAAGCCCAACTTGATTACCCGCGGTCTCAATACCCTGGCATCCTGTGTCAGCCCGGGATTATACGCTATTGTTGCCGGCGGTATGATAAAGGGAATTGTTGCTTTAATAACCGCTTTAGGCTTAGTGGACGCTTCATCACAAATCATTACCGTATTAAATGCTGTCGGTGACGCACCCTTCTATTTCATGCCGTTTACCGTCGGCTTTAATGCCGCTAAACGATTTAAAGTAAAAGAAGTATTTGGTATCATGACAGCCGGTATTTTGATGTATTCTACGTTTGCAGCACCGGCAGAAGGAATCACCAGCTACGCTTTTGGTTTTCTGACAATACCGACCTATAATTATAAAGCATCAATATTTCCGGTAATATTGTCAGTGTGGATCTTCTCGGTGATCTTCCATTTCATTGATAAAAAAATGCCCAAGAATTTACGCATTGTCTTCTCAGGCGCGTTGTCATTCTTGATAGCTGCTCCTTTGTTTCTGGCCTTTGCTGCTCCAATCGGCAATGAAATTGCTAAGCTTATGACCGGTACGTTCGCATGGTTATTTACGAATGCAGGTCCGTTTGCCGGCGCGTTGTTCTGCGGCATCATTCCTTTAACAATTATCTTTGGTATTAAAGGCTGGTCAGCCATTGAACTGCAGAATTTATCAACCTTAGGTTATGATTATATGCTGCCTAATTTCTTCTATTCAAATTTAGCTGTATCCGGTGCGATCCTCGCTTATTCGTTAAAGCAAAAACCAAGTGATAACCGATCAGCAGCAATCTCTACCGGCTTAGTATGTATTTTAGGCATTACTGAACCTGCCTTGTATGGTTATGCACTGCCGGAAAAGAAGCCTTTATATGCGGCGATGCTGGGCGGCGCGATTGCCGGAGCTGTGGCGATGCTCTTAGGTGTTGTGACCTATGCATTCTCAATGCCCGGTATTACAAGTATCGCAACATATGTAGACAATGGAAGCAATTTCCTGATGCTGCTGATTACGATGGCAGTAGCATGGGGAGCATCATTTGCGATTTCATATGCGATTACTAAGAAAGAACAATAGAGGTGGAATATGAAAAAAGGATTTTCTGAAGGATTTTTATGGGGCGGCGCAATTGCGGCTTCACAGGCAGACGGCGCTTATAATCAAGGCGGTAAAGGTTTAGATACTCAGGATCTAAGATATTTCGATGCGGCTTGGACTAAGGAAGAGCGTGCGATGTTTAAAAACCGCAGAATCAATGGTGAAAAATATAAAAAGGCATTAACTGATGATGATATCGTTCACTATCCTTTCAGATGGGGGATCGATTTCTATAACCATTATAAAGAGGACGTGAAGTTATTTGCGGAATTAGGCATCAAAGTATTGCGCACATCGATTAACTGGGCAAGAATTTATCCTAATGGCGATGATGAAATGCCCAATGAAGAGGGAATTAAATTTTATATAGATTTATTTGATGAATGCCGAAAATACGGTATTAAAGTATTCGCAACCATTCTTCATTACAATATACCTGTGCATCTGGTAGAAAAATACGGCGGCTGGAAGAACCGGAAAACAATTGATTTTTATGTTAACTATGCGGTGACATTATTTGAAAGACTTGGTGACAGAGTTGATTATTGGCTTCCCTTCAATGAATTTAATGCCGGTAGATTTAATCCTTATAACGGAGTATGCCTTGTGGAGGATCAGGAACCAGATTATGTTAATGCGATATTCCAATGTCTACATCATCAATTTATCGCTAATGCATTAACAATAAAAGCGGGGCATGAGATTTTGCCGGGGTCAATGATTGGCGGTATGATTGCCAGATTTACAACATACCCGGCCACTTGTCATCCTGATGATGTGATGCAGATGATTTTAGATGATCAATATTCAAATTGGTTTTATCTGGATGTAATGGCAAGAGGAAAATATCCTGCCTATATTGAACGATATTTTGATAAAGAAAATATTCAGATTAAAAAAGAAGCGGGCGATGATATGATTTTAAGTGAAAATACGATTGATTTCACAGCTTTCTCATATTATTTCTCACAGGTTTCTACCACCAAACAAGGCTGGGAGAAGACCGCGGGAAATCTGATCATGGCCAATAAAAACCCATACTTAGAAACAAGTGAATGGGGATGGCAGAAAGATCCGGTTGGACTGCGTATTACGTTAAATCAGATTTATGATCGTTATCAATTGCCGGTATTTGTCGCCGAAAATGGATTAGGTGCCAAAGATAACCTTGAAGCTGACGGAACTATACACGATCCGTATAGAATTGATTATTTGAAAACTCATATTGCGCAAATGAAAGAGGCAGTAATCGATGGCGTTGATTTGTTGGGATATACAATGTGGGGCTTCATCGATATTGTCTCATGCGGACCTATGGAAATGAGTAAGCGCTATGGAGTAATCTATGTTGACCGAGACGATGAGGGAAAGGGAACCAATAAGCGATACAAAAAAGATTCTTTTTACTGGTATAAAAAATGTATCGAAACTAACGGTGATATTGAATAATTAAATGATATTATATAAAGCAGTATCTTTCATGAGGAGATCCTGCTTTTGCTTATTTTAGCTAAGTGATTTGTGCATTTATAAGTGGTCTTAAGCATAGAATGCCATGAGGTGATTGAATGTTTGACTGTCTGAATTGCATCATGGTAGATTTGCTGATCCAATTTTCGCCCTATGTACTCTGGGCCATTTGTTTTGTGTTTCTGCTCAGCAATGCCGTCAGTCTTGAATTTTATCATACATATGTAAGATTTATGCCATTGTTAACGCTTCTTACGATATTAAGATTTTGTAAGGCGACCAATGGTGAGGCGCTATTTGCCTGTCATCCATATGGCTGCGGTATCTATGTGATGCAGGGACTGATACCATGGCTTCTCATTCAGTTCTTCGGCTTTGTGGGGATGGAGCTTTCGTTATTCTTTATAATTGGTCTGCATTATTTCAGTGATCGCTATCTTATTTTTATGGAAGATAAACTGCCCTCAATGAAGATAAAATAATACTTTTTGATTGTTTAGGCATGGTTTAATTAAGGAATCATTGACTTTTACTTGATTAAAGAAAAATAATTGCATATAATAATCAAGTAAAGGTTAAGACGGAAAGAGTAGTACCCAATGAACTGACAGAGAGCGGATGGCTGGTGGAAATCCGCAGGGATAAGGGTATGAAGATGGCTCCTGAACTGTTTTTCTGAATCGTTAGGAAAAAACGTAACTGCGCGTTAAGCAGATGAGGTGTACGATGTACACAAATTAAGGTGGTACCACGAGATTTCGTCCTTTGGCGGAATCTTTTTTTTATTAAAGCAGGAGGATGCGACATGAAAAATAAAGGTAAATATTATTTGACGACGGCGATTGCCTATACGTCAGGGAAACCGCATATCGGCAATACGTACGAAATTATACTTTCAGATGCGATTGCCCGTTATCGCCGCTCACAGGGATATGATGTATTCTTTCAGACAGGAACTGATGAACATGGACAGAAAATTGAAGAAAAGGCAGTAGCTGCCGGAGTTACACCACAGGCATATGTCGATGGTGTGGCAGATGTGATTCGCGAGAATTATAAACTGATGAATATTTCTTACGATTATTTTGTGAGAACAACCGATGATTATCATGTGAAGCAGGTACAGAAAATATTTAAAAAGCTTTATGAACAGGGCGATATTTACAAAGGTAAATATGAAGGACTGTATTGTACGCCATGTGAGTCCTTCTGGACTGAAAGTCAGCTTGTCGATGGGAAATGCCCTGACTGCGGCCGGCCAGTTCAGAAAGCAACGGAGGAAGCATATTTCTTCAATCTTCAGAAATATGCTCAGCGCTTGATTGATCATATTGAATCTCATCCTGAATTTATTCAGCCTGAATCAAGAAAAAATGAAATGCTGAATAATTTCATCAAACCGGGACTACAGGATCTTTGCGTTTCCAGAACTTCTTTTAAATGGGGTATTCCGGTTGATTTTGATGATAAGCATGTGGTTTATGTATGGATTGATGCGTTATCAAACTATATTACAAGCTTAGGATTTGATGCGGATGGCAGCCATGGTGAAAACTATAAGAAATACTGGCCGGCAGATGTTCATGTCATCGGTAAGGATATTCTGAGATTTCATACGATCTATTGGCCGATTATGCTGATGGCATTAGGACAGCCACTGCCTAAACAGGTATTTGGTCATCCTTGGCTTTTAGTCGGTGATGGTAAAATGAGTAAATCCAAAGGCAATGCCATCTATGCGGATGAGCTGGTGAAGTATTTCGGTGTCGATGCTGTGCGTTATTTCTGCCTAAGTGAAATGCCTTATGCTCAGGATGGCACAATTACATGGGAACTGATGATTGAAAGAATCAATTCTGATTTGGCGAATGTACTCGGCAATCTGGTGAATCGTACCATTTCAATGACCAATAAATATTTTGAGGGTGTGATTAGTAATCCTGAGGTTAATGAACCGCTGGATGAAGAACTGAAACAGGCGGCGATGAACGCGGTTAAGGGCGTTGAGAAGAAGATGGATGAGCTGCGCGTTGGTGATGCGATTGCGGAAATTTTCGTTCTGCTTAAACGCTGCAACAAATACATTGATGAGACAACACCTTGGACATTGGCGAAAGAAGGCAAAAATGATCGTCTGGCGACAGTGCTGTATAATTTGCTTGAAGGTATCCGTATTGCGGCTATTCTGCTTGAACCATTCCTGCCGGAAACGGCGAAAAAGATTTTCGCACAGTTGAATACAGAAGTAACTGATTTAGATACTTGCGAAAGCTTCGGTCATTTGGAATGCGGTAAAAAAGTCATCGCTAAACCAGAGATCCTATTTGCCCGCATCGATGCGAAGGAAATGCTGGATACTATCGAAAAGGATCATGAAAAAGCGGCTGAACCAGTAAAGGAAGCTGTTAAAGAAGTGGAAAAGAAACCGGAAATTACTTTTGATGATTTCTCTAAATTAGAATTAAAAACAGGCACAGTTTTGAAATGTGAAAAACATCCTAAGGCGGATAAGCTTTTAGTTTCCCAAATCGACGTAGGCAATGGTGATGTGCGTCAGATTGTCAGTGGTATTGCGACCCATTTTACGCCTGAAGAAATGGTAGGCAGACAAGTGATCGTAGTAACAAATCTTAAACCTGCTAAGCTGCGCGGTATTGAAAGTCAAGGCATGATCTTGGTCGGTGAAACAGAGAATGATGAACAGTTGGCATTAGCTGCCTGTGATTTGCCGAATGGCTCAATCGTACGTTAATGAGTGAGCTGATTGAATTCAGACTCATTGATTTAAACTCAAAGGATTACCTGATTGAAAAACAGCTGCGTGAGGATATGCTGAGAAAACCGCTGGGAATGATCCTGTCACATGAGGATCTGCGTTTCGATCATTTGTTTACTCATGCCGGTGCTTTTATTCAGGGCCATCTAGTCGGCTGTCTGATCTGGCGTAATGTTAGTGAAACATGTGTCCAGATCAAGCAAGTATGTGTGCATCACTCTTATCAGAAAAGACATGTTGGTTCTTCGCTCATGAAATATGCAGAACAGAAAATACGCCAAACTGGTTATCGGGAAATCATGCTGCATGCAAGAAGCAATGCATGGTCATTTTATCAGCGGTTGGGTTATGAATATAGCAGTGATGAGTTTAAAGAGGTTGGCATCATTCATCGTGAAATGCGTAAACTATTATAGATATAGGACGGAAATGGTTTTACTGTTTCCGTTTTTTTATAAATTATGACAAACTACTTTGTCTGTCGTAGTAGTTGTGCTATACTAAAGGTACTTCATCAGGTGGAGTAGTTAGGAGGCGCTATGATCAGCAGTGATGTATTGCGTGGTTATAATGATACAATTGTGTTGGCTTGTCTGCTTGATAAAGATTCATACGGCTATGAAATCAATAAGCAGATCAGAGATCAATCAAGAGGGTACTATCATATTAAAGAAACCACACTGTATTCAGTGTTTAACCGATTAGAAAAGCATGGCTTTATTACCTCCTATTTTGGTAATGAATCATTGGGAAAACGGCGGACTTATTATCATATAACACCAAAGGGGTATGAATATTATTGCAGTAAATGCCAGGAATGGAAGGAAACTCAAGAACTGATTGACGCATTTGTCAGAGAAACGATCGAGGAGAAATAATATGGAAAAAATTAGAGTATTTGTGGATAATGTATTTTCCGGTTTGCCTAAAACAAAAGAAGTAATCGACATGAAAAGAGATATTCTAAGTAATATGGAGGAACATTATCTTGAGTTAATTAAACAGGGGAAAGACGAGGATTCAGCGTTTGGTATTGTCGCTTCAGAGTTTGGCAGCATTGAAGATATTCGCCGTGAGCTAAATCTTGATGAAATCTTATATAATGAAAGCAATTTACCAATCGATGAGGATAATCCGATGATATCCTATTTTCAGCGTAAATTCAGAAATGGCATCATTGCGGGTGTTGTCTGTTGTATCATTGGGGTATTTGGTACGGCTGTTATTTATGAAATTTTTTATTATAACTATTTGGTAGAAGCGATGCAGATCGCATGGTTCAGTGTATTTGTATGTATCGGTGTGATTTTATTTATCTACTGGGGAATGGAAAAAGACCGCTTTGAGAAAGGCTGCGCCAGTCTGAATGGGATGGAAGCCTTTCAGGAAGCGCCGATGAAAAATAAAAAAATGAAGGGAATCATTAACGGTATATTATGGCAGTTAACCGTTTTGGTTTATTTGCTGATGGGTTTCTTTATGGGATTGTGGCATCCAGGGTGGATCATCTTTATCATATCAGCAATTATCAGCAGTGTTATCAATGCCTTCCTTTAAGCAGCTAACGCCGCTTGTAGGCAGTCAATGCTTGTGCTAATATATACAAAAATACATTGAATGTGGAGGTAAGAATATGAATGAAATAGAAAAATGGTATGATGAAGTTTACGATGAATGGACACGGCTTGATCAGCATCGTGTTGAGTTTGATATTACAAAACGTTATCTTGATCATTACCTTAAAGGGGATAAGTTAAGAATTTTTGATATTGGCGGCGGTCCGGGAAGATATTCTATCTATCTGGCGGAAAAAGGTCATCAGGTAACACTGCTTGATCTGTCTGGCAAAAACGTTGAGATAGCTAAAATCAAGGCGAAAGAAGCTGGTGTTGAACTTGAGGGTGCGGTTAAAGGCAATGCCTTGGATTTAAGTGAATTTGAAAGTGAAGCGTATGATGTTGTTTTATTGATGGGACCGCTGTATCATTTGATTCATGAAGCAGACCGCCGCAAGTCGATAGAGAATGCATTGCGTCTGTTGAAAAAAGGCGGTTTGCTGATTGCTGCTTTTATATCGAATTATGCGCCGATTCAAGATGCATTATTGTATTGCAATGCTGATTTTGACACTAAGGAATTACTTGCTTATTTGGAAAATGGATTAAATAAAGCTGAACAGGGCTTTACTACGGCTTATTTTACAGGGGTTGAAGAAGCTAAGGCACTGATGAATAGTTTTGGTTTAGAAGAGCTTGCTTTTGCGGGCATCGAAAATATTCTTGGCAGCAAGGAAAGTGAAATCATGGCAAGTCCGCAGTATGCTAAATGGATTGATATCGCTTATGCACTGAGTCAGGATACTAAGGTTTATGGTACCAGTCAGCATTTTTTATACGTCGGCAAGAAATAGAAGTTGCAAACTAGAGTAAACATGTTTAAACTATGTTTATAGGAAGTGATACAATGTTTGAAAAAATATATGATTACGCAGTATATGAAATAAAACGCGGATATGCTGAGGATGAAGAAGGATTCGTATGTCTATGCTGTCAGCAAAGGTTTTCAAAAGATGAAATTTATCCATGTGATAACCATTTTTATAAGGCAAATAAGGCAGTAATGGTGCATCTGAAACAAGTTCATCCTGACTATTTTGATTTATTGCTGGCGCATACGTGCCATGGCTGTACAGAGCGGCAAATTGAAATCCTAAAGTATATGAAGCAGGGGTATAAGGATAATGAGATTGCAAGGCTTACCGGTGTGGCGGCGGCTACCATTCGGCATCAGCGGTTTATTTTAAAAGAAAAGGCCAGACAGGCTAAAAGCTATCTGGCTGTTGCTGAATCTGTATTTGAACCTGATGAAAATGATCCTTATGTAAAGATTCATGAGGGTGCCAGAATGGTTGATGAACGTTATTGTGTCACTGAAGATGAGGAAGCAAAGGCCATGGCAAGTCTTTTTGTTTCAATGGAACCTTTAAAGCTGAAGCAGTGGCCGGCAAAGGATAAGAAGAAGATTATTGCTTTGCGAAGGATCTGTGAATGCTTTGAGAGAAATCAGGAGTATACAGAAAAAGAAGTCAATGCTGTTTTAAGAAATATATTTGATGATATCGCAAGTTTGCGCCGGGCATTGATTGAATATGGGTTTATGGCACGCAGTGAGGACTGCAGTAAATACTGGCGAACGTAAATGAGTGTGGTTATTCCACACTTTTTATTTTATGTTGACTTATAACATAAACAATATTAGAATATGTTTATGTTATAAATAAATAAGGAGACTGATTATGAAAGAAAACGATGAATTGCGGATGTTTAAAAGCTTAATGCCTCTAAAATTGACTGCACTGCCTAAAAAGAAAGAGCTGCGTCAAATTACTCTGCAAAGAATTGCTGAATGTTTTACGGCATCGAGGGAATATACAGAGCAGGAGGTTAATGAAATCCTAATGGGTGTTTATGAGGATTATGTTTATCTTCGCAGGGAGCTGGTGGAACATCAATATTTGAAGAGGACATCAGATGGCTGCCGATATTGGAAGTGATTTAAAGCGGGCGCTGCTTGGGCGGGCAGTGTCAATGCTGGGGAATGGCATGCAGAGTATCGCGCTGCCATTGATGTTTCTGAAACTGACGGATTCACTGTCGGTGAGCGGCACACTGTTTGCGTTCATGCAATGCCCGGCTGTTCTGCTTGCTCCCTGGCTTGGTCTGAAGCTTGAAAGTTTAAATAAAAAGTATTGCATGGTAGCTCTTGACATAGCACAGGCAGGACTGCATGGTTTACTTTTAATTCTCGTGCTGAATCATGCTGAACTATGGCTGATGGCATCCCTGCTGGCGGTCAGTGCGGTTTTGTCACAAGCCTTTAATATCAGTACCAGTGTGCTGCTGAGCGAATTAAGTAATGAAGCAAACCGGCAGCAGATGAATGGGTTAAAGGGGATTGTTGATAATGGTGTGGCTTTGGCGGCACCATTATTCGGAACGCTTGTCTACACAGGTTTAGGCTTTGAGGCTATTGTGCTGCTGAATATCGTTAGTTTTGGTTTGTCAGGGTTAATGGAATGTTTCATCAAATTAGAACAAAAGCCGGCTGACATTCAGCAGCGGAATAAGAATTATCGGGAATTAATCCCCTTTTTCAAGAAAAAGCCTCTTGTTCTTCGCTTATTTTTAATAACCGGCTGTTTGAATCTGTTTTTTGCTCCGCACGAGGAAATCTTTTATCCGGCAGTGCTGATTAAAAATTATCGCTATTCAGAGACGGTGTATGGATTAGCCAATCTGCTTTTTGTGGCAGGTATGCTGCTGACATCTTTTATTATTTATCGATCCAATAAAGGCTTGTTCAGTCTGAAGACAAATCTGCTGCTGAATAGTACGCTGCTTGGATGCCTTGGCTTCAGCTCACTGATCGGTATCAACTCAGCAATTTATTTTATGATCTTTATGATAGTGATGATTTTCAGCGGTTCACTGACATCAATGATTAACATTCCTTTGATTTCTTATTTTCAAAATGAAGTGGATGTGACTATACAAAGCCGATTCTTTGCTCTGCAAAGCTTTACATCTTCATGCCTGATTCCGCTGGGGATTTTTCTGGCCGGGCAGTTAAGCGAGAACAGCTCCGGCGGTTTTATCATGGGAATGTTTAATTGCTGCATCCTCATTCTTGTTTATTTACTTATGAGAGGGTACAATATAGAAAACAATCAGAGGTGATAGGAATGAGTACGTATGTAATCAGTGATCTGCATGGTCAGCTGGAGCTGTTTAATCAGATGCTGGATAAAATAGATTTTAAAGAAACGGACCATTTATATATGCTTGGGGATGCTGTGGATCGCGGCCCGGACGGAATTTTATTGTTGAAAAAGGTTATGGGAATGAAGAATTGCACTTTTATTTTAGGTAATCATGAAAAGATGCTTCTGGATCATTATACAGATACAGATGTGGATCATGAAACTGCTTTAAAACGATGGCTGCGTAATGGCTGTGAACCAACGATGAGGGGCTATGAGGCATTAAGCGATAAGGAAAGGGAAGCTGTGATTTATTTTCTTAAACAGGCACCGCTGCAGCTGATTCTCGACGTAAATGGTAAAATGTTCTGTTTAGTGCATGGGGCTCCATGTTATGAAAATCAAGAGGATTATGATCCGGCTAAGCATTTAGGTCATTCATGGCGTGACGTTTTTGTATGGACGCGTATCGGTGCTGATGAAACTTTTGAGGGCCCGCATGTAATTATCGGACATACACCAACGGCAGCTTATCAGCCGGATAAACCCTGCAGAATTTGGCATGGCAAGAATGTGAGCGATATTGACTGCGGATGTGCGATGCTGGATATGGGCGGGCAGCTGGGGTGTATGCGGCTGGAGGATATGGCGGAATTCTATATAGCACCCAAGAGAATCGATCATTAAGGTTAAAGATGAAAGAAAATACAGTAAGTATCATTGTACCGGTATATAACCGTGAAAAAATTATCGCCCGATGTCTGCAGTCTCTGCAGGCTCAAACCTATAAGCAATTAGAAATCATTGTTGTTGATGATGGCAGTCAGGATCAATCGGCTGAAACATGCATGGCACTGGCTGCGAAAGATTCACGAATTAAAGTTATAAAGCAGACAAATAGCGGGGTGTCATCGGCCAGAAACAGAGGCATCAAGGAAGCAGCAGGTGAATATATTATGTTTCTTGATTCAGATGATGAATATGAAGCGGATACAATAGCCGCCATGATGGAATACGCGGCTGAAAATACACTTTGTATCTGTGGAATGCGGTGCATCGATCAACATGGCAAAACCAAAGATTATGTCTATGGTCAAACACCGGTAAGCTATTATGATTCAGAATATTACTTTGAAATGGATCGCCGGCGATTGTTTTATTCTGTCTGTAATAAATTATATATTAAAGAGAAAATTATAAAGAATGGCTTATTTTTTGATGAAAGTATCCATTATACGGAAGATTTTATATTCAATTTACATTATTATCAGCATATAGATCGAGTTATGTTAATCAATAAGCCTTACTACCATTACATTGATTGTGATCAAAATTCATTGTCTAAGGATAATCGACAGAACTTTTTAAAGGGGACGCTTGCAAATAATCAAACTGTTATTGAGTATTTGAATGCTAATCCCCAAATCCCTGAAGTTTTAAAAGCACGTTGCTATCATAATTTTTTAGTGAATATTCTATGCTATCTTGATCGCAGCAATTCGTTTTTTAAGGTTGGTCGAAAGGCGGCATCCGCATTAATTTCGGACGCGATGAAGGATATGGAAAGCCTGTTGCCTTATGCGAATCATAAGACACGCATTGAATATTGGCTGCTTAAACATAAACTGTTTCTAACTGACAGAATTATACGCGCAATCTATTTTAAATGGTTCGCTTAATCAATGCGACAGCTCCTTTAGGTGTGAAATCTGAAAGTGAGCTGTTATTTTTTAATTGAAACCATGGTAAAATCAATACAAATTGTACTATAATAGTAGGAAGTTGAGGAGTTGGTAAAATGGTTGATGTAATCGTACTGGGCGGCGGTCATGCTGGGGTTGAAGCGGCGTTGGCGGCAGCCCGTTTAAATAAAGAAACAATCTTATTCACTATGCATATCGATATGATTGCCGCTATGCCGTGCAATCCAAGTGTCGGCGGTCCGGCAAAAGGTATTGTTGTACGTGAAATTGATGCCTTAGGCGGTGAAATGGGCAGAGCTGCTGATGCTACCGCGCTGCAGTTTAAAATGCTGAATACTACAAAGGGCCCCGGCGTTCAGTGTCTGCGGGTACAAAGTGATAAAATCGCTTATAAAAAATATATGCAGAATGTGGTTTTGAATACTAAAAATCTGCAGGTGCGGGAAGCTATTGTTGAGGAAGTATTAATTCAAGACGGCAAAGCAGTCGGCGTAAGATTAAACAGCGGTGAAACTGTTCTTTGCAGGGCACTGATCATTACCAGCGGTACATTTATGAGCTCCTTAGTTATGGTTGGGCATACGGCAACACCAAGCGGACCGGATGATGAACCAACGACAGAAAAGCTTTCGGAGAGTTTAAGAATGGCTGGTTTAAGAACATTCCGTTTAAAAACAGGGACACCGGCCAGAGTTTATACTGACAGCATTGACTTTTCAAAGACAGAGCTGCAGCCGGGAACTGATGAATTTGTCTGCTTTTCGGCCGATACTAAACGTGAGGATGTGCGTCCTTTTGAGAAGCAGCATGTCTGCTATTTAACATATACGGCTTTGCAAACACATAAAATTATTAATGATAACTTGAAAGAATCGGCCATGTATTCAGGCTTGGTTAAGGGTGTTGGACCTAGATACTGCCCTTCAATCGAAGATAAATTGGTACGCTTTGCTGATAAGGAAAGACATCAGATATTTTTAGAGCCTGAATCGGAATCATTGGACACTACTTATGTTCAGGGGTTCTCTACATCAATGCCGCATCATATTCAGGATCAAATGCTGCATTCACTGCCGGGGCTTGAAAACTGCCGGATTAAGAAATATGCCTATGCAATAGAATATGATGCTATTGATCCGCTGCAATTAAAGCCTACACTGGAATTAATTGCTGTTGAAAATCTGTTTACAGCTGGTCAGATCAACGGTACCAGCGGCTATGAGGAAGCAGCGGCACAGGGATTGATGGCAGGAATCAATGCCAGTTTAAAGCTTGATGGCAAAGAAGGCTTGATCCTGCATCGAGATGAAGCTTACATCGGGGTAATGATTGACGATCTGGTTACGAAAGGCACACAGGAGCCTTATCGGCTCTTGACATCAAGAGCTGAATATCGATTGCTTTTGCGCCATGACAACGCTGATATGCGGCTGACTGAAAAGGGCTATGAAATCGGCTTGATCTCGCAGGATCGTTATGATCGTTTTAAAAAGAAGATAAGTGATATAGAAGCAGGTGCAAAGGCACTTTCAGCGATTCGCTTCACCTCTAGATCAGAGGTAGCTGCCTATCTTGAAAAACTTGGCTTTGACCCGCTGACTGAAGGAATCAGCGCATTAGAACTGCTGAAACGTCCGGGTGTGACAATCGCTGAATTAAAACCGTATACGCATCTGGAGATTTCCGCAGAAGCAGCCCGTCAGATTGAAATTGAGGTTAAATATGAAGGTTATATTCGCAAGGCTCGTAAAGAAGCGGATAAACTAAAGGCGATGGAAAATCTGAAACTGACTGGGATTAATTATGATGAGGTAGAAAATTTATCTCTTGAAGGCCGTCAGAAGCTAAAGGCGATTCAGCCGGCAAGCGTAGGCCAGGCTTCTCGAATATCCGGAGTCAACCCTGCGGACATAGCTGTTTTAGCTATTCATCTTGAACAGCGCAAGCGTCAGAATTAGTAAAGTCAGGTGTAATTGACATTCATGTGTAAGAAGTATATGATGAAGCATATAGGAGAGAGAATGATGCAAGCTTATAATTTCAAAAGTCTGGAAGGTGCCTATGATTAAAGCGGTGTTATTTGATATGGACGGTGTTTTAATTGATTCGGAGCCGGTTTACAGTCAGCGTAAAATTGATTTTTTCAGTCAATATGGCTGTCATTTCACAAAAGAAAGAATGAATTCATTTGCTGGACTCGATCTGGATGTAATCATGCAGAAGCTGTTTCCTGAGAAGTCCGGCGCTGAGTTGGAAAGAATTATTGATATTTATAGACAATTTTCAGAAACTTACCCCTTTCCCTACGCTGAAATCTTGAACGCAGGGGTAAAAGAAACGCTGCGGGCGTTAAAGCAGCAGCATATTAAAACTGCGATCGTCTCTACTTCTCCTAAAAAAAGCATTAATGAAATGATCAGTACCTGCAATTTAGAAACTATGTTTGATCTGATAGTCAGCGGTGAAGATTATCCCAAATCAAAGCCGGATCCAGCTGTTTATAATGCAGCCAGAGATGTGCTTGGGTATGAAGCAGATGAATATCTAGTCATTGAAGATTCAGATACTGGTATTTCGGCAGCAAAAGGCAGCGGTTTATTAGTAGCTGCCATACGGGCTGATAAGTATGGTTTTCTTCAAGATCAAGCGGATATACTGATTGATACGGTAGATGAAGTGTTAGATATTATTAAGAAAATAAATAAGGAGTGATTCCATGAACATGCTTAAGACAATTGGTACTGTATTTATTGGTATAGGAATGGCTGGTGTGGCAATCAGTGCAGTGTCCAAAATCGTGAAAATAAGTCAGGAAAAGAAAAACAAGGCTGAAACATCAGCTGCAGAGCCAATCGTTTCTGTACCAATTGAAAAGGTTGTGATCGCAAGACCTAAACCTGCGCAAATTCGTCACATGAATGAACTTTTAAGACGGGTAGAAATTCATGATGATCGTTTGAAAAGATCAGCGGCAAAACGTTTATCAACAATCAGAAAAAGAACGCGGGTCATTATTCATAAATAAAAAAATGCATTATTCAGCTGTCCATATAGAGGATAGTTATAATAATGCATTTTTATTAATCAAGACTGATGTCTTATGAAAGTATGTATGATTATAGAAACTGAGCCAATACAAGTGAAAGTATCACGGTGATAATTCCACAAAGACCTAAAGCAATTCCGCTCATCGCACCTTCAACCTCACCGATTTCCAATGCTTTAGATGTGCCGAGCGCATGCGAAGAGGTACCGATTGCAATGCCGCGAACAACAGGATCTTTAATTTTAAATACTTTAATTAAGGTTGGCGCTAAAATTGCCCCGATTATGCCGGTTATAATCACGGCGGCAATAGTAATCGGAACGATGCCGCCTAAAGAAGCACTGACGTCCATGGCGATGGGGGTGGTTACCGATTTGGGAATCAGGGAATAAGCCATAGCTTCATCAAGCTGAAATACATTGCAAAGCAGCATGACAGAAGACATGGATACGATGGACCCAACTAAAGTACCAGCTAGAATGGGGATTAGATTCTTTTTAAGTTTATCAGCCTGACGGTAAATAGATAAAGCTAACATGCAGGTAGCAGGTGTGAGAAACATTGAGATAAAAGAGGCACCCTGATTAAAGTGATCAAGGGATATGCCGGCAGCATTCAGAAAAACAATCACAATCAGTATTGCAATCAACAATGGGTTAGCAACCGCCAGCTTTGTTTTCTGTTGAATCAGCAATCCAATTTTATAGGCAATGATACATAGAAATATAGAAAATAAAGGAGAAGCAATAATTTCATTCATACTAATTTATCCTCCTTATCAATTTCTGTATTCCCTGCACTGTCAAAACAGTGGCAAAAAAAGTAAGCAAGGTAGTTAGCAGACAAATCAGCAATAAAATAAGCGCCTGACTTTTTAATAATTCAAAATATTCCATGATGCCAACACCGGCAGGAATGAAAAGAAAAGCCATGTTTTTTAATAGATAATCACCAATATCAGCAATTTGATGTTCCTTGATTATTTTAGTGCATAATAATATAAAAAGGATCGCCATGCTGATAATGCTGACAGGAAAATTAAACGGCAGACTCTCTGCAATTGCAATCGATCCAAGGCAAACGGCAAATAATAAAGCGCATTGTTCCAGAAGTTTCATAAGATTCCCTCATTTTGATATAACGATTTTTATTATAGTCAGTTTTCTTAGCATTTACAATAAAAAAGTGATGAAAGGGATCATCACTTTTTCATAAATTCTTTGATTTTACTTATTGTTTCGTCACAGACAACATGCTCAATCTTACAAGCATCATTCTCTGCGTTCTCTCTTGAAACATGCAGAACACCTTCTAAAAAATCACATAATATTTCATGCCGGTTATAGACATCACTGGCTTTTTGCCGTCCGGCTTCTGTCAAATGTACTTCACCATAAGTTTCCTGTGTTACAAAACCCATTTCTTTTAAAACATTCATCGCTTTATTAACGCTTGGTTTTGATACATTTAAACTTTTGGCTATATCCACAGAACGGACTTTACCGTTTTTCTCCAGTAAAAGTATTGTTTCAAGATACATTTCAGCACTTTCACCTAATCGATCACTATGATTCATGGTTCATTTCCCTCGCTATTTCTTTATATGCGGATTCTTTAAAACCAACTAATACTTTTGTATCACTGACTAGCAGCGGACGTTTAATCAGCATGCCATTCTCAGACAGAGCTTTGATTTTCTCATCATAACTCATGATTTTAAGCTTTTCCTTATAATTGTTATCGCGATAAACCTTGCCGCTGGTATTGAAAAATTGTTCGACGGTAAGACCGCTGAGCGGTATCCACCGTTTTAATTCATCAGCGGTAGGCGTATCAACATGAATATGCCGATCGATGAATGTTACATTCTTGGCTTCAAGATATTTTCTTGCTTTGATGCAAGTGCTGCATTTAGGATACTCAATAAACTGCATCAAATCACCTCATGTCTATATTAACACAAAATAATAAATAAAGCGTCTATTTAGCCTGATGATCTTTTAAAAAGTTGACATAAGATAAAATGTTGTTTTGTTCTTCAGCCGTAATTTCACGGTAACCGCTCAGCAGCTGGCTTTCTTGTTTAGTGAGGGTATAAATCGTATCCTCTTCCATACCGCCTTGAACAACTGCGCGGAAGTCAAGCTTTAAAATATCGCAAAGCATCAGCAATGTTTCTGAATCTGGACGGCGTTTACCGTTGATGTAATTGCTTATTGTATTTTGAGATAAATGAGTAGCCGCAGCCACTTCTTTCTGTTTAAGGCCTTGCACTTCCATTGCATTTTTTAAAATCGTACCAATATCTCTAGTCATATAGTTACCTCCTTCAATCGATGGCAGAGCCATCTCTTCTACTATTATATAGTAAAGTTTAAAGAACTTCGATATTTTATTTAGAAAAATTCTCAAACTGTTGATTATTTTCTTGTGAAAATGTCAGTTTCAGCTTAAAATATCAGGGTGAGGTAGATGAAAATGTTATTTAAAAATTTTAATTTAAGTGATGAATTACTAAAAGCGGCAGCGCTTTTGGGATATGAAGAGGCTTTGCCGGTGCAGGAAAAAGTGATTCCTGCCTTGCTGGCGGACAGAGATGTTTTAGTGCAGTCAAAGACCGGGAGTGGGAAAACAGCAAGCTATGCGATTCCTGAAATTGAAAAGATTGACTGGCTGGGAAATGAACCGCAGGTGCTGGTGCTGACGCCGACCCGAGAGCTGGCGAGACAGGTGCAGGTTGATTTTAAATCTTTAGGAGCATATAAAAGGATCAATGCGGTTACATTATTTGGCAAGCAGCCATTTAAAAGTCAAATCATGGATTTAAAGCAAAAGGTGCATGTGGTAGTTGGTACGGCTGGCCGGGTACTTGATCATTTAGAGCGGGGTACGCTGAATCTGGATCATGTTCATACGTGTATTTTGGATGAAGCAGATGAAATGCTGAATCTTGGTTTTATAGAGGAGGTAACTAAAATATTAAGTTATCTTCCGGCTAAGTGTACGATGGCTATGTTTTCTGCGACAATCAATGATTCAATCAAGGAGATTGCGGAAACATATTTGCATGATGCGGAAGTGATTAAAGTCGGTGAGGTTAAAAAGTACAATACGAATGTAGATTTGTTTTATGTGAAGGCGAATAAGGAATGTAAA
The DNA here is from genome assembly GCA_000508965.1 of Clostridiales bacterium VE202-08. GTDB lineage: Bacteria > Bacillota_I > Bacilli_A > Erysipelotrichales > Erysipelotrichaceae > Dielma. The sequence goes on from BAHV02000002.1 coordinate 257,301, forward strand.
GAGGAGCAATTGCTTAAAGTGTTATATAAAGAATTGCCGCAGCAGGCAATGATCTTCTGTAATTTCAGGGAGAGTGTGGAGCAGGTGTTTGATTTGCTGTGTGAAAAGCGAATCAGCTGTCTGATGATACACGGAGGTTTAATGCAGGAAGAACGGCTGGCCAATATGCGGGATTTTAAAAAAGGAAAGTATCGTGTTTTGGTGGCGACTGATGTAGCAGGCAGAGGCATTGATGTTGCGAATGTTACCCATGTTATCAATTATGAGTTTCCAACTACCACCGAGGATTTTATTCATCGGATCGGCCGGTGCGGCCGTGTTGATAAGAAAGGAATAGCTATTTCGCTGGTGCTGCCGACGCAGATGAAGTATCTGAATATGGTGCAGGAAGAACTGGAAACGGAGTTGAAATGCATCGATGAGCAAGCGTTTGAAGGTGCGGTATATGATTCAATTCTGAGTCGATCTGAAGAGATCAGACAGAAAGAGGAAGCGATTGATGAGGATAAATGCAAGCTTTATTTTAAAGGCGGGCGGAATAAGAAGCTGAGAGCTAAAGATCTGGTCGGTGCAATTATGGATGTGCCAGGTGTTGAATTTAATGATATAGGGATTATTGAGATTTTGGAAGCTGCCAGTTATGCGGAGATTCTTAATGGTAAGGGGGAATTGGTGCTGCGGGGGCTGCGGGGAAAGAGTATAAAGAATAAGCAAATTGCGGTGGAAAAGAAAAGATAAGCGGTTGGAGAAATTATAGAAGGTTATTTGACTTATCTTTTGATACTAAATAAAAGGCAGGCGGAAGTGTTAAGGATGTCTGTTTTTTATTTGAATGATGGTGATGTAAAAAAGATGTAAAAAATTATGCATTTTGTTCACTTTTTAAAAGTTTATGCTATAATATCAATGTATTGGAATTGTTGGCTTATGCTGGTCCAAAGTTGTGACAAGGCTAAGCCTGGATACAATGTAATCATTGATTTACCAGAAAAGGCTAAGATGTTTATATTACTGTTTGGTGATATAAAGGGAAAGCATTTTCAATCATTGCGTTTATTTGGATACTTTAATGGATTAGCTTTCCCACTTTTTCGTTAAATATTCGGATAAATACACTGTTTTCGGGGTGCTTTTTCGAAAAACTTTCAATTTTAGGTTGATTTCTGGTTCATGAATGATATAATAGTAGCAAGGATACGATT
>BAHV02000001.1:0-372007 GCA_000508965.1 Clostridiales bacterium VE202-08
CCTTCGCTTCGTTCGACTTGCATGTATTAGGCATGCCGCCAGCGTTCATCCTGAGCCAGGATCAAACTCTCCATTTGATTGACTCTTTATGTTTGAACCGCTTGCGCGTGTTCTGTATTCTTCCGTGAATTACTTCAAATTTCTTTGACGTTTCCTGTTCAGTTTTCAAAGATCGAGCTGCTTTGCACTCGTGAGTGCTTATCTATCTTACCACCCGGCAACTTTTCTGTCAACACTTTTTTTAAGAACTTTTTCTTGTGTGACCCGCTTCCCGAGTGCCTGTATATAATACCAAAACCCGCTTCCCATGTCAACATTATTTTTTACTTTTTTTAAAACTTTTTCGCTTATTATTCATGCCTTATTCATGTGAATTTTTAGTCACAAATTTGTAAGCGGTTCATGTCCTGATTTTACGGCCTTACGCTTAAATTTTCCTTCACTTTGTATGATCTCAGCCTTTCCCCTAGTATCGTATGCGCAATCATTTACTTGGCGGAAGCAGTTACAAGAAAAGGCGTCCTCGATATTGAAGCACTCCCCTTAATTTATTACATGTCTTGAGTTCACCAGCTGCTATGAATTTTCATTTTCAGCAACAGCGGCACCAGCTTCATTCTTTAATTTTTTAGACATCGTCTGTTCCTCTTTACTAAGCCGAATCAAGTGTTTCATAAACAGAGGTCAAATTAAATCTCATACCATAAGAATGAGAATCCCAAATCAAAGGCAGCCTTTATATTATGCTTACTTCCACCCTCTTTATTTAACATCAATTCCTGGCTCAGAAATCATAGCTTTGCAAAGGCAAGCGATCGCTCTTTAAAGTTCTATCACATAAAAAAAGATGAAACAGCAATGATTTCATCTCTTTAGTAATAGATACAATTATAATGCAGCGGCAGATGCAGTTCCGTATAAATTCTCGGTGCTTCATAAACCAATTCAGAATCAACCGCGATTGCCGGCACATCAGCTTTAACTCCCTGACCATGCATATCATACCCATAAATATTATAGATTGGTACCGCATCATACTGATAATCCTGATTGGCATAGGTTAATTCAACGGCTCTGATATCCATGGGCAAATTCAATTCAGGATCTATTACCTGAAGCTGCACAACGGCTTCATATGGATCAAGCAGCAAACTATTGCCGACATATTCACCATTCAGACAACTGATTGTAAAACTGGTCAATCCTTTCTCATCAAATTCAACATTGATGCGCTGAAAAGCCTGCGCAAGTAACTGATCAGTCATAGAAGATGTTCTTTCATTATATATATAGCCATGGTATTCATTTTGAAGCGTTCCATCAACAAGCTGCGTTTTCGTATCAACCTGGATGATAGGTTTTTCAAAATTCACAAGTACGCTTAGATACTGAGTATAGAAAAACTCAGCCGCTGCCTTGATTCCCTGCTCACTGTACTCATATACAAAATCTTCATCATAAGGTACATTTAATTCCACAACAATGCTGCCATTTTGTTTAATCAAAAGATTTCCCTCTTTAAAAACGGCCAGCAATTCACTTTGGGTACTCATTAATTCAGTTTCATGAGCAATATTAAAATCTTCGGCACGAAAATCAAGTGGTTCATAATAATCATAGCTGATTATGTCCACATTTAAAGCAGCTGCCATTAAATCTGCTTTTATCCGCATCTGGTCTTCATTCAGCGCTGTCTTATGATATACCGGCAAACTCGTCAGTGAATCGAAGTTATCCAGATTAAATTTGCTGTTTAAAGCTCTTTCAATGTCAGCTTGACTCAGCAGGCGGTCATCGCTCATGCCCGGCTCCTCATACAACGTATATCCTGCAGAAAAATAACTGTATTCTAAATTATCTTCAACACCCGGAATCGGATCAACCAAAGCATTCTTTGGCGCTTCCATTTCTAATTTCCATTTCGGCTCAGCAGCTGTACAAGCACTAAGTAAAATTGCCAACAATACTAAACTAATTCCTCTCATAAGAACTCCTTCTTTATTCATTATCTTATATTTTACCACAGATTTAATAAGTTGAAACGGGAAGTTAGCTCCACCGTCATTTCATGTGTCACTCTGATTCATGGTCCGGCTGTATATATAAAGTTTAAGTTACTGGTATTGATAAAATATATATGGGTCTTTTTGCGGATAACCAAATTCGGCAGTTTCAAAAATCTTCTCACTATAAAAATAAAGATTCTTTTTTTCATCAATATAATAGACTAAATCAGCCGCTGACAGATCATCTGCATAACAGTTTTCCTGCTTATCATCACAGACACCTAGTCCTTTAGCTTGCAGCTGATTAAACAAGCTTGTCTCAATGCTCTTTTCATCAAGCATAAATGAATCCAGCACGTCCTGAGCCTCAAGCAGCTCACCATTATGCAGATCAATATTAAAGGTATTAAACTTTTTTTCAATTACACCATTCTCTTTATAATATGCGGTAAGTATCCTGACAATCTGAAGAATAACTATATTTTTCAAATACTTGCTGTCATCCTCATAAGTAACCAGCAGCACATCCTGGGTCTGCTTGATGATTACCGCCAACTTACTGCCATAGCTCAAGATTTTTTCATAAGCATAATAAACGTCGGTGAAAGTCTCTGAATCAACATTCTCTAAAAGCAAATCAATTTTTCATCAACCTCAAGCATTACAAAACGGATATTATAAACCAAATCATTTACATGATCTTTTATATTCCTCAGTTGTATAGAATACTTTCTGTTCTGCTTTAATCAATTGCAGAGAATACATCTTCGCATATATGCAATAAACCATGAGTCAAGCCATGATTAATTTACGGCTGCTTTCTTCCTTTCCATCATGACAGTAAAACGATTGTTATGATCAATTTCCGAAACTGCCTCAATTTACTGTAAACAAGCGCATCCTCTGTATATACAAATGAGTTGACAATATAATTTCCTTCCAATTACTTTAATACTTTGACTGTAAATCAGTTAAAGTATATCTGCATAAAAAATTAACCACATTATCATTGTCTAAATGAGCAGCACTGTAATACAATTCATTATTTTCAACATACTATGCCATCAGATAATCATACTCGCTCATATTCAGCATTTCGGTATCCAACAGTTTTTTAGCTGTATACAGGCAGTTCAGTTTTAACCGGCATTGGCTTTGCCTTAGCTGACGAGCTGTTTTCAGGCTTTTCTTTTGCGCACGAGGTAAGCATCAGCAGACATAGGAAACATTATAATGATTTACCTATTTTCATCTTGATACCACCTTTTTATTTATTAACCTTGGTATCTTTTTAAATTTATACCGAGCAGCGTTATTCCCATGTTCGTCATCTCAATGCAGATAAACAACGCGATACTATTTCCAGTCTGAATTAATTGAAATTTATAAATAAGGAAAGCAATAACAATCAGCATAACCACAGCTATTAAACTGATAATGTATATCACAGCCTTGGGCAGCAGCAAACTCATTTCACTATATTTCTTCAGAGGTTTAAACACAATCAGATAGAAGATACAGCAAAGCGTATATATTATAATAATTGAATATCTGATGATAAGTTCCCTATATTCAGGAAATAACGAACTTAAAACACTAAGTTCCATCTCAAAAGCCGGATAACCATAGATACCCAATTGGCATAAAACTATATTTATAAAAGTAAGAACTCCAAAAAGTATAAACGCATCATTCAATGCACTCACCAGTTTTATTTTCATGCTTCTCCCCTATAAAATCAGTCTAATCAGACTGCTATTTTGACTTTTTTCTCAAAAATCGAATAATTTCATAAGCTGCTCTGAGCACAGCCACACAAATAAGTAATAGTATTAATTCTCCATGCCAATAACGCCGTTAAACATAATTATTCCTCCCTTTGAGTTAATACCCACACTTCTTTAGATAATTTTATTATACTGTAACAAAGTAAAATATTCTACGAAAAGGGCTGTAAAGATGGAATACAAGCCTGTGATGTAATAATCTCCCGTATAAAAAAAGCCCTGTAAGGCTAATTTTTAATTTTAATCCTCTTAAAATTTCATGTTATTCCTATTCATAAATATAGTGTTTCTGTTTTTTAATTAACAAGGCATCATCCGCCAAGCCTTCCACATCATATGGTGGCTAGCAACTATTAAATTTTATTTGGCTGTCTGATGAATTCATTTAATATATCCTAAAATATATCCCACAACAGAAAAATTCATCTTAAAGAAGAATATTTTTGTTTAATGATATCATCAAAAAAATATTCAATAACTGACAGCTTAAGAATGTTTATTGAATAATTTTTTTATAACAGACATCCCCCTTTTTCCAAAATAATTCTAATGCTGATAATAATTAAATATAAACAGAACCCTACGGCAGCTTTCTTTCGATAGCTTTAGTATAAATGTGATACCAATCTTCCCGGCTTAATTCAATTGAACAGCCTGCTGCCATTTCTTTAAGATGCTTTGTTTTGGTTGTGCCAAAAATAGGCTGCATGTTTGCTGGATGACGTAAAATCCAAGCGATTACGATTGCTGATTTACTTACTTGATATCTTTCAGCATATTCCTGCAGGCAATCATTAAAAGCAGCATAATTAGGATTATCAAGGAATGTTCCTTCTGCCCAAGATGCCTGCATGATCGACCATGCCTGAATCGTAATATCTTCCATACGGCAATACTCAAGGATACTGCCGTCATGATCTAAAGCTTGTTCCTCTTTCATATTGGCAAAAATACCGCTATTGATCATGCCGCAGTGAATCGGACTGAATTGCAGCTGATTAAACATCAGTTTTTGATCTAGATGCTTCTGCAGCATCTGAATCTGCATACTATTCATATTGGAAACACCAAAGTATTTTACTTTGCCGCTTTGCTGAAGCTCGTTGAAAGCCTCTGCCACTTCATCGAATTCCATTAATGTATCAGGTCGATGCAGCAATAATACATCTAAATATCCGCACTGTAATCGTTCAATACTTTGATTGACCGAATTAAGTATATGCTCCTTACTGAAATCATAATAACCGACTATCCCTTTACGTATGGCACATTTACTTTGAATTATCATTTTTTCACGATATTCAGGATGCTGTTTTAACACTTCGCCGAATAATATCTCTGACTGACCGCCGCCATAAATATCCGCGTGATCAAAGAAATTGACCCCTTCATCCATCGCGCAAACAATTAAATCATTAAGCTCTTTAACACTCAGTCCAGAAATACGCATACAGCCGAATACTAAACGTGATACTTCTAAATCTTGATTCAGTTTTAAATATTTCATAGTTATTTTCCTCGCTGTATTCATTGTAGCATACTTAAGTTAAACTTCAAATCATGCATTTAAGAATAAACATTGCAGGATAATCAGTATCACTAACTATATCTTCCTTTTGATGAATCACTTTATAGTACTCACCGGCAATTATAATGGCTCCTAACAGCTGAAGTATGATTCTAAATGAATTAGAAGCGTTTAAACTATATAGTATTGATACACCTACAAAAACAGCTAAAATCAATAAATATATTTTTTTCATATGTCTCCTCCTCAATATTCTATCATTTCTTCTTATACTGGCTGATTGTTATACCTTTACGCAGAAGCAGACACTAATAGAGAAGCAGGTTATTCTTATCTATTTTTTCAATCATGATTCATATTCAAAAAAACAAATCTTCACCTACAAATGGATAACCGAATTCTACATTTTCAAAAATTTTATCACAATAAATATGAAGCTTTTGTTCTTCATCAACATAATAAATTAAATCTGAAATGGACAAATCATCTTCATAACAATTACTTTAGCATTATATGGCAGATCTAACCAGCACGGGTATGTCACAAAACTAATAAAAAAAGCAATACACTCAAGAAGATTTTGATTGACATAGTTAAATGAATACCTTGTTTTATCGTTTCCCAAGCATCTTTAAAACTTAAATCAAGCCTAGCATAATATTTTTTTTGAAAAAATAATATACTAAAACTGTATTCATTATAGCAATAATTAAAACTGTTAAGTTGCCTATCATGCTCACAGAACTATAAATACTACTAACGAAATTAACTGATGAATGAATGAGTATAGCAGGAATCAAATTACGACAATCAAGGGTTGCCTTAATTAAAATAACACTAACTACATACCTTAATATGAAAGATAAATCTAAACCATGCACAACAGCAAAAAAGAATGAAGTAAAAAAATTGCCGCTGTTTCACTGTACTTATTCAATATATTAAAGATTACTCCACGAAAAGTTATTTCTTCAAAAAACGGCGCTAACAGACATCCTCGAATGATTTGAATAACAAACATACTTATTTCTGATGAATTGTTGTTTACTAAAGCTAAATGGTTAGGAATAGGCAGTTTAAATATTAGGGTGATTGCAGCAAAAGTCAGGGCTATTACAATGATTAATATTATGAGAATGCTTATTGTTTCACAGCAAAGAGCTGAATACACAGCTAAATCCTTGATTTTCATATGATTTTGTTTAAAGAAATCAGTAATACTTATATTGTACTTAGACGCTAACTTTAAATAACAACGTAACGATATGATTGAAAATACGATTGTATTTAGTATTATTACATACTCATTCAAGAAACCGCCTAAAACAAATGAATATAAATAAATCAGGATACCTGTTGTAATAACGGCAAAAAAATGTGTTTTGAATATATCTGTGATTGCTTGATGCAATTCTTCTCTAAACATACCATCGCCCTCTTTAATTCAACTTTCCAACATTATAATAAAGAGTGAAAAATGGCCTCTGCATTGGCTTACTCCTTGTGCATAGTATCATTTTTCACTTTTTTGATTTCTAGATTCGTAATTTATTTACTTTTGCAATTATGATAAACAACCTTATGAAATTAATAAAGAAAATTTACAAACCCAATTACTTTTGTCATTTGGTCTCGCACACTCATTACCAGTTGCAGTATTATACTGTATCAACCAATATTTTTTATTAGCAGCGTCATAATGTACATAAACTGATGCTATTTCACTTGGTTCCGCGTCCTTAATTGCTTTGATACCATTCAATACTACGTTTCCAATACCCTTTAATATAGCATTTCGTACTTCTTCATAAATTAATTCGCCGATTGGATTTGATACAATTATAAGTAAATTAATATGCATAGGAACTGTATTGTTTTCATTTATACCTCCTCCTTTAGTTTTACAATTCTTGCAAGATTTGTTACTTTATTGAAACACACTTATCAAATGCTCTGGAGGAATGAATAAATAAATGATACAAGGAATTATAAATATTAAATATGATTCTTTAAATTTATAATATTCATTTAAATTTGCGTTTAATATTTTAAAAGTTACCATTACACGTTTATGTCAACGAATAACAATATCTTTATACTTTTTAACCTCATATTTATTTAGACTTGCTTATTGTTATTCATTCACCTTACTTTTCTTTTTGAATGAACTTCTTAGGATTGCTTTTTCCCGATTTATACTATTTCACTAACCTATGTTATATTGTAAACCCATTTTATGTATATCATTGATTTAATTTATTAAAACAAATAGTTTTTAATATCTCATGTCCATTTTTGACTGTGATCATGACAATGAAAACTTAATAATAAAATAATCCTAAGCAAAAATCTGCCGCGCTTTCATACTTTTTTAGTGCCTTCTTGGATTTTAAGTTCAAAAGTTTAACCTATTTCTATCTTTTTAGTCATTCTTCTTTAGTACAAAGTAAGAAATATTTCATAATGTTCATAAAAGAGGATAACAATACTTATTACATAAAAATTTAAAAGTAGATATTTTAATATATTTTTTGAAAAAACAATTTGAAAAACCTTAACTATGCAAAATATGAAAAGTAAAATTATACGGTAATAAAATGATGGGGCAAGAAACCAAAGAAGCAAAGGGATAATAATAACTAATAGTGATTCTCTAAATTTATAATATTCATAAATAGATGTCAATATTATTAACAAAACACTATAACTCATTAAAATCCCTCCTTTTATTATATCATTTACTGCAACTAAATTTATACGAACATAGGACAAACTTCTTGTCCTGCAATAGTGACACAACCACCATTCTCAGTTACTCTATACCTGTATAAATACGAGTATGCTCTTTTTGCATCTAATAAATAGTCATTAACTTCAAGCCCTAATCTTTCTGCTTCCGCAGTGAAACTTAATGAAGACAGAGCTGTCGCCATTGCTGCCGGTGGCAATGGTCCTGCAGCTAAAAGAGTCATTAACGCACTTATTTGCGCTAAAGATGTCTTATTTTGCATTTCTATATAGCTTGAACTGGCATTGGCAATAGCATTCATAAAATCGTCAACATAATTAGAAGCTCTACCCGTGATATCTACAACAATAGTGCTATAATCATATTCTGTTTCAGGAGATGTAAATATACCATAATCACTTGTAGAGTATAGTGTATATTTATATCCAAGAATTCCATCATTATCTATTGACCGACTTTCTTTTGTAATATTTTCCAATTCCACTTTCGTTGACTCTTGTGCAAAAATTGTGAAACAGTTAGCGTTCAATATAAAACTTAGTGCCAAAACTGCACTTAAGACTTTTTTAATTAATTTATTCACTTAAATTCACCTCCGTATATTTACAAACCCATGAACCACCATTCCACACACAATCATTTTTAGATTCTGGTGCTTCATGAGGTAACAAAGCATCGTAATAATAGAGAATATCACTTACTATGTCACTAGCTTCATTAATCTTAGATTCTGTCTCTAATACATCATTAAAAAAATTCAATAATATATCAAAAGCTTCATCTATATCACCCATGAACATATTTTTAAAAAATGAATCAACAGTAGTATATGGGATATTTTCTTTAAGCATTGATTGCTCAAGACCGTATAAATCATCCACTGCACCTTCAAATCTGTATAAATTGCTTTCAGTTTTTGAATTAAATATAATCCAAATTTCACCATCTTTACCATTCGTAATCATTTCATAGTCCATATTGGTAGTATATGCTTTATAAGCATACCCATTTCTTGTAGATTGTTGACGTATTGCACGTGTAGTTGCAGATGCGTAAGTACCAAAATTCATCACACTAACTAACATAGCAAGCATGAATACTAGTAATTTTTTCAGCATAAAATTTCCTTTCATATTTTTCTACTTGTAACAATTATTTTAACAACAAACACTTGCAAGCTTTGTTACCTAGATTAAATCACACTATTCAAATATATTCAAATATCTTGTGTCGATACAAATAAACGACCTTTAGTTAAATTTACCTTCATTTCTAAATATTTTATTTTTTCTAGCTCATTGCCACTTCTATTTAATAAATCTAAAGCGATGTCTATATAAAAATTAACTCGTTCATATTCCTCGCCTTGCTTAAAATCTTCGATAATTTTAGTTACTAAATTTACTGATTTTGCAGAAGGTACTCCCTCTCTACACTTCACCAACAGATCAAACAATTCATAAAAACTACCATATTCTACATTATTATGCAAATCAATATTAGCCTCAATCCATCGTTCTGCTTCTTGATAATTCTGCAATTTACAGTTACACCAGATTGCATAAAGAACTGTAAAACCATGCTTCGGCTCAATCTCTATTGCTTCTTCAAGATATTCCAGTCCTCTTTTATAATCCCCCGCTAAAATCATTGTCCAACACATGTTACGATAAACCTTCGCATAGAGTGATTCTGAACAGTCAATCATTTCTAAAGCTTTTATTGCAATGTTAAAATAAGAAATCGATTCTTTATATTGAAAATTAGACTTTAGTAAAAGAGCACGTTCTATAAAACAATATGCTACCCTTTTTAGAGAACCATACTCAGAAAAAATTCTGTGCGCTTCTTCAATGCAAAACATTGCTTTTGCTATATTTCCAATATCTTTATAAGCAATGCTTGAATGTAAACATAACATTGCTTTATTTTTTCTATTTATTGTCATTGACATAGCTTTTTCAAAATAGTATATCGCTTTATCATAATGCTTTTCTATTCTATGAGATAACCCTATATATTGATAAATAATGGCTTTACATTCAAAATCACTGTTAAAATATTCTAAAAGACTAGATTCCATCAATCTGGCTTTTTCAAAATTCTCATCTAAAACTAATATTATATATTCGATTAATTGAGCTTTTCCAAATGAAAAATTTATAATTGAATTTGTTTTACCATTTGTTATCCTTGTCTTAAATAAATCATTACTATCATCATGATAGAATAAAGAATCTAAAAATTCATTAAACATAATATCTATTTTTTTTGCTATTTCAAAATATTCATGGAATTTCATATTCAAAACTTTCTCTATTTTTGAAATAGCTTCATCAGTTGGCATTTCTTTCCCACCTTCGAATTTTCCTAGGCGGCTATATGGTATTCCCGTTTTTTGCCCTAATTCTCTAAGTGTGAAACCACGATATTTTCTAATTAATCTTAATACCTTCCCAATATTTTGAACCATATACTCTTTAAACAATGAAGTAGCCAATAAAACTATTGGCTAGTTAGGTGCATGTTCATCATTCAATAATGTTACATGATGACATTCATGTTTACAATTGATGCCATTCTCTCCACATTCTTCGGTATGCACATGAGTGCAGCCAAAGGTGCATAGACCAAACATCAATAGTGCAGACATTGCCATTGATATTATTTTTTTCATTGCTTTTCCTCCCCTCTATTCGCATTATAACTGATATAAAAAAATCCGTCTACTATTGTTGTTTCGAAACAAATAAGTCAAAGTATGCAATATTATCCCAAAACGTAAAAAAGAGCAGATTTCTCCACTCTTTTCATTATACCGTTAATTGTTTTTATTCCTCAGCATCAACGACGCTCAAACTCTCATCAGCAAGTATGCCTGAATATTTCTGCGGCAAATCTTAACCAGATCAATAATATGTCAAGTGATGATTATATTCATTTATATTCAGAAATCAATTCTTTAATAGTACAATGGTATTTATCTAATATCATATCTTTAAAAAGATCATAGGCATTTTCTGCACCAACAGAACCAGTCTCAATACATGTATATTTTTCACCTGCGACATATTCAAGAAATTCATGATTTATATAATCATATTTGCAACTAAACCAAAAATCACCTGTTTCTCCTTTAATTAGATATTCATTTATATCTTCAAATGAATTATGTGTAATAAGCGTTTTAGTATTATCATCAAAAGTTACATAATTACTACCATTTAGCAAACGAGTTACAATTCCTTTGTTGTAATCAACTTCGTATTTTACATACTCACTCTCATCATAATAGAATAAATTATTAACTAAATCTAAATGGTATTCAACATTGTTGATTTTGTTTGATAATACTTGATTCTTGTCTATATTCTCTTGCCAACCATCAACTTTTAATTTATCAGCAATGGTCAAATTGTTACATCCAATCAAGAGTAAAGATAAAAATGCATAAATAATTAATTTTTTCATAATTAATACAACTTAATACTGAATTTTACAAAAGCGGTTGTTCCTGATTCGCCAGGTAAATATACTACACGTCCTGTAACAGCGGCACGCATCGCATTACCATCACATGAATTACCAATCTCATAATCTGCTGAATCTTCATAGGTTACATAATTTACAATATCTTGATTAAGAATCTCAAATTTTTCATAGCCTGATACATATTCTTTTGTAGTACATGTAGAACTAGCTGCTCTCGAAACATCATATATCGTCTCTTTGACTCGATAATATAATTTACATCTATCTGTATATCCAGGATTTATTTCACCAGTAAAAGTATATGTTCTGTAGTTAGTTGTCATAAAAGGGTCTATATCTACCTCAAAAATTGGTTCTGATTGACAATCTAAAAGATTCATATTTTCATCATAAGAACATATTTCAATAAGACCCTGAATAGTAGAATTTTGAGAATTTTCATACTCGTTAGCATGCAAACTAGTGATTGGAATTAAAGCAAATATTAGACTTAATACTAATAATACTTTTTTCATTTTTATTTTCTCCTTTTATACATCAATCTTATATATTCCAATTAGTAAAAACTTCTCCTTCATAAGTATTACATACACGGTTATTTACTTCATAATCTGCTCCAGAACTCTTATATAAAGTGCCTTGCCACCAAAGATATTCGTGTACTCCTGGACCTACAAGAGTAGGTTCATACTCATTATACTCATAAGTATCAGGTAAAATCCTTCCTGTTGCCATACAATATTCAATCGTTATGTTTTTAGTTATCATCATTCTAGGTATTGTATCGGCAAAAACATCAGATGTATTCATTAACATAGCAAACAGTGATAAGCATAAATATGCGAATTTTTTCATATAAACCTCTTCCCTCTTTATAAACAATTAATTTTGTTTAAACACACTGTACCATTCTTATCAGCACAAAAAGCAGTTACAACTATTACTTGTTTGGTTGTACTTCCTACATTTATGTATAGCATCTTTACCTGACGCTAAATGGTACACAATAATCAATTTTCATTCTCAAAAAGCCATAAGTTACTCCAGTAACCACATAATCATTAACTATAGCAACAGAACATGACTATCGTATTTTTCATTAAAATATTTTATCTTCACAATTCTTGCAAGATTTGTTTACCTTGATTAAATCATACTTATCAATATTTATCAAATTTCTTGTTTCGATACAAAATATGCTAATCCCAAAACGTAAAAAAGAGCAGATTTCTCCACTCTTTTCATTATACCGTTAATTCCTTTTATTCTTCCGCATCAACGACGCTTAAACTCTCATCAGCAAGCATTTCCTGAATGACATCTTCATTCACTTTTTCTGCTGCCGAGAAATTCATAACTTCGCTTTCATCGTCATCATTGCTTCTTAAAATACGTTCAGCTCTTAATTCTGCCGCTAATTCTTCAATCTGACGTGATGTTTCACGATCAGCGTTGCAGCCCGTTCCGGCAGGAATCAGTTTACCGATAATTACGTTTTCTTTCAGACCCATCAAGTAGTCTTTCTTACCCTTGATTGCAGCTTCCGTCAGAACCTTTGTTGTTTCCTGGAATGATGCTGCTGACAAGAATGAGTCAGTTTCTACTGATGCTTTTGAAATACCCAGCAATACTGGTGAGAATACTGCCGGCTGTTTGCCAGACAATAATGCGTTGCGGTTGATCTTTGTCATTTCCGGTAATGAGATTTGAACACCTGGGTTCAGGTTTGTACCATTCCCCTCTACAACAACAACTTTTCTCAGCATCTGACGAATCATAACCTCGATATGCTTATCAGAAATATCGATACCCTGACTTGCATAAACCTTCTTAACCTCTTTCAGAATGTATTTTTCAACTTCCTGAACGCCGGCAATACGGAGCAGTTCCTTCGGATCGATCGGACCCTCAGTAATCTTATCTCCGGCTTCAATCATACTGCCTTCTTTCAGCCAAGAACGAATTGCCTGAGTCGGGGCCAGTTTGTGTTCTTTACTTTCCTTATCATTGGTAATAATTACTTCAACGCCATTGCTGTTTTCCAGCTGATGGATTGATGTAATTTCACCGCTGATCTGAGCCAATACGGCTGCACCCTTTGGACAACGTGCTTCGAATAATTCCTCTACACGCGGCAAACCTTGAGTGATATCACCGCCGCCGGCAGATGCTACACCACCGGTATGGAAGGTTCTCATTGTCAGCTGTGTACCTGGTTCACCGATTGACTGAGCTGCCATGATACCGATTGACTCACCAACTTCAACAACCTTACCAGTTGCCATGTTGCGTCCATAGCACTTCTTGCAGACACCGTAAATTGATTTACATGTAAATGCGGAACGAATATACATACCTTCAACACCCGCATCAACGATACGCTGTGCAATAATTTCATCCATGTATTCATCAGAATCAATAATTACTTCATTAGTTTTAGGATCGACAACCTGCTGTTTTGAATAACGGCCGATCAGACGATCACGCAGATCCAGAACCACAGTTCCTGTCTTACGGTCAATAATGGTTTCTACCCAGAATCCCTTATCCGTTCCACAGTCTTCCTGTTTAACGACAACATCCTGAGCAACATCAACCAGACGGCGTGTCAGATATCCGGATTCAGCTGTCTTCAAGGCTGTATCGGTAAGACCTTTACGCACACCGTGAGTTGAAATAAAGAATTCAGATACGTTCAGACCTTCACGGAAGCAGCTATAAATAGGTACCTCAATGATTGAAGGCTGATACCCTTTTGCTGATTTAGACTGAGAAGGTTTACTCATCAGTCCACGCATACCGGCCAGCTGTGTAAAGTTTGATTTATTACCACGGGCACCAGAAGTCGCCATCATGTTGATTGTATTCTTACGATCCAGGTTATCCATCAGCTCATCACCGATCTGATTTTTAATGCTGTCCCACAATTTATTTAAGTGAGCCTCCCATTCCTGCATCGTCAGCTTACCTTTACGGCGCAGACGCATTAATTCCTCCGCTTTCTGCTTACCGTATTCAATCTTATCATCCTTGTTTTCTACAACCTGAATGTCAGATAAGGCTACGGTAATACCGGCCACGGTTGAATATTTGAATCCCATGTTCTTGATTTCATCCAGAATTTCAGAAGTTTTCTCAGTGCTGTAACGAGCAAATACCTGAGCGATAACTAATCCTAACTGTTTTTTCTTTACTTCCGGAATGATTGGCTGTGAAGCAATGATAGCTTTAATATCTGAACCTGGTTCAATAAAGAAACGATCCGGTGTAGCGATGAAGTTTTCATCAGATACTTCATTCAGATATGGGAAATCAACCGGGAACATATTGTTGAAAATTACTTTACCGACTGTTGTCATTAAGTATTTTCTATTCTGTTCTTCAGTGAATGAAGATTTCTTCAATGATTTTGCGGCAATCGCAATACGTGTATGAAGATGAACGATCTTGTTATCATAAGCCATCAATACTTCATTGACATCCTTAAATACATGACCTTCATTTTCCGCATAACGATCCCACAGCTCAGCTTCTTTCGGGCAGCCTACACTTCTGTAACGCTCAGCTTCCTGACGGAATTCCTCTGCAGTTTCTTCCATTGTTAAGTAGAAGTTACCGAGTACCATGTCCTGTGACGGCGTAACGATTGGCTTACCATCCTTAGGACCTAAGATATTGTTTGAACCAAGCATTAAGACTAATGCTTCAGCTCTTGCTTCTTCACTCAAAGGTACATGGACAGCCATTTGGTCACCGTCAAAGTCGGCGTTGAATGCTGTAGTAACCAGTGGATGCAGACGGATGGCGCGTCCTTCAACAAGTTTTGGTTTAAATGATTGGATACCCAAACGGTGCAGTGTTGGTGCACGGTTCAATAATACAGGGTAACCATCAATAACATCTTCCACAATATCCCAAACACGCGGATCAAGACGATCGATCAGCTTTTCAGCTGTCTTTGGATTGCTTGCGATTTCACGGTTTACGATTTCGTTGATTACGAATGGTTTAAATAATTGAATTGCCATTTCACGGGGAATACCGCACTGATACATTTTCAGATCCGGTCCTACCGCGATAACTGAACGGCCTGAGAAGTCAACACGTTTACCTAGCAGGTTCTGACGGAAACGGCCTTGTTTACCTTTCAGCGAGTGGCTCAATGATTTTAATGCACGGCCGCCGGCACCGCTGATTGGCTTAGAACGGCGTCCGTTATCGATCAGCGCATCAACCGCTTCCTGAAGCATACGTTTTTCATTTTGAACGATGATTGCCGGTGTTCCAAGTTCAAGCAGTTTCTTTAAACGATTATTTCTTGTGATAACACGGCGATATAAATCATTCAGGTCACTGGTTGCGAAACGGCCGCCATCCAATTGCAGCATTGGACGCAGATCAGGCGGAATAACCGGCAGCATTGTCAGTACCATCCACTCCGGCTTATTGTCTGAATTGCGGAATGCTTCAATCGTATCCAAGCGCTTGATCAGTTTCTTACGTTTTTCACCTTGCGCATTCTTTAATTCAGCTTCTACGTTATTGAATTCTTTTTCAAGATCAACTTCTTTTAATAATGTCTCAACAGCTTCAGCACCGGTCTGAGCAGTGAATGAACCTGGGCCGTAAATTGCCACATTTTCACGATATTCCTTCTCAGAAAGCACTTGCTTATACATCAGCTTTGTATCCTTAGGGTCCGTAACGATCCAAGATACGAAATAAACTACTTCTTCCAATTGCTTTGGCGTCACATCAAGTAATAAAGCCATACGAGATGGAATACCGCGCAAGTACCAGATATGAGCAACCGGCGCCGCCAGTTCAATGTGTCCCATACGTTCACGGCGTACTGATGATTTAGTGATTTCAACACCGCATCGATCGCAGACAACACCCTTATATCTTACCTTTTTGTACTTTCCGCAATAACATTCCCAGTCCTTGCTTGGACCGAAAATACGTTCGCAGAATAAGCCGTCTCTTTCCGGTTTTTGTGAACGATAGTTAATCGTTTCCGGTTTCTTTACTTCACCATGAGACCATTCCAAAATTCGCTGCGGCGAGGCAAGCTGAATCTGGATTGAGGCAAAATTGTTTACACTCATCGTTTACGCCTCCTTCTTATTCCATGTCACTGTCGTCATCCAACAGTGCATCCACTTCATCTTCAATTTCTTCATCAGATTCTAATTCTTCATCTAACTCATCATCAACGATTTCATCAGCAAGCTCTTCTTCCGGTTTAACTTCCTCAAACGGTGTAATCGGCGGAATTACCGCTGTTGCTTCCTCACCGTCAGTCTTAGAAATATCGACCTCGTTGCCGAACTCATCAAGCATCTTCACATCAAGCGCTAATGCCTGCAGCTCATGCTTCAATACACGGAAGGATTCAGGAATACCCGGTTCAGGAATATCCTTGCCTTTAATGATTGCTTCATAAGTCTTTGTACGGCCGACGATATCATCAGATTTAACCGTTAAGATTTCCTGTAATGTGTGAGCGGCACCATAAGCTTCCAGTGCCCAAACTTCCATCTCACCAAAACGCTGACCACCATTTTGAGCTTTACCTCCTAATGGCTGCTGAGTAACTAAACTATATGGACCAGTAGCACGCGCATGCAGCTTATCGTCAACCATGTGCGCCAGCTTGATCATGTACATTACACCGACTGAGATACGTTCATCGAAGGCATCGCCGGTACGTCCATCATAAAGTACCTGCTTACCATCCTTTGTCATTTCAGCCTCAGACATGATTGAAGCTAATTCATCATTATTGATACCATCGAATACCGGCGTCGCAAACTTAACGCCCAGCTTCTTGGCAGCATAACCCAAGTGAATCTCTAATACTTGTCCGATGTTCATACGAGATGGTACACCGAATGGATTCAACATGATATCAACTGGTGTTCCATCAGGCATATACGGCATGTCCTCCACTGGCAGGATCTTAGAAATAACACCCTTGTTACCGTGACGGCCAGCCATCTTATCACCTTCAGAAATCTTACGTTTCTGAACGATGTAAACTTTAATTGTTTCATTTACTCCAGGCGGCAGTTCATGACCTTCACTGCGCTTGAATACACGCACTGAATGAACGATACCGGCACCGCCATGCGGAACCTTTAATGAATTGTCACGAACTTCACGTGATTTTTCACCGAAGATCGCCAGCAGCAGTTTTTCTTCAGGAGAGATTTCACTCTGACCTTTAGGTGTAACCTTACCGACTAAGATATCGCCTTCCATAACTTCAGCACCGACCATGATGATACCTCTTGAGTCCAGGTTACGGCATGCGTTTTCGCTGACGTTTGGAATATCACGGGTAATTTCTTCAGGCCCCAGCTTTGTTTCACGGCAGTCAATATCATATTCCTCGATATGAATTGAAGTATAGACATCATCACGAACAAGACGTTCTGACATGATGATGGCATCCTCATAGTTATAACCATTCCATGACATGTAGGCAATTGTTACGTTTTGACCTAATGCCAATTCACCTTTTTCCATCGAAGGACCGTCAACAAGGATATCACCCTTTTCAACGCGTTCTCCCTTCTTCACGATAGGAATTTGGTTGATACTTGTTCCGGCATTGGAACGAGCAAATTTACGCAGCTTATATTCGCGGCGGTCACCATTGTCCTGAGCAACCACAACACGGGTAGAATCTACATATTCAATAATACCGTCACCCTTGCAGACAACACCGCTGCCTGAATCCTTGGCAACACGGTATTCAATCCCCGTACCAACAAATGGTGCGTGCGGAGAAATCAAAGGTACAGCCTGACGCTGCATGTTGGCACCCATCAGGGCACGGGAAGCATCGTCGTTTTCTAAGAATGGAATACAAGCGGTAGCGACTGAGATAATTTGTTTCGGAGAAACGTCGGCAAGCTCAACGCGTTCACGTTTGGCCAGAATTGTTTCACCGCGGTAACGGGCTACGACCTGTTCATTGATCAAATGACCGCCGACAACCTCATTGGCCTGAGCGATAACATAATCGGCTTCTTCATCCGCGGATAAATAAACCGCATCTTCAAGAACTGAACCATCGGACATAACTCTGCGGTATGGTGTCTGAATGAAACCATATTCATTAATACGAGCATAAGAAGTTAAGTTTGTAATCAAACCGATGTTTGGTCCTTCTGGTGTCTCGATCGGACAGATACGGCCATAGTGTGAGGAGTGAACGTCACGAACCTCAAAGCCAGCACGGTCTCTTGTCAAACCGCCTGGACCTAACGCGGAAATACGGCGCTTATTGGTCAATTCAGCAAGCGGATTCTGCTGATCCATGAACTGAGACAGCTGTGAAGAAGAGAAGAATTCTTTAATAGCTGCCGTCAATGGACGGATATTGGTTAATTTTTTCGGTGTTAAGGTTTCAATTTCCGCAATGGACATACGTTCCTTAACCACTCTTTCCATACGGCTTAAACCAATACGGAACTGATTTTGAATTAATTCACCGACTGAACGGATACGGCGGTTGCCCAGCATATCGATATCATCAGTTTCACCGACACCTTCCATAACATTCAACATATAGTCATAGAAAGCATACATATCGGAAATAGTAATTGTGTGCTTATTGGCAAATGGATCATTACCGATGATTTTAATCACTGCATCATCTTCATCACGCACTAAGATTTCCTGTACGGCGGCACCAACCAGCCATACGGCAACCTGTTCGCCATTTCTTACACGGCCTTTTAATTCATCATTCTTATCGGCTGACATTGTCGTTGATTCCATGCGCGGCAGATAACCGTCAGCAAAGCTCAGACCATCTTCAGCAAATAATTCATTGCCGTTTTCATCAGTAACTCTTGCAAGCACATATAAACGCTGACCATAGTTCAATACTGCATTCATATTTTCCTGTGTCAGCATTACTTTCTTCGCAATGACACCGCCCTGAATATTTACTTTTTCACAGCTTGCCATTAAATCCTTTAATACACATTCAGTAATGACATCACCTGTGTAATATGTAACATCATCAAGTTCAACATCCTTCGCAAGCACACGGCCTAACAGACCTGTTCCAACAGATGTCTCAACCGCAACCACATCATCATGAGAGAATAACGGATTGAATGGGAAGGCATTAACATAATACCCCTTTTTCAATTCAGCCTTTAACGCTTCACGCTCATCACGGTTAATCATCGTACCGCTTGGCATAAATACTGTACCGTCAGCACCAACAATATCCTGAGCCAGACGGTGATGCTCAATGCGGTTGATCGCATTCAGCTTCTTACCTAATTTATAACGGCCGGCTTTCGTTAAGTCATAACGGCGGCGGTCAAAGAATTTCGCATTCATTAAAGTGATCGATCCATCTAATGTAGGAATTTCATCTGAACGCTGGTTTTCATAGATTGAAAGCAATGCTTCCTGAGTAGTTTTAACCTTATCAGCCAGCAATGTATTTTCAATATCTTCATATTTACCGAAGAATGCAGAATATAACGTTAAGTATAAATTCATGAATTCACGGTTTTCAGTATCCTGCGGAAGATCATCGACTAAAGTTCTGCCGATAGCTTTCAGGAAAGTTTCCATCTGCTTCGTATCATAAGGATCATCACTGCGGTCCATATCCAAAGCCATACCAATCGCTTTAAACAGAATCGTAGAAGTCATCTTACGCTTACGGTCGATACTAACCGTTAATGAACGGCCATTCACCGGTTTCTTCATTTCAGTGAAGAATTCCAGCCAAGTACCGCGGCTTGGAATCAATTCACTGCTGAATGTTTCCTTCCCTGTCTTATCTTCAAATCCACTGGCAAAATACGCTCCTGGAGAACGCACAATTTGCGAAACGATAACACGTTCCGCGCCATTAATAATAAATGTTCCTGTTTCTGTCATTAATGGGAAATCACCAAGGAACACGTCCTCCCATTTATTCAAGACTTCACCTGTTGAGTTATCAGTAATTTCCAGTTCCATCTTCGCCTTTAAAGGTGCGGCAAAATTGCATTCGCGGAACTGTGATTCCTCTGCGTTGTATTTCGGCGTTCCGAATTCGTAATCAATGAAGTTAAGCTTAATGTTTCCTCCATAGTTGGTTATCGGGTAAATCTCATTAAATACTTCAGCAATGCCCTCTTTTATAAACCAATTAAAAGAGTCAGTCTGGATTTCTACCAGATTTGGTAGTTCAAGATTTCCGCTAACCTTAGAATAGTTTCTGCGTTCAGCTTTTTTCCCTGAAGGTACGATTCGATAAGTCTTCTGTTCTTCCATGTACGCCATCCTTTCTCCGAGCAAAGTGTCAAAACAGGGCACTTTGACCCATTTTAAATTTTTAGTATTATGCAATTTAGTATAATATCAAATTATTGTCAAATTGTCAATCTATTTCGTTGATTTGAGGACAAAATATCCTCGATCCTTATGAATGATGTCACAGTTACCAAATACGGATGCGATCTCTTTCTGAGCGCTTAAGGCGCCATGCTGCTTGCGGATCACCACATACAGATGCCCGCCGGCTGCAAGATGTTCGTATGCTTCATCAAATATTTTATAAATTACTGCCTTACCGGCACGTATCGGCGGATTTGTGATAATATCCGTAAAATTATCTTCCGATACATTCGCATAGATATCACTCTGACGGATATCCACCTCAGTTTCATTCTTCTCGGCATTGATGGCAGCTAATTCAAGGGCCCGGGGATTAACATCAATCATCGTCACCTTTGATGCCGGATTCATTTTCTTCAGCACAACTCCCAAAGTCCCATAGCCGCAGCCAACGTCAAGCAGATTATTCCCTAATTTTTCCTTTTCAAGCGCTTCTAAGAAAATCATTGAGCCATAATCGACATATTCCTTAGAAAATACACCATTGTCAGTTATGAATGAAAACTTAAAGCACGAAAACCGGAAAGTTATTTCCTTCCGGTTTTGAGCTAATTGACGATTATCTGTAAAATAATGATTCATAGGTTCGCCGTCCTTTTTAGGTGACAAAAAGCCTTTACGGCTTTTTGTATTAAAAATTCTGAATGAAGACTACTATTTAATTTCTACAGTTGCGCCAGCTTCTACTAATTTAGCCTTGATAGCTTCAGCTTCTTCTGGTTTGATGTTTTCTTTGATTGCAGATGGAGTCTTATCAACTAAGCCCTTAGCTTCTACTAAACCTAAGCCAGTGATTTCACGTACTGCTTTGATAACAGCAACTTTAGTAGCACCAACATCAGTTAATGTAACAGTAACTTCAGTAGGTCCTGTAGGAGCAGCAGTGTCAGCAGCAGCAGCAACAGCAACTGGAGCAGCAGCAGTAACACCGAATTCTTCTTCGATTGCTTTGATTAAGTCGTTTAATTCAAGAATTGTCATCTCTTTAAGAGAAGCAATAACATCTTCTGTATTTAATTTTGCCATGATTTATTTCCTCCTGTAATTTGAATTTATTCAGCTGATTCAGCTGTTTCACCTTTTTGATCTGCAACTGCTTTAACAGCGCATGCGAAGCTGCGTACTGGAGACTGTAAGCATCCAAGTAACATAGAGATCATACCTTCGCGGTTTGGCAGTTTTGATAATGCAGTGATCGTTTCCTGATCAACCACTTTACCTTCAACAGCACCAGCTTTAATCACTAACTTGTCGTGTTTTTTAGCAAACTTTGCAAGTACACGTGCCGGAGCAACAGCATCTTTACCAAATGCAATTGCGTTAGGTCCGGTCAGGGTTTCAGTTAATTCTGCATAACCAACTTCTTCAGCGGCGCGCTGTGCAAGTGAATTCTTGTAAACTTTGAATTCTACTTCTTCTGCACGCAGTTCGCGGCGAAGTTCAGTAACTTCTTTAACTGTCAACCCACGATATTCGACAACGACTGCAGATTGCGATTCGCGCATTTTCTCGGCGATCTCAGCAACGACTGCCTTCTTGCCATCGATGATCGTTTGGTTCATAGTTTTGCACCTCCTAATTTATCTATCACAATATATCCGCATAATAAAATGCTCACACCGAAAGACAGCATGAGCATGAAAGAGTAATGTTTCTTTCTACCTCGGCAACGTGATTAAGCCATAGGCCGTTGCTGTCTGTGGTATATATTGATAACAGTTTTATTCTAATCTATAACTTTTTGTTTGTCAACAAAAACTAGGCAACTTTGATGCCAGGACCCATTGTTGATGAAAGTGTAGCGCCTTTTAAGTAGATGCCTTTAACAGCAGCCGGACGGGCACGCATAATTACATCATTGATAGCCTGGAAGTTTTCAGCAAGCTTCGCTTCATCAAATGAAACTTTACCGATCAGAACATTGATATTTCCTTCTTTGTCTACACGGTATTCAATCTTACCTTTTTTAACATCTTCAACTGCTTTCGCAATATCCATTGTTACAGTACCAGTCTTAGGATTCGGCATTAAGCCCTTAGGACCTAACACACGACCTAATTTACCTAATTCACCCATCATTGCAGGGATAGCGATTAATACATCAAATTCAAACCAGCCTTTGCCGATCTTTTCAATCATTTCTTTGCCGCCTACGAAATCTGCGCCGGCATCGATAGCTTCCTGTTCCTTAGGTCCGTTAGCGATAACACAAACTTTTTGTGTACGGCCTGTACCATGAGGAAGTACCATTGCGCCGCGGATCTGCTGATCAGCATGACGAGGGTCTACATTCAATCTGAATGATGCCTCTACTGATGCATCGAATTTTTCATAGCTGGTTTTCTTTACTAAAGCTACGGCTTCTTCGATTGTGTATACTTTGCTGCGGTCAACTAATTTAGCAGCTTCTGAATATTTCTTTCCTACTTTTGCCATTTTATGTTACCTCAGCCTTTCTATTCCATACCTTCAACTTTAATACCCATGTTACGAGCTGTACCAGCGATGATTTTCATAGCTGATTCTACGTCATTGGCATTAAGGTCTGGCATTTTGTATTCTGCGATTTCACGAACCTGATCAGCTGTGATCGTACCAACGATTTGTTTCTGATTAGTTCCGGCTTTTTTAACGCCAGCAGCTTTTTTGATCATAATAGCAGCTGGTGTAGTCTTTAATACGAAGTCAAAGCTCTTATCTTCGTATGCAGTGATTACGACTGGTACTAAGTCACCAGCACGTTCTCTTGTAGCATCGTTGAATGCTGAACAGAACTGCGGCATGTTGATACCTGCTGATGCAAGCGCCGGTCCCGGTTTAGCTCCCCCTGCAGGGAATTGTAATTTGCAGATTTTTGCAACTTTCTTACTCACAAGACACACCTCCTATATTTTGTTTGTCTTATGCTGTGGTTTTATGAACGGTTGCTCGCTCTCCCACGCATGAATAAAAACGCACATTGCGTGCTTTAATAGTTTATCGTATAAAGCCGATAAAATCAATACTTTTTTGAAACTTTTAAGAATTCATTTCCTTTAAACGGTCTGTGCACGCCTTCATGCCTGCCAAAACCGCATCCCGGAAGCCTTTTTCTTCTAATTTAGCGACTGCTTCAATCGTTGTGCCATTGGGTGAGCAGACCATATCTTTTAACTGTTCCGGATGAATGCCGCTTTCTAGTACCATCTTTGCCGAGCCTAAAACTGCTTGAGCGGCAAAGGTTAAGGCCATGGATCTCGACATGCCGTCACGCACCGCACCATCGCACAGCGCGTTAATCAGCATAAAAATATAAGCCGGCGATGATCCGCTGACCGCCGGTACCGCGTCCATCAGATGTTCAGGGATTATTTCCGCTTTGCCAAAGCTTGTAAAGATTGCCATCGTTTCTTCAATATCCTTTTGGGTACAGTTCTTATTCGGTGTGACTGCACTCATTCCCTCACCGACCGAGGCCGGTGTATTAGGCATTGTGCGGATGATCTTTGTTTCAGCACTGCTCATCTTTTCCATATTCATCAGACTCTGACCGGCAGCCACGGAGATCAATACCTTATCCTCGGTAAGCACCTCTTTGATCTGCGCAAATACTTCATCAAACAGATAAGGCTTGACTGCCAAAATGATTAAATCTGCGTTTTCAGCTACCTCACGATTGCTGTTTAGCGCACAGATATGCAGCTTCGCCGCCAGTTCTTCACGCTTAGCCGGTGTTGCCGTATGGATAAAGATATGCTCCGGGGCCAACAGTTCAGCCTTTAATATCCCCTTCAAAATAGCGCCGCCCATATTTCCGCAGCCAATAAAACCAATATTTCTCATATGTTCATCTCCTAATTTCTGCTACCATCATACCACAATCAAAGAAAAAAAGAGGACTAAGTCCTCTTAAAATTCAATTTTTTCAAGATCACCGTAATTGATTTCCGTTGGTGTTTCACGGCCAAACAGAATGGTCAGTACAGTGGCTACCTGAGTTTCATCATTTAATGTCTCAACCGTACCCTCAACGCCCTGGAAAGCTCCTGTTAAGATCTTCACGCGGTCGCCGACAGCAAAATCGATCTGTACTTTTGTCTCACGAATTCCTAAACGACGGAGAATAGACTCCATTTCATCTTCAGCAACAGGGAAAGGCTTCGCACCGCCCCCGGATGATCCGATAAATCCAGTTACACCTGGTGTATTACGCACAACATACCAAGCTTCATCTGTCATTTCCATTTCAACGAATAAGTAACCGGGGAATAGATTATAAGTCTTTTCAACCTTTTTACCATTCTTGAATTCAATTTCTTTTTCTTCCGCTACAATGATCTGAAACAGATAATCCTGCAGATTCATTGTATCAATACGTCTTTGAAGATTTTCTTTTACTTTATTTTCATGTCCGGCATATGTATTAACTACATACCATTCGCGCTTAATATCTTCCATGGTACACCTACATTCCAATAAAACTTATAAAAGACACTGCGATAAATTCACAAAGAACAAAGAACAATGCGAATGAAGCTGTGAACAACAGTACGATTCCTGACTTCTTCGCAAGCTCACCGAGCTTCGGCCAGCGCACGCGCTGCAATTCCTGTATAATTCCTGAGATACTAAACCACTTCATAAAATGCCCTCCTATTTCGTTTCCTTGTGAATCGTATGCTGTCCGCATTTTGGACAGTATTTCTTCAATTCGATTCGTTCCGTATGCGTTTTTTTATTTTTAGTCGTCGTATAATTACGAGAAAGACAAACAGTACATGTTAAGATAACCTTATCTTTCATGTGTTTCACCTCTTTCGTATGCCTATTAACTTTATCACAATCACTTTTGATAGTCAATTATTCCAGCTAAAATCTTTTTTATCTTATGCAGGATATAACCGACATGTTTAACCGTATGACCGCTTTTTTCAGCAATTTCACGATAAGTGCAGCCAGCCTTGCGCAGCTGCCAGATCTGCCGTTCATCTTCACTGAGCTGTGCTTCTGCTTCTTTCACCTTATTCTGTGCTTCTTTCAATTCAAAACTCCATTTGGGGTCAAACTCAGCCTGATTATTTTGTACCAGTGAAATCAGGTAACAGCCCTCATCCTCGCTTAAATCCAAATCCAAGGAAGTACACGTCGCAAACATATAGTTAGCCTGTGAACGCGTCTTCCGTAAGTATGATCGCACACAGGTAGTAATGCATAAGGATGCGTAATAAGAAAAAGGGACTCCTGTTTCATCATGATACTGATTTACCGCTTCAATCAGCGATAACATACACTTTGATTTAAGATCATGAAATTCATCACTGCGCAGATGCTTACCGCCGCCGCTGGATACCGTTTTTCGTATGATTCTCTCAATCCGCTGTTCATAAAGCTTAATCAACAGTTTCTGTGCTTCCTCATCCTGTTCACTCATCAAATACAAAAGCTCATAATCATTCATTGTTTCCATTCCCTGCCCACCTCTTTTTTTAGTTACTAAAGCGGATGGCGATGACTGTAAATCTCATAAAGCAGGATTGAGCAGGCAACTGACGCATTCAAAGAAGTAACACTGCCTGCCATCGGCAAAGCGATGCAGTAATCACAATTTTTCCGCACCAGATTGGAGATGCCAAAACCCTCTGAGCCAATGACTAACAGCAGCGGCACATCATACTGCCCTTCGCGATAGTCTTTAGCCTCATGCGCATCAGCACCGACTGCCCAAAACCCCTTCTCTTTTAAATCCTTGATTGTCTGAACCAGATTGGTCACCACTGCAACCTTCACTGTATCGATAGCACCGGTAGATACCTTGGCAACGGTCGGGGTAAGCTGTACGCTGCGATGCTTGCCGATAATCACGCCGTCAGCACCGACACAGTCGCACGTTCTAAGGATTGCCCCTAAATTGTGTGGATCTTCGAGACCGTCCAGCATGACTAATAACGGGGTTTTGCCAGCTGGTACAGCCTTCAGAATCTCATCGACTGAATAAGTTTTATATTCATCAATGCTTGCCGCGATTCCCTGATGATGATCCGTTTTAAGCAATGCTTCAAGCTTCTTCTTATTCAGCACGCGCACCGGAATCCTTTTCTGTTTCAGTAAGTCTTCAAAAGAACGATCCTTCATCCCTTCCTGAATCAATACCTCATAAATCTTTTTATCGTCATTCAGCAACTGCTTCACGACATTCTTCCCGTATACATATTGTGCCATATTATTGCGCTCCTAACATAACAATTTCGTTCCAAAGCTGTTCCATTCTCAACAATTCACCGCTCAGCTGATAATAACCCCAGATAGCCTCAAGCCCGGTAGCCAGCCGATACGTTGCTACATCAGCATTTTTGGCAATTGAAGCGGTCTGCGCGTTGCGGCCGCGGCGGATGATTGCCAATTCTTCTTCGGTAAAGAAGCCTTTATCAATCAGCGTCATCAGATAATAAGCCTGTGCCTTGGCACTGACCCATTTCGCCGTCATACGCTGCAATTCATTAGGCTTCTGCAAACCTCTTGATACAAGCAGCTCACGAACCTTCAGCGTCATCACCGCATCGCCGATAAACGCCAGAGTTGTGCCATTGTAAGGAACGATTTCCATTACAGCAGACCTCTTTCCATTAAGACAGCGCGGTATTGATCGGCAGCGTCAAAATCCTTTTCTGCCTTAGCGCGGTTCCAGTTTGCGAAAACACCCTTATCATCATCGCTTAAAACAATTCGATCAAGCTTGATACCTAACACATAAAGCATTTTTTCAATCGTAATCACCAAAGAAGTTACACGGCCATAATCAATTTCGCGTGTACGCACCGCCGCATTCAGCTGCTTATTCGTATCAAACAAGGCTTTAAAGGCATTAGGCGTATTCAAATCATCACTCATCGCATCAAGAAATGCCTGCCAGAGTGGTTCATCCGGAGTCCCTGTCAGTTCAATATCTGCAAGGCCCAGCTTAACATAAGCCTGTTTCAGTGATGTCTTGATTTTCTCTAATTCTGTCTGCGCTGTTTCAACTGCCTGATCATTCAGATTTAACGGTGCACGGTAATGCGCTGACAGCATCAGCCATCTTACGACGTTGCCGCCCAGCTTTTCCACGATATCTTTTACCCAGATCACATTACCCAAGGATTTAGACATTTTTTCACCATCGATGTTGACCATGCCATTATGCAGCCAGTAATTCGCGATATGTGTACCATAAGCAGCTTCAGATTGAGCAATCTCATTTTCATGATGCGGGAATTTAAGATCCATGCCGCCGCCGTGAATATCAATTTGATGCCGGTGAAATTCATTGTTGATCATAACCACACATTCGCTGTGCCAGCCCGGACGTCCCTTAGACCAAGGTGAATCCCATTTAATTCCCTCCTCTGTCTTTTTCCATAAGGTAAAGTCAAGCGGGTTTTCCTTTAACGCATTTTCATCGATGCGCGCACCTACCATCAAATCTTCGATCTGCTGATTGCTGAGCTGACCATAATCATCAATTTTATTGACTCTGAAATATACATCCCCATCAATTTCATAAGCAAAGCCTTTCTCTACCAACAGCTTAATAAAATCAATGATTTCATCCATTGTCTCCGTAACCTTTGGCGTCACATCCGGCAGATCCGCATTCAAAGACTGACGATCCGCATTATACGCATTGATGAAATGCTCAGTGATCGTTTTTTCATCAACATTCATTTCAATTGCCTTTTTAATGATCTTATCATCAACATCGGTGAAATTGGAAACAAACTTGACCTTGTAGCCCAACGCTTCAAAAGTCTTTTTTAATGTATCAAACACAATGATCGGACGGGCATTGCCGATATGCGGATAGTTATAAACCGTTGGCCCGCAGACATACATGCTCACTTCATTTTCATCCATCGGTTTAAATGCTTCTACTTTGTTATGCAGACTATTAAATAATTTCATGTTTCTCTCTCCTTTAACAAATAAAAAAGCGCCCCTGTATAGAGACGCTTCAACACGCGGTTCCACTCTAATTGAAATAAATTCCACTCTGACCGTTAACGCCGGCAACGTTTCCTTCTACATATCGAAAGAACCCTAAGAGGTGCATTCAGCAAGTCGCCCATTCAGCGTTTCCACCCTTCCGCTGTCTCTGTAAATCAGCTCTACTGCTTACTATTCCCCTATGACTGGTTTGTTTAATATAGTATACCAACTATCATCAGAATTTTCAAATCATTTCTCTTGATAAGAAGTAATACTCAACATTCAGTTTTTCAATAGCCGTAACAATTTCAACCAGCTCAACATGATTCTTGTACGTAATTGAGCATTTCTTATGCTGCAGATCGGTATCGATAGCCACAACGCCATCGATTTCCTTTAAGCTCTGACATAATTCATCAGAATTTTTCTGATTATTCAGCAGCGGTATATAGTATTTAATAACTTTTGTCATAAATTTTCCTCCGAATCTTATATGGACAAAACATGTCCATAGTAGTCTACCCAACTTTTAGGGTAGGTGTTCATTTTATTATATGAATTTAAAAAAATAAAGGAAAATTTTAACATTTTTAGTAATTAATTAATGTTATTAGAGCAATTTACATAAAAAAGCCCTTACTTAACCATTATTTTGTGAAGTTCACCTGATGTTTTAACTAATTATTACGAGTGCTGAACAGTTAACATAATTAATTAAAAGCAGGAAAGTGCTTCCTTGAATGTATTTCATTTGTGATTAAAATAATAAAGCAAAAATTTTACATAATATTTTACACAATAAAAAGGATGACCGTTTCCGATCACCCCTGTATGTTCAGTGAATTAAGCTAATTCAGAGAAGTATTTGATAGTTCTAACCATTTGGCTAGTGTATGAATTTTCATTATCGTACCAAGAAACAACCTGAACCTGAGTAGTTCCGTTTTCCATCTTGTGTACCATTGTTTGAGTTGCATCGAATAATGAACCGTATTTGATACCGATAACATCAGAAGAAACAATTTCGTCTTCGTTGTAACCGAATGATTCATTAGCAGCAGCCTTCATAGCAGCATTTACTTGATCAACAGTTACTTCACCGTTAACAACAGCTACTAAGATAGTAGTTGAACCTGTAGGAACAGGAACACGCTGTGCAGAACCGATCAGTTTGCCGTTCAATTCAGGAATTACTAAACCGATTGCTTTAGCAGCGCCTGTTGAGTTAGGAACGATGTTAACCGCAGCAGCACGAGAACGTCTTAAATCACCTTTTCTTTGAGGTCCGTCTAATGTCATTTGGTCACCAGTGTATGCGTGAACAGTAGTCATGATACCACTTTGAATCGGTGCTAAGTCATTTAATGCTTTAGCCATAGGAGCTAAGCAGTTAGTAGTACAAGAAGCTGCAGAAATCACTGTATCTTCTGGTTTTAAAATGTTGTGGTTTACATTGTAAACAACTGTAGGCAGATCGTTTCCTGCCGGAGCAGAGATAACAACTTTACGAGCGCCTGCAGCGATATGAGCAGAAGCTTTTTCTTTAGAAGTATAGAAACCAGTACATTCAAGTACAACGTCTACACCTAATTTACCCCAAGGTAAGTTCTTAGCGTCAGCTTCCTTGTAGATTTCGATAGTTTTTCCGTCAACTGTGATTGATGATTCACCAGCTGTAACTTTGTCAGCTAAACCATATGTGCCTTGTGCTGAATCATATTTTAATAAGTGAGCAAGCATCTTAGGGCTAGTCAAATCGTTGATAGCTACAACTTCGTAACCTTCAGCACCGAACATTTGTCTGAATGCTAAACGACCGATACGTCCAAATCCATTAATAGCAACTTTTACTGTCATTTTAAAAGTCCTCCTTTTATAACAATATTATTATACGATATTTTATAGAAATGTCAATTGTGAAGTCTTTCACTTTAGCCTTTTTGTATTAAACATGTTCCTATGTGCATACTCTATAAAGATTGGAGGGATTTAATGAGTTTTATACCCACAGTTATTGAGCGTTCAGCGAATGTTGAACGGGTCTATGACTTATACTCCTGTTTATTAAAGGAACGAATTATTTTATGTGTCGGTGAAGTAAATGATGAGATGGCAGCCTCTATCACCGCCCAGCTTTTATATCTGTCATCACTGAATAATGATGATATTTTAATGTATATCAATTCACCCGGCGGCAGTATTTCCAGCGGCTTGGCTATCTATGATGTTATGAACCACATCAGCTGCGATGTGTCAACGATCGGCATGGGCTGCTGCGCGAGCATGGCTTCTATTTTACTGGCAGCCGGCACAAAAGGCAAGCGGCTAATCCTGAGTAACTGTGAAGTAATGATTCACCAGCCTATCGGTAATTCACAAGGACAAGCCAGCGACATGGAGATTGCGACCCGGCATATCCTAAAGGTACAGCGGAATATCTATAATATCTTAGCTCAACGCTGCGGCAAGCCCTATGACATGATTAAACATGACTGTGACCGTGATTGTTACTTAAGCGCTGAAGATGCTTTAGCTTATGGAATTGTGGATAAAATCGTATAGTAATATAGAAATAAAAAGGGCATCTGTGCGACCAGATGCCTTTTTCTTATGTTTAGATAGAAATTAATAATTTATGAGAGTTTTATTTACTCTTATGCGTGCCAAGGAACTGAAATCAACGCTGTGTAATCGCCGGACCAGATACCAACAGCACATCCAACGATACCGATAACCAGTAACAGAAGGATACATTGAATAGGTTTCCAGCCTTTTTTAGATAACAGATACCAGCACATGCAAGTTAATGCAAATGGCAGCATGCAAGGCAGAATTGTATCTAATTTTTCTTGCAGACTAATTACAGATTCACCATTAGGGATATTGATACCGAATTGAGTACCGCCGCCGAAGTTAGCAATTAAAGCACCAACAACGAATACACCAAGAATTGAAGCTGAACGAGTCAGTTCTTTAGCATTCTTAGTCATGATACCAATAGCACTAGTACCTAAATCATATGCCCAATACATCAACCAGAAACGGATAGCCATTTCTACGCCGAATGCGATAATGAAGAATAAGATTGGTCCAAGAATATTGCCTTCCATAGCCATAGGAGCTGTAACACCGGCAACGATAGGAATTAATGTAAACCAGAATAATGAGTCACCAATACCGCCTAAAGGTCCCATTGCAGCAACACGTACTGAACGGATTGTAGCGATATCAGCTTTTTGTTGTTCTAATGAAAGAACGATACCCATAACAAATGTTACGAAGAATGGGTGAGTATTGAAGAATTCCATATTATGAGTCATTGAAGCTGCTAAATCTTCTTTGTTTGTATGGATCTTCTGAAGACCTGGTAACATTGACCATAACCATCCGCAAGCCTGCATTC
The DNA here is from genome assembly GCA_000508965.1 of Clostridiales bacterium VE202-08. Taxonomy (GTDB): domain Bacteria; phylum Bacillota_I; class Bacilli_A; order Erysipelotrichales; family Erysipelotrichaceae; genus Dielma. Next base: position 32,327 of record BAHV02000001.1, read on the forward strand.
TTTCATAGTTGAATGAAGCCTGTAATTGGCAAGACAACCAAACCATTTTATTTAAAGTTGCTTTATCCAGCTTAGCAGCCGGAGTCAAATCCTTATATTGAGTTGCATTAGATGCCATCACTGAATCCTCCATTTCCGCTGCCTGCATTTTCTTTGATGCGAACATTAGTTGTGTAGTCAAAGATTGCAATAGCTACACCGATGAATGCTAATAATACTAAAGTTGCAGAAGATACGCTTGTAGTTCCAAGTACGATCGCACCTGCGAAACCAGCAAGCAGGAAGCCCCAAAGTTCGCCGGAAAGCATGATTTTCATCAGAATAGCGAAACCGACGAAACGCATCATACCACCAGCAACACTTAAGCCGCCCATAAACCAACTGAACTGTGTACTGAATGCTTCAAGAGCTGGAGCAACAGCTGTGCCGCCAACGTAAGCAACTACTGAAATGATTGCGAATAATGCGCCTAACAGACCCATTGAGATAAAGTTAACTTGAACGATACCTGCAGGATTTGCTTCTTCAGCTGCTTTATCAGCTTTAGCCATAAGACCAGACATAACAGTAAATGTTAATGTAACTGCATAACCACCGAATACTGAGAATACGATTGCAGCTCCAAGAGCAGCATTGATATCCATGTTAGCACGAACAGCAAAGATCATACCAACGATACCGCCGATGATTGCGTTAGGTGGCTGAGCGCCGCCTACCGGCATGTTACCAACCATCATTAATTCATAAGTTCCGCCTAAAACTAAGCCAGTGTTCAAGTCGCCTAAGATTGCACCGATTAAAGTACAGTTGATAATAGGTCTTGAAATGATCTCAGTTAAAGAGAACTGGTCAATAGCCATAATGAATGTCAATACAGCTAAAAGGATGACCTGAATAATATTAATCTCCATGTATTATTTCTCCCTTTCACTTTTTCAAGTTTATTTAAATAATTTATTGATGTCTTCAGGTGCTGTATCCGGAACACGTCTGATTTCCAGTTCAACGCCCAAATCCTGCAATTTTTTGAATGCAGCAACGTCAGCATCGTCAACAGCAACCGATGTGGCAACTTGGCGTTTGCCGTCAGCCATATGCATGTTTCCGATGTTAACCTTCTTGATTGGCACACCGCCTTCAACAAGTCTTAATACATCCTGTGGATTTTCACAGATAATGAAAATTTTCTGAGCAGGACTGGCCTTGTCAATGATCGCGCAAGTTTTTTCAATAGTGAAATATCTTGTTTGAGCATAACTTGGAGCAGCCATGTTCATCAGGCTTTGTCTCAGTTCGTCTTTAGCAACATTATCATTAGCAACTAATAATAAGTTAACGCCGAGAACACCTGACCACATAGTAGCGACTTGCCCGTGAATTAAACGGTTGTCAATTCTAGTGAGTACGATATTTGGCATTCTACTCTCTCCTTTCTATCTTAAACATGAAGTTGATATGCTTAGACCTTGATGAGGGGGCTAAGCAAGTAAACCCTTTCACTTCGCTTCAATTCTATGTCAGTTCAATCATTTTTTCTTTACACTTTTTATTGAATCCTTTGTACTTTTTAACAATTCAAAAACTTATTTTTACATTTTTTTATACTCATCCTAATTTTTTTATAAAAATTGCTGTATCACACAAATTTCACACAGTTAATCAGGCGAGCAGTGAAAAATTCACATTTTCTTACAGAAAACGGCGATGTAAGCGTTTTAAACGGTTGATTCTGCTAAGTCGATACATCCGCTTCATTTACGTTCGGAGAAATTTACATGTTTTTTTATCAATTTATTGAGTTTGAAGATTGCATTATATTCAAAAAAACGCTGAATTATTCCGAAAATTTTACTTTTGCCAATTTATACAAATTTATTACTAAAATGTGCAAATTATTGAGTCTTCGTATTCCCTTCGTTTTTTAAATTTGCTATACTAATCATAAGGGGGATTCTCAAATGTTTAATAAAACCACCAGTTATATTTTCAATCGCTACGGCGAGATCATTAATGATCTGTCAAGACGCCAAACGATTAAGATGCAGCATCAGAATTTTAAATTAAAAAATAAATCTATTACGAACTTCAACGTTTACAATGATGATGTGATTTTGAAAGTAACCTCCGGTATTGTAATGCTGGTCGTAACGCTTGATCCTGATTCTGCTGAAATGGAGAAATTCGTCATCCACCGAATGATTAAAATCAAACGCGGTGTCTTTTTCAATCTGATCAGCATCACGGCTTCTGCGAAAGTTGAAATGGTTTGTGAATTCGGCACCAAGAAACGAACGGTTGATTACACCTTCTCAACAGCACCGATCGAATATGAAAGAGTGATTCCAACCGTTGAAATACCGGAAATTTATGCTTATTATTATCAGGTCCGCAATGCTAATTATCTGTTCCCTGGTGAAAGTCATACGTTCTGGGAGCTGACATTCATTGATAACGGCACCTTAAATACAACGATCGACAACGAGGATTATCAGCTGCGTAACTTTGATCTAATATTATACGCGCCGAATCAGTTTCATACTCAGTCCACCGGCATGCATGAATCATGCTCCTATTTAACTATACTGTTTGAGATGAATATCAGCGACCCATCACTGATCAGCAACCGCATCTTCAGTTCACACCGCGACATTCACAATGCTCTCAATAATTTCATTAAAGTCAGCGGCAATGAGTTATACTTTGACAATGATTTAATGATTTGTTATCTGAAAGAACTGATTATTAAACTGCTTCAATATGATTTCCTGCAAACTACGCCGATCGCTTCAACGCCGATGCAGCAGCGGTTTGAAAATGAGATACTGAATGAAATTATCATTTATATCAACGAAAATATCTATCAGTCTTTAACCATTGAAGAAATCTGCCACAAATTCTCAATCAGCCGCTCTTCATTGCAGACATTATTTAAAAATAATCTCAATGTAGCGCCAAAGCAATATATCAGTGATCTGAAGCTTAATAAGAGTAAGCTGCTGATCAAGGAGTCAATGTATACGATATCGGAAATAAGCAGTATGCTTGGCTTTGCAAGTATACACTATTTTTCAAGAAAATTTAAACAGCAGTTTGGACTTACACCAACTGATTACGCAAAAACAATCTATAACTAAAAACACCTCCGCTGAGGTGTTTCTAGTTATTATTTATTTTTTTCTCTCTATTACCTTAAACTATCGGTGTGATCATGAACCTTGAAACAGTAATTACCACATCTTTGGCAATCTCAATTTTACATGTTTCCTGACCGGCAGATAGGATCTTAGCCTGAATGCCATTGAATGAGCAAGGCTTACCCGGCTTAATCAAAGCATCCATCTGAATTAATGCCTCGCGTCTTTTCTTCATCATATTGCGGCTGTATAGGAAATAAGCCAGTATCAGAACCGCAGTCAAGACGATGAAGGTCAGGGCTGACCACCCAATCACTTCCCAATTCATGCTGATTAAATACCTTCTTCTGCTTCGTTTTGTTCAACTGGTTTGAACTCATATTTAACAACTTGATCCTTACCAGTATTTACTGCCATATCAGCTAATGATTCTAATTCATTAACAAATTGACGAGCCATTGAAATTTCCACAAGCATCGGCAGATTTGTACCGCCAATTACTTTTACATTGCCGCGCGCAGCACCGCATACAACCGCTGTCTTGAACGGAGAACCGCCAGCCAAATCAGAAAGAACTAAAATACCTTCACAATCTTTCAATTCATCCATTGCCTTATTCAATTCTCTTTCCAAATCATCCACAGAGAATTCCTGAACAAAGTCAACATATTTATAATTCTGCTGTTCGCCGCCGATTAAGTTCAATGAACTTGTTAATCCTGAACCAAAATGTCCATGTCCTGTTACAATAATTCCGATCATAGTATTTTCCTCTCTTACTTTCTAGTATATGGATACAATGTTACACCTTTAACAACACGATTTACTTCACCGCTTGGGCATGGGTTGTCCGGTGTGATACCGAATGAAAGTGATTTGTATAATGCAATTAACTGAGCTGTTAGGATGTATTCAAATGCAAGATACATATTGTCAGCATCGGTTTCATTATCAAATGAATAGAAATAATCAACCAAAGCCGCTACCTCATCATCTTTTCTTGAAGAAACAGCCATGATCTTATTGCCCTTGCGCTGTCCGCTCATTTCTTTGATTAAATCAACTTCATACTGACGAGTATAAGCGTTATCACTCAGATATACAACAGTTAATGTCGTATCATCAACAATTGATTTAGGTCCATGTCTGAAGCCCATCGGCGTATCATACATCGTAACAACCTTACCGGCTGTCAGCTCAAGCATCTTCAATGCTGATTCCTGTGCTGTGCCCTTTAATACGTTGCTGCCAAGATAAACGATACGTTTGAAATCAAATGCATCAACAACCTTCAACATTTCATCATATCTAGTATCTAATAAAACTCTTGAAGCTGCAAGAATCATTTTAACATTTTTAACAGTTTCTTCTAAATCATCCAGTGAGAAAGCTAATAAAGTAGCCAGCATCATGTTTGAATATGAACTTGTCATCGCAAATGACTGGTCATGCGTCTCATCAGTAAGATTGATAGCATAGCAGTTCTTGTTTTCATTTGCCTTTAATGACAAGGCGCCGTTCTTGTTGCAAGTAACAAAAATATGCTGTAAATTATTGCATACGGCTTCTGCACAGTCTACTGCACCCACTGATTCAGGAGAATTACCGCTGCGGCCAAAGCTTACTAATAAAGTTGGCTTATCCTGTGACAAATAATTTTCAGGAGTCGCTGTAATATCTGTTGTACCATATGATTTAACCTTATAGTTTAATTTCTTCTGTAAGTAAGAATACAGGGCGTTGCCGACGAATTCACTAGTACCGGCACCAGTCAGGATAATGTCATAATCTGGCTGAGAAGTTGTCTTAGAAATAAATTCCTTCAGGCTTTCTTTGTTTGCTTCAATCTGAGCAATCGTCTTTTCCCATGTATCAGGCTGCTGATGAATTTCTGTGGCTGTGAAAATTCCAGAGAGCTCTTTCCATGCTTGTTCAGTTTTTCCAAAAATCATTGTAATGTCACCCTTTCTAACCAAATTTTCTTGGTTCGTTGTTTGCGTTTACATTATAACGAGGTTTTGCATAAATTACAACATAGCGGCTGACGCATTGTTAAAAAGTGCAAAACATTTATTAATTTATAGACTTCATCTTTAAATCACGATATAATTGTTGCTAGAGGTGGATAAAATATGGCTAATAAAAAACAAGTGAGCAACAGTAATAAGAAGAACACACCTGCGCTGAGTGGACATAATATCTATAAGGATAAACATGGTCAGACGATCTATTTTAACAAAAAAACACGCGTTGGTTATGTCGTTCCTGAGAAGGATTTCAGTAAATTTCAGATTCTGCAGATGCGTTACATTTTGGCATTGGTAATCGCTGTTCTGCTTTACAGTATGACAAATATCAGCTATTGGCTAACGGGTATCGTTTTAGTTGCCGTCGCTATCGGTATGGAAGTTACCCTGCGGGTAAAGGTATTGCCTGGCTATACTCAATATCAAAATTTTGAACCTGAAAAAGGTGAATCTCAATTAGATTTAATGGTTAAAGAAGGCCGCAATAAATTATTGCTTCGTACATGCCTGCTTCTTTTGCTTTCGATTTTGTTAATTGTCAATCTGTTTACGATGGATGAAGAACCGACAATCATTCTGATCATCCTCAGTGTTATTCTTTCGATTGCCTCACTGGTTTACGCCGGTGTGCAGATCAGAGGTATCATTTACATTCAAAAGCATAAATAATTTCCCAACAGCCGCAAGGGCTGTTTTTATTTAAAAAAAGACCAGCGATGGTCTTTTAATATTTCTCATTCAGATACAAGGGTTTAAAACCGATGGCATAAGCCTCCTTGCTTGTTCTGACATTGGCGTTATACAGCTTATTAAACAACGGCAGATTGCCGCAGCGCACCATTGTAAAGATGCGTTTTCTTGACATTGCCAGCGGAAATACCTTTTCCAGATGCTCAGCTTCACTGACCTCAAGACGCAGCTCCGTATGATTGCCGACTGCCGCCTTCAGCAGCTTCGTCAGAACCGTACTGCCGGAATAGATGCATTCACTGACTTTAACATGATCCTTACGTGATCTGAAGCGCACATAACCTTTAATTCGGCCCTGTGAGTCACGATATGCCAGCAGCTGTTCACCGCAGTGCAGACATTCATTGATCATCCGTTCAAACATTATCACATTGCGGATCTTATAACCGTCAAAATGCGTCATAAATTCTTCATAAACGGCCAATAACTCGGCCGCCGTATATGTATCAGTAATACCGATGGTCGTCGCTTTGTCAAAATACTTGGCAGGCAGATCATAGGTGCGGTGAATTGATGCTTGTTGGAAACCAAAACGCTCCAGCAGCTTGGGATTACTCGCTTCCGCAAAGATAAGCAGCACCTTTTTATCACATTCATCAAGCACACTCGCCATACATTCCTGCATATAACCGCTGCGCCGATAATCAAGATGCGTACTCAGCTGAGATAAAAAGATCGACTTCACTGCCATACCATTGAGCTGAACATTCATCTCCTGCATATGCACACAGGATACGATTCGATCATCGACCTCACAGACAACGCTGCGGCCATAATCATAAACAGCCGAAAAGAAGCAGTCCATAAAATCGCTGCTTTTGATTGGAAAGCACATTTTCAATAAATTCTGAATGGCCTGTTTATCTTTTTCCACTGCGTCCCTAATCATTGATTTACCCCGCTATTTCTCTTCTTTTTCTGTATATTCTACATCAATTACATCAGGATTTACTCTGCCGTATGTTTCAAAATGAATATTTTCATTTTCAATATTGGGTTCTTCATAATAATGCTGATTCGATGAATAATGCGTATTACGGCGCTTTCTGCCAGTAATTGAACCAATCAGATTAGCAGCAAGTGAAATTACCAAAAATATAATGGCGATTCCGCCTAGGTAAGGAAGCAGACTGATAAAGAGAAAAACCAGCACAACTCCAATGATGATTCTAACTAAATCCGTCATTCAAATACCTCTCTTTCATTGTCTATTATAAACTATTTACTATGTTTTCTCAAAGTTTTTAATAGATTTGATAACTTCACATAATTTTACGTTAAATCTTCTTAAAACCTTTACGTAAAACACAAATTAACAGCAGCAGACAAGGCAGATAAAATAAATCAACCTCATGATGGTCAACAAAAACCTGCGCATCAGCAACTACTGCCGTTGTTTCAGCCAAAACTTCTTCCATTTCAGCTTCATGAATATATTCGGGATTGCGAATATTGATCAAGGCCAGACCCTTTTCCAACAGCGTTTTCTGAAGCAGTGTGCCATCGGTGAATACATAAACATCAACCGGCTGATCACGGCTGCTTTGAGGATCAATTTCAACCTCTACACGATGGGCCTTCGTCAGCATTTCACATGCCTGCCGGCGGGCTTCTTCATTCACAAAGCGGATATTAAAAAAAGCGGCCTGAAAACTATGTTCATCCTTGGAGAACACAAGTCCATCTTCATCACATTTTTCTACATCCACAGTCTCTTTTTGATCATAAAGCTCAGAATCAGCAGGCATCATTGTCATCACCACTCTTATTCTGAGCTATTTTTTATATCCCTATGCGTGTTTATAATTGGCAGCTATTTCTTTAATTTTACTCAAGCGGTGCTTCATTCCCGATTTTGAAATCACCTCATTAAAGTCCTCTTCATAATAGTCGCATAATTCAACTAACGATGCCTCTGGATGCTCCTTGCGCAGCAGTGCCACATTACGCAGCTTCTCTGGTAAGGATTCCAAGCCTGCATAATTTTCGATCCATTCAATATCATCACATTGACTTTTCCCTGCCGCCAGACTTTTCATTTCATTAGCCAGCTCACAGTTATCCAAACGCGTCAGATTATTCATAAAATCACGCTGAATCCGGCTGTCTTCAAATTCAAAGACTGATTGATGGGCACCGGCACAGGCAAGAAAATCAGAGATTTTGTCACTGGCTTTCAGATAGACAACTGACTGATTGCGGCGCTGAATCACCTTCGCGGGCAAATAGAATTTTTCCATCTGCTTCTGTATAAATTTTGCCAAGCCTTCATCATTGGTAGCAATCTCTAAATGATAGTTTGCTTTATTCGGTGAATTCACACTGCCGCCGGCTAAAAATGCTCCGGCAAGAAAGGCTTTGGCACAGCATTCCTTACTGACCATCTTAGCGCTTGGATGCGCTCTTAAGCCACCGGCATCCATGATTTCAAGATCTTTTAAAATTTCTGAAGTACGGCTGCGGATACGCAGAACATAGATATTATTCTTTTTCAGATTCATTTTCTTTAATACTGATAACTCACTGGTAACATTATAAAGCTCTTTCATAAGCTTTAGAATCCGCTTCGCTGTCGGGGCACTTTCAGTGGAAATCGTCAGATGCATCCCCGAGCTTGTGAAATTCAGCGTCGAACACATTTTTATCAATGCCGCGCATTCAGCCCTCATACAGCATGGCTTCAGTTCGCCATTCTGCGCTATTTCAGTTTTTACTTCACTTGTAAATGACATGCTCATCAATCCTTTTTTAAATATTTACTTAACAGATTCCTGATCTTATCCGGATCATGACGAATCAGTTTGCCATTAAAGTTTAATAATTCTTCTTCAATCACATCATACTCATGTTCATTTTCACGGATAATTACCGGTGTTGAACCCTCAAGATTATAACGTGACAGCACTTCCTCACTGATATCATCCTCATAGGCAAATACGGTTTGAATGATTCCCTTGTAGGAATGCGCTTCAATCGCCTCTACATGATCCTCCAATGAATAATTATCGGTTTCCCCTGGCTGGGTCATCGCGTTACAGAAATAAACGCAGTTCGCTTTTGACTGCCTGATTGCATCCGTAATGCCGTCGATAATCAAATTAGGAATGACACTGGTATATAAAGAACCGATTCCGATAACGATCAAATCCGCATTAGCCAAAGCCTCAATCGCCTGCGGAGTGGCCGTTACTTCTTCTTCATAGTAAACCTTTTGAATACGGTTGTCGAAATTAGGGATATTGCTTTCACCGCGGACAATCGTTCCGTCGATCATCTTGGCAAACAACGTAATGACCTGCGTGGTTGCCGGTATGATATCTCCCTTAACATTTAAAACTTTAGAAATAGTCGCAATCGCATCCATAAAATTACCGCTTTCCTCACTCAGCGCGGTTAAAATCAGATTTCCCAGATTGTGGCCGCCGATATCATGATCCTCACCGTCAAAGCGGTAGTTCATCAAGTGTGAAAATAAGGTTTCTTCTTCTGCCAACGCGACCATGACATTGCGGATATCACCCATTGCCGGAATATGAAACTGGCGGCGCAGCCGGCCTGTGCTGCCGCCGTCATCAGCAACTGTTACAATTGCCGAAATATGCACATCCTCAATTTGCTTTAAGCCCCTTAGAATCACCGATAAGCCAGTTCCGCCGCCGATTACCGTTATATTTTTCATCGGCGTTTCCCCGCTTTATCACGATGCGACTTATAGCATGTATATTCCTTTGAGTAATGCTCATAAAGCCAATTGGTGATGGATACCGAACGATGCTGACCGCCGGTACAGCCAACGCTGACCGTTAAGTGATTCTTGCCTTCTTTTTGATACTGAACAAACGCATAATCAAGAAATGCCTGTAAATGCTTCAGACAATCCTGTGTCTCATCAAAGCTCATTACATAATCATAAACCGGAGCATCATCTCCCGTTAATGTTTTTAATTCGTCGATATAATAGGGATTCGGTAAAAAACGCACGTCAAACAGCAGGTCGCTGTCCATCGGAATCCCATGCTTATACCCAAAGGATACAAAGGAGATGGAAAAGACCGGCTTCTCACCGAGCTTGAGCTGTTCCTCGATTTTATCCTTTAATTCATGCTGAGACAGCTTGGTTGTGTCGATATGAAGTATCGCACCGCGTTCCTGAAGCCCGTTAAAAAGCTCACGTTCCGCTTCAATCGCATCCTCAAGAGTATTCGCCATCTTAAAAATTAAAAATGGGTGGTGACGTCTTGTGAATTTATAGCGCTGAAGCAGCTTCTCATTGCTGGCATCTAAGAAAACGACACGTACATTAACGTTGATATTTTCAAAATAAGTCAAAAAGGTCGGATAATCCAGAGCCGATGTTGCCAGTGCGATATTTTGATACCGCGGATCCGGATCATTTTTGATAATTTTACCAAGGGAACTGACAAGCTGCACCGGAAATTGGTCAATGCAGTGATAGCCCATATCCTCAAGAATCGACATGGCAGTTGACTTACCGGCACCGGACATACCAGTGACTAGGACAATATTCTGTTCACTCATACTGTTCACCTCTTCTTTTATTTAGTTTACCATATTCTTTATTTTATGCACAGAAAAAGTTAGACAGAAGCTTCCTGCACAGATAATGGTAATTATTTATATGACTGAAAACCAGATGCGTGAGCATCTGGCAGTGTTAATCTCTTAATAAATGAAAAATATTCTGAGCTGCGATAGCACCATCGCTGGCCGCTGTGATTACTTGACGGATTTGTTTGCGTCTTACATCACCTGCCGCAAAGATGCCGGGCAGCGAAGTTTCCATTCGCTCATCAGTCAAAACATAACCTGCCTCATCAAGAATCGGCAGTTCACGGCAGTAATCCGTCATAGGATCCAAACCGATATAGGGGAAGATGCCGCTGGTTTCCAATATTTCTTCGCTGTCGTCCGCCAGCTTTTTAACTTTAATGCCGCTGACTTTGGTTCCGTCATCAAGTATTTCCACAGGTATATAACCCATCTTGATATGTATTTTTTCATTCTTTTCAGCTTTTTCAATCAGCATCGCGTCAGCCCTGAGCTTTGAGCGCACAAGAACATTGATACAAGATGCAAACTGACTCAGATAAAGACTTTCTTCAATGGCTGAATTACCGCCGCCGACTATCGTAACAATCTTGTCTTTATAAAAGGCACCGTCACAGATCGCACAGAAAGATACGCCATGTCCGATATTCTTTTCTTCACCGGGAATATTCAGCTTACGCTCAACGGTACCGCTGGCCAGCAGCAGTGTTCTGCCATGCAGTGTCGTACCGTCAGAGCAAGTAACAGTTTTTGTTTCACCGTCACTGACTTTAACTACGTTGCTGCTGATCAGCTCAGCACCTAGATTCATTGCATGATTCATCATATCCATGGCCAGAGCCGTACCTTCTGCCGATTCAAGGCCTGGATAATTCTCAATAATCGATGTTCTTACCAGCTTGCCGCCAGGTGCATAGTTTTCAATTAATACAACCTCTAAGCCGGCTCTTGCCGCATAGATCGCCGCACTTAAGCCAGCAGGGCCGCTGCCGATAATTATAGTGTCGTAAAGTCGCTCCATTCGTGATCCTCCTTTAGGATATCCAATAACTGAGGCATTGATGTAATTAGAGCGCACGGCTTAGCCGCCTGTAATTCTTCGCGGCGTGTCTTGTCAAAAGAGGCTGCCACGGAGAAGGCTGACATATTCTTACAGGTTTTGATATCACCCACTGAATCACCGACATAAACAACATTGTCAATGGAGCGGTATAATTCAGCACATGCTTTGATTAAGCCTTCCGGATCAGGCTTTACCTTATTCAGCTGTTCGCAGCCGACAATTACCGGAAAATAATCCTTTAAGCCGCAGTATTCCAGACCGTGAGTCACTGTCTGTACTGTTTTATTAGAAACTACACCAATGTCATAATCCTCTTCTTTTAACGTTTTCAATACTTCTTCCACACCATAAAAAGGCTTTACATACTCATCATGATGGGCAAGATTGAATTTGCGGTATTCCGCGATCAATTCATCACTGTTTACTTCAGGTATATATTTCTCAAAGCTTTCCTTCAGCGTAGGCCCTAAAAAGCCCTTGAGATCTGCAGTTGTTAATACATAATCAGGACGATAAATCGCAAATACATGGCGGAAGCTGTCAGCAATCAAAGCCTCTGTATCTAATAGTGTACCATCAAGATCAAATAACACAACTGGTTTGACCTTCTTAAACGGCCAGATATTCGCAAATAGCTTGTCATATACACCAAGCAGACCTAATACGCCTAAGATTATACCGAAGATTGAAATCAGCTGGGCAATCCGAATCGGTCCCATCATTAATGAATCGGTACGCAGGCCTTCCACGAAGAAACGCACTACACCGTACCAGACAATGTAAGCATAAGCCATATCCCCGCGTTTTTTACGGCCAAATTTCTTAAAACCAAAATAGATCAGAATAAAACCGATCAGATTGCCGACACCCTCAAACAGAAAAGTCGGCATCCGATAAGCGCCGTCAATAAACATACCTTCCTTAATAAAGGCCGGGAAATGATTAAAGAAAGATTCCGAAACCACACCGCCAAAGGCCTCCTGATTCACGAAATTTCCCCAGCGTCCAATAGCTTGTCCAATCAGCAGATTCGGCACACAGGCATCCGCAAACCGCCTCGCGTCAACATTTCTTTTCTTCAGGAAGAACCAGCCGAAAATAACGGCCGCGATAACACCGCCATGGAATGCCAGACCACCCTCCCATACATAGAAGATAGAAATCGGATCGGCAATGTACTGCTTCCATTCAAACAGGCAGTACCAAATACGCGCGCCGATGTAAGCAATCGGCAGCATCATGATGAAATAATCTTCACCGAGACTTTCTTTATAACCCATTTTTTTCAAGGTACGCTGACTCAGATAATAAGTAACCAGCGCACCGGTAAGACTGAAGATTGCATACCAAGTGATATGCAGTGAACCAAAGGACAGAAAAATCTTTGAAGTTGGAAAAAACTGCATCGTAAAGCTCCTCTCTAATTATTTTTAGCGATAAAGTCCAGCACCCGCTGTTCAAACTCCTTCGCTGAATCCATTCCCATTTCTGATAAGGTGAAATTTGTGACTGCTGATTCGATAATCACCGCCATTGAACGGCCTTCCTTAACCGGCAGTATAATTTTTGGTATATCCACGCCAAGAATTGTTTCAAATTTCTTATCCTCAATACCCACACGATCATAGTCATTATCCGGATGCCATTGTTCCAGCTGTACCACCAAAGATACCTCTACCTTATCCAGTACTGAACTGGCACCAAACATTCTTGAAACATTGATGATACCGATACCGCGGATTTCCAGCATCTCACGCAAAATAGTCGGCGCCCGGCCAACGATCTTGTTATGAATACGGGAACAATCCACCCGATCATCAGCAACCAGCAAATGGCCCCGCTTAATTAATTCGAGCGCGATTTCACTCTTGCCCATACCGCTTTCACCGCTGATCATGACACCCTTGCCATAGATCGATAATAAACCGCCGTGGCGGCTTGCGGCAGGCGCTAATTTCTCATCAAGAAAAGTCACAACATCAATAATTAACCGATAGGTTTCTGACATTGAACGCAAAAGCGGAAAATCCTTTTCTTTCGCTATTTCCTTAAGAATCGGCGGACACATATGGCTCTTTGAAATAATAATCGCCGGTGTCACCTCATTGGTGATGAAATCAAAGCTGATTCGCTGAGAACGTTCATCCATCGTTTCAATATAGGCGATCTCTTTATCACCGAGAATCACGACCCGTTTAGACTGTGAAAAATCAAAGAAGCCAGCCAACTCAAGGCCCGGGCGATTGGTATCCGCAATTACGATCGGTCTTTCTAATGACTGTTCGCTGCCTTCAATAATTTCAAAATCAAAATAATTAACCAGATCCTTTACTTTAAGATTCGCTTCTACATTTTCCATTTATCGTTTACCCTCCAGCACACGTTTCAGATAAATACCTGTATAGCTGTGCTCACAAGCCGCAACCTGTTCAGGTGTACCGCTAACCATAATCTGACCGCCTTCATCGCCGCCTTCCGGCCCAATATCAATAATCCAGTCAGCGCATTTAATGATATCAAGATTATGCTCAATGACCAACACGGTATCGCCATTATTCACAATACGCTGTAAAACCTCGAGCAGCTTCGCGACATCGCTTGTATGCAGACCGGTTGTCGGTTCATCCAAAACAAATAGAGTTTTTCCGGTCGCCTTGCGCTGCAGCTCACTGGCTAATTTAACACGCTGTGCCTCACCGCCGGAAAGCGTGGTCGCACTTTGTCCTAGTTTCACATAACCAAGACCTACATCCTTCAGCGTCTGCAAGCGATGACGAATCTTATGTACATTGTGGAAGAAATCAATTGCCTCCTCCACACTCATTTCCAAGACATCATAGATACTTTTGCCCTTATAGGTGCAGGCCAGCGTCTCTTCATTATAACGGCGTCCCTCACACTGATCACAAGGTACGTAAACATCCGGTAAAAAATGCATTGAGATACGCAGAATGCCATCACCCTGACACGCTTCACAACGGCCTCCCTTTACGTTAAAGGAAAAACGTCCCTTATCAAAGCCACGGATTTTAGCTTCGGCAGTCTGTGCGAATAAATCACGGATATCATCAAAAACACCGGTATAGGTTGCCGGATTTGACCGCGGTGTACGGCCGATCGGATCCTGTGAAATATCAATGATCTTATCAATATGCTGCAGGCCTTTAATTTTCTTACATTTGCCCGGCAGCACCTTCATGCGTCCTAAGGAATGCTGAATTCCCTTGGATAACACTTCATTAACCAATGAGCTCTTACCGCTGCCTGAAACACCGGTTACCACAATCAATTTACCTAACGGGAATTTAACCGTCACATCTTTTAGATTATTTTCACAAGCGCCAACAACTTCAAGGCATAAGCCATTACCCTTTTTACGTATTTCCGGAATCGCAATCTGCTTTCTTCCCGATAGATAAGCACCTGTGATTGAATTTGGATTTTCCATTACCTCAGCCGGGGTACCGGCAGCGACAACCTCACCGCCGTGAATACCGGCACCCGGCCCGATATCGATCAGATAATCACTGGCACGCATTGTATCTTCATCATGTTCGACAACAATCAATGAATTACCTAAATCACGCATTGCTTTTAATGAGGCGATCAGCCGGTCATTGTCCCGCTGATGCAGACCGATACTCGGCTCATCAAGCACATACAATACACCGGATAAATGCGAACCGATCTGAGTAGCCAGACGAATCCGCTGAGCTTCGCCCCCGGAAAGTGTACCGGCCAGACGATCCAAGGTCAAATAATCGAGACCTACATCACTTAAAAATTGCAGACGTTCACGAATCTCTTTCAAAATCAAACGGGCAATTTCCTGCTGCTGCTTGTTCAGCTGCATCTGCCCCAGGAAAACCAATGACTGTTTCACGGACATCTGCGTCCACTCAAATATATTCAAGCCGCAGACACGCACTGACAGCGCCTGCTCATTCAGACGCTTACCGCCGCAGACAGGACACGGTGCTTCTGATAAGAAGGTTGAGTACCATTCACGGCTCATCTGTGAAGTAGTTTCCATGAAACGGCGCTCAATCAATGTGCAGACACCTTCAATAAATTCAACCTTTCTAAAACTGTTTCCCGACTTAGATTCCAACTGATAATCAATCGGTTCTGTAGAACCGAAACAAATGATATCCATTTCCTTCTTCGTCAGCTTTTCAATCGGTTTATCAATATCAATCTTATAATGATCACATAGCGCTTTAAATTTCAGCCATTCCAGATTTTCCTTGGCAATAATATTTTTATAATAAACAATACCGCCCTGACGAATCGACTTCTTACGATCTGGAATCAGAAAATCAAGATTTACTTTTTGGGTGATGCCAAGTCCTTTACATGAAGGACATGCCCCCAAAGGCGCGTTGAACGAGAAAAGCCGCGGTTCAAGTGTCGGTACACTAAAACCACAATATTTACAGCTGTAATTCTGGGAAAACAATATTTCTTCATCATTATAGGCTACTAATGCCATGCCCTTGCCAAGCTTCAGCGCCGCTTCTAATGAATCAGCGATTCGGGCACGGTCACTGCCCTTCACTATACGGTCTACCACAACATCAATCGTATGCTTCTTATTCTTATCAAAACCTTCAGTTTCCTCAAGCAGCACCATGTCGCCATTATGACGGATACGCACATAACCCTCTTTTTTTAATTTATCAAGCAGATCCTTGTGCGTTCCCTTCTTATCTTTTAAAATCGGCGCTAAAATCATCAAGCGGGTCTTATCCTCAAGCTCCATGACACGGTCTACCATTTGTTTGATTGTCTGACTTTCAATCGGTTCATTATGTGTCGGACAATAAGGCACTCCGATGCGAGCATATAAAAGGCGCAGATAATCATAGATTTCAGTAACGGTTCCTACGGTTGAACGAGGATTGTTGCTGGTTGTTTTCTGATCGATGGAAATCGCCGGTGACAAACCTTCAATGGAATCAACATCCGGTTTTTCACTATTCCCTAAAAACTGACGGGCATAAGCGCTTAAGCTTTCCATATAACGGCGCTGACCTTCCGCATAAATTGTGTCAAAAGCCAATGATGTCTTACCGCTTCCGGATACCCCAGTCATAATTACAAATTGATTGCGGGGAATTTCAATATCTATATTCTTCAGGTTGTTCTCACGAGCACCCTTAATTACTATTTTATCATTCTCCATAATTTCACCTCGAACGTACCTATTATACCTTAGGTTGGTGTTTTTTGCACATTTTAAACAAGGTTTTTTTCTTATCATACAGTCATAGTGTTTGATTTATAGTATTTTCAGGACATATTTGATTCAATAAGCGATACTCTTTTAATATAGAGCAAGAAAATGCTTCATGACAATTTTGTAGCGAAGCCGTTCTCTTTCCTAACTCGGTTTATTTATGATTCTTAGAGTAGGCACAATCTTTCTTTTTTACTTATGTGCTTTAATAGTTACTCTGTTTATATCAGGTTCTAAAAAAATAGATATAAGACTATTTTAAGGGGGAATCATTTTAATTGATCCAAAAAGAGCGGTTAAATCCTGAGTCTATAACTTTTTTTGGGTTTGACCCCTGCCTTTGAATTTAATTGGGTAAAATAAAGCCGTCAACCCATAGTGGAAATGACGGCCTCTTTGTATTCGTTTTTATTTCAGCTATTGTTTATTTATGTTGATAATTGAATAATCACTTTCAGCTATTTTCTTTGCTGCATATGTTTAGCTTCTACTATTTGGTTTATCTGGAAACGCTGTGAGTATTTATCTTCATTAAGTAATGGCTTCATATACTCATTTATAAAATATCCTGAATCCTTATAACCCATATACACTACTATTTCATATTACTTCTTGGAACCTCACAAAATTCAGTATTCTATCTTGTGGGGTATCTTTATTTATCAAATACTTCTTATTTTTAATTGTCGCAGACTCCATAAACACCACCGTTTTATACGCTGGATCCGGAAACTTTGAACAATGTATTTCATTAATTTATCAAATCTTTCTCTTCAAGATGCTCCTCATTGGTTTTCTTGGCTTGTTTTAAGGCAATCCGACGCGCAACCTCATCCCCGCAGAGACGATACACCACCGCAAATGTCGGCAGTCCCAAGAGCATTCCCATTAAGCCAAATAAACCGCCGCCTAAGGTAATCGCAAATAAAACCCACAAACCACTTAAGCCAACGGAAGTTCCGACAACCTTAGGATAGATCAGATTGGATTCAAATTGTTGAAGACAGATGCCAAACACAATGAAGATCAGTGCTTTAATCGGTGAAACAAACACAATCAAAACCGCACAGACAAAGGTTCCGATAATCGGGCCGAAAATCGGTATGATATTCGTACACCCAATCACAACCGCCAGAATCGGCGCGTAGGGGATTTTCAAAACCAGACAGCCGATGTAACACAGCACCCCGATGATGACCGCTTCCACCAACTGACCGCTGATAAAGCTTGAAAATGTGCTATTAGCCATGGTTGACGCACGATTCACATAAGTATAAACCGGTTCAGGCAAAAATGCATATAAAACATTTTTCAGCTGACTCAGCAATTTAGTTTTGCTGACCGTCATATAAACAGCGATGATTAATGCCAGAAACAAATTCATAATGCCATTGGTAACACCCTTGCCAATCGCCAAAAGCCGCGGTAATAAATCAGTGGCAAAGCTCATCAGCCATTTGCTCGCTTCCCCAATCAGATTATTGATCTGCGTCAGCATTTCCTCACTGAATTCAAATTCGGCAGTCAGCTTATTGATAAATTCATTGCTTTTCTCAATATAACCCGGAACATTATCGATTAACATTCCGATGCTTTCCTGAAGCTGCGGAGCAATGATTCTGATAATCACAAAGAAAATCAAAAGAATTGTTACCAAAGCCAATACCGCAGCCAGCGCTTTGCGGTATTTCATCTGCTGCGGCAATTTATTCAAATAAAATTTTAAAGGTATATTAAAGACATACGCAATTCCGACAGCGATGAAAAAGGGTGAAATCAAATCAAGGATCTTACCGATAAATGCCAATATCGGCTGATAATTAATCAGCGCAAAAATAAGCAGGACTGAATATGTAATAATTAAGAGTACATTCTTCACTGTCAGCTGTTTAACTTTTGTACTTCCCAGCATCCTATTCACCCCTCAGTTCGATAATCATATCACGCAGTTCGGCAGCACGCTCGAAATCCAACGCCTTTGCCGCTTCCTTCATTTCTTTTTCCAGTGATTCAAGCAGCTTAACCTTGTCCTTCTTGCCCAGCTTGTTTTTCTTCTTCATGTAAGCAGTCGCCATTTCCTGCGTTTCTTTGCTGTGCATAACTTCATGCACTGGCTTAATAATTGTTTTCGGAATGATATTATGCGCCTTATTGTATTCAATCTGTATTCCACGGCGTCGATTTGTCTCATTGATTGCTTTACTCATACTGTCGGTCATCTTATCCGCATACATGATGACTCTGCCGTCTGCATTACGGGCAGCTCGGCCGATGATCTGAATCAAAGAGCGCTCACTGCGCAAGAAGCCTTCCTTATCCGCATCTAAAATGGCAATTAAGGATACTTCAGGAATATCCAAACCTTCACGCAGCAGGTTGATACCAATCAATACATCAATTTTACCCAGACGCAGATCACGGATAATTTCACTGCGTTCAATGGTTTTTACTTCATGATGCAGCCAGCCGACCTTCAGATCCAGCTGTTTAAGATAATTTGTCAGCTCCTCAGCCATGCGCACAGTGAGCGCTGTCACTAAGACACGCTCATTGCGTTCAATGCGGGTGCGGATTTCATCAACAAGATCATCAATTTGGCCGGCAGTTGGCCGTACTTCCACCTCAGGATCAAGCAGACCAGTAGGACGAATGATCTGTTCGACAATTTCACCATGCGTCTGTTCCAGCTCATAGTCGCCGGGGGTCGCCGATACATAGATTGCCTGATTAATCATCGATGTAAATTCTTCAAAGCGCATCGGTCGGTTATCCAAAGCACTTGGCAGACGGAAGCCGTAATTAACCAGCGTCTCCTTACGGGCGCGATCCCCGTTATACATACCGCGGATCTGCGGAAGTGAGACATGACTTTCATCGACAATCAACAAAAAATCCTTTGGGAAATAATCAAGTAAAGTATACGGTCTTTCGCCAGGTTTTCGGCCGTCAATATGCCTTGAATAGTTTTCAATACCCGGGCAGACGCCAAATTCACGAAGCGCTTCCATATCATAGGAAGCACGCTGTTCAAGCCGTTGTTTCTCAAGCAGTTTGCCTTCTCTTTCAAGCTCGGCACTCCGCTCCTTCAACTCCTCACCGATCGTATCACATGCCCGCAGTAAAATATCCTTACGGGTTGCATAACCGCTGGCGGGATACATGACATAGACACTATACGCATTTAAAAGCTTGCCGGTCAGCGGCTCAACCTCACAAATACGTTCAATTTCATTATCAAATAATTCAATTCTCAGCATATAACTGTCCGTATGACCCGGCGCTACTTCAATCACATCACCGCGCACTCGAAAACAGCCGCGCGTCAAATCAATATCATTGCGCTTGTATTGACGGTCTACCAGTTGTTTCAGCAAGACATTGCGGTCAATAACTTCACCAACCCGCAGCGTGAAAAACATCTCCCGGTATTGTTCCGGATTGCTGGCGCCATAGATACAGGCTACTGAAGCTACAATAATCGTATCCCGGCGTTCCAATACCGAATTGACTGCCGCCATCCGCAGCATATCCAGCTCCTGGTTTGTTGTCGCCGTTTTATCAATATAAGTATCAGAGCTTGGCAAATAAGCCTCCGGCTGATAATAATCGAAGTTGGAAACGAAATATTCCACACGATTCTTTGGAAAGAATTCCTTTAACTCCGCATACAGCTGTCCGGCTAGTGTTTTATTATGCGCAAACACCAGCGTCGGCCGATTCATCGCCTGAATGACATTGGAAACCGTAAATGTTTTACCAGTACCTGTTGCGCCAAGCAATACTTGACACTTTTTCCCTTCCTTCAGACCATTCACTAACTCTTCAATCGCTTTAGGCTGATCACCCTGAGGCTGGTAGGATGAAACCAGTTCAAATAATTGTTTATCTTCCATTCACGACCTCCATAGCTTTCACAAGCTGTGTATCCAGCTCAGTCTTATTTTCAAACCATGTATAAGTGGTTGCCGAAAATAAACGAACCAGTAATTCTGTATCAATAACCCCTGTTTCTGCTAAATCATTATCCCTTTGAAAAGTCAGGATAGCCTGTCTTGTAGCTTCTGAAAAATAACCGTCAGTACGATCGACAGAATAGCCGTTAAACTGCAGATAATATTGTGCGGACTGCACGTTTTGAGCCACTGAATCAACCTCATAAACAGTATTATCTTCATAGTAGCTGATACTTAACGCTTTCGGCAGATCCACATCATAATCCGGCGTGATACCTACACCGTTGATCTTATTATCCTTCGGTGTCAGCCATTGAGCTACCGTATATTTAATAGCACTTCCGTCACGGAATGGAATTGACTGCTGAACCGTTCCCTTGCCGTAAGTCAGCTTCCCAATCACATCCACATCTTTTTGTTCCTTTAAAGCAGCTGTCAGCACTTCAGCCGCTGATGCGGTAGTTTCATTCACAAGCAGCGCGATAGACTCAAAATCATAATTATGAATATTATTCTTTGTTTTATATTCCGTTATTTCTCCCGCCCGATCTTCCTGTTTCAATATGACCGTATCATCAGGCAGGAAATAAGACGCTGTATCCACAACGCTTACCAAATAACCACCAGTATTATCACGCAGATCGATAATCAGTTTGTTAATGCCCTGCGCCGAGAATTCTTCAAGATACAGCCCTACTTCATGAGCGGTAGTTTCCGCAAAGGAACTGATCTCTAAAATCCCTACTTGATCCAACACATAACCATAGGCAGAATTTTCAATCTCCGCCCTTGTCAAAGTCACATTCATTTCTTCACCGCTGCGGTCCAGCACTAAATCAACATCCTTGCTTTCACTCTCGGTAATCATACTTTTTATCTCTGTACTCGTTTTACCTTCGACACTCTGATCATTGATTTTCAAAATTGCGTCACCCGCCAGCAGACCGGCTGCCTCAGCCGGTGAGTTTTTGATGATCCGGGTAATCACAGCCCGATCATTCGTTGGAAAATATTGAATACCGACACCCTCAAAGCTGCCTTCAAGATTGCTGATAAAACGATTCATCAATTCCGCATCCATATACATTGTATGCGGATCGCCGCCGCTGTCGACAAGACCGTTAATTGCACCATCAAGCAATGTATTTTCTAAATCATCCATATCCTTACCGAAATACCACAGCTCCTTCATCACTTCATAAACCGTATTCATTTTATTTGAACTCGCTGATATGCCGGAATTCCCCGGCTGTACAAATGAAGACAATGCAAAACCGGCGGTAAAGAAAAGCGCACAGGCCAAAATCGTACCCATGATCTGACGCTGTTTTTTTCTTCTTGCCGCAATTTCATCCGGCCAGCGATGCCGAACAAGCTTTACCCGAACCACTTTATTTTCATCAGAGAAATTTTCTGTATTTTTTTCTTCCATAGAGACACCTTCTTTTATCATGTTGATATTTTACCACAAACTCACTAAAACTAAAACGAGAGAGCATTTGCTCTCAGACTATTTTTTTCAAACGATTATAGATTGCAAACATCATCGCATCAATCGGCAGAATAAAGTCACCCACCAATTCTTCCACATGACCGCCAAATCCTTTTTTAAATAGATAAACGCCATAATCATCAGCCTCTTTATTGAAATTACCGCTTGTGCCATAAAAATTATAACGCTTATAGCCATGATTCAAAGCGTATTGAATCATCGTCCACTGAATCGCATACGGTCCATTAAAACGCATATATTCATCATAAGCCCCACTGGACAGATAAATCATTTCATTACCGTTCAATGTGATAAAAAAGGCAGTTGCCAGAGGTAATTCATTACCTTCTTTAGCCTTCAGCTCTTGAGCCTCTTTGAATCGGCGCTGTGCGATCTCAATCGCCTCATCGACAACCTTTAAACGTTTATTAAACTTTTTAGAATTTGGCTGTTTAGCCAGCATCTCTTCAACTTCCGCTTTTTCTTTCAGCTGATTATCAAGATCTGCCTGCATATTTGCTTCATATTTATCCAAATCTAAAACTGCATACGGCACTTTAACGTTTCCTTCACCGTAGCAGCGCATCTGCCGCTGATAAAATTCCAGTTCACGATCTTTAAAACCACGGCGTTCACTGGTATGATCCATCATTTTCTTAAAAATAGGCAATTCATCATAAGAAAGAAAACGCACATCAATTCCCATCTTAACCGTCTTATTGATCGACCAGCGTGTTTGCTGATCCATCTCTTTCAAGAGTGTATCCGCATCCTTACCTTCTAAGTCAAGGACAAACATCCATCTTACCTGCTGATCGTCCCTGAAGCCTTTTGTTTCCCCGCAATAATGACAGCCCATATCAATTAGATTTTGAACAATATCATGATTATCAAAACCGCCTTCAACAAGATCGCCATTAATATCACGCTCCTGCAAGCAGACATAAGGATCAATCCTTAAATAAAGACCCTTATGCGCATGACAGTAATCTTTTATATTTCCCAGGAAATATTTTAATAATTCTTTATTCTTATAATCTAGAAGAAAACCACGCTGAGCATAAAAGTAACGGAATTTCTTCATCACCGGCATTGACACCAACAAGGTTGCCGCAATAATTTTATCCTTCTCTTTTACGCCCAAATAGGCGCCTTCCCAGCCGCCTTCTGCTTTTATATCATAAGCTTCCTTACTTTGCATGAAGCTGCCGTATTCATGGTGTTTTGCGAAAGCTGTATATTCCTGTTCATTTAATTCACAAAATTGCATGTCTATTCCTCATTTCGTCTAAGCTATTATACCACAAAGAAGCTGTTTTCACTCATGAATCAAGATTAGAACAAGGAAATATAAGAAAAGCGTAAGAATCCTTTACAAATATAAGCCGTTCTGATTCCCGCAAGATTAACAAAATAAGAAAACCTGGCGTATTAACCAGGTTTGCTGCATTACAAGCCCAACATATCTTCGGGTCTTTCACGGCATGGTACTGCCCAGCCGCGGGCAGAACAAGCTGAGCTTGTATTCCAGCCGCTGCCGCCTGAGAAGTCAGCCGTTGATTGGAACCAGTTATATACATCAGCTACACTTTGCGATCCCATATTGACAATTTCAAAATGTAAATGTGGTCCCGTTGAGTTGCCGGAATGTCCAACAGCGCCAATTACCTGTCCGGCATTCACTTGATCGCCCGCTTTAACCGGGAATGGCTGCTGCGACATATGGAAGAACGAGAACATATAGGTTGTTCCGTTGACTTCACCAATCAATGATACAGTATTACCGCCGCCATAAGGCCAGCCGATCCAGTTGCCTAAATACCCGCCATTAGAAGGCGCCGGATTATTAGCATACGCCACAATACAGTTAGCAGGAGCAACGATCGGCGTGCCGATTGATGCCGCAAAGTCAAGACCAAGGTGAGCTGTATTGGTGCCATAATAAGCCCAAGTACCCGCTGAAATCGTATAACCTGAAACAGGTACGATAAAACCGTTGCTGCCTTCATAATTACCAATAACGGTTTCACTCAAATTAGGAATGATACTTAAAATATCCGAACCTGCCTGAGCATTTGTACGCTTTTCTTCTTCCAAAACCGCCTGCTGCGCATGCAGTTCATCAATGACGCGCTGCAATTCATCCTTAGCAGCTTGCAAACTTTCGCGTTGGCTTGCCAGCAATTCCTGCTGATCAACAGCTTCCTGCTTCAGACGATCCAATTCGCTCTTATCAAAATTCAATTGTTCAATCTGTTTATTCAATTCTTCAATATTACCCTGTTCATAGGCGGTAATATCCTGCAACACAGAAATACGGCGAATCATATCAATCAAATCACTGGCACCCATGATAATATCAATATACGCATTGACGCCGACATAAGACTGCATGCTGACCATACCTTCTTTGATTTGACGGTCACGTTCTTCAATATCTGCTTCCTTTTCAGCAATCTGTTCTTCAAGCACTGCAATGCTGTTTTCTATTTCAGCAATGCTGGCTTCCAATGCCGTAATCTGATTATTCAAATCCTCTATCTGTGTCTCATATTCCTTGACCTGAAGACCAGCCGCACTGATATCACCCTCAAGAGCCGCGATTTTTTCACTGATTTCACCGGCAATCGCCTGATAATTAGCCGCCTGTTCACGATACCACGCCTTGAATGCCTTACATGTATCGGCATCTTCCTGAGTCTGTAAAGGCCTTGAACAAAAATCAATATAATAACTCTCCTGACCGCTGAAATCATCCGCCTTCAGCGTTGATGGCACTAAAGTCATCACAGCCATTGAGGCGCTCAGCATGAGTATTTTAATATTTCTTTTCATCGTTTCCACCTCAAATACTTATTCACGGAGAAGAAGCTGCCTATCAAACCAACAGCCATACCACAGCCAACAAGCGCTAAGCACACATAACCGCCAAACGGCATCAGCGGCTGCAGCGGGAACATTTCCGTGAAGAAAACACCGCCCAATGATTTATAAAGCATGTTATAAGCAACAAAGGTAAAGATAACCGGTATAACTGCGCCCATGAAGCCGATTACCATTCCCTCAATCATAAATGGCGTCTTAATAAACCAGTTTGCTGCTCCGACATTACGCATGATAGCAATTTCTTCATTGCGGGCATAAATCGTCATTTTAATCGTATTAGAAATTAGGAAAATTGCCAAAAGACTCAGCGCTAAGATAAAGATGGCACCGCCGTTACGGATTGAATCAAAGGCCGTAATCATCTGATTAGCACTTGCACCGCCATACTCAGCACTTTCAATGCCGTCCAGCTTTAATATTTCTAAACGCACCGTTTCAATCTGCTCAGGATCAGTTACTTCAATTATAAAAGCGTTACGCAGCGGATTATTCTCACCGGTATAGCGTTCATAATAACTGGCACTGCCGCCGGTACTCTTGATATATTCCATAAATAAATCAAATTCTTCATTTTTATCTGAAAATTCAACTGACTTCACATACGTGATCGTATTCAGCTGACCTTCAAGATTTTGAATATCTGCTTCTTCACTGACCGTCGGTGCTACTTTCACATGGATCTTTACACTGTTTTCAAGATTATGTGTGAAACTGCCGATATTGCCGGCAACCAACAAAAAACAAGCCATTAAAACAAGCGTCACAGTTACCGCACTGGCGGCCGAAATTGACATTGCCAAATGCCGGAAAATGCTTTTAAACGCCGCTTTGATATGGTAAGGGATACTCTTAAAAAACTGAATCATCGGATATAACCTCCCTTAGCACTGTCTGCACTGACATTTCCCTGTTCCAGTGAAATCGTGCGTTTTTTATATTTATTAACCAAGGTTATATCATGAGTCACCATCAGGATCGTCGTACCTTCTTCAATGTTGATTTTTTCCAACAGTTCAAGAATTTCGTTAGACTTCTCCGGGTCCAGGTTACCGGTAGGTTCATCAGCAATCAATACTTTTGGTTTATTGGCAATCGCACGGGCTATCGTCGCACGCTGCTGCTGACCGCCGGATAATTGATTAGGAAATGATTTAGCCTTATCACTTAGATCGACCAGTTCCAAAACCTCGCGCACTCGGCGGCGGATCGAGACCTTATCTTTACCGATTGCTTCTAGTGCAAAAGCGACATTCTCAAAAATTGTCATATGCGGAAGCAGACGAAAATCCTGGAATACTACACCGATATTACGGCGATAATATGGAACCCGGCGATGCTTCAGCTTGCCGACATCAATGCCTTCAACACTGACTGTGCCTGCTGTCGGTATTTCTTCGCCATCCAATAATTTTATTAAAGTTGATTTTCCTGATCCGGTCGGACCAATTATGTAAACGAATTCACCATCGTTAATTTGTAAGTTAATATTGTCTAGAGCATTGACTCCATTTTTGTAACATTTTGATACGTTTTCTAAATAAATCAAGATCTCACATCCTTCACGTATCATTATAACACAAAGAGAGTTCCATTTTAAATTAAAATAGAACTCTCTGAATACCAATATTTGTTACTTTTTAATGAGACCGTTGCGATTCTCTTCCAGATTCATCGTAAAGCCATTGCCTTTGACTTCTTTCGCATCTTCAACAATCATAAATGCATTAGGATCAGCGCTGATTACCAGCTTATTCAGCATCGGATACTGTTTATTCATAATCACAACCAATATCACGTCTTTTTCTTCGCCTGAATATCCGCCCACACCTTTTAAAATAGTAGCACCACGGTCTAATTCAGTATGAATCATGTCAAGAATTTCTTTTGTATGCTCAGAAATGATAAAAATCGACTTAGTCGACTGACCGCCAAAACTCAATGCCTTATCAACCATATAGGAAGATGACCAGACAGATAAGATACCGATCAGCGCCGCCTCGACAGAATGTGTCGCGATTCCCAGCAATACGGTCAATCCATCAGTAATCATCACTAATGTACCTAAAGGAATATTTGTATACTTATGCACGATGAGCGGCGGAATATCCATGCCCCCGGTTGAAGCTCCGGTTCTGAATACTAAACCAACCCCTAAGCCCAGCACTACACCGCCGTATAAACTTGCTAGAATCGGATTCGCAGTCAGCTGCCGATCTGTCAGAAATAAAGTAATGATGTTTAGAAAAAAGGGATAAGCGATTGTCGAGAGGGCTGTTTTGACAGCAAAGCTCTTTCCTAGAACTAAGGAACCAAAAAGGAAGAAGCCAAAGGTCAGCACGGTGATCAATAATTCCGGATCGATATGAAAGACCGGATACAGAGCGACCGATATACCGGCTAAGCCACCGGAAAGAATATTATTAGGTAAAATGAAGCCGGCAACTGCGAAAGCTACCAAAAAATTCCCAGCTAATACAAGAAAATAATCAAACAGATGACTTTTATCTAATTTCATAGCAATCCTCCTTTAAAAAAAGTAGACAAGCGTCTACTTAATCTGTGATTTCAAATAAGCAAAGATGAAACCGTCCAAATCACCGTCCATGACAGCTTGGACATTGCCGGTTTCATATCCGGTACGCAGATCCTTTACCATACGATATGGCTGAAATACATAGGAACGTATCTGAGAACCCCATTCGATTCGCTTCTGTTCACCCTTAATATCCGCAAGCTTGGCTTCCTGTTCCTCAATCATCTGCTGATAAATGCGTGATTTCAGAATATTCATCGCCTGTTCACGGTTTTCATGCTGCGAACGGCCGGCCTGACAGCTTGCCGTTAAACCTGTCGGCTTATGGGTAATACGGACTGCTGAATCAGTTTTATTGATATGCTGACCGCCGGCGCCGGAAGCCCGGTGCGTATCAACGATCAAATCATTAGGATTCAATTCGATTTCAATTTCGTTATTGAACTGCGGCATAATATCTACGGAAGCAAATGAAGTATGACGTCTTCCCGAAGAATCGAAAGGTGAAATGCGGACTAATCGATGCACACCTTTTTCAGCTTTCAGATAGCCATAAGCCAAATCACCCTCAATCAGTAAGGATACTGATTTCAAGCCAGCCTCTTCACCATCCAGATAATCAAGCACCGTGCACTTATAGCCTTTGCTTTGTGCCCAGCGTGAATACATCCGATAAAGCATTTCCGCCCAGTCCTGACTTTCTGTACCGCCAGCACCCGGATGCAGTTCAAGAATAGCACTTGAGTGATCATATTCATGGGACAGCAGAACCTTCATCTCAAACTTCTCAAAAGCGTCCTCCGCTTCATGATATTCTTCCTCAAAAAGTTCAAATAATTCAGCATCCATTTCACTTTTTAATATAGCCGCTGTTTCTGCCATGGAAGCAAAAGCCGCATTTAGCTTTTCATATGCAGAAACAACATCCTTCAGCGCATTCAGCTTATTGATAATACTCTGGGCATGTCTTGCGTCATTCCAGAAATTTTCACTTTCACTCTCCGCGGTTAATTCATTAATAGTCTGTTTTTTAGCAGGCAAGTCAAAGTGAATCACCTAACTGCTGCAGCTTGCTGCAATAGTTATCGACTCCCTGTTTGATTTCAAATAATTCCATTATCTTGGCGCTCTTTCCCGAACTTGAATGTTCATTTTATTTGCGTAGAAGACAACTTCTCTGGCGATCTGTTCCATCATTTCTTCAAACATTGCATAACCCTCTTCAACATAAGCCTGAAGCGGCTGTGTCTGAGCATAAGAACGCAGATGGATACCATTTCTTAATTTATCCATTGTATCGATATGGTCGATCCAGTTGCGGTCCATTGTTTTTAATACGATATTCTTTTCAAATGGCAGATAACCTTCCATTACCGGTTCAATTTTGTCATTATAAGCTTTCCATGCTTTATCAGCAGCTAATGTAGCCGCCTCATCAACACTCTTGCCATCTAATTCTGAGGCACTGATCAAGCCTTCCGGACAGCCTAATACATCAAGCCCCTTAACCGCTTCTTCACCATTGACCTTGTCATGCTTAGGATCAGCATTATTTCTGATTGTCGCAGTGATAACACGGTCAAACATATCGCGGACAATTGCATGAACATCTTCATTTTCTAATACATAATTACGCTGTTCATACATGATTTCACGCTGCTGACGCAATACATCATCATACTCCAGCAAGCTCTTACGAATATCGAAGTTCTGTCCTTCAACACGTTTCTGAGCCGAAGTAATTGCCTTTGTTACCATTGGTGACTCAATCTGTTCATCACCTAATTTATCAAATAATCCTTCCAGCTTTTCACCGCCGAAACGAACCATCAATTCATCTCTTAAAGAAACATAGAAACGAGAATAACCAGGGTCTCCCTGACGGCCTGAACGACCGCGCAGCTGATTATCGATACGGCGTGATTCATGACGTTCTGAACCTAATACAGCCAAACCGCCTAACGCGCGCACTTCATCGTTAATTTTAATATCGGTACCGCGGCCTGCCATATTTGTAGCGATCGTAACCGCACCCTTACGGCCTGCCAACGCGATAATTTCAGCTTCACGAGCATGATTCTTCGCATTCAGCACTTCATGCTTGATCCCAATTTCTCTTAACATTTCAGACAGCTGTTCACTGACTTCGACAGAAATAGTACCAACCAGTACCGGCTGACCTTTTTCATGACACGCGATAACTTCTTTTACTAAAGCGTTGAATTTTAATTTTTGATTCGCAAAGATTGCATCCGGATAATCAATACGCTGAACCGGACGGTTTGTAGGAATTGAAATAACCCGCATGTTATATGTATCTAAGAATTCCTCTTCCTCAGTCTTAGCAGTACCTGTCATACCTGCCAGCTTGTCATATAAACGGAAGAAGTTCTGATAAGTAATCGTAGCCAATGTAGAAGTTTCTTCTTTGATTGTTACGCCTTCTTTAGCTTCAATCGCCTGGTGCAGACCATCTGAATAAGCACGGCCTTTCATGATACGGCCAGTGAACTGGTCAACGATCACGATTTCATTGTCTTGAACTACATACTCAACATCCTTGCCCATGATATAGTTGGCTTTTAATGCCTGCTGGATGTGATGCACCAGCTGTGTGTGCTGAATATCATAAAGATTCTTGATACTGAACATTTTTTCTGCACGGTCAACACCAGAATCAGTCAGCTGGATAGCCTTTGACTGAGCATCAATCGTATAATCATCAGGTCCTAATGCTTTCGCAAAAATATCTGCTTGTTTATATAAATTGGCTGTTTGACGTTTACCGCCGGAAATGATTAACGGAGTTCTTGATTCATCGACTAAAATTGAATCGACTTCATCGACCATCGCAAAGTGCAGACCGCGGAGTACACGATCCTGAACTCTGGTAACCATGTTGTCACGCAGATAATCAAAACCTAATTCGGCATTGGTTGTATAAGTAATGTCACAGGCATAAGCCGCACGTTTTTGATCCGGTGTTAATTCACGGGCATTGACGCCGACACTCAAACCTAAGAATTCAAAAATTTGTCCCATCCAGCGGGCATCACGAGATGCCAAGTATTCATTGACAGTTACGACATGAACACCTTCACCTGACAAAGCATTCAGATATGTACACATGATTGAAGTTAATGTTTTACCTTCACCTGTCTTCATTTCCGCAATATCGCCATTATGCATTACGATTGAACCAATGATCTGAACCATGTACGGGAATTCACCGATAACACGTTTCGCAGCTTCACGGATAACCGCAAATGCTTCCGGAAGCAAATCATCCAAAGTTTCACCCTTTTTCAGACGGGCTCTGAACTCCACAGTCTTATTCTGTAATTCACCGTCATTCAAGGCTGCCATTTTATCTTTTAACGCATCAACTTCCTGCGCTTTTGCTTCATATTTTTTTAATAACCTTGCTTCTTCACTAAATAATCGTTCAAAAAAATTCGCCATTCTCTCTTACCTCCATAGAATACTCATAAGGATACCATAGTTTATTATACTTGAAATATTCAGAAAAGCCAATAAAAAGCGGAGTTTTTTTCATTCTCCGCTGCTTCAAACCCGCTTAAAGTACACAAATAATTTTAATTTATGATAAAAATTGACAAAATCGAAAAAATGATATCGCTTAACTCTGTTTAATGTTGCGGATAAAGCTTAATTGTTTCCGCAAATGCGCCGTATTCGCGAATCATGATTGGCAGATAAAGCTTTCCTTCTTCATCAAGAGCAAAACTGCTGAATACAAGATTATTCTGATAGGGATCATAAGTATCCGCTATGATTGGCTTGACATAACAACGCGCTGTATCGAGATTATCCTCATAAGCCAGGGCACACGCTTCAATATTCTGATCGGCAAGCTGCTTTTCAAGCCGGATAGCAAGCTGACCCTTAAAATATCGTTCATTGAATAAGCCATCATCAAGCACGCTGCCATCTGACTTATCTATCAGGATATGTTTTTCAGCAACTTGATTTTCATAACCGTAACGAAGTCTGATTTCGATGAATGATTCTCCATCAACGAATGCAGATTGTATGATTTGATAATTTAAACTACCCATTACTGCGTTATAGACTCTCGCAGCTTCAGAAATCGACTGGTAAGTATAGATGCTGTTGTCACCATTTTCATTCAATATGAAGTCACTGGCTTGTACCGACAGTTCATCATGAGTTGGTGACTGCCTGATGATCTCAACAGACTTCAGCCGCTGCTGATCGTCTAATTCCACATCATAGATAGTGAATTTATCAAGATGATTGACTACTGTATCAAACAATGCTTCATAGTCAAAAAGCAGCCACGCGGGTACATCCTCAATGATTGGCTGAAAGCTCTGAATGTAGTTGGCATGACTGAACATGAAATTCTGCACCTTCACCTTTGCCAAACGAACATGATTTTCATGGATTTGAATTGGTACTAAAAGTGTATCTAAAAATGAAGCCGGCATAATATCCTTCGCTATTTGCTTCATATACTGATTGCTGCCCTGATCATAGTAATAGTGAGCATAGCCGCTTACTCCCAGCATAGAAGTTGTCAGCTGCGGCAGCGTAAAACCGCTGATTAATTCATTGCCTTTATTCAAAACCAAATCACTGCCGATACTTTCTGCCGAATAAAGCAGACTGTCACCATACGGCATGATATTAGGCGTGTAGTTATCAGCAAATTCCAATTGATTCAGCAAACCGGTCAATAACCGCTTTTGATCTTTTATCTGAGCATATTCAGTAAAACTTTCATCGATAAAAAACAATAAGGAATAAACAGGATCACCCCGCAGAACATTTTCTTCAAAATATGGCTGACCGCCCGGAGCTGTTCGAGTAATATATCGATCACTGTAACTAACCACGAAGAAATCATCTCTCATCTCATAGCCCAGCGTCTCATCCCCGGCAAGCAGCTCTCCCGCCAATGTCCGCAGCTGCTTCAGCAGACTTGGCTCCTTGCTTACCGGCAGCGATCTTTCTTGGTTTAAATCGTTCAGATAATAGCTGATTCCGCTAGGTTCGATTTGTGAATCCTCCGTAATCGTATACTGCAGCCCCTCATCATCCTGCAGGACAAGCTTCGCAATAGTATTACCACTGTGCTTGGCATCACTCATCACTGGCAGGGCATCCAGATAAGCTTCTAATTTTTTAATTTCAGAATCATTGTATTTAACTCTGATTTTTTCACTGCATTCATCATCAGCGCAATATTCAGCCGCCGCATAAACTATTTTTGATTTATTCTCATCAGTTTCTGACACCGGAGAACATCCGCAAAGCAGAACTGTCAGTATACAGCATAATTGTTTTTTCATCGAACTTCCCCCCATTCAAACAGGATAATGCCAAAATAATCAAAGTCATAGGCCAGCCGTCCCTGACTGTTGATAAACAGCTTAGAAGTCTTAAATTCACCGATTTTATTACTCACATCATCCAAATCAACAATATAAGAACTGTACTCTGGCATTGCCTTGATTGCGGAAACAACACGATCAGGATCAATCTTTAGTTTTTGAATCAGCTGAGTAGTTGTTAATGTTTCCCCGGCTGCGACATCAAATACTACCGCATTATTATCCACACCTTCTATCCAAACACTCAGCAAGCCATCATGGACATTGACTTTATAGACGTTACCCTGATCTTTTTGATTCACAACCCATTCATTGAAATAAGCCGCCTCCTTGCTGGCAAGATTAATCTTCAGCAAGCCCTGTTCATCAAAATAATAATCAGGCTTTTCAGGGTCAACTTGTACAGCTGCCGGTTCGCTTCGATTTAAACAGCGGCCTGAAATAAGCCGATAATGATCTCCATCCTGCTTGATTACATATTCCCATGCATCAAAATGATCCCGGTACTCATTAATTAGATCACTGACCGAATCTTCATATGAATGTTTGATAACAAAGCCATTCTTACCCTGAAGCTGCGGAAGCGGCATATCCTCACCGAACCAGTATCCAGTTGTTGCTTTGAAAAATGTGAAAACACGTAGATCTTCAGATTGCTGTTCATCAGTAATAAATAAAGCCTTAGTTACTGGGAACCAATACTCATAAGGAAGATGATAAAAGAAAAGTTTATCAGCTGCAGAATGTGCATAGCCCTGCATACTCTGAGAAACTAATGAGCCATCATCAAGATCGGGCAGTGTATAGTCATCACCGAATATTTCCTTCCCCGCCTGTTCGACACTGCTGTACGGTACCGCCTTATAGACATCCGGATGCACATTCGATGATCCCGGCTTACCCGCCGGGAAATAAAGCAGATCATTATTTTCACGATTGCGGCATACATTTTCAGGTTCTTCAAAACAGTCATACTTTTCTGCCTGTTGGATTAAACCGGCGGTTAATGTTTTTGTATCTGTAATATCGGTGACTGATTCAAAATCTTCATCGATATAATTGGCTATCCTTAAAAGCTGATACTTTGTATTTTGTATTTCAGACCATGAATCAATGATGATAGGTTCTTCGCTTATCGGTGCAGCTGCATAATAATTAGGAATAACCGGCATTACATCTGTCCAACTTAAAACTTGCGTGAAATAAGTATCAGCAGGCATACCCTTCACAGCTTTTTCTTCACCCTTAATATCCGCCGCTAAAGCTTCGAGCTGTGCAAATTGTTCCGTATATACACATTGTCCTGTACATAAACCAATATGATTAAACCTGAAATACAAAGGTTCTTTGCCTTTAAGCGTGATTTCAAAATCATACCAGGTGCCTGGGCCTAAGCTCGTTGTATCTTCGCCAATTTCAATTGTTTTAAAATAATCAGCAATCTTATCCAGCTCTGCTTGATCACTTACCGTAATTTCGACAGCTTCATCCTGATTGCCTTTAACCAAAACCACCTTTTCAATTTCGCCCTCATTTACTGCCGCCAAACGCAGCGGATAAAAAACCTTGACAGATAAATTATGGAGTTCCCCCTGATGCAGATAAATTGAGCTTACGCTAATTTCATTGGATTGGGGAATCTCATTTTCTCTGACGCTGCCGCATCCCCAAAGCAGCAGGGCTAAACCAATAATCCCTATTTTTTTCATAATGTTTCCCTCTCTTTTTATTATATTAAATAATGCAAAAAACGGAAACATTTTTACCATAACAAAAGAAAAAAGCGGTTGCCCGCTTTCCTTTGTTTTTTTACAGTTTAACGATATTATGTGCTTGAAGACCACGATCAGTTTCAACGATTTCGAATTCAACTGGTGTGTCATTTTCGATAGTTTTGAAACCTTCCATCATTAATTGAGAATAGTGGAAGAATACATCCTTACCATCTTCTAATGTAATGAATCCGTAACCCTTCTCTTGGTTAAACATTTTTACTTTTCCTTGCATTTCTTTTATTCCTATACCTTTCTATGATGTTGCTATCCAACTACATATTAATATTATAGCTTAAATCCGTCAAATTGCAACCTTTATTTTCTGCGCACATCGCGTGCCTGAAGCCCTTTATCTGCGCTTGCAGCTTCGAATTCCACAGCGTTGCCTTCCTCTAAAGTTTTAAAGCCTTCCTGACGAATTTGTGAATAGTGAACAAAGTATTCCTTCTCATCCTCACCGACAATAAATCCAAATCCTTTTTCTTGATTAAACCACTTTACTTTACCTTGCATACTGTACTCCTTTCCCATGCACCCTTAGTATAGAAGACGCACCGACTTGATACAACTAATTTTCATCGCAGGTTTCGACAAAATGACGGTGAACACAAATCACTTCGGCCGTGATTTGATCATTATATTCACGCAATAAATCATATGCTGCCAGCAAGGTTGAACCGCTTGTACAGACATCATCAAATAGAACGAGCTTTTGGGTAGGAATTTCAGCTGCAGATTTAAGCTTTATTACATTCCTGATCTGACCTCTTGATTTTCCTCGATGTAGACTTTGTTTGTAATCTTCACCTTTCACCAGACAATCACAGCACTCAATATCCATTCCCTTCAGCATCTCATGCAGATGGCTAAACCCGCGCTCGCTTATTTTCCGCTGCGCGCTGGGCATTGGAATCAGTATCTTATGTCGGCATCTGTCGAACAATTCTTCACGCACTGCCGCCAAAAATACTTCTGCAAGAGCAATATCACGCCCCTCTTTATATTGAAAAAGCAGATTTTCAACATAATCATTGTAATAATAAAATGCGTGAATATTCAGTGCATGAAGCTGATAGCTTTCATTGCATTCCTCAAAATTTGCCCGGCATTTACCGCAGATACTATCCCCTCCCTTCAGCCAGCGCATAAAGGGCTGATGCTCGTCCGCAGATTTAAAACAGATTGGACACCAATGTTTCATTCATTTTCTCCAAAGCACGCACACAGCGTTTGATTGCCGTTGTTTTATGTATGCAGTAAAAAACGCCCATTCCTGAAGGGCAGTCACGGCTCCTGCCAACCCTGCCGATGATTTGTATTAATGATGCCTCGTCAAAAACAGCATGATCACTTTGTAAAACAACGACATCCACGCCGGGAATCGTGATGCCGCGTTCAAGAATGGTTGTGGTGAAGATGAAATCAAGCTCACGTTTTCTCAGCCTGCTGATAATCTGATCCTTTTCAATTGTTTTGCTGGTCAGTGATGCACAGTGAAAAAGCGGTGAAAAGAGCAGTCCATAACGTTGTGCCAATTCAATTGTCGGCACAAATATCAGCAATGGCTTTTTCTGCTGGCGCATGATGATTAATAGACTGACCAGCTGTAAAGGCACTGGCAGCTGTTTAATAAGGGGCAAAACTAAAGGATGACCATGCGGCCGCTGGAACAATTCGACCATCTTCAGCCTGCCCCCGCTTACCTCTTTCAGCATTAAAGAATCGGGCGTGGCAGTCAGATAAAGAATCCTCCCTTTGCAGCTATTTTTGGCCACTGCCGACAGCAGCTCATTTCCCTTATAGGGAAAAGCATCTACTTCATCCATAACGAGTAAATCAAAGGCTTGATGATAACGATAAAGCTGATGCATCGTACAGACAATCAGATCACCCTCGGTAATCTCAGTAAAACCTTGACATACCGGAACGACCTTTAATGTCTTAAACGCTCTCTGCATCCGCTGAGCAATTTCTAAAACAACCTGTCTGCGTGAAATGGCTATGCCTACCTTTTTCCCCGCATTCAGCGCCTGTTTCAAAGGCTCCATCGTCAATTCAGTCTTGCCCGCACCGCATGCCGCATATACCAAAACATCATGACCTGCTGCAAGATGGGACACTATTTCCTTACTGGCTTTTAATTGCTGATCTGTCAGTTGAAACTCAAGATCATAATTACAGCGATGGCGTTTCGGCACATAAGTATAAGCCTTGGGTACTGTTCCTACATCAAGCCGGCCGAACGCAATGCAGCGGCGGCAGTAATAAGTTCCGTTATCATTGTAGAAATATTTAAGATCAGTATTCTGACAGCGTTCACATTTCATGCTTCACCTCACCTATATATACGAGGTAAACATTACTATGATTAATAATAAAAACCGCTTTTTTATTAGATAACATCTCTAATATTCAACGAATAACATTGTCTATTTAAGAGAAGCTTATCAGCAATCGCGGTTTTCATTATATATTCAAATTATTTTTGTTTTTGTACAAAGTTCCATGAATCCCTGCACATCTCTTCAATACCCTTATGTGCCTCCCAGCCAAGTTCTTCTCTTGCCTTTGTCGGATCAGCATAACAAGCCGCAATATCACCCGGCCGGCGGTCTGTGATCTTATACGGAACTTCAATATTATTCACACAGGCAAAGGTTTTCACTAAATCAAGCACTGAGAAACCATTGCCGGTACCGAGGTTATAAATCTTCACACCACTTCCCTGAGCGATTTTCTCAACAGCCTTGATATGACCTAATGCTAAGTCAACAACATGGATATAATCACGAACCCCTGTGCCATCCGGTGTATTATAATCATCACCGAAGACATTCAAATGCGGAAGCTCTTTATTAGCAACCTTTACAATATATGGCATTAAATTATTAGGAATATCATTAGGACTTTCAC
Source organism: Clostridiales bacterium VE202-08 (assembly GCA_000508965.1). Classification (GTDB taxonomy): domain Bacteria; phylum Bacillota_I; class Bacilli_A; order Erysipelotrichales; family Erysipelotrichaceae; genus Dielma. The sequence continues at coordinate 70,039 of BAHV02000001.1, forward strand.
CTAACAAGCCTGATTCATGCGCACCGATTGGATTGAAATATCTCAGCAGACCAACACTCCATTCCTTATCCGCATACTGCAGATCAGTCAGAATTCTCTCAATGAACAATTTTGTCGTACCATAAGGATTCGTTGTAGAAAGCGGGAAATCCTCCTTGATCGGCAATGATGCAGGATCGCCATAAACCGTAGCACTCGATGAGAATACTATGCGTTTGCAATTAAACTCATTCATCACTTTGCATAATACGATTGTAGAATCAAGATTATTCTGATAATACATCAAAGGCTTTGCAACACTTTCACCAACTGCTTTATAACCCGCAAAATGAATCACCGCGTCAATATGATGATCCGTAAAGATACGTCTTACCGCTTCTTCATCACAAACATCATTTTCATAGAAAGCAAATTTCTTATTTGTCAGCTGTTCAATCTTATCCACTACCTCTAATTTTGAATTATACAAATTATCAATAATGACAACTTCATAACCAGCATTCAATAATTCTACACATGTATGAGAACCAATATAGCCTGTTCCACCGGTAACTAATATTTTCATATTCATTTCCTCGCTTTCAACTGTATTCATTATAACAACATTCCATCTTTTATGATATAAAATTTATGTTAAGAAACGGTAAATGAAGAGTAAAAGCCAATATTTCTAAAACTGTAAACACTATCCTTAAAAGTCCATCAGCATTATGAAAAATAAACACAAATTGCTTTATTATTTTGAAACTCGTCCGCGATATTCACCGCGAATGATCTCATCCATTTCTTCCGGTGTCTCTTTACAACCACTGCCTAGCCATTTTTTCACGATTGCGTTAAAGCCGCTTCTGAAAAATTCTACATGATATTCAATATGCCGATTATCAAAATGCTGTTTCGCCTGATGAATGTCATAATATTCAAGTTTAAACTGATTATCATAACCTAGCTTAAAATAGGTGCGGTAGAATAATTGATTTTCCTTGATATGATAAAACAATTTTAAATAATCATTGCTGTTAAAGCCTTGTGTTGTTTCCGCTTCATAAAGCAAATTCACTTCACTTTCCAAATCTTCTCTGACCTTGTCTGCAAGTTCATAAATATCTACAAAATTAGCGTAAAACGTACTGCGGTTTAATTCGCAGCGCTTGCAAATATCTGAAACACTTATCTCATGAAGTTCTTTCGTTTGCAGCAATTCAATAAAGACTTTCTGAATACGTTCCATTGATTCACGGCGCCGCCGATTATTTTTTGTGTTCATTGGTTTCCTCTTCCATTATTCCAACACTTCACATCAAACTGATGATTGTTTCTGCCGGTTATTACAATTATACTGAATCTGTATTAAAACAACAACTGTTGCTTTAATACAGATGGAGGTATTTCAAATGAAAAAAAGTAGTTTTATCGCATTAGTATTAGGAACCATCAGCGGTGTTTTATTTGCCCTTGGTATGTGCATGGCAATGATAAAAGAATGGGAAGCCTTTCAGCCGGGAGTTGTATTTGGTTGTGTCGGACTTCTGCTCGGACTGATCACATGGATCCTATGGCGGAAAATGGAACACAAAGACCCTGTACAAATCACAGCTAAAACATTTCTTATGGTGATGGTAGGTGGTATCGGTGCTTCAGCCTTAGGGATTGGTATGTGCTTCAGTATGGTCTGGGGTAAAATGATTCAGGGAATTATTATAGGACTGCTCGGCATTGCTGTGCTGCTTAGTTTAATTCCTTTGACAACCGGCATTAAAGAATAAAGCGTTACTTGAAAATATGTATAAATTTAAATCGTTATCTTAAATGTTAAAGTTTATAACCATGGGCATCAAGCAAACAATATACAGAAAAATTGAAGTCACAAATTTCGGCAAGCGGTACATGAACGATCAGCGTACCCGGATTATATTATCGGCGGCCTTTAGCTTTATGGTTAATTTAGTATATGCACTGGTGCATGGTACGCTGGGCATTGTCAATCATTCACTGTGGTTTATTACCATGTGTGCCTACTATACTATTTTAAGCGTCCTGCGTTTTTCTGCTATTCTGTGTGAAAGAAAGAATCATTCTGTAATTTCCATAGACGCAGAATATTGGGTGATGACATTCTCAGGCATCCTGCTTTCAGCGCTGAGTTTTGTTTTATCTGGTGTTACTTATCTTAGCTTGACCGAACACATCGCCGCAAAATACGAATCTGTGATCATGATAACCATTGCTGCTTATACGTTTTATAAAATCGCCATGGCCATCATACGCGCAGTTACACAGCACAATCACCCCTCACCATTGCTTGCGGTGATCCGCTGTATTGGTTATGGTGATGTCGCTGCTTCGGTATTAACCTTACAGCGCTCGATGCTTGCTTCATTTGGTACCATGAGTGATGCAAACACATCCCTGATGAACAGTTTAACTGGTGCCGCCGTCTGTTTATTTATATTAGTATTAGGAATATCGATGATAAAGAAAGGAATAAAAAAGAAAGGTGTAACATTATGGCAAAATCAAAGATTATAGAAGCGAATGAAAAGATCGCAGAGAAAGTTGTTGGGACATTTGAAAAAATAGAGGATTCAGTAGTCGGCGGTTATACTAAAATAGAAGACGCTTTTGTTGATCGCTATTTAACCAAAAACGGTGAAACAATTGAAGAAGCTAAAGCCCGCTTACAAAAAGAAAAAGCATAAGTTTAATTAACAGTTTTGCATGTTCAAAACTGTTTTTTAGTTTAATAATTAAAAAACCGGTGCTACCGGTTCATAAATTCATCAAATTTAGCACAAATATCATGGTAATTCTCTACCGTATCCATCTCATCAACCAGAGACTCATCAACCTGATGCACACCAACATTAAGTACATCTAATAGCTCCGCCGGAACATTATCCCAATATTTTTTAGGATCAAGATAATTGGCGCTATCCTTTAAACGCTGTTCAATTTCCGTCTTAATGATTTCACAGTCATGGGCATTCCAATAAGAAATGCCAAGCATACTCGGCCGATAAGCGTCCGTGATGTCCATAGCAACTACCCGTCCGTTCTCAACTCGCGGACACCAGTCAAAATCAGGCCCGGCTTTTCGCTGCACCGTATAATAAGCGCTTTGTGTCATTGGGCATAGAACTTGATCAAGCAATACGACATCGGCATCGATTACCACTGTATCACTGAAATACGGCAGTGCTTTGGCCATTGAATAGAGATTATTATAATCAGCATAATGTTCATTATACACAAGTCTTACTTGATATTTATCTTTCAAATAGTCAAATAATTCAGCCATATGCCCTACAACAACAGTAATATCGGTAATATTGGCATCATGCAGATAACCGATGGTTCGCTCAATGTTAGGCACACCGCCGATCGGCAGCAATGCCTTATGATTATGCTTCGTTATTTCCTTAAACCGTGATCCAAGTCCGGCTGCTAATAATAATGCATTCATCGTATGTCTCCCTCAATCTGCGGGTGATCCTTGCGCAGATCCTTTACGAAGCTGACAACGACCATTATCATAATAATGCCCAGTGGAAAAGCTGCAATAATCGCTATCGTCTGAAGCATGCTTAAGGTTGAGTCTGAGAATAGTAAAGCCACCGGCAGCAATAAGAAGACAACCGACCAGAATGCCCTTAGCTTTCGCCGCGGTTCGTCCTGATGCTCTGGCATTTTCTCTGAATAGCTGGCTACAACCATCGTAATGGCATCAAAGGTACTGGCATAAAAGGCAATCATCGCAACAATCAATATACCCAATACAAGATTGGTCATTGGCAGCTGATCAAAAATCATTAAGATAACCGCGGAAGGTGCCATCCCGGAGGCAATCATGCCGGCTACATCTAAGATACCATGTGTCTGCAGATATAAACCAAAACCGCCAAAAACGATAAATGATGTGAAGGTTCCGCCTAAGCCACACGCCAAACCGCCTAAAATGGTCTGCTTGATCGTTCTGCCTTCCGATATTTTCGCAATAAAGAATGGTGTAGCGACAAACCATGCAATCCAGTATGCCCAATAGAAAATCGTCCAATCCTGAGGGAAGCCGCTGATACCCAACGGATCCATCCAGGTAGCCATATTGAAGAAATTATTGATTACCTTGCCAATCGCGGTAATACCCGTTTCAATAATATAAACCTTTGGCCCGGCAATTAAAAATGTAGCCAATAAAAGTACAAATACGACGACACAGAAATTAGCCAGGTAACTGATGGCTTTCATTCCCTTTAATACCGCAACCATGAAGACAAAGCAGATAATTGCCAGAATCGCAATTGAAAGGAAATGACTCGTCTCAATATTTAAAATCTTTGCCAATGCGCCTGACAAAAGCGGTGTCGCTAATGAAAAGGTTGTTGCCGTACCGGCCAATAAACCACAGACAGCGAAAACATCAATCAAACGGCCCGCTTTCCCATCGCTGTGTTTGCCAAGAAGCGGTCTTACGGCTTCCGATAATGTCTGGCGCTTACGCCCCTTTACAAAAAACATATAAGCATAGGCGCAAGCCGGCAGGATATAGAATGCCCATGGAATCGGTCCCCAGTGAAACAGCGGATAAGCGCTTGACCAATCCTGCAGCTGAGCCGCTGTCATGTTTTCCATACCAAAAGGCGCTGCTGTATAGTAATAACTCCATTCGCATAATGACCAATATAAGATATCCGCAGCCATTGTAGAGGTAAAAATCATTGAACCCCAGCTGAACGTTGAATACCGCGGTTTATCCAGATTGCCTAATTTTATATTGCCAAAGCGGCTGAAAGCCATGATGATGGCTGCAATCAGAATACCCAGACCTAACAGGATATAAAAGAAGCCAAATTCATTTACAAATAAATTACGCAAGGTATTGATCACTTCTCCGCTGGCCTGCGGAAACAGCATGAGCAATGATGAGATAATGCCGATAATGACTAAGGGCAAGATTGTAATCACCCAGTCAATACTCTTATCTAGTTTTAATTTTTTCATAACAGATCCCTTTCATATTGCTTACAGAATACTTCAATAGCCTGTAAGCCGCGGTTCAGACGGTCGATGCCATAAGTACCGAAATCTTCGCCATTAGCTTCCTTTGCCATGGTCCATGCCGACCAAAGAATATCCTGAGTAATTTTAAATAACTGAATCTTTTCTTTTTCAACAGCACTCAAGCCTTTGCCCTCAGTATAGTAATATTCAAACAATTCCTCTTCACTCGGCGTAAATTCACATTCAACAAAATGACCGGCAAGATCCCACATCGGATCATTAAAACCAGCGTATTCCCAATCAATCAGATACATCCGGCCATGTTCATCCTTAATCAGATTTTCAGCAACCAGATCACAATGACACGGCTTCAGATTCCAGCCTAATCGCTCCATCACCAAAGCCAGTTTGTCCACAAAGGTTCTGGCTTGATTGTAATTCTCATAAGGCGTTACATGAGAAGCAGCCATTAAATCTTCATATTTCTTTAATTCATCAAAGACATTAAAGCGGCCCTTCAGTTCACATTCACTTGTATGCAGCTTGCGCAGCAGCGCCGCTGTCAGCTTCATATTCTTTTCCAGACGCACAGTCGGTCCAGTCATCGTTTTCGCATTTGGAACATAAATACTTACTTTAACACCGCTTGCTTCATTGAAATAAACCGTATCAACATTTAAACCAAGCAGGTAACCAAATTTGCCATTGACCTTTTCATTGCTGCGGGAGATCATCGTCTCAGTACAGCGTCCCGGCATTCTCAGGATATAGCGATTATTGGCTGTCTTTACCTTATAATTAGTATTTGTCATCCCACCGGCAGCCTCAATGCTGATAAACTCCTTTTCATCAATACCCATGACTTCTATAAATAATTTCTTTAACTGAAGCAGGTTGCGTTCATTCTCTTTCTTCTTTAATTTAGGGAAATAAATATTGACCATATCGTTATACTGCTTCTGATTATCTATATCCATACAGATGCAATCATCAATGCCGCAAGTCGTAATTTTATACAAACGGCCAAGATTTTCAATAACATATTCATAATTCAGATATGGATTTTTATTCTCATCAAATATATTTAACATTTTTTTATAGATTGAATAACTGATTTTATTCACACCGCATAATTCAGCATCAATATGATTTAATTCATGGATATCTTTTGAAATACGATATAAATCATTATGCTCATCCAGTTCCACAAAGGCTTCATCACCGCTGCCCCTTGGTGCGTTGACAAACAGACAATTCGGCGCTTCATTTTCAAGCAGTGTGGTAACTACCGCTTTTTCAAATACATAATCACTTTCAATCAGTAAGAAGTCAGAATCAATTAACGGTGCCGCGCAAGCCAGTGAAGCCATGGTTCCCGTCCATTTATAACGGCTGTTTTCCACAAACTGAACTTCCCGCTGATTCTTAAAGGCTTCCTCATACATTGCCTTTTGATAACCGGTAACGATGATAATCTTGGTGATTGAATGATCCAGCAGGATATCAACAATACGCTGAATCAGGGGTACACCTTCAATGGCTAAGAAACCGACAGGGACATTGAAATCCTTATTCTGTCCGGCTGCCAGAATGACGGCTGTATGCAGATCCTGTGATTTCACAGTCAGCTGCAGCTTATCCATCTGTCTTTCACGCAGAATATTTTCCAGACATTCATTGCCGCTTTCAGTAAGTTCATATTCAAACCGGCCCTTTTTCGCATGAATGGTGATCAGGCCTTGTTCCTCCATATTTTTCAACAGAGTATTGACCATGCCTAATGAGAAACCTGTTTCTTTGGCAATGTCACGCTGTGTCGATGTATCACTTTTCTTTAAACATTTTAGAAGCTGATAAATTTTATCCATGAAATCACTCCTGTTCATTTTTTGTACAAGTATATTTTACACTGGCTGAGCGAGATGTCAAGTATATGTTCATTTTTTGAACTCAATGGGTTATAAAAAAACAGCGCACCTGTTGTCAGGAACACGCTGCTTGTGTTTAATAGAATTTTCCTTCTGATAAATAATCCTCCGGATTTTTACTGGAGGCTTCAATGCAGTCAGGTTTATTGACTTTATAGCTCGGTTTTACCGGCAGCGGGCCATTTAATAATGGATCCTTCGTCTTTACCTGAAATTCATGAAGCCGGTTTCTGAATTCATCAATGATTTCACGCAGTTCTTCATGATCAATGAGATTATTCATTTCATTCGGATCATAAATCAGATCATAGAATGCTTCCTCTGCCTTAGGATAGCTGCCATAGCCATTTTCCATATAGAAATCTTTGACCTTATTGCTGTCTGTATTGCTTGGATTGACAAATAAATGAGTGCGGTCATAGTAGCGAATATATTTATACCTTTCACTTCTGACTGCCCGGCATGGCTCATAAGACGTATGGAAATTGATTTCAGAGAATACATATTCATCACCAGCCGGTAAGCCATAAAAACAGCCGCTGAATGATTTGCCTTCTAAATAATCGGGCTGATCCAGCTTCAGAAGATCACACAGCGTTGGGAACACATCGATCTGTGAAACCAGCGCGTCGCTGACAGTACCTTTTTCAAGCGAGTCAGGAACTCTCATAATTAAAGAAACACCAGTTCCTTTATCGCTTAGATAGCATTTATTAAATGGATAAGCGACACCGTGATCGGTCGTAAATAGAACAATGGTATTCTCATAGTAGCCGGCTTCCTTTAACGCGTCAATAACGATCTCAAAGCATTCATCGGCGTGCTGAGCCGAGGTGAGATATTGCGCTGTATCATGGCGGTTCTTAGCATTATTAAAAATCGGCTGCCAGGGCTTCACATAATTCTCATTCACCCTATCACTGATTTTCACCGGGAAAGGACGATGTGTGGAATGCATGCCATAGCTCATAAAGAATGGCCGGTCAGGATCAGCATGTTTCAGCCAGTCAGCGGCTGCCAGCGCGTTTTCCTGATCCCAAAGGTGGTAATCCTCTTTCTGATAAACAAAGGGATCATGCGTCAATACCTCATGATAACCAATAGTTTTTGACGCTTCCACATTGGTGTAGAAATCCACCTCATGCTGGATTCCGCTAAGTACCGTATGATAGCCATTGCGTTTCAAAAAGTTACATAAATGCTGATCCGTATCATTCAAACCAAAACCGCGCTGAGCTAAACCCAGCATGCCGTTTTGATGCGGATAGATGCCAGTCAACATACTTGCCCGGCTTGGTGAGCAGGTTGGATTGACACAGTAACCATTCGTAAATGTTGTCGCATCTTTCGCAAATGCAAGCAGATGATCACTCGGCACCGAATAACCATAAGGGCTGAAATAACGTCCGCTGTCATGCGTATGAATATAAAGAAGATTCATCCTTATGACTCCTTATTGAAAATCGGACTGCTCCAAGCCATGCAGCCATTTTTCTGATGCACTCTGACACGAACATGGTGGGCCGCTGAAAGATCGAGAACCGTTGTACCCTGATACATAAAATCAGTCTTTGCAGCCGCTTTATTCGCTTTAAATTTATAGGTATTATGCCACCATGTATCATTGCGGTAAAAACTTTCCTCCTGATAAGTGTCATAGAGTAAGCGCTTCACTTCTTCATCAAGACTGAACAGCATAGAATCATTTAAAAGTGATTGCACCGGCAATTCATAATCAACACCGTCTACATTCAGCTTTAATACCTCATCTGCGGCCGCTTCTATTTCAAAAATAAAGCCTTCGGTCGTAATTGCCGCCGACCCCATCCACTTACCGGTCTGCGTTGTCTTATACGTTGTTAAATCAAATTCAAAGTCATTTTCATCCTGCCGCAGAATAGCCTGTCCCATCATATTCCAAGCATTTTCCACGCTTAGAATTCTGCCCTCAGTATGCAGACAGCCATGCCACTTTCTTGAAGAGATATCCGGGAATACACGGCGATCCGGTCCCCAGCCAAATTCAAGCTTGAACTTAAAGTGAACCTTACCCTCAGGTTTTGATGAACGATGATTGCAGTCAATGATATCTACCACATCATTATCCACAATGACTTCAATGCGGTCTAATGCATTGCTGCCTTCAATATTCAGATTCAGATGTGAAGCAGCCTTAAAGTAAGTACAGTCACCCATCATTGCTCCATCAAGATCCATTCTTAATTTGATGCGTTCATTGCTGACACCGTAGACATGACGTTTCTGCATTGCATCCCATAGGGCATCCTTCGTCCTATTTTCAGCTAATACCGCCATACTGCCAAATTCACTGACTGCCGGTACTGAATGATTGTCGCCGGAAGCGATCAAACCAAAATGATAACCGCGTTTATAACCGGATTCAACACTGTTGGCACCCACTCTTGGGCCCATATGCACATGACGGTTCATCGGTATGCTGCCATAATCATTTTCGCTGGAACCATGCGAAGAATAAACCTCCGCAAACGGTGAGAAAGCTTCGATATGCGTATCCCAATTCTTACCGCGGCTGCCGCTTTGATAAGCCAAATGATGTGGAATAGCAATCGCATCTTTATCCTTATATAGTTCAAACAGTTCCTGATAACGAAGCGGAAAGGCAATCTCATTCTCATTATTTTTAAAGAATACATTATGATCGCCGTCAAGACCGCTGCCCTGCCATTCATATCCCATAAACATCGGCCAGCCTTCAGCATTAGCCTTGTTCACAAAGCTTCTCAGTTTCTCCCAGTCAGCCCTTACCTTATCCAAATCATGAATATCCTCTACCCCCATCCCTGAAGGCAGCTTTCGCATATAATACGGATAGTAAGCGATCGGCCAGAAATCAAGCATGCTTTTGGCATGCGCATACCATTTAGAAAGCTCACTCATTCCTTCATGGTGGATATTGCTGTGCATATCCGTCCACAAAATTTTATATTTGTTTTCCATAGTCCCTCCTAGTAAAATAAACTGCGCTTTTCAGGATAACCGTTCACATGATCATAAAACCTTCTCATAATCAGATGCGGACGGGTAATGGCACTGCCAATTACGACTGAATGAGCGCCGTAATGGAATGCCCTGATTGCATCATCCGGTGTCCAGACCTTACCTTCCATCATGACTTTTCCCTTATCCTTACAACAGGCACACATTTTCGCAAACATTTCCCAATCGGCAAGATCGGACGATTTTGCGTCTTGCTTAAAACGATAAAAGGTCGGTGCGACAATATCCGCGCCTAAAGCCAGCGATGCAAGCGCGTCTTCTTCATCACGAACATCCGCAAAAATAACCGTATCAGGGAAAGTCTTTTTAATTTCCGGAATCAGATCATAACCCCGGCGGCCCTGGATCATGCGGTCAGTTCCGTCAATTGCCACAATATCCGCGCCAGCTTCGATCACCTCTGCCACCTCTTTCATAGTCGGTGTCATAAAGATTTCCGTTTCATCACTGAACACCTTAACTAAACCGATGATCGGCAATTCCGTAATCTCCCTGATTTTTTTAATATTATCAATGCCATTTAAACGCAGGCCGCAGGCACCTCCCCAGATTGCGGAACGTACCATTAATTCAACCATATCCTCATGCCAGCACGGCGCATGCTTTTCAATCTGACAGGATACGATTAAACCGCCCTTCAGACTTTCCAAAAGCTCTTGTTTATTCATAACATACCTCCTCGAATCTCTTAATAAGAAAGGTCAGAGTGATTCTGACCTATCATTTATGCTAAAATTGTTGTAAAGTATCCAATTACCGAGATTATCAGCATAAGGATCATCAGTTTATTAACACTGACATGTTTTTTAGCCAGTAAATAATAAGTAACAAAAGCCATGATCAGAACGAGAATCTTCGGCTGTATATTATTGATAATATCATTTACATTGATTACCAAATCACCCTGCGTATACATTAAACCTGTTTTAATGTTGCAGGTAGAAGCGGTAACTGCACCGATAACTGTCAAACCGACAATATTAGCAGCACTGATTACTTTATCTTTAAGACCGCTGGTCAGAATCGTCTGAACACCATCAAGACCTAAACGATAAGCATTATAGAAAAGGAACCAGCTGACAGTGGGTACAATCAGCCAAAATAAGGCAATGTAAAGCAATGGGCCGACAATCGAACCTGTCTCAGAAGAAATACCGATACCAATAGCCAATAAAATAGGGATCAGCGTTGATTGGAACAGTGAATCAAACAGACCGGCAGCAGGTCCCATCAATGCGGTTTTAATACTGCTTGATAATTCATCAGGCACTTCATCATTCATTGCTTTTTCTTCTTCAATGGCTAATGAAATACCGATAATACAGCCGCCCCAGATTGGCTCTGTGTTGAAGAATTCCATGTTTCTTTCCATAAGATCCTTCTGTTTTTCACGTTTGCCGGGATAAAGTTTATCTTTGACTGTCCATAAAGCTCTTACTAATGCAGGTGCCTGCATACGTTCCATGTTTTGTGTTGATAGGTTCAGCCACATCCAGTTAAACCAGACTTTTTTGACGTCCTTCTTATCCAGTAAGGTCGTTTTTGTTTCTGCCATTATTCTGCACCTCCTACGGAACCATATTTAAAGTCGATACATGCGAACACTAACGCAACTACGAAGATCGCAATAATGCTGACTTGGAAGCTTGTAAATAAGATGAAGCCAAATACAAAGTAGAGCAGTTCATAATATTGCTTCACACATGTCTTTAAAATGATTGCGAAACCAATTAATGGCAGCATACCGCCAAAGATACCGATGATTGCGGAAAGCTGCGGTGGAATTGCATTCATTACCCCCTGCATGATTTCAGGTCCCAACAGACAAGCTAAGAAAATCGGGAAGAAACGGCAGATAAACAAGAAGATATTGCCATACAGCGGAATTGCCCATTTAGCGGAACAATAACCGAGTAAGCCGATAAGTAATGCTTGAACGAATGTCATATTTTACCTCCTAGATGGTTTTATCTTAGTTTAAAGCTTACTTGCAATCGATGACCATTCAGTAACCGCACCGCTGGCACCGATTGAGTTAAAGTAAATCCGTACCCCATCAGCCGCTAATTCTTTGCAGGCTTCAACGTCTTCTTGATGCAGGGTTGCGAAATCTACACATTTAATACCGTCTCTTGCCATCTGCGGTCCGATGTTCAATTCATTTGGCAAGTCAGAAACATTCCTGCGCAGCTGAACCAGTGTCCGCGGATTCTTCATCAGCAGCAGAGTATTAGTTGAATCAGTGACAGCCCCTTTAATTTCTTCAGTTGCCTGATCTACCGTATAAACATCTGCTTTCAGTGCTTTTGGTACTGCCGTCGTGAAGATTGTTTTCAAAACCGGATTCATTGCTGTGGCATTATCAACAACAAGGATCCGCTTGATTGAGTAATCACTGACGATAAACTGCATGCATTGACCATGAATCAGCCTTTCATCACATCGAATCAATGAAATCATAAGTTTTCTCCTTTCCTTGGTTAACTACCAAATACTTCCCTTGAGGTTTTCAATGAAACAGCATCGCAATGCGATTGAAGAACTTCTCTGGCCAGACTTTCCGGTGTGTACCCTTCGCCTGCTCTTTTGATGACCAACTCCAGCATCAATGGCATTGAAGCTCCTGACAAGATAACATTGTCGGTATACGCAATAGCCATCAGTGCCGCGTTAAAGGGTGTCGCATTCTCAAGATCGGTAACAAAGATACAGCCGTCACTGAATCCTTCAGCAGCCTTTTTAAGCTGTTCCCCATATTCTTCAAGTCCGATATCTCCCATAAAATTCAAAGCTGTCAGCTGCTCCTGCGGGCCGGCGATCATTTCTACGGCATTGCATAAGCCCTGAGCAAAATCAGAATGTGTACATATTGCGATTCCTATCATTTTAGTATCCTCCTCGAGCAAATGGTAACACATTGTAATCGTTTACACAATACATTTTAATCATTTATATTATAAACATATCATTTTTCTTTTTATATGTATTATTTTCATATCATTTATAATACATTTATTTGCAATTTACCTTTAATTGAGCTACCATGAGTACGAGGTGAAATCATGCATACAAATAAAATACCTTTATATGAAAAAATTTACCATGACCTGCGGGAGAAGATTCAGACTGATTATTATAAAGCTGGTGAAATCATTCCTACGGAACAAGAACTCATGAACCTTTACCATGTATCAAGAGTCACCGTCAGAAAAGCCACTGACAGGCTTGTCGAGGCGGACCTGCTGACTAGGAAGCCCGGTTATGGAACAGTTGTCAAGGAACGATTTTTCACTAATAAAACAGTCGAATACCGGGGCTTCAATGAAGAAATGAAATCGCATGGCCGCACTGCCAGCACAAAAGTTACAGCCTTTTCCATCATCAGCAGTGATAATTGCCACGCCAGCATCTTAGGCATTGAACCGAATGACCAAGTTTATCATTTTATCCGGCACCGTTATGGAGATGGCATTCTGCTGCAGATCGAAGAATCGTATATGCCGGTAAAAATTTTCCCTGACCTTTCAATACAATGGCTAGAAAACAGTAAGTTTGATTATATCCGCAAATGCGGGTATACCATCGATTTTGCCATGCATCTGACTACTCCTATCCTGCCGGATACGGAAACCGCAGCAAAATTTGACCTTGATCCACTGACTCCCATCATAAAAATTAATAATACTACATTTACGATTGAGGGCATGGTTGTCGATTATACGGAACAATATCTCAATTCACCCAAGTATCAGCTGCAGTATATGAAGAAGAAATAAACAAAAAGAGCAAACAGATTCAAGTTAAATCTGTTTGCTCTTTATTATTATAATTTGCCGATTACTTTACCAATGCAATGAATGTCCATTTCATCATTTAACATAATATCCTCATATTGGGGATTATATGAATGCAGGCGATCACCTTGATACACTTTAACAAATGCTTCACCATTAATCATAAAAATACCAATTTCACCGATATTTACTTTAGGCTCTTTCTTTACAATTAAATCATCATAATCATGATAGATCGGTTCCATACTGTCACCATTAACACCAATTATAAAATCACCATCACTAAACGCTTCAGGAACTTGAACCAGCTCAGGCGGAATATCATCAAACACATACTGACCCGTTCCTGCCGAAGCTATATGCGGGTATCTGGGCATTAATGGGACTTCTTCCAGTATAGCAAATTCACTCTGATAATCTGATGAATATTTATATTCCTCATCCAATAAAAGATCAACAGCTTTCTTACCGCGGTTATCCAGACAGCGGTATTTTTTTATGTGTTCCAATTCCGAACGACTGAAAGTTGCATCGTCCACACGTTCTTGTTTAGGAAGTATTTTCCCAAAATAGAGTGCTTCACAGTCAATATTTAGACCCTTACATATTTTTATGAGACTATTGATATTAGTTTTACTAACGCCTCTTTTTAAAACGCCATCAAGAGTAGTCCAAGCAATATCAATACTTTCAGCAAATTTGCTTAGCGAACCATATTTATCTAAAATTAGTTGTTTTAGTTCATTTTCTAGCTATTTTTAGAGATATTATACTAGCATAATCACTAAATTTAGTGAATAGGAGGTGATAGTATGTATACAAGTTTAGAAATAGTGATGAAAAATGGATTGAATAATCAAAAATCTTGGAATCACCCGCCATAATATGGTAAGTCAGCAGTAAATCTCGTATACTTTATAGTATAGACGAGGTGGAAAGACATGAAGAAAATACTAACAAGTTTCTTATTGATGGCAATGATGGCAGGGTGTGTTCAAACACCGCCGACGGCAGAGACCCCAGAAGAACCGCCAGTTGTTGAACAGCCTGAAAAACCTGTGGATCAGGAAAAGCCGGAAGAAACTAAGTATATAAAGAAAATCGATGAAACTAAGGATTGGGTGTACATTAATGACATTCATACTTCAGATATGGATTTTGCGTATCTTGATATGAAACAGGCAATACTTGATTTAGAATTTACTTCAGGTAATGAACTGGAAAACTGGTTCAGTACAATCGTAACATATACACCCGAAATTCAAGATTTTACGATTAATATGGACAGCATTGATGCAGAAAATATCAACAGTTGGATTCAGGAACAAGTGCGATCAAAACTTGCTGATCCTAAATCTAGGGGTGAACATGTATTTAAAGTAAAAGCATTTGAAAACGAGGAAATCTTATCCGTTTTAATTCGTTCATGCTTATTTCTACCTGGTTCAGGTTGGACCAGCGATACCTATATCTATAATTTTGACTTAATCTCTGGTAAAACACTGACAAATGAAGAACTTTTAGAGAAAGTTTTTCTGGATAATTTACAAGTGAAAGATTTATTAAAACATACTTTTGAGGATAATTACGAAACAGCTTGTGATTATCCTGTTAATCTAACATCCTGTTACTACTGGCAAGATTTTGATGTAAATGATATTAATCATAATTATATCTTTATGGTTGATAATCAGTTGAATATTCTATGGTCATGTAGTGATGAACAAGGCTACAAATACTATAAACAATTTTCAATAAAATAGATGCGTTTCAAAGGGAGTATGTTTAAAACCTCAACTTCTAAAAATAGCTCACCCACTTAGTTTTGTGGTAATCTTATATAAGTATAAAAATCGTATACTTTCATAAATGCGGTAGAAAATGATGAAAAAAAATACAAAACCAGTTAATTTGTATAATGAAAAGTCATTTTTGTGAAGAAAGTCAACAAGATTATCCTTATGCTAAAACAGAAACAGACCTTATAATTAAGTCTTAATAAAAGGTGGAAATATGAAAAAAATACTAACAATCTCATTAATGATGGCAATGATAACAGGGTGTGTGCAAGCCCCATCAAAAAAAACATGAATATGTGAAGAAAATTGATGATACAAAAGATTGGATTTATTATGAAGATGATGAGAAATACTATGATTATTCAGAAGCAACATTAGAAGAATGGTTGAACGTGTATTGTGAAAGAGACAAACAAGGTTATCCTATCTTTTTAAATATTGATAGTGAGGATGCTGATGAATACAATAATCCTTCACCGACATTAGACAAAGATGGCAACCCTGTTACAATAACTTGCGTGTATAACTGGCGCGTTTTTGCCAATGCACATACTTGGCTTATTAGTGAAGAATATGTTTCAATTTTTGTTAAAGCACTATCTGGCGGGTATTATCTTTGGGGAACAAGAACATTTAGTTTAATAGATGGCAGAGAGATTGCCTAATTATTGGAAATATTCGGACTTACGATGGAAAGCGCATCAAAAATAGCTGAAGCAGAAGTAATAAAAAGAGGTTGTATATCAGATAGTACAGTAGAATATGAATGTCTTTATGACACAGAGAAAAACGCAATACCATTTGATGATAATTATTCAGTTTCTCTTGATGATGGCAGTCTTTTGTTTGTGGATGAAAATAATCATTTGAATGTAATTCTCAATCTTAAAGTATCAGATCAAGGACAAAACCCCGATCTCAAAATCATCATTAATTTAAATGAGTGACTAAGTTTGATTATGCAATGTCTTTTCTAATCCCCATTCAAAAAGCAGTGAAACAAATACCCGCGTATCTATTTCACTGCTTTTTATTTATTTAAGACTCATTAACCCTGCCAGAGCGGTGAACGATAAATACCATAAGAATTGATCCAGCAGCCATCGACTGACTGATTATAGACCATCTTGCCTTCACCATCGACATAATACCAACGGCCTTCAGTGGTTGCAATCCATAAATTTGTTCCCATGCGCCCTTTGCCGTCCATATAGAACCAATTGGCACCGGAAGCAATCCATTTAGAAACCGCCATTGTGCCATCTTCATTGTAATAATACCAATAACCATCAACAGCCTGATACCAGCCAACTACCGGTGATTCAGGAATAATCAGGTCATCATAAGCTTCTTGAATTTTTGTCAGGAATTCATCCCAGCGATCCTCACCGATAATAACATTCGGACAATTTTTTCCTGACCAGTCACGGTGCATTTTTACCGCATCAATATCAAGATGCAGATCCGCAAGCAGATGAGCCACTAACTGTACCGTATTGTCAAAAGCCTTGTTGAAATCACCATCACTGTTTTCACAGATCTCAATAGCAATTGAATCACCATTACCCGTAGACATACCGTCACCTGCATGATATGCAATCTCATTCAATGGCATACTTTGAATAATCTGATGATCATCGACAGTAAAATGCCATGAAGATACAGTCTTATTGTTCGGATTACTCTGCAGATCAGCATGACGCTGAGCATCTGATCCTTCATTTTTATTTGCTGTGTTATGTATCGTAATATACTTAGGAATCATTGTATAGCCCGGCCGGCGATTATCTGAATAATTGATAATCTGTGTTTTATAAGCCACACCTTCGATTTCAGGATCTGCATATTCACCAATCGTGTTATCAAAAACAGCTTGACCTAATTCAGCTTCAAACCATCCCTGATACGTTCCATCATCAATATACAGCCAATCAAAGGCTTTTTTAGTAATCCTATACTGACCCTGCGGCAATGTAGTGCCGTTTTTATACTCATCCTCGTCAAAAGGATCAGAATACAGCTCTTTATCCATATACAAAGTCAGGGAATCATTGTTCATATCGACAATTTCCTTTACTTCCACATATGGATATTTATAAAGCCACTGTTCCTCACCATCTGCTTCTACTTTATAAAAGTTGTTATGTCTTTCATAAGACATATAAACACCAGTCTCAAGCTCAGATGTTTTATCACTGTCCAGATCCGCGTCCTTATTCAATTCAGCCGGTTCACTGACATTAATGATCCAAACACCCTCTCGCTGATACTCCTCGGCTTTTATCGGCTGCATCGTGAAGGAAAATACACATGTCAGACACAATAAAAGAATACAAAATCTTTTCTTCATTTTTCTGCCTCCCTAGTTATAAAGTTTAACACGAAATATGTAGAAAAAAAATGTTATTTTTTGTGATTAGGAGATACTGGTAATTTTTAACATTCCATAGCACAAACAATTCTGAATTACAATTATTTTATTAAAAAACTTATTTGATATAATATTTTTGGAAAGATCAAAGCAAATGCTATGATCATTACATTCATAATGTTTGATTCAATGTTATTGTATATGCAGGAGGAACAGGAATATGCAAAATAAAGAAGAATTGATCAACTTACTTAACTGCTTACGTCAGGGTATCGATGAAGGAGAGCTTCATCAATTAAAAGAAAGGGAGTCACGCTTGATTTCTCAGGCATGTCATTGTGGATTCATTGAAAGTGATCTTCAGCTTACGCCGATCGGTTTAAATTATCTGCAAAATAATTCAGCCTGCTTCAATTAATTACCAAGAAAAGACTATGAACCTTAAGAGTGATGTGTGATTTCACTTTTAATTCATAGTCTTTTTTCAGAAATTAGCTATGCCCCTTATTCTGCATAATCGGATTGATAAAATATGATTTCTCGAAACGATTCCGATCTGATAGGTGTCTGCGTCCATTTTTTCTGTTCCAAAGATCCATCCGCTGTAATTCTTCGATTCAAAAACATAAACTGCTCTTTTTGAATGAAGATAGAAAAAATAGCAGGAGTATGGTAAAATGGAAAAGTTAAAAACTTAGTTTTGAAAGGATATGTAGATATGAAGTCATCAGGAAACAGTAATTATAATGTTTGGGATTACTTATGGTATGCATTATACGCTTTTGCCGGTTTGGGTTTAGAAATTCTATTATTAAGTTTTGTAGAACCTATGTTTTTAGGCAAAGCGAGTGACTATGACCTCATGCAAAATGTTATCCACTGGATTTTGACAATTATTTGTTGGGCTGTAATTATTATTTGGCTTATAAAGAGTTCTCAAAAGAAATTAAATTACAATATTATAAATAATAATAAAGTATCTGTGAAAGGGTTGGCTATCAGTTTAATTTTGATTATTGCTTGTATTCTTCTAAATGTTTATGACTGGGGAACTTTGAAAATTTTCGGAGAATTTAGCAAAAAAGGCATTGTAGAATTTGTTTTTCAATACCTTTATTATATATTCGAAGTTGGATTAGTATATTTGATAGTTGTATTCGGTCAAAAATTTATCGAATCATTGATAAAAAGAAAAAGCTGTATACCTTTTGGGGGAATTATATTATGCTGCACATGGGGGGCAATCCATATTTTATCACAAGGAAGTGTCGTTACAGGATTAGGTGTAATGGTATTTGCACTTATGTATGGAATGATGTATTTAGTTTTGAATAGAAATACAAAATTGTCTTTCCTTGCTATGCTGTCAGCATTTATAATTTAACTAGATCCAGAATGCAGAATTTAAAAACTAAATAACCGCTGCCCTCACAGCGGCACAACCGAGCAGGAAATCTTGAAAAGAACTTCCTGCTTTTTCTTTTACCAAAATCAAAAAGGATATCCTATGCGAGAAATCACACACATCCATTAAGATCACCGCTGACTTTAATAAATTCTTTAAGTATTCTTCACACAAACAATATCATACTCATTCATTTTCTGACAGCATTTCTGCATACTGTACCAGTTCTTCATCGCTCAGCAACAGCTGATGCTGCCATCCCATTAATACATGACGGGCATTGAGATGTCTGCCTAACTCTGAATAGTATCGATCATTTAGGCAGTCACCAACAGCCAAGCCACTTGTAAAATCAAGAGAACATACCGCTTGAAGAGGATCGTCAGCATCGACACCCTCACCATATTCTGAGCCAAGCCGCAGCTGTGCATAGCTCTCATCCTGCTGTATCATAAATATTAAATCTTTTGCCTGATAGCTGATAATAAGATCACCATAAATAGGATCAGTAACTGATGCTGTATAAGTAAACCCATCTTTCGTATAACCAATCTGCATAAGATAGCTGTCAAGATCGGTCACGTTACCCAGCATCGGTTTATCCACATTTACTACAGGATAAAGTTCAGACAACTGGTCAGTGAAACGCTTTTCTTTTTCACTGATTAAGAAAGCTCTGACATCACTCATCGTCAGATCCATAGTATTAAACAGCTCATCGATCTGTGTTCTTAGATCAAGATAGTTTGCTTTAGCTTCATCAAGTGTACAGCCTTCACTGTCTTGAGCATTTAAAAAATAAGTACAGCTGACATCCTCATCCATGTCAAACTGCGATGTATCTGTAAGCAGATTATAACTGTTGATATTTTCATTATCAATAAACTGGATCGTTGTTTCATTGATAATCACTTTAGGCGCTGCTTCACGAGTAAATTCATGTGTTTCTTCATCGTAAATAAAACCATTGATTTCAAGCTGAGCGCCAACACCACCGGCAAAAACAGTGCTTTGCCGATAGGCAGGATTTTTTGCCTGAACCGTTTTCAGTCCATATTCTGACAGCTGCTTCGATAAGATTGCATCCTGAAAGTTAAAGCTTACCCATTCATCATTTATGCCGATAAAGCGCCCCTCTTCATTCATTGACAAGCATAGCAGAATTGTAGAGTTAGAGAGCGTCGTTAATTGTATATAATCAGTGATTTCCTTTGGCTTTTCTGTCTTTTTCCCAAATGCCAGCATTCTTAAATAAAGCTGGAAATCATCCAATGCTTCCTCCTTTAGCTGATCGGCTTTGCACACTGCTTCTTCACACGACTGAAAAAACACGGCTTTCTTTAAAGGTTCAGCAAAAACAGCAGATAAAAAAGCTGGTATCTCAGTATATTCAATAAGCTTCGCATCTGCCGACACTAATTTCATGAAGGATGCCTGATCCCATTTTGCACAAGATTGTGCGCAGATCTGCTCTTCATTAAACGTAAACCGCTCACTGCTGTTATCCGCGTATACGATCACCGCAAAGTTTTCTTTATCAGTTCTCTTTTCATCAGCAGCTGATAAATCATTAAGATATTGAAGCAAGTTATGAATCTGCTTGGGATTACGAATAATCTGTGCCGAATCCGCATCGCTGACAATGATTTTTTCAATGTCTGACGATAACGCTTTATCGAACAGCGTTGTTTTCTGAAGCGGTTCCTCTTTTATTGGCTGCTGACAGCCGGCAAGCAAGAAACATAACAGCACAAGCAAATATTTTTTCATCAGAATTTACCTTGTTTAAAGTCTTGAATCTTCTGGTAAAGATCATTCAGATAGAGCCATCTTTCTTCCGTTTCCGCCTGTAAAGCCTCAACGCTGTCTCTTTTTTGACTCAAAGTCTGAAGCAATGCAAAATCATCTGCGTGTTCCGCAATTTCATCATCGATCCGTTTCAGTTCCTCACCGATTTCCTCAAGCCGCTGATCAATACCTTCAAATTCTTTTTTCTCTTTGCTGGTCATCTGCGGTATAGCACTTCTAACCCGCACGCCCTTTTCCTTTTCTTTCTTTTCTAAAGGCTGCCGCTTCTCTTCATAATCACTGTAACCGCCAGGATAGGAGCGTATGCTGCCATTTTCAAAAGCAAAAATCTTATCGACAACTTTATCAAGGAAGTAGCGGTCATGACTGATTGTAATCAATGCCCCGTTAAAGGTTTCCAGAAACTCTTCAAGAATAGTCAGCGTCTCAATATCAAGATCATTTGTCGGTTCATCAAAAAACAGTACATTTGGTTTAGCCATCAAAATACTCAATAGATATAACCGCCGTTTTTCACCGCCGGATAAGCGGCTGACTTGACTCCACTGTGCCTTCGCATCAAACAAAAATTTCTCACACATCTGAGAAGCTGTGCAGATACCCTCCGTTGTTTCAATTGAATCTGAAATATCTGTAATGATATCAATGACACGTTTCTGCGGGTCTAATTCCTCACTCATTTGAGAAAAATAACCAATGCGCACCGTTTCACCAATCGTAATTGTTCCGCAGTCAGGCTGAAGTCTGCCAGCTAATAGATTCAGCAGTGTAGATTTACCGCTGCCATTAGGTCCAACAATACCAATGCGGTCATTGCGCAGCAGGTTGTAACTAAAATCCTGAAACAGCACTTTGCCGTCAAATGCTTTTGAAAGACTCTCAATCTCAATTGTTTTCTTACCCAGTCTTGATTCAACTGTATTTAATGATACATTGCTTTTCTGCTGAGGACCGTTTTGTTCATTCAGCTTATTAAAACGTTCAATACGTTCACGGCTCTTTGTCGATCTGGCAAGCGCGCCTCTCGATATCCATTCAGACTCTTTACGCAGAATGGTCTGTCTCTTCCGTTCACTGGCCAATGCCATTTCTTCCTGCTGAGCTTTCAGCTTTAAATAATTAGCATAACCGCCGGTAAAGGTTGAACATTGACCATGGTCTAATTCAATAATGCGGTTGCATACGCGATCAAGAAAATACCGGTCATGGGTTACCATAAGGATATTGCCGTTATATTGCACCAGTCGCTTTTCTAACCACGTTACCATTTCTGCGTCTAAGTGGTTCGTCGGCTCATCAAGAAGCAGACAGTCACTCTCACGCATCAGCACACAGGCTAATGCCACCCGTTTCAGCTGACCGCCGCTCAAGGTTGCAATGCTCTGATTAAGATCAACAATTCCCAGCTTAGTAAGAATCGCTTTTACTTCATACTCCTGATGATCATCCTGTTTAGCATCTAAGCCTTCATGAACAACCTCAAAAATGGATTTATACCGATCAAGATCAGGATTTTGTGGCAGATATAATATTTTCCTGCCGCTGCTCTTGAGAATCGTACCGCTCTCACTCGGCTCCTTATCCGCCAATATTTTTAATAAGGTAGACTTACCGGTGCCATTTACACCGATGATACCAATCTTATCTTTATCATTGACATTTAGTGAAACATCTTTCAGAATCACTTTCTCATTAAATGTTTTATTTAGCTTATCTATTGAAATCAGCAATCAAATCACCTCTTCCAAGCTAGTATACCATAAACCGGTCATGCTTTGAAAGAAAGGGAAGATGCGGTTAATTAAATTGTAAATATTTCATTAAAAGTAACAATTTCATCTTATTTTTTGATATGATTATGGAGAAATGAAGGAGAGCTGAATCTATGTTTACTAAAATACTTACAAAATTGGGCTATACAAAGGAAGAAACCAGCTGGGTACTCTATGACATCGGTAATTCCGCACAGGTATTAACGACAATGACGGTATTATTTCCATTGCTGATTGCTTCTATCACACCGGGTGACAGCACGGTTTATGTCGGCTGGGCAAATGCTGCCTACGCTTTAATTCTTGCTTTTTTATCACCTATTCTGGGTACGATTGCTGATTATAAAGGAAAAAAGAAACGCTTCTTTAAATTTTTCCTCTACCTTGGTATCATTGCCGGTTTTCTGTTAGCCATGCCGTTCTTTGACTGGCGTGCCTGTGTTATTTTATACGTTCTGGCAATGATCGGTTATACCGGCGCCAATATTTTCTATGACGCTTTTCTGGTGGATGTTACAACGGATGAGCGTACCCACACCGTTTCGGCTGCCGGCTATGCATGGGGATATATCGGTTCAGTTCTGCCTTTTATCATTTTCATTATCCCTTTCGCATTAGTTACTTTATTTGGCGGTGAGCTTGGTTATATCATGATCGGCGGATTTAAGCTGACAAACCGTCTGGCAATTACAATTTCCATGGTTTGTGCTGTTGCTTGGTGGTTTGCGTATTCAAGACCCATCATCCGCAATGTGCATCAAATTCATTATCACGAAGAAGTACCGCATGTAGTAAGAGAAAGCTTTAAGCGTTTATTGGCTACTTTTAAAAATTTAAGTAAAAATCGTAATGTATTCCTTTTCTGCCTTGCCTATTTTTTCTATATTGATGCGGTTAACACCGTTATCTCAATGGCTATTTCATTGGCAACGGATATGGGCATCGATCAGATTGTCTCACTGGGAGTCGTTATTTTCATCAACATTATCGCCTGTCCGGGTTCAATCATTTTCGGCCGGCTGGCGACTCGATTCGGCGGTAAAAAAATGATTCTGACTGCTATCATGGGTTATCTTGTAATTGTACTGGTTGGCAGTCAGCTCTCTAAAAACGCGAACCTAATCTGGGTCGTAGGCTTCTTAGTCGGCATGTTTCAAGGCGGTATACAAGCCGTATCCCGGTCATATTATGCCCTGCTTATTCCTGAGAAGGACGATGCCAATGAATACTTCGGCTTTTTTGAAATCTTCTCTAAATTCGCCGCAATCATCGGACCGGTTATTATCAGTGTATTGACAATGGTTACAGGTAAACCGGAAATTGCTATTCTCGGTCTGATTCCATTGATGATTTTAGGCACAATCTTCTTATTGATGGTAAAGGATCACGAAGTTAAAGCATAAAATTTCATGAGGCTGTGACTGTAAGAGAAAATAAAAAATCTCTGAAAGCCGCAGCTTTTTATTATGCTTCCCAATGTTTTCTTGGTACACTGAATACAAATGCCGATTATAACGCTTAATTGAATCTGCCGGCAGATTACCATTCTTTCCCCATAATTGTCACGAGAGAACGCCGTGTTATTATTGGTTCGTGTTTGCTTTAAGACTACATTTTCCTTGCTGAAAGTTTAGGAGAAATTTGCCGTAAGATAATCGCAGCAGTTTTTATAGTATGATGCACAAACTTTTAATAAGTTCATAAAATATCTTCCTTTACCACTATCTATTTAATATATATATATTTAATTTATGATGAAAGATTTTGTTTTTACATTATTTTGACAAACTCTATTTAAACCGCAGAACATTCAAATGCACCTCTTAATTATCGCTTATTAATCTAATAAGGTCAGCAAAAAATTTTGATAAATACAGCCGCTCTCTAATTCAATTTCATGACTGCTTACTTCCGAATTGAAAACATACTAAATTTTACGGACATATAAAAAACCCGAAATCGAAGGATCTCAGGTTATTCAAATAGCTTTCTAAGCAGCGGTACCTGTTTCAGACACCATGCTGCCAAGGCACAGAATGCAAATAAGAATATTTCATATAATACAACACTGACAAGACGGTTATTAAAATACAGAATTTCATAACGTACAACGCTCAGATGGGTATTATAAATCATATGAACAACATAAATACCGAAGGTTGTTGCCGCAATATTGGACAGCATTTTGCCCGGCAGCCCTTTGAATTCACATTTGCTTGCCAGCGTATAGATTGTGAAAAATACCAGCACCGCCAGTATCATCGTTGGCAGGTAATAGAGATTATCCAGCATTAAATACATCTGTCCCCATGTGTTTAACTCATACAAGCCGCTGTATACACTGAGAATCAAAATACAGGGAACTGCCAGCAGTGTCATCAGCCAGCCGCACCGCTGTACTTTAAGACTGAACACAGTCTGGGTAATTGCATAGCCTGCAAACATGTAGCCGATAAAATTGCTCATAATCTGCACATCAAACCAGAAAGTAACCGTCGGTATAATTTCATAACGCACCAATACCGGCAGCAAGCCGCTGAAAAAAGCCCAGCCGATGAAGAAATAAAGCCAGTCTGCCTGCTTCATGGCGATAATGATCTTTCTTAAAAACGGCAGAATGAGATAAGCGCCTAACAGCATATAAAAATACCAGTAAGAAGTGATAATCGGTGCTTCAATAATGCGGTTGATAAAATCATGAAGATTAAATGCATTACCTTCTTCAACTAAATATATATAGAGTGAAAATAAGAGTAAAACCGCCGCAACCTTCCCTGCTTTATGAATCAGCAGCTCCTTGTAGCTGTAATCTCTGCGCAGCAGCAGCGCTCCTGAAATCATCAAAAAAATAGGTACCGCAATTTTACTGAAATAAAAATATGCCAGTGATAAAGCCCAGGTCAGACTGGGATTCATTCCTAAAAATACTTCTGAATTCGTATGATTGACAATTACCAGGAAACACGCCAGAATCCTTAAAATATCAAATGCATAATTATGTCCTCTTTGCTTCATAGTGCCTCCTATTCCTTTCACTATAATAACCGATTTATTTCACTTTATCAATCATGCCATCAAAGATCATGAAAATCCGTACTCAAAGTTCAAAAACAACAGAAACATGATATAATAAAGTACATATAAACATAACGGCAAATAGAAATGGTTACCCTGGAGGTGCATATGGAAACTTCAATTAATCAAATCAAGGACCAAATTCTTATCGCCAGACAAAACGATCTTGAAGAATCAAAACGTCTTTGTCTCAGTCTTTTGAACAATAATAATGCTGATAGTCATACATACGCATTCGCATATACATTCCTTGCTGATTATTATATGGCTAAAGATGACATAGATAACTGTACCTATATACTGTATATGGCCAAAACCCTTTCAGAAAAGAATCACTTCGAAGATCTTTTGATCCGCATCTATCTTTATTACGGCATAATCTATCTGAATTACAGTGATTATCAAACATCTGTAGATTATTATTTCAAAGCACTTGCACTCGCTAAAAAGAATAATGAAACACTGTTTATTTCTGCTATTTATAATAATATAGCCAATATATTTGAATCTGCCGATGATTTTGAAGAAGCTTTTGCTTATTACAAACAAAGCTATGAAACATTAAAGATCTCCGAACTGCCATCTCGATATTCTTCTGAAGCAATCACGCTGACTAATTTATGCAACATCAGTTTCCAACAAGGAAAACACGATGAGCTGGCACTTTATTATGCAATGTTTAAAGAGATACCGGAAGAGGCTTATACTGAAACAATGATTTTCCTTTATTATTTCAATCAATTTTTATATAAGAACAGCATCCATAAATACGATGAAGCGCTTGTCGCTTTAGATCGATTAATGGTGCTTCAGGAAAAGATAGAAGACCGGCTGACGGTTTATCAGATGCTTGTTTATATCGTTGATTTCTTGATCAGGATGAAAGAAAAAACAAGGGCTTCAAACGTGCTGACAATTATCCAAGACAGTGATTCTGCCAAGGAAGCGATCAGCGCTTTGAAAATTGTTGATATGAAGGTCCGCTTCTGTGAACAGTTTCATTTAGAAGATGAATTAAAACAAGCCTATAAAGAATATTATGAGGTTAATCGCATGAGTTCAAAAATCATTAAAAAGAATAG
The DNA here is from genome assembly GCA_000508965.1 of Clostridiales bacterium VE202-08. Taxonomy (GTDB): domain Bacteria; phylum Bacillota_I; class Bacilli_A; order Erysipelotrichales; family Erysipelotrichaceae; genus Dielma. The sequence continues at coordinate 97,111 of BAHV02000001.1, forward strand.
CTCGAATGGTTTAAAAGCTAAGATTTCCCTGCTTCAAAGCAATGATGAACGAATGGCGATCCAGCATCAGAATAAACATCTTGAATTGATGATGAATATTGATGAACCAACCAATCTTTTAAACCGCCGCTTTTTTGATCATTATCTGGTTAAGCTGTGCAGTGAAAATGCCTGTCATCCTTTAGGATTAGCAATGATTGATATTGACTGCTTCAAAGAATACAATGACTATTACGGTCATATTGAGGGTGATAAGATCCTCTATGAAGTCGGCGATTCATTAAATAAATATAAAATGGATACCTTCCACATCTGTCGATATGGCGGTGATGAGTTTGCCTGTATCTTTGAATATTGCAGCAGTGAGGATATTGAGCAATATCTAAAGCGGGTTTATGATGATCTGGCGGCTAAGCAGCTGGCTCACATCAAGAGCACAGTGGCATCAAAAGTCACTATTTCAACTGGCTACATCATGTGCAAAGAGTGTTATGACATGGAATTTTTAATTCGCTGCGCAGATGATGAGCTGTATAACGCAAAACGCAAGGGGCGCAACTGCTGGAGCAAGAGCCCGCAGAGTATATAAAAGGAAAAAGCTGATACCGGCGGTGGGGGAATTGTCCGGTTCAGCTTTTTCCAACTACAATTAGAATTCGCTTTATCAATTCTAAAGCTAATTTTATTGTATAACGGAGATCCGTGTTTGTAAACCCTTTCATCAAAAAATAATGAAAGAATTACTGTTGTTATTTCCGTCAAGCTTACAGAAAAAAATTTACTGTAATGGCTCGCACAATTCAACAGCTCCATTTAAAAAGTTCCTTTATGCAGTGTCCAACTTTTCGGGGTCACTCCATTTATCAAGGAACTTTTGTTTTACTTTTTATCTTTGTTTTTAATTAATGCAAACAGATATTTAGGCAATGCGTAAATACCGACAAACGGTGACAGAATTACTTTCACAAGATAATACAGCAATTCGCCGATTCCTTTTATTTTCATGAAGCTGCTGCGCTTCATTTCGCCTAAATAGATATATCCGCTAGGCATCAGTACACATACTAATACAAGCAGGAAAGTAGCATAGCCAAAATTCATCATATAACCAAAGACTAGACCTACGGCTCCCAGCAGCAGGGTTGGCTTGCCGATTAATTTTTCTTCATGAGCTGCTTGTCGGATGGATTTATGAAAACAATCCATACAGATATTCAGATTTGTGAAATCCGCACATTCTTTACAGAGCGGTTTTCCGCATTTGGAACATGTTGTAGTTGCTTCTCTATCAGAGTGATATGCACAATTCATAGGTTAACCTCACTTTACCTTTAAAATAATACTATGTGCCGGCTTTCCTGTCAACTGTCATATACGGCATGCATAATACGCAATAAACGGCTATTCATCATCATTAAGAAAGCCAATGAATTGTTTTCACGCTGATTGTAATACTTTCTGATCTCTTCATCACGTTCAATCAGCAAACGGGCTGACTGTTCAAAATCAAATGCCTCCCCTGCCCGATATTCGCTGAATTCATGAATGGGCTCACAGCCGCAGACCGGTGCCAGAAAGGTGTTATGAAATTCTACAAACGCCGTTTCAGACTCTGTATCACTTTGCTTTTTCAGCTCATAAAACTGCGTATTTAAAAGCATTCTGACATAAGTCTCATGGAAATTCTCATCATTGATCAGCCGCATCGCAAACTCATAGGCGTTTAGACTGTTTAGAAATTCTTCAAGACTCATCGCAAAGTATGGCTCAGCCAGTGCTTCGCGATTCAAATCTAAAATTTCATCAATAAAATTATTCTTCATACGGCAGCGAACGATTTGCTGGTGCGTAAGTCCCATCATTTTCTGATTCATGTCAGCCAGATAATGATCGACGGAAGCCAGCTGAGCTTCCAATTTTTTCTTTTTATCAGATTCCATTCTATCCCTCATTTCTTAATGAATATCAATATCCATAACGATTCAAAAGGTTTGCTGATAAACAAACCTTTGTCTTATTTATTGATTTTTAAGCCATTTACCGTTGTTGTCGAAATACATCATGACACCATCGATCCAACGACCGCCGGTAACCATTTTTCCGCTGCCGTCAAAATAATACCAATTGCTGCCGGATGCCATCCAACCTGTTTTCATAATACCATCTTTATCCGCATAATACCAGTTATTGTATGAAGGCACCCATTTGCTTGTAACAAGCTGACCCGCTGTGTTGTAACACTTCCACACGCCGTTTTCAAGCTTCCAGCGCAAATCACCGCTGTCAGCCGCCGTAATTGTACCGCCGGCTTTTTCATAAGCTTCATTATACAGCTTTACAAGATCATCATAAACCGTATAACCACGGAAACTATTGATAGCAACATAGCTTGCTGAACGGCCGGCTTTCGCGTCTTCCTTGCCATCCGTAACAACATCCTTCTTCGCCTGCGTCAGCTCTTTGTTGTAGCTGTTATAAGCATCTGTATAAAACTCACGGTAATCAGCTTTCTCAGAAGATTTTTTCAGTGAATCCAGTGTCGTATTGCGGCCAAGGCGGTTCCAGCAATCCTTCTTTGCATTCTCATCAGCTAATTCCTGAAGATTATCAACGGCATTATCTTCAAGATCCGCATAAGTTTCTTTATATACCTTACGCCATTCTGATTTAAAATCAATATCGGAAGGACATTTAGTGCGGTTCTTGCGCTTTGCCTCAAAATCGTTATTTGCCGCTTCTATGGCTGACTTGGTAGCTTCATCCATCATTTCATCATAAGCCTTATACCAGCCTGCCTGATAGCCGCGCTTATATTCATCAGTTCCGCTTTTCTGTGTAAACTTTGTATTGGCATGTTCCTTTTCATAGGCATAACCATCATCATAGCCTTGCTTGTAAGTACTCTTATCTGAAGCTGCAGCAATTGGCATTACCGACCGAGCATTATAAGCAACAGGTGCCAAACAGCATGCTGCCAGCAGACAAGCACATAATTTTTTCATAGTGTCATTTCCCTTCTTTTCTATGGTAAGTATAACAGTTATCTGTCATAAAAATATGTGATTTCTTCAATTCTTATTCATTTTACCAACATTATCAGCAAAAAGCCATAATTCTAACAATATTGTTATGTTTCTCACCCAGAAAAAATAGAAAGCCGGGTTTTATCCCGGCCTTCACATGATTAACAACGGCATTCATTTTCAAAGCAATCATTATAAATATGCAAGAACAGGAATATACCACCAGACATTAATGCTAAAAAGAAGAAGCTTAATGCTAGAAACAATTGCTGAAAACTCATTGAGCAAGAGCCGACCAAAGTTACAAAAAAGGCTGAAATCAATAATCCTGAGGCACCCAGAACCGCCCATGTGCCAGCTGAGCAAAAGGCTATCTTCAACAGCCGGTTTTTTGGTGACCACAGCAGTCCAATCACAAAAAAGGTTAATACGACAAGGGCTGTAAATGCAAGCCCGGTTGAGAGAATCATCGGATCATCTAAACATATTTCGCCATTGGCAAGCAGCAGATAAACACCAAAGCCAATCAGCAGACTGACTGCCAACAGCACACTCTTCCATCGATTAATCACTTTCACATCATTCACCCCCTTTCATAGAATAAACTATGCGCTGATTAACAATTTAACTGGTTGTTTATCTTGCCTCAATATCAAGAAAAAGAGTTCCTTTATATTGATGAGGCACTTTTTGATTTGATTCGCTCTTCAGAGACCTGTGCAGTCAACTACGAAACAAAATTTATCCTATTAATCAAGGATCGGTGACAAACACACTTAGTGATTCAATTGCTGAAATATTTTAAGAGGGGAATAAGATCTGTGAAGTATGGGGTATAATCAAAAATCCTGTTAAATTGACTTTTATGAAGCAAATTATGGACCGCTTCTTTGTCTTTTTATATTATTCGTGTCTTCATTAATTGCAGATAAAGGAAAGTGATCATTCGTGCCATATCTTGCTTCTAACTGTTTCTGAAAAGAGATTACTTCTTTGACACCATAATAACAAGTTAAACAGAGTTTCTTATAAGCGGTATACAGCATTGAATTATACAAGATCAAATCCTTCTCGATATGATTTGCATCTTCTTCTGATAAATCTTTATAATCGAAACGATTGGAATAAGCCAGACACATCCCCACCTGAACATAAAAGCATCAGCTAAGATTCGATCGATACAAAGGAAACTAGATGATGCTTATAATGAAATTGTATTAAATATATTGTTTTTTGTTATTCATACTATACCATTTCTATACCATTTTCACACGATGTTTTCATCTGCTATGTATCATTTCTCAGATTACTTTTCATAACAAAAGTTGATACCTTGCTGCTTGAAAATGCAATTTCCTATATAACAAAAAAGACCATCGCGCAATAACGCGGATGGTCTGGTTTATTATTTACTTGTCAGTATAACTACCCAATACATCGTCTTCTTGTACTCGACAGCTCCTACTGCTATCTTCTTATAACGTGTGTTGTCCACTGCACGGTCATCAGTGATTTCATCGATGACATAATCAATATCATCTTCATCCTCGACAATGATTTCATATGCATATGTGCCATAATCATAATCTAAATCATCAAGGAAATCTTCGATATCATCCTTATTCTTACCTTGTGCTACTTGAACTACACGCTGGAAAGCATATTTGTCAAGATTGCCGGAAGTGACTTTCGTTAAAGCTGTGCCGCTGCGGTAATCATTAACACCATTCATAATTTCCACCTTATCCGTGCGGTATGCAGTAGAACTGTAAGTCAGTGAAGTATCTGGCTCCACAAGCAATACGACTACATATGTATGCTTACCGTCTTCGACAATACCGATACCGACATTTTTGTAATCCTCATCAACAATTGCACGTTTGTCAGCACGGACATCCATCCACTCATCAACGATCGTCTCATAATCATCTTCGTCTTTATAGATCAGCTCATAAGATGAATTGTAATCGACTTTGAAATCATCAAGTACTGTTTCATAGTCTTTGCCGTTTGGACGCGTATCGCTGAATTTACTGGCGATTTCCACTGCTCGTTTATAAGCGGCTTTATCTAATTCATCATTGTAAGCCAAGGTCAGTGAATCAACCTTGTCACTCTTGCGGTAATCATTCAGATAACCTAGAATCTCGCGCTTATCGGTACGATATTCACGATAATCATAACCGGAGACACCTGTACCAGAACCGCCGTCTGTAAGCAAGATCACATAAACATATTCATCATTGCTGTCCTTAGCGATACCCACGGCAATTTCATTGAAATCTTCATTCAGAATATCCCGTTCAGCCCAGCGGTCATTAAACAATTCTCTTAACGCATCTTTTGGTGATGCCGCTTTTACGAAATGTTCCTCAACCGTATCATAATCCAGTTTTAAATCATCCATCAAATCATCCAATGACTTGCCGTTTGGACGATCATAGCTGAAATCATCAACTAATTCATTCGCACGGATATAGGCTGCCTTATCAAGGCCGTCAGAACGTACCCATGATAATTCATCCAGTTTTTCATAATCACGTTCATCATTCAGATAATCAACAAGCTTGCTCTTATCCGTGCGGTATTCAGTCGCGCTGTAAGCATCGGCATAATTAGTACTGCTGCCGCCCTCGCTTAACAGTACACCGTTTTGCGCGAATGTATACGTCTTGCCATCAATTTTCTGAGTACCAATCAGCATGCGGTTATCACTGCCGCCCAGATAATATTTCTTTTCACCCAGTGTCAGCCAGCCGGATTGTTTCACATCATTCTTATAATAATAGAATTGTGTGCCTTCTTTAACCCAGCCGTTCTTCTTGGTTTCATCAACCTCATCACTCTTATCGCCTTTGCTGACAAAAGCACCGTTCTGCTGGAAAACATAATTATAACCATCAATAACATGATTGCCGCGAACCATGATGCCATGTTCATCAAAATAATATTTTGTACCGTCACTTTCAACCCAAGCCTTAGCCTGCATAATACCATTTGCCGGATTCAGATAATACCAATCAGTTGAATTGGCAGCGATCCAGCCGGTTTTCATTTTACCTGTTTCATAATCTAACAGATACCATGCCTGACTTGAATCCTGTGTCCAGCCCTTAACCATTTCACCCGTATTGCTGAAATAATACCAGGCATCCTCAATATTTCGCCAGCCTGTTGCAAATGCACCGTTGTCGATCCAATGATTATTGCCATCCCATTGGGCATGAGCAGGAACTGCAGATATGGAGAAGGCCATCGCGGCCGCTATACTTGCACTGATCCACTTCTTTCCATTCATTCTCATTTTCCTCCTGTTTCCTTTAAACTATTATATCATGCTTTTCTTACAAGAAATCTAAAGATTTTGTCACATATTAATGATTATGAAACCGTTTTACTTTTTCAACATCAACTGCATCATAAGAATCACCGTTAATATACGCATAATTGACGGGTGAACCATAGTTGGTGGTCGGATCATTTTTCCAGCATTTAGCAGAAGTATGCAGCTGATTTATTCCCGTATTGCGAATGATTTCCAACGCATTCTCAGCATTTACACCGCTGCCGGCCAAAAATTCAATTGAGCTGCCATATGTATCCTGAAGGTATTTTAAAGCTTCAATACCCTCAACGGCAGTTTTAGCTTGACCGCTTGTTAATATACGGTCGCAGCCGCATTCAATCAGCTGTTCGCAGGCTTTCATCATATCGCTTGTACAATCAAAGGCTCGATGAAATACCGCTTCACCCTTAAATTCATGAATCAGCTTTACCATTTTACATGTTAGGTCAATATTAATTGTCTTATCTTCATTCAAAAAGCCAAAAGCGATGCCATCAGCACCATGCCGCAGCAATTCTCTTGCTTCAAGAAAGATTACCGCCAATTCACTTTCATTGTAACAGAACCCGGCACCGCGCGGACGTACCATGCAGATGATTGGCAGCGAGGTTTGCTGCTTAGCGAGAATCAGCGTAGCGCATGTTGGAGTCAGACCGCCTAAGTAGAGGGCTGAGTTTAATTCAACTCGATCCGCGCCGCCGGCATCAGCCGTGATTACATCCTCAAGACTTCCGCAGCAGATCTCTAAAATATTATTCTTCATATAAATTATGTCCTTCGCCGTCAATAGCTAAAGTTACCGGAAAATCGACAACCTCCAGACGATAAACCGCTTCCGGGCCAAGTTCTTCAAAAGCGACAAGTTCGGCTTTTTTTATGCATTGTGACAAAAGTGCCCCGGCACCGCCGATGGCAACCATATACGCTGCGTGATTGCGCTTGATCGCGTCCACAACCGCTTGGGTACGGTAGCCTTTGCCAATGCTTATGCTTAAGCCTAAATCATAGAGACGAGGCGCATAGACATCCATCCGCATTGACGTTGTAGGACCGGCGCTGCCAAACACATGATCAGGCGCTGCCGGTGTCGGACCGACATAGTAAATCACGGCATCCTTTATATCAAAAGGCAGTGCCTCCCCGCGATCAAGCATCTCATTCAATCGCTTATGCGCGGCATCACGGGCAGTATAAAGGGTACCGGTTATTTCAATTGCATCACCGGCTTTTAAGACAGCCAGCTTTTCTTTAGTAATGGGTGTTGTCAGCTTCATCTTAAAACTCCCTTCTTGCATGTCTGGTGATATGACATGAAATATTCACTGCGCATGGCAGACAGGCAATATGTGTCGCATGAGTTTCAATATTTACCTTAAGCGCCGTAGTATCACCCTTTAATCCCTGCGGACCGATATTTAACTGATTGATTTCATTCAGCAGCTGCTCTTCAAGTGCTGCGTACCGTGGGTCTGGATGCGCGCTGTCACAGCTTCTGACCGTTGCTTTTTTTGCCAGATAAGCCGCATAATCAAAGCTGCCGCCCAGACCGACACCGATTACCATCGGCGGGCAGGCATTAGGGCCGGCTTTTTTTACAGCATTGAGTACCGTCTGTTTTACACCATGAATGCCCTGTGCGGGTTTCAGCATCTCAATCACACTCATATTCTCGCTGCCGGCACCCTTACATGTAATTTCAAGCATCACCTGTTCACCGTCAATGATGGAAGTATAAATCATACACGGTGTATTATCTTTCGTATTTACACGTTCAAACAATGGCTCTGAAACCATTGATTTTCTTAAATAGCCTTTATCATAACCCTGACGCACACCTTCCTGAATCGCTTCATTTACAGAGCCATGAGTAAGATGCACATCTTGACCGACATACAAGTATACGACAACCATGCCGGTATCCTGACAGATTGGTATATGTTTTTCATCAGCAATAGCCGCGTTCAGCTTTAAATATTCCAGCGTCGCTTTACCGATGCGGCTGGTTTCTTTTTCACAGGCTGAATCAAGACACTGCTTCACATCAGCAGGATAGCGATAGTTCACATCTTGAACCATGGCGGATACAGCCTCCGTGAGCTGTCTTACATCAAATTCACGCATTTACTTATCCTCCTTTTTACGTTTATGACGGCGCATTCCCGGAATACCCGGCCGCGTCATTTCCCGTGCATTCAGCACCTCATCAAGCTTTTCCTTAGAGATCAGCCCGGCTTCAAGAATCAGCTCCTTCAGCTTTTTATTCTCGGCCAGTGCCTGCTTCGCATACTTCGAGGCATTTGCATATCCGATATGCGGTGCCAGCGCTGTCGCGGTACCCAATGATATATCCACAAGATCGGCACACCGCTCTTTATTCGCAGCAATACCCATGATGCAGTTGCAGCGCAGTGTTGCGCACGCGTGGCTTAATGCCTCAATTGACTGAAACAAATTAAAGAACAGAACCGGTTCAAACACATTCAATTCCATCTGACCGGCTTCCGCCGCTTTCAGAATCGTGACGTCATTGCCGAATACTTGGAAGCAGACCTGATTTACAACCTCAGGAATGACCGGATTAATTTTACCCGGCATAATTGAGCTGCCCGGCTGACGGGCAGGCAATATAATCTCATAAAAACCGGTTTTAGGACCAGATGCCATTAAACGCAGATCATTGCACATTTTTGATAAATTGACACCTAATGTCTTTAAAGAACTATGGGCCCAGACAAATGGATCGACATTGCGTGTGCCGTCAATCAAATCTCTGGCACTGGTCAGATCGATATCTGTAATCTCACTTAAGATTGGAATTAAAGTACGGCGGTAATTCTCATCGGCATTCAAACCAGTCCCAACAGCGGTAGCACCCATATTAACTGATTTTAAGTTTTGAAAGGCAATTTTGATCCGTCGGATATCTCTTACTAAAGAAGTCGCGTAGGCATGAAATTCCTGACCTAATGTAATCGGTACGGCATCCTGAAGATGGGTTCTGCCCAATTTGATGACATCATTAAATTCCAGACTTTTATCAAGCAATGCTTCCTGAAGCAGCTGCAGCTCATTCAGCAGCTCATCAACTAAAAACAGACAGGTAATCTTACCCGCGGTCGGAAACACGTCATTGGTAGACTGTCCGAAATTGATGTGATCGTTAGGATGTATGTAATCATATTTGCCTAATTCACGGCCTGCCAGCTGAGCCGCCCGGTTAGCGATAACCTCATTGGTATTCATATTTACTGAAGTACCGGCACCGCCCTGAATCACATCGGTAACAAAATATTCATTCAGCTTGCCGGCAATCACATCATCGCAAGCCTGTAAAATATAATCAAGCCGTTCTTTATCAAGATGGCTGGTTCGATAATTAGCCAAGGCGCAGGCTTTTTTAACCATTCCTAATGAACGGACCATCATCGGATGTGTCCGCAGACCGGTAATAGGGAAATTTTCCTTTGAACGCTGAGTCTGAATGCCATATAATGCATCCTTAGTAACCAGCTTTTCACCTAATGAATCTCTCTCCAACCGGTAATCTTTTTCTTCCATGTTTAAACCTCCTAATGGAAATATTAAAGAAAATGCATTGATTCACTTAATGAAACAATGCATATATCTTAAATCGTTTCTCGCCAGATTTTAGCACCCAGTGCTTCTAATTTACCGTCAAGGTTTTCATAGCCACGGTCAATATGATATACAGCATGTATTTCAGTAACACCATCAGCAATCAGCCCGGCAATCACTAAACAAGCACCGCAGCGCAGATCAGTAGCCTCTACCACACTGCCGGATAACCGGCTTGGCCCATTGATAAAAGAGGAAGGAATCCGCACATCGATATCGGCACCCATTTTATTCAGCTCCTGACAATGCTTAAAGCGTTCTGTATAAATCGTTTCAGTAATTACCGACTGGCCGTGCGCCTGCGTCAGCAAAGCTGTCAGCGGCTGTTGAATATCAGTCGCAAAGCCGGGATACGGCAAAGTTTTAATATCCGTACACTTTAAAGGCTGATCACCGCGGCGAATCGTCACCTTATCCACATCAACTTTAATATCGATACCAATTTCCTGCAGCTTAGAAAGCAGACTTTCAAGATGGGCCGGTATAATATTTTCAACCGTCATCTCATCAGCCGCTGCCGCCGCCAGCACAATATATGTGGCAGCCTCAATGCGGTCCGGAATAATCTCATGGAAACATCCGTCAAGATGATCCACACCATCAATCGTAATGACATTCGTACCAACGCCTCGAATCATTGCGCCCATTTTATTAAGCAGGGTTGCGACATCGATAATTTCCGGTTCCTTGGCGGCATTCTCAATAATTGTACGGCCCTCAGCATAAACCGCAGCCATCATGATATTAATCGTGGCACCCACTGAGGAAATATCGAGGAATATCTTATTGCCGATCAGCTTATCAGCCGTAATCTCATAAGCACCGTGTTCATACTTCACCGTTGCGCCCAGCGCTTCAAAGCCTTTAAGATGTAAATCGATCGGCCGCGGCCCCAGATAGCAGCCGCCCGGCATTTTCATTACAACCTTGCCATACTTACCCAGTAAAGCGCCCATGAAATAATAAGATGCCCTTAGCTTTTGAACCGCATCCTGAAGCATTGGCTTATTTTCCATATGCGTAGGATCAATAACGATATGATCCTTACTTTCCTTAATACAAACATCAACACCCAAATCGCGAAGTAAAACGGAGAGTGACTCAACATCCGAGATATTCGGAACACCGCAGATCGTTACCGGCCCATTTGCCAGAATCGCTGCCGGGATCAATGCTACCGTAGCATTCTTAGAGCCGCTGATTTTAACGCTGCCTCTTAATCGATGCCCACCTTCGATTTTAATTACTTCTTCACTCATAAAAAACCCTCCATCTGCTTCTATCTTATTCATCAGCATGCCATCGTGACACATCCTGTTTTTTTCACTCCTATTGTATCATAAAAGCGATTGCTTCAACATCTAAAAAATTTAACTTATCCTTAAGCGGTCCGTTCAATATTATACACGATCAAGCAAGTGCCGTCTTTCAGAAGTATCTGCAATATTTTCCAATTAAACGATCAGCCTTTAATTATGAATACTGATGCGATTTTTACCGCTGCGCTTGCTTTCATAAAGCGCCTGATCGGCACTTTCATATAAATCAGCAAAATTATGATGCTGCTGATCAATAAATGCAATGCCGATGCTGACCGATATCCGCAGTTCGACATGTTCTGGCAGCTTAATATTTTGAATATCTGTCAAGATCCGCTCTGCGATATCCATTATATCCTGCCGTTTGTCACCCTTTAAATAAGCAATAAATTCATCACCGCCAAAGCGGGCGATCGATATTTCACACAAACCGTTATGATGGCGGATATCACGCAGATGATAAGCAACCTGCATCAGCAGTTCATCACCTGCACTATGTCCCAATGTATCATTCACCAGTTTGAATTCGTCAAGATCCATCATGAAGAATGCCGCCGCTTGATTCAGCGATAAGCTGTTTAAATCATCATTTACCAGTTGTTCAAAGGCCGTTCGGTTATACAAGCCGGTCAGCGGATCTCTTTCAGACTTAAATTTCAGCTCCATACGTCTTCGCTTTTCCTCGTTAATATTCATTGTATAACATAATAACATCGGTGTCTGATTATCCAATGTGTAAAAACTAAATACACTCTCTACCCAGATAAAATCTTTTACCTCATGACGACGGTTGATGCGATATTCAATGCGCTGTTCCTTGCCTTCCGCAAATTCACGCTTCAAATTCGTAAAATTCATTGCTTCGGCAACCATTTCCGCATCCTCCTCATGGACAACTTTCAGCATTGCCAAGCAAATCTCATCGTAATTTGCTTCAACCGCATCCTGAATCACCCCATCCCGCGTGTAGCTGCAAATAATCTTACTGTCAAGATTCAGTGTCCAAACGCTGATGGCTTCATGGAACAGCGCTTCTTTCATACTGATTTCCTGTTCCAGCTGACGGCGTTTACGCACATCATCGCTGATATCTTCCACTATGCCCAGAATATTTTTACCGTCAGCTTCTGAGGGCAGCTTTGCCAGCGTAAAACGGAACCAGTGCGGCACATCAAACTTGATCCCGGAGCTGATTTCAAAGACGGCTTTCTCAGAACCATTAGCCATCTGGCTCAATGCCTCCATCAGTTTCTCTTTTTCCGTCTCATTCAGGCAATGATTTTCAAACACCAGCTGGCTGAAAGGACACAGGCTGTCATAATCACACAGGGCTTTGATGTTTCTTTCCTTTAAAAAATAGGCAGCGTCCTTTTGTATATCATATTCAAACATCGTTGCAGAGGAGTGCTGAAGCGCCAGCTCAAACATCCGATTGCTGCGTTCCACCAATCGTTTAGCTTTTATCGTTCCCTGATAAGAGCGGTTTGCCAAATAATAATAAGCGGCAAAGAAGCAGATAAAGGTCAATACCAGCTTAATGGTCAGATAATAAGCAGACTTTGAAAGTTTCTCATTTTGAACCAATAAATTATCACTGGATACTAGGGTAAACAAATACCAATCATTAATATGCAAAGGACAGATATACATATGACGGCGCTGACTGCCAATAGTCAGATAAAAGCTGCCTGCCTTGTTATTCTTCATCATATCCTGCAATTCATCGACCGTTATGCCGGGATCATCCATTGATTTCAGATAATCATAATAATTACGGCCATCATACAGCGAATCCTGATGCTCACTCTGCTGAATCATCGTCCCATCGGCAGCGATGACATAATAATACGCGTTGCTTTGAAAAGCAGCATTCAAACTCGCGTCAACGATCTTTTCAATCGGCATTGTCGCGATAAATTCACCTGCCAGCTCGCCATTATTAAAAGCCGGAACATAGTAGCTGACAACTTTTTGATTCATCGATCCCAGCTGATAAACATCACTGATGCCTTCCTGCCCATAAAGCGTTGAATCATAAAAACGCAAATCTGCCAGTGAGCTTTCTGTACCGCTGACAGCCAGCAGCTGATCCTCCTTATCAATAAGTAAAAATTGATTGAAATGATCATTATCCATCAGCTTTTGCATTACTTCATAGCGAGCAGCAGCATCTGTTTCCTGAATCAGATAGTCCGCAGTAAAGCGAAGATTAACCAATCTGTCATTGATTTGACGGATTATGGAGTCACTTCCCTGATTGGCGCTTTCCATAAGATAGCTTTGTGTGATAGCTTCAACCTGATAATCAGTACGGCGATTAAAGTCATAGAGAAAAATCACAGTGAGGATTGATAATAAACCGATTCCAATCACTATAATCTTACGGCTATGCAGCAGCAACTTATCATTCTCCATAACGCTCCCCCCAATTTTGGAACATTAAACCATTTCGATTCATTCAAATGAACCTCTTTCTATCATAATATCACATTGTCTGGATTTTTGTTTAATTATAAGAAATTTCAATACTTTTCCTTATATATTAAAGATAATTTATAAATAACAGAAACCAATGAAAGACTTCCCCTGATTTTGTAATTATTTATTCTCAATATCTTTTTATAAAAGATCAATTATGGTAAAATAGTTAAGGTTATGGCAAGAAAAGAGGGATAGTATGAAAAAAATTGGTTTTGATAATGATCTGTATCTGAAATTACAATCCAAGCATATTCAGGAACGTATTTCGCAGTTTGATAATAAGCTGTATTTAGAGTTTGGCGGCAAGCTTTTTGATGATCATCATGCATCCCGTGTATTGCCTGGTTTTCAGCCGGACAGCAAGTTAAAAATGCTGCTGACGCTGAAGGATCAGGTAGAGGTGCTGATTGTAATCAGTGCCGGTGATATTGAAAAGAATAAAGTCAGAAGTGATCTTGGCATTACTTATGATGTAGAGGTATTAAGACTGATTGACGCATTCCGCGGCGTAGGCCTTTATGTCGGCAGCGTTATTATTACACAATATACCAATCAGCCATCGGCTGATGCATTTAAGAAACATCTGGAACAATTAGGCATTAATGTCGCACTGCATTATCCGATTGCCGGTTATCCAAACAGTGTTTCAGTCATTGTTTCTGATGAAGGATACGGCAAGAATGATTATGTAGAAACAACGAAGCCTTTAGTCGTTGTGACAGCGCCGGGACCTGGCAGCGGCAAGATGGCTACCTGTCTTTCACAGCTTTATCATGAACATAAGCATAATGTGAAAGCCGGATATGCGAAATTTGAAACATTTCCGATTTGGAATCTGCCTTTAAAGCATCCGGTAAATCTGGCATATGAAGCGGCTACCGCTGATTTGAATGATATTAATATGATTGACCCCTTCCATTTGGAAGCTTATGGCGAAACAACGGTTAATTACAACCGTGATGTAGAGATTTTCCCAGTATTAAATGCTATTTTTGAAAGAATTGTCGGGGTTTCACCTTATAAGTCGCCTACGGATATGGGTGTCAACATGGTTGGCAAGTGCATCGTCGATAATGATGTCTGCATCAAAGCCAGTCAGGATGAAATTATCCGCCGTTATTATCAGGCGCTGGTGGATCAGAAAAAAGGCTACGCTGATGAAGCGACAATTAATAAAATTGAAATTGTTATGGGACAGGCGAATGTGGAAACTTCATCACGGCGCTGTGTCGAACCGGCACTGAATAAGGCTGAGCTGACTGATGCTCCGGCTATGGCAATTGAATTAAATGACGGACGGATCGTGACGGGTAAGACGACTTCATTGTTAGGGTCTGCCAGTGCCGCTATTCTTAACGCATTAAAACATTTAGGTAATATTGATGACCAGATTCCTTTAATCTCACCGAGCATCATTGAACCGATTCAAAAGCTGAAAGTAGAAAATCTGGGCAATAATAACCCGCGTTTGCATGTGGATGAAATATTGATTGCCTTGGCAATTTCGGCTACGACTAATCCATTGTCACATCTGGCAATGACGCAGCTTGAAAAACTAAAAGGCTGTGAAGCGCACTCCAGTGTAATCTTATCTGATGTAGATATGAATGTTTTCAGAAAGCTGGGTATTAATTTAACCTGTGAGCCAAAGTATCATACAAAGAAGCTTTATCATAAATAAATTATTGAAAGAGGCTGTAACAGATAAGCTGCTAAAAAGCACACCCAAATCATATAAAGGGGGTGCTTTTTTAGTGTTTATGTATGACAAATATTCAAATTAATTGGAAAAACTATTGAGTTATAGTTACTTTTGGATTTGATTTTTTCATATCAATAAGACCTACCGGAGATGATTTACCTATTCCAATATTGAAGGTATTGAGGCGGATTCAGCTTTTATTGTCACAGTCCATTTTATTTAATCAGGTAAATATTGCTATTTTCAGCTAGTTTTCACTTAACCAACAAAATTCACTCACTTGCTATACGTAATGTATATGATATGAAAAGGAGAGTGTTTCTGAGATGAATCTAAAAATTCATATACCTAAAAAGCTTCCTAATATCCATTTCACAAAAAAGAAGGCTGCCATTTTATGCTGTGCAATACTGATTGGCGCATCAGGGTTCGTTTATGCCTTAAAGGTAAGCGGCAGCAGCAATGATGTAATCTATACACCTTATACTTTGGACATTGGCAGCATTACAACCAGCATCAGCGGCAGCGGCACTTTAACAGCCGCTAAAACCTATACCTTAACCGCGAACGTGAAGGGTGAAGTACTCAGCGATGATTTTGAGATTGGTGATAGTGTCAGCGAAGGACAAGTCCTTTATGAATTAGATAACAGTGATGCTGTTGAGGAATTAAACAATACAGGCCTTTCCCTGAAGCAGCAGCAGTTAAGTACCCAGCAGGCACAGACGGCGCTCACAAATTTAACTATTACCGCACCGCTTTCCGGGCTGGTCAGCGAGGTTTATGTCAAGGTCGGAGACAGTGTTAACAGCGGTACAAAAATTGCCGAGATTGTCAACAATGAGGATTGCACACTGCGGCTTCAGTTTAACGCTTCAGATATTGATTCATTAAAGATCGGCGATACGGCAGCGGTATACTTGCTGAGCAGCGGTGAAACGGTTAGCGGAACAGTCAGTAAGATCAACAGCGGTGCTTATTATAACAGTGCGAATGCATATGTAAGCGATGTGGAAATCAGCTTCACAAATCCTGGCGGTATTACTGAGCTTGACAGTGCGGCGGCCATCGTCAATGGCATTGCCGGCAACAATGAGGGAAGCATCAGCTTTAATTCTTCGGTAACCCTGACGGCAAAAACATCCGGTGAGATCACTGCTTTAAATATTGATACACACGATTATGTCAATCAAGGGGATCTGTTGGTACAGCTTGAAAATGACAGCACTGTACTGCAGGGTGAATCAGCGGCACTTTCACTCTCCAACGCCGAACAAAGCTATAAAAATAAAGAAGAAAAGCTTGCTGAATATACTATTACCGCACCTTGTAACGGTACCGTTTTAAGCAAGAATATACAGGCTGGCGATACGATTAATGAAGCGGGAACGACAATGGCTGTCGTCGCTGATCTTTCCAGTATGAAATTCACCATGAGCATCGATGAATTGGATATTAAAAATGTTTCTGTAGGACAAAAGGTCACCGTTACAGCTGATGCCGTCAACAAGGTTTATACCGGTGAAATTACAGCCATCGTATTAAATGGTACAACCGCCAGCGGTGTGACGGTGTATCCGGTAACGGTTACCTTAGAAGAATGTGATGAATTATTGCCGGGAATGAATGTAACGGCAAAGATTATCACTCAGGAAGCCAATGATACATTGCGCGCGCCAATCAGCTGTGTTTCCCGTAATGATATGCTGCTGATCGATGAAGCGAGCGCTAAGTCTTTAAATGCGGAAACTGCCGAATCCATTCAAAGTGCTGAAGCAGGTCAGATTATTAAATCCGATGATTATAAGGGTTATTACTTTTTGAAAGTGGAATCCGGTCTGTCAAACAGCAGCTATACCGCAATTTTAGACGGTGCCGAAGAAGGGCTGACTGTTTATGCGGTATCGAATGCCAGCGGCAATACCAACAACAGTGAACCGAATATGATGAATATCGGCAAAGATTCTTCATCAGGCGGTGCCTTCTCCTTTGACGGAGGCGGCATGGGCGGTCCGCAAGGCGGCGGTATGGGCGCCCCGGGAGGAATACAGTGATGATTGAATTTAAAAATGTATACAAAATCTATCATATGGGTGACAGTGAAGTAAGGGCCATCGACGGCATTTCTTTCACTATTGGTAAGGGTGAATTTGTGGCCATTGTCGGTCAGTCCGGCTCGGGCAAATCGACGTGCATGAATATTATCGGCGCTCTAGACCTGCCCAGTGAGGGTGAATACTTACTTACCGGTTTAAACATCACCCGTTATGATGAAGATCAACTGGCTCAGATCCGCAACCGTACATTAGGCTTTATTTTCCAGCAATACAATTTGATTCCAAAGCTTAATGTTTATGAAAATGTCGAATTGCCGCTGATTTATGCCAATGTGCCGGAAAAAGAACGTTATGAAAAGGTTATCCGCGCGTTAGAACGGGTAGGACTTGCCAACCGGATGAAGCATTATCAGCATGAATTATCCGGCGGTCAGCAGCAGCGGGTATCCATTGCCCGTGCCTTAGTCAACGATCCAAGTGTAATTTTAGCGGATGAGCCCACCGGTGCCCTTGATTCTAAAACCGGCATCGAGGTGCTGGACCTATTGAAAAAATTGAACGATGAAGGAAATACGATTGTTTTGATTACCCATGATAATTCAATTGCTCATCAGGCAAAACGAATGATTCAGATCCATGATGGCAGGGTAGTCAGCGATACGCTGAATTAGGTGGGCCTATGCAAGTGAAACAAGCATTTAAAATGGCAGTGAAAAGCATTAAAGGGAATCGCTTCCGTTCCTTTCTGACCATGCTGGGAATCATTATCGGCGTTGCCTCAGTCATTATTCTGGTTGCCCTAATCAATGGCTTTTCAAGTGACATGAGTGAATCCTTTTCAGCCCTGGGTACCGAATTGATTACTGTCAATATTATCGGTCGTTCCGCAGATAATCAGGTTGCTGTTGATGAAATGATCGAGGTGCTTGATAGTTCAGAGAATTTGGCTTATTGTTCACCGCAGGTCAATCTCTCAGTAACCGCAAAGGCGGATAATGAAAATGTCTCAACCACGGCTTTCGGCGTTAATGAAGATTACACAAGCATTAAGGGGTATCAGCTTGGGGAAGGCAGAATGCTGCAGTATGGAGATACCAAAAACCGGCTCAAGGTGGCAGTTATCGGTACTTATATCGCCGACACATTATTCAGCGGCAAGAGTCCGATCGGCAAATCGATCAAGCTTAACGCGGAAAGCTATGAAATAGTCGGTGTCCTTGAAGAAAAGGCTGACAGCAGTGAAGGCAGCGATGATGATATCGTCCTGATTCCCTACTCAGCTGCCTCCCGTCTGACACGCAATTCAACCATTTCTTCATATCTGTTTAATGCCTCAAGCAGCACAAGCGTCGATGCCGGGATCAATGATATCCAAGCATTTCTGAATACGAAGTTTACCAGCTCTGATTATTACCGCATCAGCAGCGCCGCTGAATCACTGGAACAAGTTAATTCATTAACCTCGACACTGACGCTTGTATTAGTAGGTGTAGCCTCCATTTCCCTTTTGGTCGGCGGTATCGGCATCATGAATATCATGCTTGTGTCGGTCAGCGAAAGAACCAAAGAAATCGGCATCCGTAAATCTTTAGGCGGCAGATATCGGGATATCCTGACTCAGTTTGTAATTGAAGCGGGACTGACCAGCGCCATGGGCGGGGTAGCCGGAATCTTTCTTGGCATTATTTTAGCTTACATCGCATCCGGTCTTTTAGGCATGACAGTAAAAATATCAGTGTTATCCATTGCCGTCTCATTCAGCGTTTCAGTGGGTATCGGCATCCTCTTCGGATATTCACCAGCCCGCAAGGCTGCACGTTTAAGTCCGATCGAAGCGCTGCGTTATAGTTAGGAGAATAAGCAAATGAAAAAATTAATTACAGCGGCTTTAAGCATGCTGCTGGTATTGGGAAATGTCCAGCCAGTGCAGGCCGCAGCCAGTTCAATCTATGAGATTTTAGTATTAATGAATTTACTGACCTATGACAGTGACGGTACAATCAGTGAGACAACACCGATCTCGCGGGCCGAATTTGCCAAGTCACTGTATCTTCTAGCCGGTTATGGTACAACCGCCGCCAATTCCTACACTTCTCCCTTTACCGATGTTTCATATTCAAATCAATATGCCGGATATATTAAAACCGTGGCCTCATTAGGTTATATGAGCGGTTATGCGAAAGGCTATTTCAAACCGGATCAGACAATTACCTCTGATGAAGCAATAAAATCACTCCTGCTGATACTGGGCTATTCGGCCAGCGAAATTGCCGGATCAGACTTGCTTTATCAGACAGCCAGAATCAAGGGGCTGCTGGACAATACAGCATTAAGTGTCAATCAGCCACTGACTAAGGGCGATTATGCCCAGCTGATTTACAATGCGCTGTCAGCTGCATTGAAAACCGGTAACCAAACGCTTGCCCAGTCTTTAGGTTATACGCTGCGCAGTGATTCCTTAAGTTTATCCGATGTGATCGATGTCAACGCCGTGGGGCCGATTGCCCTGACAGGCTCAGCTTCTGCCAGTGATTTCGGTTTGACTTCACCGACTACCTACCTCAACGGTGTAGAAAAAAGCGTATCAATGCGTAAGGGTGATGTTGTGTATTATTCGGCTGAAACGAATAAATTATGGGTATACCGCAATTACGCTTACGGTACGATCACGCAAATCAGCGCCAATCTGGAAGATGTTACCTCCTTTACTGCCGGCGGTAATTACACTTGTTCCACCGATGTCATCAAGGAACTGTTTGCCGCCAACAAGCTGCGAATCGGCTATCCGGTAAGAATCAGTCTGGACCGTGACGGCAATGCTGCTTATGCAAGCTATTATGAACAAGACAGCGAACCAGATGGTTCATCTAATGCTAATACAAATTCATCAGGCTCGAACAGCACAAGTACGGTTGTTTATGTAAATGATGGAAAGGTCTATCTTACTGTTGATGGCAAGACATATACATTCAATCTTGATGATGCAGACTGATAAACAAATAAAAAAGTTCATAATTTGAACTTTTTTATTCTTTTTCTTCATTTAATGCAGCTTTCTCAGCTTCCCTATGTTTATTCTTAATTACCTGATCAATTTCTCTCAGCATTCTTTTTGCTCTTCGCTTGATTTTACGCTGATAAAAGAAATCAGAAATTTTAAAAAGAATGCCATGCTCTTCAACCTTAGCTTTGAAATCCTCATAGTAACATACTTCACACAAGCCGCTGTCATCAGCTTCAAAACGCATTCCCATGGTAATTGTACCGCTGTTTGTCTCAACCTTCATATTATATCCTTTTTCGGTATCAAGTTCCGTCAGATGATAGTGATAATCAACCACTGTTTTTCTCTTTTTTAAATGTTTAGTGTGCTTAAATCCCTTTTTTAAAGATGATTTATTGATTTTTTTATTTGAGGATTGTGAGACTTCATAGTACAAAGAATCTAAAACAATATCATAAACCTCAGCCTTAGTCCCGCTCATCAGCATATACATTTCCATGACTTATTCCCTCTTTCTTTCCTTATCATAACATAAGTACATGTGCATACTCAATGACCCGTCTTCTTGTTTCAGTTTGTTTCATAAATTATGATAATTTATCATTTACTAGAAACCTTTTTCAATGTACAATAAGTATAGATTGTAAGAGGTGAACTTATGGAAGAAAAAGTATTATTGTCACTTATAGAAAAAAATGCAAGAAGAACCGTGAGTGATTTAGCGGATATTCTTCAAGAAAGTGAAGAAAACATTTTAGATACGCTGACTGAACTTGAAAAAGAAAAGGTCATTAATGGTTACCATACGATCATTAACTGGGATCGGGCTAACGTTGACCGCGTAACCGCCGTCATTGATGTGAAATGCTCACCGGAACGTGATTATGGCTATGACCGCATCGCTTCGATGATCTATGCTTATCCGGAAGTGGATACAATGTATCTGATGAGCGGCAAAACTGAGTTTATCGTAATTATTTACGGCAAGAGTATGCAGGAAATCGCAAACTTTGTCGGCAGCAAGCTGGCAGTTGTAGATGGTGTTACGGGTACATCTACTAACTTTGTGCTGAAGCAGTATAAATCAGCCGGGGTAATCTTTGACCAAAATGAAGATGATGAAAATGAAAGGTTAATTGTGACACCCTAATGTATGAAGAATTACTAAGCGATAAGGTCAAAGTTCTTAAACCAAGCGGTATCCGTAAATTTTTTGATTTAGCAGCCACCCGTGAAGGGGTAATTTCACTCGGTGTGGGCGAGCCTGATTTTGCGACGCCATGGCATATCCGTGAAGCAGCTATTTATTCTATTAAACAAGGTAAAACATTTTATACCGGCAATGCCGGACTGCTGCCGCTGCGCAAGGAAATCTGCAGCTATATGCACCGGCAGTTTAATCTAAACTATGATCCGGTAAAAAATGTCATTGTGACCGTCGGCGGTTCAGAAGCTATCGATATTACATTAAGAGCCATCGTGAATCCGGGCGATGAAGTTATTTTGCTTCAGCCGTGTTATGTAGCTTATGAGCCAAGCGTGATTCTTGCCGATGGAGTGCCTGTTTTTATCGAATTAAAAGAAGAGAATCAGTTTAAACTGACCGCTCAGCAGTTAGAAGCGGCAATCACTGATAAAACAAAGGCAGTCCTGTTGAATTTCCCTTCCAATCCTACCGGCGGGGTGATGACACGCGACGATTATGCACCGTTAATTCCGATTATTAAAAAACATAATCTGATTGTGATCAGTGATGAAATTTATGCTGAATTAAGTTATTCTGAAAAACATTGTTCACCGGCTAATTTTGATGAAATCAAGGATCTTACCATTATCATCAGCGGTTTTTCTAAGGCTTTTGCGATGACTGGCTGGCGGCTTGGCTACATGCTTGCTAATGAAACCTTTATAACCCAGATTTTAAAAATTCATCAATATGTTATAATGTCGGCACCAACAGCCGCACAATTTGGCGCGATTGAAGGTCTCCGCAATGGCCAGCGCCATGTTGATGAAATGGTGGAACAGTATAAACTGCGGCGAAATTTCATTGTCAATGGCTTTAACCGCATCGGTTTAAAAACACATATGCCGGAAGGTGCCTTCTATATTTTCCCAAGTATTAAATGCACCGGCCTCAGCTCATTAGAATTCTGTGAACGTCTGCTTGAGGAACAGAACGTTGCCTGTGTACCGGGTGACGCATTCGGGTCCGCAGGTGAAGGTTATATCCGTGTCTCCTATGCATACAGCATTGAAGAAATCAAGGGTGCGCTGGAGAAAATCGGCGAATTCATGAAACAATTCCAATAAATTGAAAGAACTCTCTGCGGAGAGTTTTTATTATTTAAGCAGACCTTTTCTAGTTTGTGTAAAACCTCATGAATCAATGCCAAACTTTGGTAAATATGATATACTAAGCATATATGGAAAGCATGAATTTTATAAATACATGATCATAAAGCTGGGGCTTAGGATGGAATTCATATGAATAAATATAAAATCAGAAAAGTCATACCTGTTTTCTTTACCGCTCTCTTCTGCATCATCAGTCTGGTGATGCTTACTACCATCTGGAGTCTGCAGGGAAATGCGAGAGTAATCAATTATACCGGTATTATCCGCGGAGCCTCACAGCGGCTGGTTAAACAGGAAATGGCGATGCAGCCCGATGATGAACTGATTGTTAGGCTTGATGCTATTCTCCGTGAACTGGCAACCGGCCATGGGGATAACAAACTCACCAAGCTGCCTGATGAACAGTATCAACAATATCTTAAACAGCTGCAGGCGGCCTTTGATACACTGAAGGATGAAATCATGATCGTACGTCAAAGCGGTGACAGTCGGCAGCTTTATACATTAAGCGAGGATTTTTTCATATTGTCTGATCAGGCGGTATCGGCGGCGGAAAACTATTCCCGGCATCAAGTCAATCATGCCCTGATTCTATTCACGATTCTCAGCATCAGCTTTTTGATTCTGATTTTATTGTTCCTGAAATTTGAGAAGCAGCAGCGGCTGACTCAGGTTGCTTTAGAAAGTGCTGAACATGCGAATAAAGCTAAAAGTGAATTTCTTTCCAATATGTCGCATGAAATCAGAACACCGATGAACGGCATTATCGGCATGACAGAAATAGCTCGGCGCAATGCCGATAATAAACCAAAGCTTTTAGACAGTCTGGATAAAATTGATTTGTCCTCTGCCTACCTGATGTCCTTGATCAATGATGTATTGGATATGTCAAGAATTGAAAGCGGCAAAATCGAACTCGATGATCAAGTCTTTGAATTGCCGGAAGTGCTTGACCGCATACATAGTATGTTTGCGCAGAAGGCCAGTGATGCCAATGTTGATTTCACTATCAGTCATAAAGAGATCAGTGTTCATACATTGATCGGTGATGAACTGCGAATCAGTCAAATTTTAGTTAATATAATTTCTAACGCTTTAAAATTTACACCTAAGGGCGGCTCAGTAACACTCGAAGTAAGAGAAAAAGAGTCCACTGAAGATACTGCCAATGTAGAATTCATCATTACCGACACCGGTATCGGCATCAGTGAAGGATTCCAAAAACGTATTTTTGAACCGTTTGAACAAGCTCAGGCATCAACGGTGAAGCAATATGGCGGGACAGGACTTGGTTTGGCAATCAGCAGCAAGTTTGCGAAAATGATGGGCGGCGATATTCAGTTACAAAGCAAGCTGAACGAAGGTTCTCGCTTTATTGTCGATATACCCTTAAAACGGCCGCCGGCAGAAGCTGCCAGTACCGTGATTAATAATTATAAACCGCATATTGATTCTTTACAAAATATCCGTGTGCTGCTTGCGGAGGATAATGAGATCAATTCCGAGATCGTGGTTACCATGCTTGAAAGCTGTCAGGCTGCTGTTGATCCGGTTTTCAATGGGGCTGAGGCGGTAAAACAATTCGAAGACTCTCCGGAAGGTACATATAGGCTGATTCTGATGGATATTCAGATGCCGGAAATGAACGGGCTGGAAG
The DNA here is from genome assembly GCA_000508965.1 of Clostridiales bacterium VE202-08. GTDB lineage: Bacteria > Bacillota_I > Bacilli_A > Erysipelotrichales > Erysipelotrichaceae > Dielma. The sequence continues at coordinate 121,694 of BAHV02000001.1, forward strand.
CGACCAAAACCATCCGTTCCCTAGATCGCGGCGATGCCGGTGAGGTTTTAATCATCGGATTATCCGCAAATGTATTTAAACAGGATGTAGACAAGGCTCTGCAAAGCGGCATGAATGATTATCTTGGCAAGCCGATTGATATGAATCATTTATTTGAAGCAATCAGCCGCCACTTAGCTTATGCAAATCCGGATCATTGATCCGGATTTTTGTTTGTCAACCTTACAAAAATGATAGCTTTCTGTTAGCTGATTCGATGGGTAAAACGTTAATACTATCGTATACTAAAGCCATAAAGGAGGAATGCAGGATGAAACATTTACTTAATAATATCAGAATCATCTTTTGTATTCTGGTACTTGGCTATACAGAAAAGGAGTTTGGAATGTAACATGGAAATAATGATACAAATTATAAAGGGAACACTTCATCGTTTAAAAGTTTTTATTTGGATGCTGATGTAGTGTTATAATGATGGAGAGGTGAACATCATGCATATTATGATAATTGAAGATAATGAGAAGATCAGGAATGAGCTTAGTGATTTTCTGCATAAAAATGGTTATGTGACATCAGCGCCTGATGATTTTGAACATATTCTTGAAAGCATCGATCAGCTTAAGCCTGATCTTTTGCTGCTTGATCTAAATCTGCCGGTCATGGACGGACATTATATATGCCGGGAAGTACGTAAAAAAAGCTTTATTCCAATTTTAATCGTTACCAGCCGTGATTCGGAAATCGATGAGCTTGTCTCAATGAATCTGGGAGCTGATGACTATATTACCAAACCTTACAATCTGCAGATCTTATTAGCTAGGATCGCATCAGTCCTGAAACGAGCTTATGCCAGCAATCCCCAGCAGCTAGTTGTCCGTGACGCAGCCTTGGATATCTCAAAAAGTGTGGTCAGCTATAAGGGACAAAGCGTTGAGCTAACTAAAAATGAATTGCGGATCCTGCATTGTCTGTTTACCAACAAGAATCAGATTGTATCTAGATATAATCTGATGCAGCACATGTGGGACTGTGATTGTTTTGTCGATGATAATACATTGACCGTAAATATTAATCGGCTGCGTAAAAAGCTGGAATATCTGAAGCTTGATGATTTAATTCAGACAAGACGCGGATTGGGGTATATGGTTGATGAAAACAATTGACTTCATTAAAGAAAAATTCTTGCTGCTTGTAGCGGCGATATTAGTTTATCTGGCAATGCTTAGCTTTATGCTGATAACTAAAATACAAATAGAAATCGTTCTGGTCATCACTTTTCTGTTTTGGTCTTATACCTTGGGCAGCTTTGTTGTGGAATATATGCGGCGAAAAAATACTTATGATGAATGGATGATGATAATGGAAAAGCTTGATCAGAAGTATTTATTAAGCGAATGCATGGAAGAGCCTAATTTTTTAGACGGCAGAATTCTTTATGAGCTGCTTAAGGAATGTGATAAATCGATGCTTGATCATGTGAATGAGTATAAGTACCGGCAGCTTGATTATAAAGAATACATTGAAATGTGGGTTCATGAAATTAAAACACCCTTGGCGGCGGCAAAGCTGATTCTTGAAAATAATCCGTCTCCGGTCAGAGATTCCCTGCTTGAAGAAGTCAATAAGGTTGAGGACTATGTGGAACAGGCTCTATTCTATGCCCGTTCATCTACCTTGGAAAAGGACTATATCATTAAAAAATTTACTTTAGAGGAAATGGTAAATAAAGTAATCCGCAAACATTCAAAGATTTTCATCATGCGGGGCATCGGTTTAAAGCTGGAAAATCTTGATCTTAATGTTTATACAGATAATAAATGGGTTGAATTTATTCTTGATCAGATTCTAGTCAATGCATTAAAATATTGCGATGCCAGCCAGCCGCAGATTGAAATTTGTGCGTGTCAGTATGCTAACTCTGTCCTGCTTGAGATTAAGGATAATGGCAGCGGTGTTGCTGATAATGAAATCGGCAGAGTGTTTGACCGAGGTTTTACCGGCAGCCGGGGCCGCAAGCAGGAAGCGTCAACCGGCTTGGGTCTTTATCTTTGCAAACAGCTTTGCATCAAGCTTAATCTCGGCATCGATTTTCGGATGAGCGGCCATCAGACAATCGTCGGCATCACGTTCCCGCTGAATACATATAATTTAGCTGATTAAGCGAACTGCAAGAACTATTTGCTTCAATTAATAGGCAGCAATGCTTAAAATTCATAATTTTTCAGAAACCAGTTGACTTATTTTCACGAAAATGATAATGTAATAGCATTAAGAAACACAAGGAATTGAAGAGTAGCTTTAATGCAAGTCAAAACAGAGAGTTTATGGTTGGTGCAAATAAACAAGAGGCGCTTAGAGTGAAGATGGTCAAGGAGTGGCACAGGTGAAAATAAGTAGCTTGTGACGGAGGCACCCGTTAACGTGATAGAGTATAACTGATGAATCAGCGTACTTGATGAGATATTGTTTGTGAGAACAATATGAACCTGGGTGGTAACACGATAACTCGTCCCTATATGGAGACGAGTTTTTTTTATAGATAAGGAGTGAAACCATTATGATTAAATTAGATCACATCACCAAAACCTTTCAGACACCAAGTTTAGAGGTTCATGCTTGTAAAGATGTTACATTGGATATCGGCGCCGGTGAGATTTATGGGATTATCGGATTTTCCGGAGCTGGTAAATCAACGCTTGTACGCTGTATTAATCTGCTTGAAAGACCTACCGGCGGAACTGTCAGCGTTGATGGTGTAGAGCTGACCGCTTTGCCTGAAAAAGAGCTTAGGGCAGTGCGCAAAAAGATCGGCATGATCTTCCAGCATTTCAATCTGATGCGCTCCCGAACGGTAGCTCAAAATATTGCTTATCCTTTAAAAGGCAGCGGTTTAAGTAAGGAAGAAATCAACAAAAAGGTAAATGAACTGCTGAAGCTGGTCGATCTTGAGGAAAAAGCAACTGTTTATCCTTCACAATTAAGCGGCGGTCAAAAGCAGCGTGTGGCAATAGCTCGTTCACTGGCCAATGATCCAAAGGTCTTGCTTTGTGACGAAGCAACCAGTGCCCTTGATCCGCAGACGACTAAATCAATCCTGCGATTACTGAAGCATGTTAATGAGCAGTTAGGAATTACTATCGTATTGATTACTCATGAGATGGCGGTAATCAAAGAAATATGCAATCGAGTCGCAGTCATGGAAAATGGTGAGGTTGTGGAAGAGGGCAATATTCTTGATGTATTTTCTTCCCCTAAACAGCAGGTTACCCGTGATTTCATCGATTCCACATCGACGATCAATAAGATCTATGAACTGATTGAGACGGATGATCCCATCATTCAGCTTGAGAAAGGTGAAAGCCTTGTTATTTTGCATTATACAGCTGGCAATACAGATAAAGCATTGATTTCCGATGTATCAAGAAAGTTCAATATTAATTCAAATATTGCCTTCGGTAATATTGAAATTATTCAGAATACACCGCTAGGCAGTTTAGTTGTAAAGCTAAGCGGTGAAGAAGAAAATATTCAGAAAACAATTCTCTATTTAAGAGAGCATAATGTGAAAGTTGAGGTGCTGAAAACATGCTAGAATTTCTTACTCAGCTGATGCCGAACGTTATCGATAAATGGCCGGCTTTTGTTCAGGCATGTATTGAATCTTTACAGATGATAGCTTTTTCAGGAATTATATCTGCCGCATTCGGTTTATTATTCGGAGTCATTCTCACCGTAACCGGCAAGGGTGGTATTATGGAAAATCGTATCATTTGGACGGTTCTTGACAAGCTGGTTAATATTTTCCGTTCCATACCGTTTATTATACTTGTTGCTCTCTTAATGGACGTTACAAGAGCCATATCAGGAACAACGATCGGTGTTAAAGGAGCTATTTTCCCATTGATTATGGGTACTGTTCCATTCTTCTCAAGACAGATCGAATCATCCTTGGCAGAAGTTGATTATGGTTTGATTGAAGCCAGTCAGTCCATGGGTGATTCACCGCTTCAGACCATTCTGAGAGTTTATCTAAGAGAAAGCATCCCGGGTATTATCCGTGCTACTACGATTACACTGATATCACTGATTGGTCTGACTGCTATGGTTGGTGTTGTCGGCGGTGGCGGTATTGGTAATTTTGCTATTCAATATGGTTATTCCCGCCATCAAACAGATATTACTTATGTCTCTTGTATCGTCATTCTAATCTTTATTACCTTGATTCAATCCATAAGCAACGTGCTTATTCAGAAAACCACACATTAGAAAAGGAGAAAACTAAAATGAAAAAATTATCAAAAATCTTATGTGCATGTTTATTATCTTTATCATTGGCTGCCTGCAGCAGCAATGACAAACCAAGCGATCAGCCAGAGGGGGATAACCCAACCGATGAAAGAATTACTGTGAAGCTGGGCGTTGTCGGTACTACGAATGAATGGTGGGATCCTGCCATTGCTGCATTAAAGGAAGAAGGCATCGATCTTGAATTAGTTGTATTCAGTGAGTATGTACAGCCAAACCGCGCATTGTCTGAAGGTGAGATTGACTTGAACGCTTTCCAGCATTATGCATATTTAAACAAAGAAATAGAAGAAGTAGGATATGATATTACCGCTATTGCAGATTCAATCATCGCGCCATTAGGTATTTATTCTAAGAAGATTGCTTCCTTAGATGAATTAAAAGACGGTGACCAGATTGCCATTCCTCAAGATCCAACCAATGGCGGACGCGCTTTAAAAATTCTTGAACAGGCAGGTTTAATTAAGGTCGATCCAGCTGCCGGTTATACGCCAGAGGTTAAAGATGTTACTGAAAATAATCTGAATCTGCAATTCGTGCAGGTTGAAGCAAGTCAGACAGCAGCTTTATTAGATGATGTGGCTGCCGGATTTATTAATGGTGCTCATGCCGTAGATAATGGTTATACGCCAAATAAAGATGCTATTTATATCGAGCAGGTTGAAGAAGGCAGTGATAACCCATATATTAATGTGATTGTTGCCAGAACAGCTGATAAAGATAACGAAACTTATAAAAAGGTAATTGAAGCATTCCAAACTGCTGAAACCGTTAAGGTTATCGAAGATGTTTATAAAGGTGCTTATAAACCAGCATTTACACTTGAATAAATGATTCCTTAAGAAGAGCAAGCCTCTTCTTTTTCTTTCATATTTCTTTCAAATACTTATCCCTAAAATTTAAGTTCTTTTCTTTATACTTATACAGAGGTGAGTTTATGAAGAAACAAATACTTTTATTTTTTACAAGTGCATTGATTTTATGCGGATGTTCAGCTGACGATGAACATATTGATTCAATTTATCGTATTCAGCAAAACCAAGTTGGTGATTATCGGAATTTAAAAGATGATTGGGATAATTCCAGTAAATTTAAGAACATCTATGATAAGTTAAGTGATGAATATAATGCTTTCATTTGCAGTACATTCAATTATGATATACTCGACGGTAAGCGACGATATGAATATACAGAGCTTCTTGAAGATATGCCGATAGAATATGATTATTATGGTAAAAATATTATTGTTTCCGATTCATATTTTGATTTTAATTTAATAGAAGATATTAACGGTCAAAAGGTTCAGGATGCTTTCATTCATGATCCTGATACACTTAATGTGCTGGTGCCGCTGAAATATCAGAATGACGAGCAAAAGATAATCAGCAGTTATCAGGACTTTATGTATTTCAATAATGTAGAAGTTGATAATTTCTATAACAAGGAGCTGAATAAGGCTGAAAACAATAAAAAAGCTGAAGATTTTGTTATTCGCATAATCTATGTCCCTGACAATACAGCCTATCCCGTCTATGATCCGCGTATTGAGAAAAGGTCCATTGATGATTGTATCACAGCAGTTATCGATTCAGAAAATTTTCACCGTGTTCAGCTGAGTGCTTTAGAAACCCATAGTTTTTATATCAGTTCTGAGTATGCTGATTCATCAGATGTGGAAGCCATTTTTCAAAAATATGATTACCTTAATGGCTTTCATGCTTTAAAAGCAGTCAGTGAAGAAGCAGAGGAATTCAGACAGGAAAAAATAACAGGGTTGATCGTCATTGGAGTATTAATTCTTATATGCTTTACATTAATACTGTTGGTAATAAAATTGGTAATAAAACATAAGAGAAATAAAAATTGATAAATGGCAACGAGTTCGATCGTTGTTTTTATTTGGTAATTAATGATATTTATTAAGACATTAGCTTTATTATGTGTTAATCTAAAATTAACGTTAAACAGATCATAACAATATTTAAGACACTAACAATTAGAATAAGACAGTTTGCTTAATTAATTCTTTTTAACCCTTTTTTATCAATAAAACAGTATTTGGCACGCTTATTGCTCATATATAAGTGAAAACATCATTTTCAGAAAGGAGTATATATATGAAAAAGATTTTAGTAGTCTGCGGCAGCGGGATAGCTACATCATCTACTGTCGCAAATCGTATCGGTGATATGCTTTATGAAAGAGGATTCCGAAATAAATTCACGATTGACACGGATGACGTGAAGAATCTCAATTCAATTATCAGCCACTATGATATTTTTATAAATATCACACCTAAATCCACTATTAAAGTTGACATACCTACTTTCAATGGACTTCCCTTCCTTACTGGCGTAGGCAAGGATGCTGTTATTGATGAAATTATTAAATTATTAAATTAAAAACACTATAAAGGGTAAAAGGAGATAAATATGGAATTTATTCAAATGCTTGTACAACCTATATTAGATATGGGAGCAGCTGTATTTTTACCGATCGTTATGTTTATCATTGGCTTATGTGTGGGTATGAAACCATCAAAAGCTGCTGTTTCAGGTATTACCTTAGGTATAGCATTTACGGGTATCAGTATGGTAATGTCCTTCTTAACAGGTAATGTAGGAACTGCTGCCCAAGCTTTTGTGAAAAACAGCGGATTCACGCTTCCAGCACTTGATCTTGGCTGGGCGGCTATGCTGGGTTTCACATGGCAATGGCAATACGCGTTTTTGATGTTCCCAATTCAAATAGGGATCAACATTATTATGATTGTTTTTGGAATGACTAAAACATTGAATGTTGATGTATGGCAGATTGTTAATAAGATATTTACAGCTTACATCGTTACAGTGATCAGCGGTAATATTTGGCTGGGCTTCATTGCGGCTACGATCCAAGTTATACTTGAATTGAAGAATGCTGATGTTATACAGGAACAAGTTTATGAAATTACCGGTGTGCCAGGTGTTACCATTTCGCACCCTATGCTGCTCAGCAATATTATCATACTTCCGTTCGCTAAGCTGCTAGATAAAATTTTCCCGGACACTAAATCATTCGATGCTGAAGCATTACGTCAAAAAATAGGCTTCTGGGGAGAAAGCAGTGTTATCGGTGTTATTATTGGTACCGGTATTGGAATTATGGGCGGTTATTCAATCAGTAAAGCATTATTGGTTGGTATTCAGGCTGCTACCGCTTTAGTTATGTTTCCTATGGCAACTAAATTATTCATGACGGCACTCACACCGATCAGCGATGCAACAACTGCTTTTGTAAATAAGCATTTTCCTGATAAAGAAATTATTATTGGACTGGATTGGCCAATCATAGCCGGTAATTCAGAAATATGGGTCGTAGCTATACTGACTATTCCATTCATAATAGGATTAGCTTTGATTCTTCCGGGCAATATCGTTCTGCCTCTAGCCTCTTTAACAGCTACCAGCTGTTTTGTTCCGGCTTTCATTATTTATCGTGGTGATATAAGAAAAATGCTGATTACTAATATTTGTGCTGTTCCTCTATTTTTATGGATATCCAGTTACTTTGCGCCTGTTTTCACTCAGCTGGCTGCTGAGGTAGGCGGTGTAGCCGGTCTTGCTGAGGGGCAGATGCTGACCCAATATGGCATGAATTTGTCCGTACTGCGTTGGATCGTCTGTGAATCTTCACTATTCAATCCAATTGCATTAGTGCTTTTAGTTCTCGTTATCATTTTAGGTTATTTCTATTTCAAAGAAATGAAAAAAAGAGAAGCAGATTGTAAAGATCGATCTGTGAATAATAAATAGGTGAATTTATGTTAGACAATGAAAAAAAACAAGTATTGGAAAATGCTCTGCTGGCTGAAAAAGAAAATCTCTGTTACACGACAAGCGGCAATTTCAGTATGATTAACCGTGATTCAAATTTAGTTGCCATTACACCTACAGGTAAAGACCGTACTCAGCTGAGTTATTCAGATATCTTAGTAATTGATTTAGATGGCAATATCTTAGAAGGTCCTCAGGGCTTCGTACCTTCTTCTGAGAAAAATATTCATTTAAGTATATATAAAGCAAGGAAAGATATAATTGCTGTGGCACATACTCATTCACCCTATGCCTGTGTTTTTGCAGCATTAGGCAAAGAAATAAAGCCTGTCTTATTCGAAGCAAACCGTTTTGACTTCCGCTGTCCAATTTCTCCTTATCGTCAGCCCGGTTCTCAGGAATTAGCTGATAGTATAGTTGAAACACTGGGGGAACATGGAGTTGCCACAATTATGGAAACGCATGGCGCTTTAACTGCTTCAAGAAAAAGTATGAAGGATGCTCTTATTAAAGCAATCTATCTCGAAGATGTTGCCCGTACATATTATCGGATGGGTTGTCTGGTAGGGCTGGATAATGTTGAGACGATGAGTCTTGAAGAATACGATCGGATGATGATAGCCTGTGGAAAAAAAGAATACTAGTCTTATCGGCAAAATTATGATTATGGGTACATTATCAATTTTCGCATTAGGAATTATAAATAACAGTGCCCTCTTAAGCTGTATCAGCTTTATCCTTGCCCTGCTTTTAAATGACAGAGAAGGATTGGACAACAAGGAGTAATTATGGACTATGATGTAAATACTTTGTTTAATCAGAGCTTAATGCTATTTGATCAAAATTATACTGACAGTGCTGATTTTCTAACTCAAGCAGCTGATTTCCTTTATAAAAAAGGTTATGTCAGAGCTTCATATAAAGAAGCAATTATAAAAAGAGAAGAACTTTATCCTACCGGGCTGCCTACTGATGGTGTATCCGTAGCAATCCCTCATACCGATATTGAACATGCGATCAAGCCTTGCATACTTGTCGCAAAACCGGCAAATCGTGTACCTTTTAAACAAATGGCTGATGGTATTAATGATGTCTATGTGCAGCTGATATTTTTAGTTGTTGTGACTGATCCAAAAAAAGAAGTGCAAATATTAAAAAAACTGATGGATTGTTTCCTTTGCAAAGAAAAATTACAAGAACTTGCATCAGTAAATACACCGGAAATTATGATTGATGCAATTTCACGTTTATTAAATTAAAGGCGGTGATATGTAATGGGAAGAATAGATAAAATCTTGCATTTATTGAATGAATTAAATATAGATGAAACAGCTGATGACTTTTCATTACATAAAGAAATCGGCTTGACAACTGCAAAAATCAGTGAAAAGACAGGCATATCCAGAAGCAACGCTTCAACATTACTGAATGATTTGAGTGATCAGCATCAGGTAATTAAATTAAGCGGACGGCCAGTGAATTATTTATCAGCTGAATTATTCATCAAAATGACCGGAAACAAGCCAAGCAAAAGGGAGTATCAGCGTGATGAATTTATTAGCTTGATAAAGAAAAATAAAGCTGACCAGTATGATCCCTTCACAACAATCATCGGTTTTGACGGCTGTCTTAAATCAGCTGTAAAGCAAGCAAAAGCAGCCATTATGTATCCGCCTAATGGCTTGCATACGATGCTGTTAGGTCCCAGCGGTGTAGGCAAAACTTTTTTTGCAAATACTATGGTTGAATATGCACGCTTGTCTAAGGGTAATGATTATCCTTTTATGACTTTTAATTGTGCTGATTATTACAGTAACCCTGAATTACTTTTGTCTCATCTATTTGGTTATGCGAAAGGCGCATTCACCGGTGCTGAAAGTCAAAAAGAAGGCATTGTTGCAAAAGCAGACGGCGGAATATTATTTCTTGATGAGATTCACCGTCTGCCTGCAGCTGGTCAGGAAATGCTTTTTACTCTGATGGATAAAGGGGTATATTCCCGCTTAGGTGATTCTGATATTCATCATGCCAATGTTCTCATTATCGGTGCAACAACAGAAAATCCTAATGAACGATTATTAAAAACCTTTATGCGCCGTATACCCGTTACAATCAATCTGCCGCCGCTGGTACAGCGTCCTGCTAATGAACGCACAGCAATTACTGAACATTTATTTATAAAGGAAGCCAGCCGCATAGGTAAAAAACTGAAAGTATCAGCAAGTGTGATGAACCTGCTCTCGGCCTCTGATCTAACCGGTAATATTGGTGAATTAAAATCTGACATAAAGCAGATTTGTGCTTCGGCTTTCCTGCGGCAAATGAATAATCAGGAATTTATTGAGATTCACGAGGCAGATATTCCTGACATATTATCGGCGCAGCAGCAAATAAGCAAAGACAGTAATGATAATGATCTGATCATACAACCCAATGAGCAGATAAAAAGTTACAAGATACCTACTGATACGATCTATGAGCGCATCAAAAAATTATCTGATAATTTGATACTTGCCGGCAGTTCTGCTGAAGAAATCAATTCTCAGATTGCAGTTGAAGTTGAAAAATATATTAGGAAATTGAAGCAGAAGTATAACCGCAATGATGCTGAGGAAACGGAAGCTTTATCTAAAATCATTGAACCAAATATAATCAAATTTTGCCAGCAAAGTATCGAGTATGCCAAAAAACAGCTTAAAAAAGAGTTCGATGCCAGTATCCTCTGGGCCATGGCTTTTCATTTTAATGCCCTAATCAAACGTAATTCATCTATTTTGGAAGCATTCAAGCCTTCCTTAAATCTTCAAAATCAATACAAGGAAGAATATGCAGTTGCTGCCTTAATCTTAAAACATTTTAAAGATGAATTTAAGCTGCATATCGATCCTCTTGAAATCAACTTTCTCTGTATGTTTCTTACAGAGAAAGAAGTATTATACAAAACACATTTAAAAAGCTGTTTACTGATTCTATGTCATGGCAAAACAACTGCTTCATCAATGGCTGATGTCTGTAATAATCTATTAAATACTGATTTAGTAAAGGCTATTAATATGCCATTGACTATGGGAGTAGAAGATACTTATCAGCAAGTTCATAGATTACTCAAACAGTTAAATCCCACCGATGGAGTACTCTTATTCACGGATATGGGATCTCTTTGCCAGTTTAGTGAGCGTCTTAATAAAGACTTAAAGTTAGAAGTGATTTCAATTGACAATGTTTCTACTTTATTCGTGCTGGAAGCCTTGCGCCGTGTCCTGTTTAAGAATGAAACAATTAAAGAAACTGCAAAGGCTATCAATCAGCTTAAGGGTATTAATATGGTTAGGGCTGACAATAACCTGAATAAGTCGATTCTGATAACATGCACAACTGGAATCGGCACTGCTAACCTGCTTAAGCAAAAAGTCGATCAATTCCTGATTCAAAAGAATATAAGTGATATAAAAACAGATGTATTTGCTTATGTTGATATTCTGAATAATACGGATGCTTTCAAACAATTTTGTATCAAGCATGATGTTATTGCTTGTGCCGGAAATATGAATCCAAATATTTCAGCTGTTTATTTTGGTATTGAAGAAATCATGCTCACCAGTAATACAGGACGTTTTGAAAAATTCTTAGAAAGCTATATCCAAAAACCAACTAATGCCTATGATCAAGCATTGTCACTATTAAAAATGTCTACACGAGCCTTGAACTGTGATCTGGCGGTTCAGCTGATTTATGATTTTAATTGCCGATTAGCAATTGATTTCAGTATTAATACGCAGGCTTTGCAGCTAAAAATTGCTGTTCATTTAGGCTATGCAATTGAAAGAATGCTAATTAACCAGCTTGTGCAATTCACTGACTGTCAAGCTTATCTTCAGACCCATAAGCATTTTGTTCAAAAGCTGAGAATAGCTGTATTACCTATTGAAAATGAATTTCAGATTAATTTTAATGATGATGAGTTATGTTTTCTTATACAAATAGTAGAATCGGCGTTATTGGAAAAAGGAGATTCGTATGATAACTATAAGCAATGAAGAGTTTGCAAAACTAAATTATGAAACACGCAATTCTGAGTATATTGATAAACAGCTTCTTGAAGCTATGAATCAGGCAAGTCTCAATAACATCAAGATCATAGTACTTGATGACGATCCAACCGGTACTCAAACTGTTCATGATGTTCCTGTATATACCTCTTGGGATCATGATGCAATCTATGACATATTTACTTCAGATGCACCTATGGCTTTTATTTTAACAAATTCACGCAGTTTTTCAAAAGAAAAAACAATTAGTGTACATCATAAAATTGCAGAAGCAATCATAGTTATCAGCAAACAGCTGAAGCTTCCTTTCATTATCATCAGCCGAAGTGATTCAACGTTAAGAGGACATTATCCGATTGAAACTGAAGCACTAAAAGAAGTGTTGGAAGCAGGAGGTTATAGAATTGACGGTGAAATACTTTGTCCCTATTTCAAAGAGGGCAATCGTTTCACACTTAATAATATCCATTTCATAAAGGAATCCTATGGCTTGATCGAGGTAAGTGAATCTGATTATGCAAAGGATAAAACATTTGGATATAAGCATTCCCATCTTGGAAAGTGGTGTGAAGAAAAAACTAAAGGAATTTATCAGAAGGAGTCCATGATTTACATCACTCTCAATGAATTGAAAAATGCAGATTATGATTCTATTCAGAAAAAGCTTGAAGCTTGTACAGATTTCAACAAGATCATTGTTAATGCAACGAATGAAAATGACTTAAAAATATTTATTACTGCTTATTTAAGAGCTTTGAAGCGCGGGCACCACTTTATTTTCAGAAGTGCAGCAGCAATCCCTAAGGTATTGGGAGGCTGTAATGATATACCTTATCTTGATAAAAAGATTCTTAAGGACTGTGATAATAAAAATGGCGGTTTGATCGTAGTAGGTTCACATGTTTATAAAACTACGAATCAGTTGAAACAGCTTGAAGCATTAGATAACCATGTACTGACAATGATAGAATTTAATCAGCATCTAATAGTCAGCGGCAGCTTTGATAAAGAAATCAAACGTGTAATAAAAGCTGCTGAAGCAGCCATCGGTAATGGTAAAACGGCAGTCATATACACAAACCGTAAACGCTTTGACTTACCAAAGGGTGATAGTGAAGCACAGCTTGAGCTTGCGGTAAAAATTAGTGATGCAGTTGTAAAGATCGTATCTGGAATTAAAACTAAACCAAGTTATATATTATCTAAAGGCGGAATAACATCAAGTGATATTGCAGTTAAAGCTTTAAATATTAAAAAGGCTTTAGTATTAGGACAAGTAAAACCGGCTGTTCCTGTATGGCACGCAAAAGATTGCAGTCACTTCACTGGGCTTAATCTGATTATCTTTCCCGGCAATGTGGGTGATAAAAATACACTGAAAGAAATAGTAGAATTATTGATATAGAAAAAGCGAGACCATTATGATCCCGCTCATTTTTCTGTAACCGGCCTAGTAGCTTGCCGGCTTTTAATGCAGACTGATAATATGGGAAACAGTCTGCAAGTATTTCAACTTGAGTAATCTCAAGCGGAAACTGAATTTACTCCCAATGAGTATGGAAGAAACCTGGCTTATCCACTCTTTCATAAGTGTGAGCACCAAAATAATCACGCTGTGCCTGAATCAGATTAGCACTTGTTTTTTCACTGCGATAGCCATCAAAATATGAAATCGTACTTAGCATAGCCGGTGCATAAATACCGCTCTCAATGATATTTACCGCTATGGCTCGCCATGCATTCTGTGCTGCCAGCAATTCTGCACTGAATTTCTTAGTCATCATGAGATTCGGTACTGCTTCCTCATCATAAGCCTTCTTGATTTCTTCAAGGAAATCAGCTCTAATGATACAGCCTTCACGCCAAATCATCGCAATCTCACCGAAATTCAATGTCCATTTATATTCCTTAGCTGCTTCCTTCAACAATTCAAACCCTTGCGCATAGCAGCAGATTTTTGCCGCATATACAGCCTGTTCCAAATTATTAATAAAAGCTTCCTTATCTTCAACTTTAAATGCAGATTCTACGCTGAAAACTTTACTGGCCTGAACACGTTCATCCTTAATTGCAGAGATACATCTTGAGAAAACAGATTCCGCAATCGTTGGGATTGCCGCACCGATATCAAGACCTTCCATACTTGTCCATTTTCCGGTCCCCTTTTGACCGGCGCGGTCAAGGATGATATCCACCATATATTCACCGGTCTCTTCATCTCTGCGCTTTAAAATTTCTGCCGTAATTTCAATCAGATACGATTTCAGCTTACCTGTATTCCAGCGTTCAAAAATATGCTGAATCTCTTCAATGCTGAAACCAGCGCCATTGCGCATTAAATCGTATGCTTCACAGATAATCTGAATATCGGCATATTCAATCCCATTGTGTACCATCTTGACATAATGACCCGAACCATCACCGCCGATATATGTACAGCAAGGCTTTCCATCTTTCGCTTTTGCCGCAATATCCAAGAATATCGGTTCAACGATTTTATATGCTTCATAATCACTGGAGGGCATCATGCTAGGGCCTTTTAAAGCGCCCATTTCACCGCCTGAGACACCGACACCGACAAAGTGCAGACCACACTCCTGAAGTTCTTTAAAACGCCGGATAGTATCCTTATAAAATGAATTACCGCCGTCAATAACTATATCGCCTTCATCCAGTACATCTTTAAGACCCTCAATTACTAAATCAACAACTTTACCCGCTGTCACCATTAAAAAGATACAGCGAGGTTTTTCCAATGAATCAACAAATTCCTTTAAATCATAGCAAGGAACTACGGATTGATTTTCAATCTTTTCCTTGATGAATTTCTCAGTCACCTCATGATTCTTGTTGAATACCGAAACCTGATACCCATGGTTCATCATATTCAGCGCTAAACTCTGACCCATGACTCCCATACCATAAACACCAATTCTGCTTTTTTTCATTTAGCCACTTCCTTTACCTTTTCTGAATAACTCATCGCTTATTCAATAACCTAAGATTTTTGTTTTGTGAAAGGGTCCTGATATTCTTGAATATAAATCTTAGGGTTATATTTTTTGGCCAGAGCGATACAATCATGAAATATCTGAGCGAATTTCTTTTTCCTGTATCCAAAGCCATCGATGATTACGTTATAGTAAATCAGATTACCATTCGATGTCATATTTTCTTTAATTGCATCATTCATCACTGCAGCATCCTCAATGGTTTTACCAGCTAAAATGCCTATTTGCAGTGAAGTATTATTCGACACCATTTCAATCTTAACAATTTCATCCCATGAGAGAAACAGCACATTGCGCTTTTTTGTATAATCAGTTACACCATGCTCATCAAATTTAAAACACAAATCATGAGCAGCCATTGCCTTAATGGTCGTGAGACCTTGAATCAACAGCAATATACCAAGCACAGTAACGAAAATTTTTGCAAGAATGTGCGTATCTTCTCTAAAAAGAATATACCCGCAGCCTGCCAAAAATATCATCGTAGCGGCAAGTAAACTGCTTTGTTTAAATCGATCATGATATACAAGTACTTCTTCATCCATAGGATCACTTCCTTCTATATTAACTTAATAACATCAAATAATGATTCAAATACATAGTTTGGATACCCTTTCGGCAGACTTTTACGATCAATATTTCTTTTCAAGCCTATACCCTCATGCCTTATCGGCATATCATAAATATCATCATCAATCAGACAGCTGCGGATATGGGCTGCATTGGCCGCTTGGATACCCACCATAGAATCCTCTAATACAATCGCTTCTTCAGGTTTGAAACCTGCTTTTTCACATGCTTTTAGAAAAATTTCAGGATCTGGTTTACCTTTAGACACCTCATCACCTGCCACGATTGTCTGATAGCTGCCGCTCAGACCTTCAAGCTCAAGATACCACATAACAGTTTCGCGCTTTGTGGATGAAGCTAATGCTAATTGTACACCAGATTCATAACAGGCATCAATCAACTCGACCAGACCCTTTTTCTTACCGACCCTTTGTTCGTTTTGTGCAATGAGTGTTTTATTCTGAACCATTTTCTTTCGCCAAGCAAGAATATCGTTTTCTTCACCATAAATTTCCTTCATTGCATCCACAATGCCGGCTTCCGTTCTGCCAGTCAGATAGTAATAAACATCCTGTGTCATTTCATAATTAAAATATTCTGCCGAAGCAAGATAAGCCCGATATGCCAGCCGTCCTGTTTCAAACATCAATCCATCCATATCACAGATTACAAGCTTTATTTGCTCCATATGATTCCTCTTAGAAGTATAAGCTCATCCCAGCTGCAGAATGAGCTTATGATTTATTTCTCGATAGTAACTTTACAGCAATCCGGAACTTCGTTATTCACAACATGTTCCACGTCACTAACACATTTTTCGCCCATTCCTTCAAGACACTCAATGGTATATGCTGAGGTGTGCGGTGTCACAATTACATTATCGTAACGGAAATACGGATGTGTATTGCTTGCCGGTTCATCATGCATAACATCTACTGCCATGCCCTTTACAACGCCTGCATCCAAAGCTCTGCATACTGCCTCTTCATCAATCAGATCACCGCGAGCTGTATTGGTGATATAAACACCCTTTTTCATTTTATTAAATGCATCATCATTTAGAATATGATAAGATGTATCATTTAAGGTACAGTTCAGAGATATGACATCTGACTCTCTTAATAAGGTATCCAAATCAGCCTCTTCAATACCGTGCTTATCAGCCCACTCTTTATTTAATGCCGGATCACAGGCAAGAAGCCTTGAATTAAAACCATGCTTTAATATTTCAGCTACTCGGCTGCCGATATTACCGCAGCCAATAACACCGATCGTTTTACCAGTCAGCCCATTGCCGACAAATTGTGCACGATCACGCCAGCGATCCTCATTCGTTGCCTTAACAGCCTGAATAGTCAACCGCATAACACACATCAGATTCGCAACTGCATTTTCAGCAACTGCATCACGTTCCACAAGCGGCGCTACTATGGATACAAATGTGCCATGCGCTTTAGCGGCTTCTAGATCAACATTGTTATAACCGATGCCATGACGGGAAATCAGCAATAATTCATCTTTATTTTCAAAAAATTCTCGATCAAAAAATGGTGTAACAGAAGCAATGATTAAATTATAACCATTCAGTTTTTGTGCCAATTCTTTGCCATGCATCATACCATCTACGGTTATTCTTTCTACCTCACCAATCTTTTCCAAACGTGCCATCTGAGATGGAAAACGTCTGCCAAAACTGCTTGAATTAACGATTGCAATACGATAATTACTCATAGGTGCCGCCTCTTACAGAAGCCTTTTCGCATCATCAAATGAGACACGTTTTGTATCCGGAACGATTTGGAAATAAATTTCTACTCCCTTATCCTTCACTTCCTGAAGCAAAGCTGCATCATCCTTTGACAGCCCCACAGTTGAAATTACAAATGTAGAATTAGGCTTCTTTGCAATACCGCCGATATTTAACTCGGCAACCGGCACACCGCTGTCAATGAATTTCTTTGCATTCTTAACCGTCTTAAACAATAAGATAACCTTGTCATTGCCGAATTCATCTTTCTTCCATTCCTCAATGACTTCATCAACACTGAACACCTTGATCTTTAAATCCGCTGATGAATTAGTAGAAATATAAATATCCTTCATAAAATCATCAGCTGCCGTAGCATCATCAATAACATAGATCGCATTTGTACCCATGCCCTTCGACCATTTTGTCATTACTTGTCCATGAATTAAGCGATCATCGATTCTAACTAAATTAATTTTTCCCATATTTTTGTTTCTCCTTTATCTTTATCTGTTTTTTAAGAAATCACGATCCAATAAGCGTATTCCCTCAATGGCTGTCTTTTCAGCTCTTGCTAATAAAGCAGCTGTGTCTTCTTCATTTTTATATCCTTGCAGCATTTCAATCAGCATTGGCAGATTGATACCTGTAAAGATTTTAACATCATGCTTGGCTGCCAGATATAAGGCAACATTGCTTGGACTTCCGCCTAGTAAATCGCAGAGGATAATCACTTCTTTTCCTGCCTCTTTATAATTATCAACCACCGCTGAAGCTTCAGCACGTAAATCATCCACGGAATCTCCCGGACGCAATGCCAAGGCGCTGACATCCTCTTGTTCTCCCATAATCATTTCAGCACTTTTTACGATTTGTATGCCAAACTCTCCATGAGTAATTATAACTAATGCACGATCTGCCATATTATTTACCCCCATTCTACAGAATGCCGATAGCGGCAAGAATAATTAATGAAATAGTGAGTACGATCATACCGCGGGTAATCTTTAAGCCCTTCTTATCAAAGTAGAAGTATAATGCCAATACAGTTGCCAGTGGCAGGATACCCGGCAGGATCTGATTCAGAATATCCTGAATGACGAATTCCTTCTGATTGATGACAAATTGCAGTGAACTTGACACTTTAACGTATTGGGCCGCCATGATACCCATCATATATAAGCCTAATACACCTAATGCATTGATCAATGTCTTGATCTTAGCCCCCGTCATGATTTCTTTAGCAGCATTCCGGCCTAATGAATAGCCCATTTTTGTAAATAAGTATCCATAAATAAATGTTGCCGTAGCAAAGCATAGGAATGGCAGAACTGCACCCAGACCATTGCCTGCCTGTGCATAAGGCAAGAAGATTGCGATAAAAATATATTGAACGGTCCCTGAGTCAATAGCATCACCGATACCAGCTAAAGGCCCCATCAAACCTACCTTTGTGTTATTGATCATCGTGACATCTACTGCCTCTTCAGGACGGCCTTCAGCAAGTGCCTTAGCTCTTGATTCCTCAAGGGAAATTGCAATACCTGTCAATGTACCGCCGCCCCAGCATGCCTGAGTGTTAAAAAACATCAGATGTCTTTGATAAGCTTCCGCCAGCATTGCTTTATCTTTATATAATTTTTTCAATGACGGCATCATACCGAATAAGAAGGATGGCGCAAGCATACGGTCATAGGTATGCGGAACTTCATTTGCCCACCACCATCTGAACCATGATTTCATTAAATCTTTATTTGTGATTTTTTCAGGAGCGTTTTCAGGTTTAGTCATTACGCTGGTATCAGCTGTGATATTCCCTTCTTCGTCCATATATTGTTTGATATAAGCATCCATTTTCCATGTCCTCCTTGTTTATTCCTGTGTCTTACTTGTAAACATAACGTACATTGCGGCGAAGATACAGCCGAAGATCGCATAAGTTACAGTATTGATTCCCAGAGAGCTGAAAGATACGCTCATGAAGTATGCAAGGAAGAAGAAAATAAGCAGACTCTTCTTACCGATAACATGCATAATAACAGCAATACCTAATGCTGCAAGACCGCCGCCGACAACACTTAGAATGTGGAACAATGGTCCGCTTGAAACGCTGTTTACTACATCAGCGATTACCGGAGCACCATAGAACAAGGCAATAAATGTCAATGGAACAAATAAGCAGAATGAGATAATCGTTGGAATACCCATGATAGCAAATGTCAATCCGCGGTCATCTGCATTAGCCGCTGCGTTATCCATCCATTTAGTAAATAAAGTATTCAAGAAGAATCTGAATTGGTATAAATAAGAACCTAATAGACCTACAGGTACTGCAATAGCAACAGCTTCTTCAGGACTTAAGTTACCTAACAAAGCTACCGGAACTGAAATAGCGGCAGCAATAGCCGGTTCAGACGGCAATGTTCCGCCCGGCGCAACAGCGCCCATATAAATCAATTGGATGGTTGCAGTTACAACCATAGCGTCAGCTACATTACCCATAACTACACCTACTACAAAACCAGTCATCAATGGGCTAAATCTTAGTGTCAAGGTCGCATAACCTAAGGCACGTGACTCGACTAATGCAACCCAAATAGCAATTAGCAAAGCCTGCACAGCAGTTAATTCCATAATAAAATCCTCCCTTTCATGGAATAAGTAATGGTTCTATTTCTACTGAGATGTGATGATATAGAAACAGAATCAAAAGTAAACGCTACTAGCCAGTTCCCACAACCGGTACCATAACTGAAGAACTGAATCATTCATATTAAAATGTAAGCTCTTTCAGTTACTTCATATTTTTATATTAACACAAAATATTTTTTTGTAAATAGATTTTATAAAAAAATTTATTTTTATTTTGTTCTCTGTAAATTGTCATAAACTTCTTATTTTACGCATAATATTCATTATTAACTGTATTTATGAAACATCCTAGTAATTAGACAGCAATTTGGCCGACTCTTTACGCTAAATTTTTTTTGTGATATTATTAATATATAAAAAAATTATTTTGTTTCATTCAGAGGCGGTGAAAATATGACACAAGAAAGTGTACGTCTGAAAATCAAATCGATATATCGTGATTTGAGTGTTAAGGAAAAAAGTATTGCAGATTACATTCTTAAAAATCCGAAACAAGTATCACGCAGTACGATCAATGAATTATCTAATGAGCTTGGAATTGCTGATTCTACCTTTTTCCAATTTACTCGCAAGCTGGGCTATTCAGGCTTTAAAGATTTCAAAATTGCTCTGCTTACAGAAGAGTTTGATGCGGAAATCTCAATTCATGAGAACATTTCTAAAAGTGATAATGAAATCATGATTGCAAGAAAAGTATTTGATTCCACAATTCAATCATTAGAAGACACTAAAAAGCTGATCGATCCTGAAAGCTTTAAAAAAGCGGCTGACATTCTCCTTTCATCGAAAGAGACTAGCTTTTTTGGTTTGGGCGGATCAAATGTAATTG
Source organism: Clostridiales bacterium VE202-08 (assembly GCA_000508965.1). Lineage (GTDB taxonomy): Bacteria > Bacillota_I > Bacilli_A > Erysipelotrichales > Erysipelotrichaceae > Dielma. Next base: position 142,672 of record BAHV02000001.1, read on the forward strand.
CTCAGGATACTTATCATAAATTTCTTCGATCACCCATCAAATGTAATTGGACTTCAGATTATCATATGCAGCTGATGTATGCTTCTATGCTTACAAGTGAAGACTGTGCCTTTGTTATTTCCCATACGGGTATCACTAAAGAAGCCATTCAATTAGCGAAATGTGTAAAAGAAAATGGCGCAAAATTAATCGTTGTAACCAGTTATCCATTATCGGCCTTAGCTAAAATGGCTGATGTTGTTTTCATATCTATGGCCGAGGAAACTTCTTATCGTTCTGAAGCGCTATCGTCACGCATTGCTCAGCTGGCAATTATTGACGCGATCTTTGTGATTGTCATGTTCCATGATGAAAAGCGCTCTAATGAGTCATTAAAGAAGATTCGTCATGCGATAGCGATTACTAAAGACAGCGTTTAAAAGAAATTGTAGTTTTATTTTGCAGTGCCTAATTTTATTTTAGCTTGAAAATTATGCTATAATAGGTGCATGAAAAAACATTCAAATAAAGATAAAATTCTTGAACAAGTAAAATTATTGATGGATGAAGATGCCTTCGGCACCATGACGGTAAGGGAAATATGCGGACGTGCTGACGTATCAATCGGCAGCTTTTATCATCACTTCAAATCAAAGGAAGATTTAATTATGGAACTCTTCCGCATTAGTTCTAAAAGAGCGGAAGAAAATCAGCGGCTGAATATGAATGATGAAAATGAGTGGAAAAACCTTGATGCCTATATCTTATTCCAGATAAAACTGCTGGAAGAAACGCCAATTGATCGTTTGAAGTATATTTATACATATAATTTGAATCATTATCAGCCGACGGCGTTAGCGCCTAATCGTGATATCATTAAAAGCCTGCTGACGCGGGCACAAGCAAAAGGACAAATGAATCAGCAGCTCACTGTTGAAGAAAGTCTGGAACATATCTTTGCCTTGATCTTGGCCAATTCAATAAATTATTGTATGCAGAATGCACAGTATGATATAAAGAAACAGCTGCTGGATCAGATTCACCATCTTGTAGTCTTAATCAGCGCTTAAAACAAAAAGAGTCTCAGTGAAACGCCTGCGTTATCCTGGGACTCTTTATTTAATGTACTATTTATTTATTAGCTTTTGCATATTCGGCTGCTGTTTCACCGGCAATACGTCCCATAGTGACAAAAGACTGAATTGCTGTACCGCTGCCTGGGTATTCTTTATCGATCAAATCACCGCTGCTGACTTCACCTGCCGCGTACAAGCCTTGAATTACCGAACCGTCTTCACGAAGAACTTCAGCATTTAAGTTTGTTTGAGGGCCTGCGAATGTACCTGCGGTATTCATGGTACAGCGAATCGCGTAAAAAGGCGCGCTGTCAACACGGCTCATCAATTCTGCATTCTTCCCAAAGTCATCGTCGATACCCTTAGCCGTCAGTTCATTATAACGGGCAACTGCGTCACTTAATTTCACAGCATCCATACCGGTCTGTGCTGCCAGTTCTTCCAATGTATCCGCGGTATAGCCAATACCTTCTTCAATGGATTTGGTAATGTTTTCACTGCTCATTGTATCATCCAGAATAATGAAGAATTCAGGTGCATTGGTTTCTCTTAAAACAATTGGTGTTCTTACTGGTCTAGGCGCTGATTCATCCATAAACCGTTCACCTTGAACACTTACAAATAAACCAGAGTATGTAAACAGATCGGCCATCGCAGAACCGTAAGGGAGGATCTGAGCGATTGCACTGTCATTGCCGATAATTTTAGCTCCGATGTCTCTAGCCATAATCAAACCGTCACCCTCATTGCCGGCACCGACATTTGTTCTCGAATCAGCATAAGAAGGGGAATATTCAGCTTTTAATTCAGGGCTGCGGTCATAGCCGCCGGTAGCCAGTATAACAGCCGCGGCATTGATGAGTATCTTATCGCCATTACTTTGAGCAGCTTCAACACCTACTACCGCATTATGTTCATCAACAATTAATTTTTCACCGCGTGTTTCCATCATAATCTCTACACCGGCATCCTTAGCTGCCTGTGCCAGCGGTGTAATGAAGCCCTGACCGCTGCCGCTGGCTGCATTTAAGCCGCGGTTAGGCGTCATTTCCGGATTAGGAGTATCAATTACCGCTGAGAATTCAACACCATTTTCAATCAGCCAATCGATATTGGCACTGGAATGATCAGCAATCATGCGCAGTTTATCTTCATTAACCTTGCCATTGCCCAATTTAATTAAGAAATCCGCAAATTGTTCCGGTGTATCCACAATCCCCTGTTCACGCTGAAAAACACTGTCAGCCGCTAAGATTTTACCGCCAGACAGAGATGTGCTGCCGCCCAGCACCGCTGTTTTTTCAATCAGCAAAATCTGTTGACCGGTTTTAGATGCCTCAACAGCTGCTGACAAACCGGCAACGCCGCCGCCGACAATGACAATATCAACATTCTTTTCAATAACTTCTGAAGTTTTATCCTCTTTTTCAATTGGCTTCTTTAAAGCTTCAATATCAGCACCAGCTGCACTTAACGCTGCTTCTGCTGCTGATAAGATTGCCGTTGATGTTTCCGTAGCACCGGAAATTGTGTCAATCGCCAATGATTGATAATCAACGATCAAATCTGGAAGATCAGCCAGCGGTTTATCAGAAATCCCCGCTGTCTCCTGATGTTCAATAACACTTACGCCAGTGATTTTATGATCCTTAACCGTTACTGCCAGTTTCAAATCACCGCCATGGCCGCTGCCGCTGCCTTCATAACTGCCGTCAGCAACATTCTCTAAGCCATTTTTTACATCGCCTATCTCTGGTGCCGGATCTTTAGCAGTGCAGCCGCTCATCGAGAAAAACAGTGTCAGCGACAATAAAGCCGCCAAAATTTTACTAGATTTCATAGAGTCCCTCTTTTCTTACTAGAACATGTTCGGTTTCATTGTAGAAGATAACAACATTTTTGTCAATACTATCACAAGTATAAAAAAATAAAGACAGCCTTTAAATAAGACTGCCTAATTATTGCACTAAATCTAATCTTTCTTTCTGTTAATGATGTACTTATCAAACAATACCTTATTGAACTCATCAGCATTATCCGCATTGCTGCTTCTGAATACCGGAATTTCTTCCATGCCGTCATCGATGCATTTTTGAATAAAGGCAGACATCATAGCCTGCAGCATAAAGCATGACATAATTGTTGATACAGGTCCTGTTGAGATGAACTCATTATGTTTAATGCTTGCATCACCTAAAGGACCGCGGTTATCAAGAATTACATCAGCATATTCAAATAGCCGTTTGCCGCTTGGATGTCTGGATGCGATATTCTTTGAGTGTTCAAGAGATGTTACGGCAATGATCTTAGCCCCTTTTTCCTTTAAGCGCTTTGTGTACTCCACAACTAAGCCATTACGGCCGGAATTGCTTGAAACAATGACTACATCATCGGCCTTCACATGATATAAATGTTCCAAGACATCGGCATATTCCGGAATTCGTTCAATCGTCGTACTCTTAGTCGGATGTGTTAGAAGAGTCAATTCAATCTCAACAATCGGCACAATCTTCGCATAACCGCCGGCCCGGGCATAAAGATCCTGTCCCATCATGTGTGAATGACCGGTGCCGAATGCATAGATCGTACCGCCTTGTTTTTCACAGCTGAATAACAGCTGAGCCGCCTGCTCAATCGCATCTTCATCATGCTCCTTCACATCATTCAGACGCTTTGTAATTTCATTATAATATTGTTCAAGCAGACTCATTTACGCATCCTCCTTCTTTCTTAATTTACAGCACGGGCAATGCTTCATTTCTTCCGGTGCAATCAACATAAAACCAACCGCTGTCCCCACTGCCACACCCAGCAGCACACCTGCTGTCAGCCAGCAAATTTTTTTCTTCGACATAACAGATCTCCTTTCGCTTTATATTTCCTATCATACACCAAAACCCCTTGCGATACAATTGGATTCCCTTATAATTAAGGATAAGGGAGTGATATGATGCGAGCAGCTTCAGTCTCATTTTGTTTTACACCGGATCATGCAATCTATCTTAACGGTTATGAAAAAAGGCGCTGTCTGTCAGACGGTGTGCATCAGGATTTAAAGGCTGCCGTGTTATTGCTTGAGGATGTAGAAAAAACAGCGATTATCAGCTTTGACTTATGTGGTATTGACCAGGATCTGATTCAGCGGATTGCCCGCTTCAGCAATTTTTCCGTTGATCAGCTTTTTGTCTGCGCTACACATACACATTCTTCACTGAATGAATTTCCGCTCTATTTATCTTTTGGTCAGCTTGCGATGCGTTCACCGGATGAAACTATCCGCAGTGAGCTGGCACGTCAAACTGCTAAAGCGCTGCTTAAAGCAGAAACAGAGCTTGAGGAAGTAACCCCTTATTCAAAAGTCGCGCAGGCAGCCGGACTTTACGCCAACCGCAATGATCCAAATGGTTTAGTCGATCGTTTTTTAAACCTGCTTCTGTTTCAAACTCGGGATGGGCGCAATAAAGGCTGTATTCTGCATTTTAATGCCCATCCTACCGTACTTGATTATCATAATACATTTATTTCACCGGATTTCATCGGCACAACCCGCAATTTAATGGAAGCTCAGTTTCATTGCCCGATCACTATGATCAACGGTGCCTGTGCGGATGTCAGTACCCGCTTTACCCGCCGTGATGCCAGTATCGCGGAATGTGAGCGAATCGGTACAGAACTCTATCATCGAATCAGTGACTGCACCGATTTGAAAAAACTTGATCCTACAATTTCACTAAAACATCGAATTTATCAGACAGCTGCCTGCTTCTATCTGCCGGAGCTTAAGATGGATCTTTCAATTCTTGAAATAGATGAACTGGTACTGTTTGGTTTTCCCGGTGAGATCAGCGTCCGCTTTTCCCGGGAAATTAAAAAGCTGTTTGATGAGCGGCGGGTGTTGGTCTGTGGTTATACGAATGACTATCTTGGCTATTTCATTGATAAAGAGGATGCCAGAGATACATATGAAGCCAAAATCTGCACGCTTCAGCCTGAGGAAAGCACGGCTTTTATTGAATGGTTAAAAACAACCCTTACAAAAATGTAAGGGTATTGTTATCCAAAGCAATGGCTTAGAAACAAGCAAACGGATACAATAAAGACAAGGAAAGAGAGGTTTGTTCTATGAATAATCTTGTAGAAATACAGAATATAGAAAAATACTACGGCAATCGCAGCAATGTCACAAAAGCGATTGACAATATTAGTTTTACTGTCAAAAAAGGGGAATTCGTAGGCGTTATGGGTCCTTCCGGTTCAGGTAAAACAACCTTGCTGAATTGTATCTCAACCATTGACACAGTAACCAGCGGTAAGATTTTTATCAATGATCAGGATATTACCAAGCTGAAACGAAATGGCCTTGCGAAATTTCGCCGCGAGGAATTGGGCTTTATCTTTCAGGACTTTAATCTTTTGGATACCCTGACTGCTTATGAAAATATCGCCTTAGCCTTAACGATCAATAAAGTACCGGCTTCTAAGATCGATGAGCGGGTCAAAGATGTCGCAAGTAAGCTGGAAATTCAAAATGAATTAAATAAATACCCGATTCAGATGTCCGGCGGTCAAAAACAAAGAGTCGCCTGTGCGCGTGCTTTAGTGACGAACCCAAGTCTGATATTGGCTGACGAACCCACCGGTGCTTTGGATTCTAAAAGTGCCAGAATGCTGCTTGATTCAATGGAAAAGCTGAATCAGGAGTTTAAAGCAACCATCATGATGGTAACCCATGACGCCTTTACTGCCAGCTATGCACACCGTATCTTATTTATTAAGGACGGTAAGATATTTAATGAAATCATTCGTGGAACAGACAGCCGCAAGACATTCTTCAATAAAATCATCGAAGTTGTAACTTTATTAGGCGGAGACAGCGGTAATGTACTTTAAGCTTGCACTGCGCAATGTCAGAAAATCATTCAAGGATTATCTGATTTATTTTCTGACGCTTACCTTCTCTGTCTGTCTGTTTTATGCTTTTAACTCATTTCAGGAGCAGCAGGCTGTTCTCGAAATGACAACTATGCAAAGTGAAATGATGGATAACGCGGCGATAATCATGTTGGCATTGTCATGGGTTGTAGCTGTTGTTTTGGCTTTTTTAATTATCTATGCGAATAATTTTCTGATTAAACGCAGAAAAAAAGAATTTGGCCTGATGATGATTATGGGTATGTCCAAGACCAGAATATCCAAAATACTATGCTATGAAACATTTATGATCGGTATTGTTTCATTAATTACCGGTTTATTTGCAGGTTTTTTATTATCACAGGGACTGACAGTTCTGACGGCTCAGCTGTTTGTACTGCCGCTGACTAAATTTCGATTTATCTTCTCATGGAGTTCAATGCTGATTACGATTATCAGCTTTGCCATTATCTTTATTATTGTTATGTTATTTAATACTTTTATTTTGGGCAAATATAAATGCATCGATTTGCTGAATGCCGATCGAAAGAACGAAGCTTTTAAGATTAAATCAACAACGCTTACTATCATTCTGTTTGTTCTCGCATGCATCTTGCTGATTGGCGACTATCTCTATGTAATGAAGGCAGGCATCAATATGTTTACAAATTTACCTGCAATCATTATAGCCGGCAGTCTAGGCACCTTGTTTTTCTTCATGTCATTATCCGGCTTCCTCCTGCGTTTTATCCAATCAAGCAAGCGCTTATACTACCGCAAGCTGAATATGTTTGTGTTAAGACAGGTGAATTCCAACATTAATTCCAATGTAATTTCAATGAGTGTTATCTGTATTATGCTGTTATTAGGAATTGGTGCTTTTTCTACCGGACTCTCTATCAATCAGACAGTCAATGCCAACATTAATGCCAATACGCCGTTTGATGTCACAGCAGATGTTTATTATCAGAATATGAGTTTTGATGATGCAATGGCTGAATTAGGTGCTGATTTAAGTGATATCAAATCAAAGTTCACAATGGATATATATTATGACTATGCCGGTGAGGATACACCTGGAACAACCTATGCCACATTGGCAAAACTGGTTCCTGAAGCTGAACTGGACAGTGTGATGACGAATGCCGGCAGTATGCCGCTGGCGATTTATCCATTATCTGATTACAATTCCTTCCTTCAGGCTAAGGGATTGCAGACAATTTCACTTAATCCCGATGAGGCGGTCTTGGCGGCAGCTAATGAGCAGGCATATGATGCCATCAGCAGTGTGTATAACCATGCCCAAACCATTCAGGCATTGAATCAGGAATTAAAGCTTGTAAAGCGGGATCTTCCGATTACAAACGTTATTAATAATACAGCAATAACAACAACGATCGGTTTAATTGTTGATGATTCACTGATTGAAAATAATCCGCCTAATTCTATTTATATGAATACTCAGTTTGCGATATCGCATTATACGAATATTACCTTAAAGGATGGTGTAGATGACACTGCCTTTGCCCAGAAAATCTATGATGCCTATGCCCAGAATCAATTAGACGATATGTTTATCTTTATGGATACCCGCAGTGAAATATATGCAAGCAGCACCGGCTTGACGGTTACCTTTACTTATGTCGGCATTTATTTGGGTTTTGTATTCCTGCTGGCTAGCTGTGTCATGCTGGCGCTGCAGCAATTATCACAGGCAGCGGATAACCGCCGCTATTATCTGGTGCTTAATAAGATTGGCGCTGATGTCAGAATGTGTTCACAATCGGTTAACTTTCAGATTGCTATATATTTCATGATGCCGCTGTCTTTGGCCATTGTGCATTCATTGGTAGGTATTACTGCCATGGACAAGGTCATCGCGATTCTTGGCAAAACAGATCGTTTAATGCCGGCATTAATGACTTCAGGTATCGTTATCCTCGTATATGGGTTGTATTTCCTTGCGACCTGCAGCGGATATAAACGAATCCTAAATCAAAAATAAAAGCATGATCAAAAACTCGATATTTAACTTTACAGCATGGCAAATGTCATGCTGTTTTTAATCACTTTATGTCTGGTTTGCGTTGATCACACTTGTGTCATAGGGCTTCCCTTGTTATAATAAAGACAGATTAAAATATTTGTTTTTATTTTCAGGGAGGATATGCCATGCCTAAAATCGCCTATTCTGAAATGGATCGCAATAAAATCAAGGAAGACCTGATAGAAACAGGCCTGGAACAGTTTTCTAAACAAGGGATTCAGCATACAACGGTTGAGCAAATATACACCCGTGTCGGAATTTCAAGAACCTTCTTTTACACCTTTTTCCCGGCAAAAGAGGATTTGGTTATACAGGTCTTTTATTGTCAGCAGCCAAAAATCCTGGCATATGCGCAAAATCTGATGGATGATCAATCGCTGAGCTGGCACGATAAAATCAATCATTTTCTTCATGATTTCTGTTATGGCGGACAAGGTCATTTCACAATCATGAGTGTGGAGGAACAGCAGTCACTCTCCAAGTGTCTTTCCGGTGAAAAGCGCAAAGAATTTCAGACAACAAGGCTGACATTTTTCAAAGAAGTGCTGAATGTCTTTGAAATTGATGCAGATATACAGACCATAAAGCTGCTTGGCAATTTAGTATTCTCTGCGGCTATCTTATACAAAGCGATTCCGGACACACTGCCATTCTTATTTTCCGATGCAGCTGATGATTTGGCAGAATTTCAAATTAATCACATATTTGAATACATGAAAACGCTGCATCTATCATAAATCACAAGGAGGAATAACATTATGGGATTATTCAACAAATTTTTTAAAGGGCCTGAGATTGATCAGACCAAGAGTGAAGCGAACCGCAGCAAGATGCGTGCCCGCTTTGATCAAGTTGTGGAAAACGGTACTGAATACAAGCTGGCTGCCGGCTACACCGAAGATGTAAGCCGTTTTAACTATGGCCTGGTTCACGGCAGCAAATCAAAAATCGGCAGCTTGATTGTCGGCTGGAATGAACAAAACGAGACAATTGTTGTAGTACCTGCAACACCTGACCTTGATGAATGCGGCAATCCAATCTACTATCGGCGCTCAGAAATTTATAAGGCATACCGCAATAAATATCCAACTGATGCCTTTATCATCTATCCGGATAAGAAAGGCTACATTGCAATCAATATATTCGAGTGGCTGGAAGATGAAAGCTTATATATTTATGTTGATCAAGAGGATGAGGCGAAGGCCTTTACAGATTTCTTTATGAATCACTTTAAGACAAAGTAAGATTTACAGTTCATATAAATAACATCCATATGTGGATACTTATTCTGGCTGTTCTTGAAGAATTGATGAAACTAGTACAGGAAGTCAGTAAAGCTGCGCCCAAACGGTTAATCAATATTTCGAAAATTAGGAATCAAGATTGTTTCAGCCTGTGATATCCCTTTTAAAATGGATACATAAAATTTAAGAAGGACATCGTATCTTGCGGTGTCCTTTGTGTCATATCATACAAGAAATTAAAATCAGAAGGTGCTACAATAGTGAATATTGAAAGGAGGTTCAGCATGTCTCAAATACAGGAACAGCGTCATGTCTATTATGATCATGACTTGGATATAGAAGCTTATAACCTCAGCGGCATCGTTCAGAAATTTCCTAATCATTTTCATGAATATTATGTCATAGGCTTTGTCGAGGGAGGCAGCCGGCATCTTTGGTGCAAGTGTGAGGAATATGATCTGTCGGTGGGTGATCTGATTCTTTTTAATCCTCGTGATAATCATTACTGCGCACCGATCAATGGGGAGATACTGGATTATCGAGCCGTAAATATTAATCCTGAAATCATGGTTAAGATGGCAGGTGAAATCACCGGTAAGGAATTTACTCCTTATTTCATACACAATGTCATTTATCAAAGTGATATTACTCGTTCATTAAACGATTTATATAATGCGATATTAACTCATGCCCCTAAGCTTGAAAAGGAGGAAGCCTTCTTTTTCCTGCTGGATCAAGTATTTCAAGAGCATGTCATGCCCTTTGATGAAATCAGCATCAGTGAACCTGATCAGCAAATCAAATACCTTTGTACCTATATGGAAGAGCATTATTCAGAGAATATTCAGCTTGACGATTTAGTGGCAATGACTAATTTCAGTAAATCATATCTTTTGAGATCATTTACCCGTCAAATCGGTGTATCACCTTACCGCTATCTGCAGACAATCCGAATTGACCGAGCTAAAAAACTGTTGGAAGAGGGTATCTTACCAATTGATGCGGCAGTGATGACTGGTTTTGCGGATCAAAGTCACTTTACGAATTTCTTTAAAGAATTTATCGGCTTGACACCGAAGCAATATCAGCGGATATTTATCAATCCTGAGGGGAAGAAAAATGAGTGATCAAGCAAAAGGACATCTGTTCGCATTCATTACGATTCTTATCTGGGGAACAACTTTTATTTCTACTAAGGTGCTGCTAGTTCATTTTACACCGATTGAAATTCTTTTTATCCGCTTTTTGATTGGCATATGTACCTTATGGCTGGTCTGCCCGCATAAGCTTAAACTTATTGATCCGCGGCAGGAATATACCTTTGCGGCAGCTGGTTTGTGCGGCATCACCCTGTATTACTTATTAGAAAATATTGCGCTGACTTATACACAGGCGGCGAATGTCGGGGTCATACTTTCAATCGCACCCTTCTTTACGGTTATCTTCAGCTGTCTGTTTCTGCACGATCAACGGCCAGGCTTACGCTTCTTCTTAGGCTTTTTGATCGCTATGGCCGGTATCGCCTTAATCAGCTTCAGTAATGCCGCTTTGGAATTGAATCCGATGGGCGATCTGCTTGCGGTTGCGGCCGCTTGTATCTGGGCTGCCTATTCAACGCTGACCAAGAAAATCAGCGGCTTTGGCTATACCACGATTCAAACTACGCGCCGAACATTCTTTTACGGTTTGATCTTCATGCTGCCGATCATATTCTTTACCGGTTTTCAAATGGAGTTGGAAAGTCTTGCCGATCCGCAGAATTTGTTTAATCTGTTTTTCCTCGGCTTAGGAGCATCAGCGCTTTGTTTTGTTACTTGGAACAGTGCTGTAAATACGCTGGGGCCAATCAGAACTAGTGTCTATATCTACATGGTACCGGTAATTACGACTGCAGCCGCTGCCCTCATCCTTCATGAAACGATTGCTTGGCAGATGCTGGCCGGTATACTGCTTACATTACTCGGTCTATTTTTATCTGAAAAACACAAAAAGGAGAATTAACTTATGGATATCAACAACAATAAATGCGTGATGGTGCTTGATGCTGAACTGCCGCTTGGGTTATTAGCCAATACATCAGCGATTCTAGGTTTCACAATGGGAAAATTACTGCCGGAGATGGCAGGCCCTGATGTCATTGATAAAAGCGGCAAGCCGCATTTGGGAATCATTGCGGTACCAATTCCCATTTTAAAAGGCGATAAAGAAATTGTACGCATGATTCGTGAAAAACTCTATCAGACTGAATATTCAGAGGTTGTAGCTGTTGATTTCTTTGATGCCGCGCAATGCTGTAACCATTATGATGAATTTATTGAAAAAATGGCCGGGATTGAAGAATCTGAACTTAATTATATGGGAGTTGCTTTATTCGGCCCTAAAAAACTAGTTAATAAGCTTACCGGCTCAATGCCGTTGCTGCGATAAAAAACCTCAGGTCACATGCCTGAGGCTTATTTTTATTTAAAATAGGATGCTTCGATCAAATTCAGTAAAATCACGGATTATTCCATCAACACCCAGTTCTTTGAAGCGCGCATCCTTGCTTTCATCACCTAAAGCAATGACTGCCGCTTGAACGGCTTTGCCAAACTGAATACCGGAAATACTGTCCTCTACAATTACTGATTCTTCGACCGGAATACCGATCAGCTCAGCAGCTGTTTTAAACATTGAAATCTTATTTTCATGACTGCCGTCATCATAAACGATCTTATCAGGATCAAACCAATTCGCCAGTTGGAAATGTTCCACAAAGAAATCGATATTCGGTTTAATCGAAGCGCTGGCAATATTCATCGGAACATTGTGTGCCTTTAAGTCATTTAGAAGCTCAATGACACCCGGTGCAAGCCTGAAGCTTTCCGGATTCTCAAGACACATCTGACGATAGCTTGCTTCCTTTTCCTCAGATAACTGACGGGAATAATCATCATCAATCGGATGTGTGAAAATCATTTCCAGCACCTGTTTATTGTTGCGGCCGTGCATTTTAGATGTCAGTTCCTCATGACTCATCGGTACACCGCGCAGCTTTTCAGACATCGCGTTCCAAGCTAATTCATGATAGTGACTGTCCCAAAACAAGGTTCCGTTAAAATCAAAGAGAATCCCTTTTTTCTTCATTGCCTCATCTACTCCTTTAAGCCAAGGCGCTGCTTCTGTTCCGCAGGTGCTTCATGCTCGTCCAGTGCCTTATCTAAAAGCTTGATACAATATTCTTCAGCCTGATGATCAACACCGGCCAGATTGATTTTCTCCGCATAATCATTATCTAAATTAAATAGTTTAGTCGCTTTTACTTCGGACATACCGCAGCTTACATTATCGATAATCGACGGTGCATTAACCGGTACACGGTAAAGCGGATAAGCTGTGCGTTTCAAATATCTGCCCGTCTCAATCTGCGGCTCCAATCCCTTACCTAAGTATTTACGGATCGTAGTTGGAATACATGTATATTCGTAACATGGTTTATTTTCGCTGTTTGGTGAACGCAGATAGACATAATGACCGTCTGTCACATTCACTGCCATCGCGTGATAACCAAATAAGGCATAGTTTTTTTCATAATGCTCTGAGTCATGAATCAGCTTCATCCATGAGCTTCCCTTTACACTGTCAGGGATTGCGATGTTGCTTGCTTCAAGAACCGTCGGCATGATATCGATATTCTGCGTAATTTTGGATATACGCTGACCGCCCAGCTCATTCTTTGGAAATTTCACAATCAGCGGCAGATGTGCAAGCTCATTATAAAGATGCATATAATTCTTACCGAAATAGTCTCTTTCCCCCAAGAAATAGCCATGATCCGTTGTCATAATCACTAATGTATCCTCGTACATATCGAGTTCCTTCAACTGATCAATCAGCTTGCCGAACCATCTATCCGTCATCGTCAGCAGTGCTGCATAGCGTTTTTGAATATAATCCACAGCATCATCAGGCACATTAACACGATCATAATCCGGGATTTCAAAATACTCACGGTCAAGCTTGGTATCTGCATACAGCTTCATGTATTCTTCCGGTACATCAAATGGTTCATGCGGATCAAACGCCTCAACCATCAAGAAAAAATCATCCTTGCCCTGATTATCCTTCAGCCAGTCACAAGCTGACGCAAAGGTTCTTGGTGACGGATATTCCTCTTCCATCGGCCATTTGGTACGGTTCCATTGATATTGACGTCTTACTTTGCCATAAGAACTCTTAGGCATCGTTGGATCATCAATTCTCGATATCCATGGATCGCCTTCCTGACCGCGGTGATAATCCCATGTATTAAATTGCTGCACGTAGCCTTCACCGCCTAAACGGAAGTAATGGCAATGATCGGTTGTGATATGAGTAAATATATCATGCTCCTTTAATACAGAAGGTAATGTTACATCAAAAGGTTCAATCGGCCCCCATGAACGCTCCAAGAAATTCAGACGGCCGCACAAGATATCACGGCGCGCCGGCATACATGGCGCTGATCCGATCCAGTGCTGGTCAAAGGTTGTAGCTTCCTTTGAGAAGCTTAGGATATTAGGTGTCTTAACAAATGTCTCAGGATTATAACAGGAGAGCATTTGTCTCCTGAGTGTATCCATCAATATTACAACTGTTCTCATTTAATTATGCTAAAATGCCGACCCATGATAATGCGATACAAGCAACCAGCACCCCAAGGATGACCCAAGCTGTATTTTTACCATTGGATTTCTTAATAAATAAGTAGCAGATCAATACCAAAATTACCGGCAGCAAGCAAGGCAGAACCTTATCTAATTGTTCCTGCAATGCAATCGATCCTTCACCTGAAGCAATCGTAATACCTGTAGCAACCTTAACGGTTGTTGGAATCAGACCGCCGACAACGACAACACCTAATACATTCGCGAAATTAGCAAGACGGTCAAAAATCTGCAGACCGCCGATGCCGCCTTCAGCACCTAATAGAGAAACACCTTTTTCATAACCTAAATGCAAACCATAATATTTTAAAGGCCAATAAAGCAGGTTAATCATTAAGAACATAACAATCGGACCGATAATGCTGCCGTTGGCTACGCACATTGAAGCACCGATACTGCCGGCAATTGGGAACCAAGTCAGGTTCAGCATACTGTCGCCTAAACCAGCGAACGGGCCCATCAAACCTGTCTTAATCGCTACTACTGAATCTTTATGATCTTCATCTGTACTTTCTTCAAGTGCAGCTGTGATTCCTAAGATAAAAGGTATCGCAATTGGATGTGTATTGAAATACTCAAGATGACGCTGCATTGCATGTACGCGTTCTTCCTTTGGACGATCGCCGTACAATTCTTTTAATACCGGAGCAAAATCATAAGTTAAGCTTAAGCTCTGCATACGTTCATAATTGTGTGAAAACTGAGTAGTCTGTGTTCTCCATAATACTTTATTTAAAGTTTTCTTAGTAATTTTACCCATTATAGATCATACTCTCCTTCCTCATCGGTTCCCGTTGTATTGCTTACAGCAGCTCCGGCAGGTCTGGTCATGATCAAATCATAAAGACCGGCAACAACAGCACCAATCAAGGCAACAGCAAGGGTTGGAAGTCCCATATAAGCAGATAATACGAAGCCTAAAATTAGGAACATCCACATATTTTTCTTCATCATCATCGTTAACAGCATTGCAAGACCAACAGCTGGAATTGCCTTAGAAGCAACGTTGAAGCCAGTTAGGATCTCAGCCGGAATTGCAGCCAGAATCGCATCGATAGTATTAGCACCTAAATAGCAAGCAATGAATACAGGTACGGCACGGCTTAAGAAGAAGAACAAGCCGCCTAAGTAATGAAGCGGCGTGATCTTATCAAAATCACCGCTCAGCGCTACATTATCTGCAGCATGCACTAATGAAATATTCGTTGTCATAATCAGCATGTTGATCTGCTGAACAAGCATTGCTGTTGGTACTGCCACAGCTACTGCCGTAGCGATTGCTGTTTCAATATTAGCACCAGACATAATAGCAATTGAAGCACCTACTACTGTTCCAGAAATTACATCAGGAGGTACATAGGCTCCAATATTGTTTACACCAAGCCACATTAATTCAAGTGTTGCGCCAATAATAATTGCAGTTGTCATATCCCCTAAGATAATACCAACGCCAACTGACGCAAGAAGCGGTTTTCTAAAGCCTAAATGCGGACCAAACTGATCCAATGCGCAAAGTCCTGCCCATAATGCCAGAAGCAGTGACTGAACCAAGATTCCCATGGTTAATCCTCCTTATAGTTTTTAAGTAAATCAACAAACATCATTTTTTCATCACGAGTTGTTGTCTGCATCGTTACCGATACGTGTTCATTATTGATCAAACCATCAAAAGCAGCCTTTTCTTCTGGCGTTACTGACACATTCTTATGCAGGCGCACACGCTGATCGTTAAAACGCATGCCGCTGACATTCATCTCGCTGAATTCAAATCCATTCTGTTTGCATTTTAATGCATCGATTGGAGATGTAAACAGAATCATTGTCACTTTTTTAATTGTCGTCTTTTTCAGAACGTCCAAGAATTGATCAACACCAAAGATGCTGACTTTAATTCCCGGTACCGCAAGTCCCGCAACTGATTTCTGAATCGGATCATTCGCAACCGCGTCATTAACAATAATTACTGACTCAATGCCATAATCCTTGATCCATGTAGTCGCAACCTGACCGTGAATTAAACGGTCATCAATATTCACTAATCTTACTGCCATTAATATAACCCCTTTCCAAACGCTTGTTTGTATGACTTATAGATCGTCTATGTCGTCTTCATCGCTGTTCAGCGAAACATTAATTGGTGAAAGAGCAATGGCATGAGTAGCCTCAATCCGCTTCTTTGCCTCTTCACCACTTAAATCTCTGCAAAGCAATAAGTCGATCAATACCGGTAAACTCAATCCCGTATAGCCAATGATCTTCTTACCCTTCAGGATACAGCGGGAGACAGCATTGAAGGGTGTACCGCCGTAAATATCACATAATACGATAATTTCCTTGCATGTTTCTGCCAGAGTGTCATAAGCAGCAGCTATTTCCTCTTCAAAAGCATCCAGTGATTTATCAACCGTAAGTGCCAGAGCAGTTACTTCTTCCTGTGGACCGACAATCATTTCTGCACTGCCTAACGCAGCTTTGGCGAATTCACCATGACTGACTAAAATGATTCCTAAATTACTCATTGTTCCTCCTATCGAACCAATATGTAAGCGCTTTATATTGTGTACATGGTTATTATATCGGCACTGCAAGCCTTGTTCAATGTATTTTTTTCTACTAAAAGTTGTTTATTTCACATAAAGTTTAAATATTTCATAATTTCCCAATTATAGAACATTTTGTTAATAAATTACATATTCAAATCTTAATAAAAATAGATTGATACTCAATAATTTACATATTTTGCTAAATTTTTAAATAAATAGAAGATATTTCCTATTTTAAACGAAAAAAGCAGTTAAAATAATCCATGATATTTTTATTTTCTCACATTTATAACTATTTAATTGTAAGCGCTTTTAATATAATAAAAGACAAAGGAGACTGGATATGAAAAAACCTAATATAATTTTATTAATGTGCGATCAGCTCCGTGGTGATTGTTTATCCTTTGCCGATCATCCGGATGTAAAAACACCCTATCTTGATACGCTGGCTGCTGACGGCGCTTTCTTTGAAAATGGTTATAGTGCCTGTCCAAGCTGCATACCGGCACGCGCCGCGCTGCTTACCGGACGTTCTCAAACTAAACATGGCCGAGTAGGCTATCAGGATGGTGTCAATTGGAACTATGAGCATTATCTCGCTGAAGAATTAAGCAAAAATGGATATTATACACAATGTGTCGGCAAGATGCATGTCCATCCGCCTCGCCTGCTCTGCGGTTTTCAGGGTATGCGGCTGCATGATGGCTATATTGGTCACTACCGTAAGGCGGATACGCCTTATTGGATGCATCAGAATGTCAGCGATGATTATATGCGCTTTTTAAAAGATCATTTAGGTCATGATGCAGATGTAAATGCCGGCGGTGTAGAAAATAATTCATGGGTTACCCATCCATGGATCTATGAGGAACGTTATCACCCGACTAACTGGGTTGTTGATGAAAGCATCCGCTTTTTAGAAACGCGGGATCGGACGAAGCCTTTCTTCTTAACTGCTTCCTTTGTTCGCCCTCACCCGCCCTTTGACGCACCGCAGTCCTATTATGACTTATATAAGGATAAACAGCTCCATGAACCGGCTCATGGCGATTGGGTCGATCCAAGCCTGACCGAACAATACGGCAGAGTATTGGATTCTGTGCATGGCTGCCGTGATGATGAAATGCGGCATCAGGCAATGGCTGGTTATTACGCATGTATCACTCATATTGATCATCAGATCGGCCGTTTGATTACCGCCTTGGAAAACGATGAAACTTATCATGATACAATCATTGTATTCACTGCCGATCATGGCGAGATGCTGTTTGATAACAACTGCTTCCGCAAAGTACTTCCTTATGAGGGAAGCACTCACATACCAATGATCGTACATGTCGGTAAAAACATTAGGCAAATCACACCATTCAGAAGTGACAGTGTGGTTGAATTAAGAGATATTATGCCTACGCTGCTTGATTTTGCCGGCATCGCTATTCCTGAAACCGTAGACGGTATATCAATGGCACCGGAAATTATCGGTGAACAGGGACAGCACCGTGAATATCTGCACGGTGAACACAGCGGCGGTGTGCAGTCAAATCATTATATCGTTACCAGTCATGATAAATACATCTGGTTCTCCCAAACCGGCAGAGAGCAGTATTTCAGCCTTGACCAAGATCCTCGTGAGGAACACGATTTAATTCATGAGCAAGCATATCAAGAACGAATTCATACATTGCGTAACCATTTGATTAATGAATTGAAAGAGCGTGAAGAAGGTTATACTGACGGCAAACAGCTGCTTAAAGGAACTCCTAAAGCAACCCTTGACTGGCTGAAAAACACAATTTAAAACAAAAGAGATCCAAGCGGATCTCTTTATTATAAGGAAGCAATTTGCTTAGCCGCCATTGATGCTGAAATATCACTGACATCAAACTTAATCGAATTCAGTGTTTTGTAACCATCAAGCCGCTGTAAACTGCGCTGCATGATTTCTGGTTCGCGAATTCTTTGATCAATATCCTTTTGAAGACGTTCCCGCAGACTTTCTTTGCGGCATATCAAAGAAATCACTTTTATCTCACAATTTGCGGTTTCTATTGCGGATATTAAATCATCAATGATTGACTGTTCATGCAAAACCCAACAAAAGATTATATTCTCATACACACTGCATTGAATAAAACTATTTAATAAGAATTTAATATTAGCCAGCACCATTTGTTTCGTTTCTTCATTAACTTCAAAAGGATGCATATCCCAACACCAGTCACCGTCAAGAAATACACAATGATTTAATTGCTTCTTCAGCAGCTGACAAACAGTGGTCTTTCCAACTCCCATCGTACCGCCGATCATATAAAGCTTTTTCATCATCATTCAACTGCCTTGCTGCGGTATTTACTTGGTGAAATGCCGATAATCTTCTTAAATACCTTATTAAAATACAGCTGATCCTCAAAACCCACTGCCTCAGCAACATCCTTAATTTTCATATTCGAATGCTCCATTAATTCTATGGCTCGCTGAATCTTCTGTTCATTAATATATTGAATCAGATTCTTGCCGGTTTCTGCTTTAAATATACGGCTCACATGAATTTCACTGATGCCTAGATGCTTTGCAATCATTTCCAAAGTAATCTTCTCATTGATATGCTGTTCCACAAATAAAATGATCTTATTCACATTTTTCTTATATTTACGGCTGGTTTTATCAAATATCCAATTCGCAATCGTATTAAAAATCGTATCTAATTCATTACTGAGCTGTTTCAGTGTTTCACATTTACTGATAACTAAACGCATTGAATCAAAATCACAGGTACCGCTCTTATAATGCTGTGCTTCCTTTTCTTC
Organism: Clostridiales bacterium VE202-08; assembly: GCA_000508965.1. Taxonomy (GTDB): domain Bacteria; phylum Bacillota_I; class Bacilli_A; order Erysipelotrichales; family Erysipelotrichaceae; genus Dielma. The sequence goes on from BAHV02000001.1 coordinate 161,964, forward strand.
AATCAGCGTCAGAATCATCATAAACAGTGAAATGATTTGTTCCGGATCTGTATGCTGTATCTCAAAATTATGCAGCAGCTGATCCTTGCAAGTCAGAATTTCATGAATATCCCTTACGCTGACCTTGGTTAAAAAATCAATTTGATTTTGAATCAGCTCCCGATTAACATCATTAAAATCAGGCACATGTTCCATAACACACACCGTACTGTCACCATGATAGAATTTCCAATTATGGTAATGCAATGTCTTAATGTACTGTGAATAGAAGGAAGAGACACCGATCACCGCATCTGAAATTGTTATACAAAACGTAAACCCGGTACCGCTCTCTAAATTCATCAGCAAGCTTTTCGCAATTTCAATATATGTTTCAAGCTGATACGGCGGAACAAGAACGATGCCGGAGTGCTTCTTTGAGAACAAAATCTTCGCATTCGGTATATTCTTAAAAGCCTTTTCTAATTCATAACTGATATCATTATGCAATACATCCTTATCCTGACCAAAAATCTTCGTATGAAACAGATTGTACACATGATCAAGTCTGAACAAAAACATCCGATATGTACTGTTTAAGATTGGCAGCTTATCAATATCAATAGCCTTTAACACACGCTTCTCATCAATTTTCTGCTTATCACGAATCAACCCCATCAGCTTCTGCAAATCCGATTCAATAGAGATATCAGAATAAGCAATTAAATAATCAGCTTCATTTAATTCATTCAATAAATCAATAAAATTCGCAAAACGCAGCTTACTTTTCACAAAATAATCATAGGCTCCCAGCTTCATTGCCATACGCACAGTTTCATAATCAGATTTTTCAGAGATCACGACAAAACGGCTGCTTGGATACATTTTCTTAATTCGGCTTAAAAAGGAAAGCCCATTGCCTTCTCTTAAATCAATATCGGTTATCACTAAATCATACAAATATTCTCCATAAGATGAGATTGCATTTTTTTCATTATCAACAGTTGCCAGAATTTCATAGCCATATTCATCCCAATTGATCATATTCTTATACAGATTCAGAATATCCTTATCTTTATCTACAATAAGTACGGTTTTTTTCATGCTGACACTTCCTCATTTTATTCATTATAACATATTTTCTTAATTGAAACGCTCTCATAAGTTAGCTATAATGATATTATGATGTTAGGAGATATACTATGCAAAGTGCTTCTTTTTTAATTAAACCCGCATCTTCAAGCTGTAACCTGCGATGCAGTTATTGCTTTTATTTTGATGTAAGTAATAACCGTGAACAGGATAATTACGGTATCATGGATGAAACAACGATGAATGCGATGATTGAGCGGATTTTTGCGGATATGGATGAAAATGGCAAAGTCACCTTTGGATTTCAGGGCGGCGAACCGACGGTTGCCGGTCTTGATTACTTTAAACGATTTATCGCTAAGGTAAATGAAGTAAAGGGAAGCTGTACCGTCAGCTATGCCTTACAGACTAATGGAACACTGCTGGATGATGAATGGTGTGAATTTTTTTATGAGAATAAATTTTTATTAGGTGTATCCTTAGATGGTTATGAAACGAATATGAATAAATTCCGCTATGATGCTCAGAAGAAAGGTGTCTATTATCGCGTATTAAATGGTATTAAGCTGCTGCGCAGGCATCAGGTTGATTTTAATATCTTATGTGTAATTACTAAATCACTTGCCGAACATCCAAAAGCTCTTTTTAATTATTTTAAAGAGAATAAGTTTGATTATGTTCAGTTGATTCCCTGTCTGCCTTCATTGAATAATGATGAAGAAATGAACCGTGAAGCATTGACCCCTGAATTATATGCCTCTTTCTTTGGCCAGTTTTATGACTGCTGGCTGAATCATTTAAGAGACGGCCATTATTTAAGTGTAAATCTGTTTGATAATCTGATCGGTATGATTAATGGCCATGCCCCCTATCAGTGCGGTTTGCTGGGTAACTGTTCACCGCAAAGTGTGGTGGAAGCCGACGGCAGTGTGTATCCTTGCGATTTCTTTGTTACGGAAGATAGGAAATTAGGTAATTTTAAAGAGATGGGCTTGGTTGAGTTAATCAAGAGTGAGCCTTCACAAGCATTCCTGAAAGTACGCGCTGAAGAAAAAGCTGTCTGTCAGTCCTGTCAGTTCAGAAATATATGTCATGGCGGCTGTAAGCGTCAAAATGTTTGTTTCTTAAGTGATAACTACTGCGGTTATCAGCATTTCCTCGGTTATGCGATGCAGACATTGCCGCAGATAGCTAAAATGTTTTAACAATTTTAAAGGGACGTACGTCCCTTTATTTCATTATCGCCTGTTCGACAATTTCTTCACCGAGGAAGATAATTTCTGCATTGCCGCTGGCAATTTCCTGTATCGCGTCATTCAAATCATTACTTCGTGAACGATAGATATAGGTAACCTTTTCATCGTATTCCTTATTTAATATCTCTGTTTCATGATGAGCAAGAAAATAATCCAGCTTGCCGATCAAATCATAGCTGAAAGCTAATGAATATTTATAAGTTAAAATTTTATCGGTTAACGGTGCCAGCTTAATGGCTTCTGACACGCTTTTAGAATAGGCGCGAATTAAACCGCCAGCTCCCAGCTTGATGCCGCCGAAATAACGCACGACAACAGCTACCACATCATTCATCTTATTCATCCGCAGGCTTTCCAGCATTGGCACACCGGCTGTACCGCTTGGTTCACCATCATCATTGCTGCGCTGTAATTCACTATGCTCCCCGATTAAAAAAGCGGAACAGTGATGAGTTGCATTGGGATGGAGTTTCTTTATTTTCAGAATATACGCTTTTGCTTCTTCTTCATTAAAAGCCCGATTCAAATAACAGATAAATCGGCTTTTTTCAATTTCAAATTCATTAATAAATTCTTCTTTTAAACGAGGCATATCGATCACCGCTTCAATTATAGGGGAAATCGGCAGAAGTTGCAAATTGAGTATAATTAAAACAGGGATGCGATGGTATGAAGCGGTAGAAAATAAGTGAATTCGCCCGTGAGAGGGGTGTCAGTCAGGATATGATCAAACATTATGGAAAATATGGCATCATTAAGTCTGAGGCTGATGAACAGACTGATTATCGCTATTTTAATATCAATCAAGGTGAAAAATTATTGAAAGCAAGAAATATAGAAATCTTGGCTTTACGATTAAAGAATCAACTGATTTAATTTTTAATAAGGCTTTTGCAGGCATTCTCAGGCACTGAAGGTAAAACGGAATGAGATGGAAATCGAAATAGAGCGGATGCAGGCATATTTAAGCCAGATCAATCAGCTTCTGAAAAGAGGTGAACGTTTTAATCAACTATCTGAAAGCTGGTAATTGTTCATTTAGACGGCTTTTACCTTCTGAAACAGACCGATAATTATAAATTCAGTCAGGATGAAGCCGTTAAAGGCAATCAGCGTTATATTGAAGGCGGCCATCAGATTGATACAGATCAGCACGGTGCTGACAGCATTATGCCAAAAGATTGTACGGTGAAATGACTGCCGCTAAATCTAATTAAATTTATATTACCTGCAACTTGGTCCTTTCAATGAGTGTGTAAAATACTATTGAATAGGACCTTTTACATATCTTATAAATGAATCATCGGTCTTATTTGTCATTTACTCTTGAATTGATTTGTGAGAACATCAAAAATAGGGTATAATATTCTGCATAGGTAACTGTCCTCTGACAGGAAAGGATGGATGAAATGAAAGTTGCATTCGTAACCGATACAAGCTGTGGTGTTTCACCCGCTGAAATGAAGAAGAAAGATATAATTTGCATTCCTTTGCAGATTGTATTTGTAGATCAGGATAAAACACTGCTGGATTTTGTTGATACCAGCAATGCTGAAATTTATAAGCTGATTCGTGAAGAACAGCGCATGACAACTTCAATCCCGCCATTGGGACTGATTGAGAAAATATTTGATGATATAAAGAAACAGGGCTATGATACTGTGTTTTGTATACCGATTAATGCCGGTTTATCAAGTGCCTATAACGCATATCGTCTAGCGGCTGAAAATATTGGATTGAAATTCATTCATGTAGATATTTATACAACAGCCTGTATGCAGAAATATTGTATTGAATTGGCGCATAAGATGTATAATGAAGGTGTGGCAATGGATGATATCATCGCAAAGATCCAAGATATCGGTGATACTGGACTAACGCTTGTTATGCCCGGTGATCTTGACCACTTAAAGCGCGGCGGCCGCTTGACACCGCTGGCTGCGACCTTGGCTGGATTGCTGAAAATTAAACCAATTCTGAAAATTGATAAAAGCTGCCTTGGTAAGATTGATGTTTTCGATAAGGTCCGCACTTACAACAAAGCGGTTGACCGCATGGTTCAGGAGCTGATTAATCGTAAAGTTGATGACAATTATATGATTTATGTCGCAAACAGCGATTCACCGGAACAAGCTGAATATGTGCGTGACCGTTTGCAGGAACAATTTCCGAATCATGAGATTGAAATCTGTGATCTGGTTTCCGTAATTTCCGTTCACACTGGCTGTGAATGTGTAGGTATTCAGGCATTTAAGAAGTAAAACTTACGGGGGGTAAGAACATGAAAGTTGCATTTGTAACTGACAGCGGCTGTGAACACAACCAACAAGAAATGAAAGCTTTGGGAATTTACAGTTTACCGCTGCAGATCAGCAATGGAAGTGAAACGATATTGGAATTGGAAGATGCCAGTATTGAAGAGGTTTACAAAAGAGTACAAGCAGGTGAGTTAATGAAGACTTCCCTGCCGCCGTTAGGTTTGATTGAGGAATTGTTTGCTGATCTGAAAAAGAATGAATATGATACTGTATTTGCGGTGCCAATCTGCAATGGTTTATCAGGTACGATTAATGCCATGCGGCTGGCTGCTGCGGAAAATGGACTGACTTTTATCTGTATGGATACCTATGTTACCGCAGAAGTACAGTTTTACTGCATCACATTAGCAAAGAAACTTTATGAAGAAGGAAAGAGTCTTGATGAGATTCAGACGATTCTCCATGCTGTTATTGACAGTGCCAGCACGCTGCTGATTCCAGTGGATCTGAATCACCTGAAAAGAGGCGGCAGGCTGACGCCGTTGGCGGCAACTTTAGCTGGATTGCTGAAAATAAAGCCTATCTTAAAGATTGACAAGTCAACTCAGGGACGCATTGATGTGTCTGAAAAGGTTCGTACTTTGTCTAAAGCTATGGATAAAGCTATTGATTTAATGATTGAGAATGGATTAAACAGCGACTATGAATTAGTTGTTGCTTATGTGTTAGAAACTGCTGATTGTGAAGATATGATTCAGCGGATTCAAGACCGTGTATCCGGACTTAAACCGCGGCTGATTGAGTTAATCAGTGTTGTCGGCTGTCATACCGGTATCGGCTGTATCGCAATCCAATATTTTAAACCTTATAAAGAACAATAAACTTCGCAGAGAATCAGCTGCGATTATAACCTAAAAATACCCTTCACAAATTTTAATGTTGAAGGGTATTTTTTTATACAGGGTTAACAACGCTTATTGGCGCTTGTGTAACCTATAGGGCGTTTGATATAACTATCATTACATATCTTTTAGTGATCAGTCAAAATAAATCTGCTGAATAACAGGATCAGCATGCTTTGTGTTACTTACCCTATCATTGAGCAACTATCATTTTCGGTTGTTTTAGATATAACCGATCTATTTAATTTAAACAAACGATTTTCTAACATATCTGCCATAAGTTATACCCATGCATCAACAAATTCATCTATACTGATTGAAAAAAATTATCTTTAAGATACCAATAAATAATAAAAGAGCTAAACTGAATGCTTTTTTTTAAGAGATATGGATACCTAGATGCTTGAAAATACAATATCCTTTCTACTTAAAAAAACAAGATGTTACAGCCCTGTGCTATATCATCCTGCATATTTATTTTCTAATTTTACACTTTTTATTACATGCCGCGCAAGCATGATTACAACTGCTGTCATGACAGCATGAAGGCTTTCTTCGATAGGCTCTTACCGCGGCAATGACGGCAGCTGCAATCAGCAGAATCACAATAATATCAATCAGCTTCATATCATACTCACCAATTTCACAAGCTGATAGACAATAAAAGCGAAAATCCAAGCTACACCACATTGTGCAAGTACCATGAACAACGCGCTTTTCGCACTGCCCATTTCACGCTTGCAAGCCGCAACAGCCGCAACACAGGGTGTATATAACAACGTAAAAATCAGAAAAGAAGCTGCACTTGCGGTTGTAAATAAGGAACCTAACACAGCCGGTAAAGCCGTTGAGGTTGTATTCATCAGTACGGTTAAGGTCGATACTACCGCTTCCTTGGCGGTAAAACCTGTAATCAATGCCGTAGCTGCCCGCCAGTCACCAAAGCCGAGCGGCGCGAATATTGGAGCAATCATTCTGCCTACATTCGCAAGCATGCTTAATGAGCTGTCATCGACTACATTCAGTCGTGTATCAAAACTCTGTAAGAACCAGATAATAATTGATGCTAAAAAGATAATGGTAAATGCCTTGGTCAAGAAATCCTTAGCCTTATCCCACATCAACAACAGCACACTTTTAGCGCTTGGCAGCCGATAGTTAGGCAGTTCCATTACGAATGGCACCGGTTCTCCCTGAAACATAGAATTTTTTAAAAGAAAAGCACAAAGGATGCCAACCAAAATTCCTGTTCCATAAAGCAAAATCATCACCCATGCCGCATTATTAGGAAAAAAGGCAGCCGTAAACATCGCATATATCGGCAGTTTCGCACTGCAGCTCATAAAGGGAGTCAAGAGAATGGTCATCCGCCGGTCTCTTTCACTTGACAAGGTTCTAGTGGACATGATTGCCGGTACTGAACAGCCAAAGCCAATCAGCATCGGCACAAAGCTTCTGCCTGACAGACCTAAATGACGCAGCGGTTTATCCATAACAAACGCAACGCGTGCCATATAACCGCTATCCTCAAGAATTGATAAGAAGAAGAATAAAATAACAATGACCGGCATAAAAGAAAGCACACTGCTTACACCGGCGAAAATTCCGTCAATGACTAAAGAATGCACGACCGGATTCAGACCATAATTCAGGAGAAAGTCAGAAACAAATATCGTCAATGCATCAAGAGCACCGCTGAATAAATCACTTAAGGTCGTGCCAATCACACCAAAAGTCATCCAGAATACGAAAATCATAATCAACACAAAAGCAGGCAAAGCAAAATATTTTGATGTCAGAACATTATCGATAGCGACACTTCTCAAATATTCTTTACTTTCATGACACTTAATAACTGTATCAGCACATAGTTTTTCAATAAAACAGTATCGCATATCCGCCATTGCTGCTTCACGGTCTGTATGCAGTTCACTTTCCATTTCTTTAACACTGTGTTCAATCAGTTCAATCTCATTCTGACTGAGCGCCAGCGACTCCTGCATTGGCATATCCCCCTCAACAAGCTTCGTTGCCGCAAATCTGACCGAGACACCGATACGCTCTGCATGATCCTCAATCACATGACATACTGCATGAATACAGCGGTGCATCGCACCGGTGCAGAAATCGACCCGAGCCGGCAGAATCTTTTGTTTTGCTACTTTGAAGGCGACCTCAATCAATTCATCGATACCTTCATTTTTACTAGCAGAGATAGGCACGCAGGGTACACCTAGTTTTTCTGCGAAAGCCTTTATTTTAATCGTACCGCCATTGGCACTTACTTCATCCATCATATTCAAAGCCAACACCATTGGGATACGCAGTTCCATCAGCTGCAGACTTAAGTAAAGATTACGTTCAATATTTGTCGCATCCAATATATTAATAATTGCGTCAGGATGCTGGTCAAGCAGGAAATCACGAGTTACGATTTCTTCAGAAGTATAGGGTGATAATGAATAAATACCGGGTAAATCTACCACTGTACTTTCCTTGTGGTTACGAATCAAACCATCCTTGCGGTCAACCGTAACACCAGGAAAATTTCCAACATGCTGATTAGAACCTGTCAGCTGATTGAAAAGTGTTGTCTTACCGCAGTTCTGATTACCGGCGAGTGCAAAAATCATCGCTGTCACCTACAACTTCTATTTTCTTCGCATCATCAATACGAATCGTTAAATTATATCCACGCAGCCGTATTTCAATTGGATCACCCATCGGTGCTATCTTATGCAGCTGCACAGCCGTTCCCGGTGTGATACCCATATCAAGCAAATGTCTGCGCAAAGCGCCTTCACCATTGACAGCACCTACAATCGCGCTGCTGCCAACCTCTATCTCATTTAAAGTCATGACTACACCTCTTTTGAATGTTATCTTTATCTAACATGATAATGTTATCGCAGAGTCACCACCATGTCAATAGTAAGCAAAGAATAAACCAATAAAAGCACTTTCATTGTCATCAATGGCCAAGAAATTCGTTTTTTAACTGATTTATAAAAAAAGCCATATCCGTCGGATACAGCCTTACGTTAAATCTATTTATCAAAAAACTTACGGCGCTCTGTCGATTGAATAAATTTCTGTTTCATGCCATCGACATCCTCAGCCATCAGCTTTTGTTTAAAATCATTAATCTCATCTACAAAAGCCGTAATCTCATTGACCAATACATCTTTATTCATCAAAAACAACTCAGTCCATAGATTTTCATTAATCTTAGCGATTCGGGTTAAATCACGGAAACTGTCACCGGTATATTCCTTTAAATGCGAGTTGTCATTTGCATTCATTAATGAAACAGCGATGACATGTGTCAGCTGTGATAAGTAGCCTATCATTTCATCATGTTTTTCCGGTGTAAGAATACAGATATTATTGAAGCGCAATTCAATACCAAATTCATAAAGAAAATCGATAGCTGCCTGCGTGTTCTTTGATGTAGGCGTTATGATGAGATTAGCCGGTAAAAAGATAGAAGGATCAGCAAATTGAACACCGCTGACTTCCCTGCCGGCCATTGGATGACTGCCGATAAACTCACAGTCTTCACGCAGCAATTCCTGAATCTTATAGATAATACTGCACTTTACACCTGTCACATCCGTGATTAAAGCATTCTTTTTGAAGTATTGCTGATTCTCACTGATCCAGCCAACAATGGTTTTGGGATATAAACCAGATATAATCACATCAGCCCGGCTGATTAAATTCGGATCTGCAATTGCCGCTCCCTCATCAATAATGCCCTTTTCTAACGCATAGTTGATGGAAGCTTCGTTAATATCGATGGCCGAAACGATATGGCCTCTTTTTTTAAGACCCATCGCGTAGCTGCCGCCTAATAAACCAAGTCCGATAATCAGAAATCTTTTCTTTTTATCAATCATGAAACTCACTCACCTTTATCATTACCTTGCGGCAGTCATCAAAGAATGCCGGATAGCTTTTTTCAATATACTCCGCTTCATCAATAACTACCTCATGATCTGCAATCGCAGCCGCTACTGTCAAAGCCATTACAATGCGGTGATCTTTCCAGCCGCTGAGCGCATCAGGTGTCTGTGTCATGCCGCCATTAATGATAATTTCATCTTCACTGCTGCTGATTTCACAGCCAAACCTGCGAAGTTCTGTTTCCATTGCTAAAATCCGATCACTTTCTTTAATTCTCAGCCGGCCTGCATTGCAAATCTTAGTACGGCCTTGGGAAGCCATGGCGAGCGTACAGACAATAGGGCCAAGGTCCGGGCAATTATGCAGATCAATATCATGGGCATGCGGTACACCTTTACATACATGATAACCGTCTTCAATCTCTTTAACAGTGATGCCGAAATCCTTGATGATATCAAGAATCTGCTTATCTCCCTGTAAAGAGTCATGGCGTACACCTAAAATGTCCAAATCATGATTAATCGCCGCCATCACCGCAAAGAAAGCAAATTGTGAAAAATCACCTTCCACAGCGGTATCATGAGAATTATAACGCTGATTACCTTTAATATATAATGTATTCTCATCCTCAAAGCTGACTTTTACGCCAAACTCTTCAAGCATCTGCAGCGTCAGCAGCACATAGCTTTTAGATTCAAATGTATTTTCAATATGGATTCTTGAATCATCCCCAAGCAGCGGCAGAATGAATAACAAGCCGCTTATAAACTGTGAAGACACATTTCCCGGCAAAGTATAATTACCAGGTTTCAGTGTCCCTTCAATAGTGATTGCATGCTCATCCTGTTCATAGAAGCAGCCCTGAGCTTTAAACAAATCCTCGTAAATCTTCTGCGGGCGTTTCAAGAGACGATTTTTGCCGGTAAAGCTGACCCTTTGTCCAGTCGCAGCAAAGAGGGGAATAAAGAAACGCAGGGTAGAGCCTGATTCATTACAGTTTATCACAGACGCATTCAAGTGATTAAAATCCTTGATGCCGTTAATTTTTAAGCTGTGCTCATAGCATTCAATTTCTGCTCCTAAAGCGCGCATCCCTTCAATTGTTGTCTGTACATCCACTGAATAAGCAATATTGTCGATGTGTGAAACTCCCGGTGCCAGACAGGCGCAAAGAATCGCACGGTGACTCATGCTTTTGCTTGGCGGTATCTTTACACTGCCGCTGCAGGCGGAAGGCGTAACCGTCACTTTCATCTTACAGATCCCTGCCGATCACTTGCGCGATCGCACGGCCTTTCTTAATTACATTCGCAAATTTCTCTGGTTTCAATGACTGCGCGCCATCACTCCACGCGCATTCAGGGTTATCATGTACCTCAATAATCAAACCATCAGCACCAGCCGCAATGGCAGCTAAGCTCATTGATTCAATCAGTTTCCAATTACCGGTCGCGTGTGATGGATCAATAATAATCGGCAGGTGTGTCTTTTCCTTAATAATTGGAACAACACTTAAATCTAAAGTATTTCTTGTATATTTTTCAAAAGTACGGATACCGCGTTCACATAAGATAACATTTTCATTGCCGCCAGCCATGATATACTCTGCTGACATGATCCATTCTTCAATTGTGTTAGCTAAACCGCGTTTTAATAAAATTGGCTTCTTAGTTTTACCTACCGCTTTCAGTAAAGAGAAGTTCTGCATATTTCTCGCACCGATTTGAATAATGTCGACATTTTCCACAAATTCATCGATATGCTCGGCATCCATCAATTCACTGACAATCGGCAGTCCTGTGCGTTTTCTCGCTTCTGCCATGGCGCGGATACCCTCACTTTCAAGTCCTTGGAACGCATAAGGTGAGGTTCTTGGCTTATAGGCACCGCCGCGCAGCATATCACCGCCGGCTTCCTTGACTTCCTGTGCAATGCGGCAGATCTGATCTTCACCCTCGACCGAGCACGGACCACCGATAATCACAATTTTTTCATTACCGCCAATCTTAATACCTGCCGCTTCTACAATTGTATCTTCCGGATGGAAGAGACGGTTTGCTTTTTTATAAGGTGCCGCGATACGGGTAACATTCTCAATCCATGGATTTGCTTTAATGATTTTTTCATCCAATGAGGTAGTATCCCCAATCAGACCTAAAATATGGTAATTACTTCCCTGTGAATTATTAACTTGAAAGCCTCTGTCTTCATAAGACTTAATAATTCGTTCAACTTCATTTTTCGGTGTATCTTTTTTTAATGTAAGTATCATAATTTATCCCCTCTAGATATCACGGCCAATAACTTTGGCAATCGCTCTTCCTTTTTCAACAACCTGTTTGAATTTAGCCGGCTTTAATGACTGCGCACCGTCACTCCATGCGCATTCAGGATTGTCATGAACCTCAATAATCAAGCCGTCAGCACCTGCCGCAATTGCCGCAAGACTCATTGACTCAACAAGATCCCAGTCACCGGTCGCATGTGAGGGATCAATGATGATTGGCAGATGGCTCTTGCGTTTAATGATTGGCACAACACTCAGATCCAATGTATTTCTTGTATATTTTTCAAATGTACGGATACCGCGTTCACATAAGATAACATTCTCATTGCCGCCGGACATAATGTATTCCGCTGACATCAGCCATTCTTCAATCGTATTACTCAAGCCGCGCTTTAATAAGATCGGTTTGCGGATCATACCCAGTGCTTTTAATAAATCAAAGTTCTGCATATTGCGGGCACCTACTTGAATCAGATCGACATTTTCAACAAACTCATCAATCTTATCCACACCCATAATCTCTGAAACAATTGGCAAACCGGTACGCTTTCTAGCTTCAACCATATCCTGAATTCCCTCACTGCCTAAACCCTGAAACGCATAAGGCGAAGTTCTTGGCTTATACGCACCGCCTCTTAGCATTACACCGCCGGCATCTTTGACCTCTTGAGCAATGCGGCAGATCTGTTCCTCACCCTCAACCGAGCATGGGCCGCCGATTACAACAATATTTTCCTTGCCGCCGATTTTAATACCCGCGACATCTACCACTGTATCTTCCGGATGAAACAGGCGGTTTACCTTTTTATAAGGTGCCGCGATGCGGGTAACCTGTTCAATCCATGGATTCGCGCGAACGATTTTTTCATCAACAATCGTTGTATCGCCGACAATACCAAATACGTTATAATCAACACCGCGGATCAGATTGACTTCCAACCCTTTATCTTCAAATTCCTTAATAATTTTATCGATTTCTGCCTGTGGGGCACCCTTTTTACAAGTAATAATCATGATTCTTTCTCCTTTAATTTTTCAATCAATATTTCTATCGCATGTTTATATCCCTGAATTCCTTCACCGGTAATCGTTTTGAAACAAGCCAATCCCGGATAAGAAAGCTGCCTGAATGCTTCACGGCTTTCAATTTTAGAAATATGTACTTCTACCGTCGGGATACCCACTGCCTTTAATGCATCAAGAATGGCAATGCTTGTATGCGTATAAGCAGCCGGGTTGATTACGATACCATCAATTCTGCCATAGGCTTCCTGAATCTTATCAACCAATGCACCTTCGTGATTGCTCTGATAGAATTCTACCAGCACTTGATGCTCATCGCAAGTTTTCTGACATAAATCAAGCAATGCCTGATAGCTTTCACTTCCATAAATCCCCGGTTCTCTGATGCCGACCATATTGATATTCGGGCCGTTAATTACAAGTAACTTCATTAAATCGCTCCTTTATCTGTTTGAGGGCTGCCTCAATTGTCGAATTATTCTCTATTTCAAAGTGACTGTATTTCTGATACAGCGGCATCCGTTCCTTCTCCATTGCCTGCAGACGTTCTTTACTTGAGGAAAGCGGCCGGCTGTCATCAACTAACAATGCGTCCAAATTGCGTCGAATATGGAAGATAATACCATTTTGTGCCAATGCCCGCATATTCTCTTCCTTTTTAATAATGCCGCCGCCGCAGGAAATAATCAGCTTTGTCTGCTTAGAGAGATCTTTACAAATCGCTGTTTCAATTTCCCGAAACCTTGCTTCACCCTCTGTGTCAAAGATTTCCCTGATTGTGCGCTGTTCCCGGCGGACAATTTCTTCATCAATGTCAACCAAACGTTTATCACAGCTTTCAGCCAAGTCCCGTGACAATGTTGTTTTGCCGCTGCTTGGCATACCGATTATAACGATGTTGGCCATATCCTTATAGATTTCATCAGTAATCTGATAAATTATTTCATCATCAAGCGTTATGTCATGAAAGAATTCGCATGCTGCCTTTGCCTGTGCTGCCAGCATTTCCAAACCATTCACATGCTTCAGCTTCAGTTCTTCCGCCTGCTGGCAGAGTCTGGTTGTCAATGGGTTATAGATCACATCAGCTACCGCCTCTACATGGCTAAAACCGGCAAGATCGATGATTTGATCCTCATTGTTCGGATACATGCCGACGCTGGTCGCATTGATGAACACTTGAATTTCCTGATGCTGTTTCAAATCTCCATAGCTGATGATCGGTGCCGGTTTATTGCGGCCAGCAACCAGTATTTCCTTCGCTCCCATCGCTTTTAATACCGCCTGTGCCGTTTTACTTGTACCGCCGGTTCCCAGTACACAGCAGCATTTATCCTTGATGACAATGTTATGATGCTCCAGCATCAGCTTTAAACCGGTAAAGTCGGTATTTGTCGCTATCAGGCGGCCATTGCGGTTGACAATTGCATTCACCGCATGAATTGCTAATGCCTGTTCATCGATTTCATCACAATACTGCATTACAGTTTCCTTATAAGGAATTGTTACATTGATGGCTTTAAAAGCCTTTGCTTCCATGAACTCTGCGAGCTGCTGCTCATCAAGCTCAATTAATTCATAGGGCTGATCAATCAGTTTTTCATGTATCATTTTAGAAAAGCTGTGCCCTAATTTTTTCCCAATTAATCCAATTCGCATAATGAATCCCTCATCCATTCACCGCCATAGGCTTCAACACATAAATCAAGCAGGCACAAAGCGGTCACAGCATCAACTACGACTCTTGCCCGATGGAAAATTGCCGGATCATGGCGTCCTTTCAATTCCAATATGGCATCCTTTTTCTCATTGTAATCAACCGTCTGCTGCGGCTTGAAGATACTTGGTGTAGGTTTAATTACCGTTCTGAATAAGATTGGCATACCATTTGCGATACCGCCGTTGATTCCGCCATTGTTATTGGTTTTTGAAACGATCTTATCACCGCTCATCAGCCATGCATCATTTGCTTCACTGCCATAATGATTGACAAAATCAAAGCCCATTCCGAATTCAACACCCTTGACTGCCGGCACTGAGAATAGATACGCGCTTAGACTGCTCTCAATCGAATGAAAATAAGGCTCACCGATGCCGGCCGGTACATTCAGAATTATTGTTTCAAGAATGCCGCCAACACTGTCCTTTTGGGCTGCCGCCGCTTCTATCAGGTTGATCATAGCACTTTGAGCATCACTGTCCAACACTGCAAAATCCATGGCTGACAAAGCTTTTAAATCTGCGGTCAGATCAACAAATTCACGGTCATGAACATCCATGCACTGTTTGATATGGGTACCAATTAAAATGCCCTTTTTTTCAAGAATCTGTTCAGCAATCGCGCCTGCCGCTACCAATGGAGCAGTAATTCGGCCTGAGAAATGTCCGCCGCCGCGGTAATCCTGACAGCCGTGGTATTTCACATAGGCCGTGTAATCAGCATGTGAAGGTCTCAGCAGCTGCGGTGTATAATCTCTGGATTGCTGTTCCTTATTCATGATTTGAATATGCAGGGGGGTACCGGTTGTGCAGCCATTAAAGTAACCGCTGGTTATATGAAACAAATCCTCCTCATGGCGCTGTGTTGATATCTTTCCCTTAGCCCGGCGTTTATCAAGCTGTGCCTGAACCGCATCGAGATCTAGCTTAATGCCAGCTTCTAAACCATCGATGACCACACCGATCGATTCACCGTGGCTTTCACCATAAAGTGAAATCGTAATATTTTTGCCGATTGTACTTTTCATGAAAACCTCCTATAAGTATTTTCTTAATGTCTCAATATCAACATCAATTAACTGCGCATGACCAATTTCTTCAACCTGTACGATGGTAACCTTTTTGCCATCGGCTTTTTTATCATTGAATATTAAATGAATGACTTCATCAGGATCATAAGCCGCATCAATCGGCAGATTCATTTTAGTCAATATCGCCTGTAAACGCTGTTTAATTTCCTCATTCTCGATAATTTTCATCATTCCGATGCTGACACATTCACCATGATAATAATCATGAAGGTGGTACAGACTCTCAACAGCATGACCGATGGTATGACCAAAATTCAATATTTTACGAAGATTGGCTTCCTTTTCATCCGCCTCAACAACTTTCTTCTTGACAATTAAGGAACGGGTAATAATTTCCTCAAGAATTTCATCGGGTTCATTATTCTGGAAATCGGCGTCATGTTTCTCAAAAAGCTCAAACAATTCAGGATCGGCGATCAAGCCTTCCTTGACCGCTTCCGCAAGACCGTTATAGTAATGCCGGCGCGGCAGTGTTTTTAGAGTTGTTAAGTCTACGATTACCACCTCCGGGTGATAGAAGGTCCCTAATACATTTTTTACTTCATCCAGATTGATCGCTACCTTGCCGCCGATGCTGGAATCAATCTGTGACAGTGTTGTGGTTGGAATTGATGAAAAATGGATGCCTCTTTTAAAGGTAGCCGCTACAAATCCGCTTAAGTCGCCGATGACACCGCCGCCCAGCGCAAGAATTAAATCATTTCTTGAGAAGTTCAATTCCAGAAGCTTCATGCAGATCTGCTGATAAACACGAACGCTCTTAGCGCCCTCACCCTGCTCGGTAATAAACAAATGGCCGTTAGGGCATTGTGACAAGACAAGCTGCTGATATTCGGCAGGAACTCCCTCATCAGTGATAATCATCACCTTGCGGTTCAGATCAATGTAATCTGCCAGCTGTGTTATCGCATTTCTAACTATAACAATACGGCTGCTTGCTTCACTTAAGTTAACTGATAATTCCATATTCTGATCTCCTTTTTTAATAAAAAAAGCATCCGTCTTACCAGAATGCTTTGTTATGCCCCTCTTTTGATTAAAAGTCAAAATGACCAATCGTATTTCGAATTGGTTTATCGGGGCCTAGCAATAAAAGTAAAAGACTGACGCTTTATTTAACATTGTTTTCATGCTTCAAGTTTAAAACAAATTAAAATGAATTGCAAGTAAAAAATGAAAGAATTTCACCATTCAATGAAAATTTATATCAACGCTGTTACATTTATCGGCGATCAGAAAAACATTCATTTTGAAACAGACCTATGATACACTTAGTTTAACAATTATATCAGGGGAGAAGCTTATGCTTTACAAACATCAAAGAAGATTAAGACCGAGACGCAAAATAGATTGGCTGATTGATACAGTATGTGCGGTTTTCTGCTTAATGCCGATGCTGCTTATAGACCTAATCAGTGATTATTTCATCGGGAAGGAAAACATATTGATGACCGTCACGTTTTCAAGAGCCGCATCTTATGCGCTTTTCGCATTTGTCTTACTCAATTTAGCATCATTCTGTCCGCAGGGACTGGCGTTTATAGTACCTGTTACCGATGATAATCGTGAAAAGCTGATTCAGATATTTAATAATATGTTGAATATGATGAAGCTGGTATCCGTAGTCTCAATGGTTGTTCTATATCCGATCTATACGCTTCTTCAGCTGCCAACAGGCTTTTTTATTATCATCATGCTCATAGCGTTGATTATCATCGGCAGGTTATATCTCAACAATATAAAAGCAGCAGCTGAATCAAAAAAAGTAAGCATAAAAAGCTGGAAATCTTAATTTGCGCACAATTTCATTTGGCATCCAAACTGTGATGTGTACCTTAAGTTCTCCAGCTTTTATGATCCGGCATCTTAAATGCTGTTGGGAATAAATTATAATCAAATCTTATTCGATTAAACTTTCACCATTCGTCGCGATGACATTCTTATACCAGTCAAAGCTCTTTTTCTTATAACGATTCATTGTACCATGTCCCTCATTATCCAAATCTACATAAATGAAGCCATAGCGTTTCTTCATTTCAGCCGTAGAGCAGGATACCAAATCGATACAGCCCCAAGCCGTGTAACCAAGCACTTCAACACCGTCTTTGATAGCTTCACCGACTTGTATTAGATGATCATTCATATACTGAATGCGATAATCATCTGCAACAGTATAGCTGCCATCTGCCTGCATGATCAATTCATCATTTGCTCCCAAGCCGTTTTCAACGATGAATAAAGGCTTTTGATAACGATCATAAAAACGGTTAAGCGTATAGCGCAAGCCCTGCGGATCTATCTGCCAACCCCATTCACTTACCTTTGAATAAGGGTTGCGCTTTAAGTTAGTCGTCATATTGCTGCCGGTCGGTTCACCTTTGGCCGGATCCGCACTAGCACAATTACTTGAATAATAACTAAATGATACAAAATCAACAACATTTTTCAAATCCTCTTTATCCTGATCTGTAATGTTTAAATGAATCTTGTTCTCTTCAAAAATACGCTGTGCATAAGCCGGATATTCACCTCTGACCTGCACATCCGCAAATAAATAGGTATTTCTTTCAAGCTTCATTACCTCGATAATATCATCAGGATTAGGCGTCAGCGGATAAATTGTCACAGCCAAAATCATACATCCGATCATCGCCTGCGGCATTAATTCATGAGCCAGCTTTACCGCTTTTGCACTCGCCACTAATTCATGATGAATGGCTTGATAGAGATCCTGCTGAGTCAGCTGTTCTTTCGGTGTCAGTATGGCGCCGCTCATAAATGGCTGATGAATAATCGAATTGATTTCATTAAAGGTTATCCAATATTTAACCTTTTCCTTATAACGTTCAAATAATGTCCTGCAGTATTTGACATATAAATCTATCAGCCTGCGGTCTGCCCAGCCGTTATATTTTTTAGCAAGTGCGAGCGGTGTTTCATAATGAGAAATAGTAACCAAAGGTTCAATACCATATTTCAAGCATTCATCGATTACTTCATCATAGAAACGCAATCCGGCTTCATTCGGCTGTTCCTCTTCACCGGTTGGATAAATTCTTGACCAAGCGATTGAAAAGCGATAGACTTTAAACCCCATTTCCGCAAACAAGCGGATATCTTCTTTAAAGCGATGATAATAATCGATGCCCTTAAGCTTCAGATTATCTGCCGTTGGCTCATCAGTAATCAATTTAAACCCCTTGGGCAGTACATCTTGAATCGATAAGCCTTTTCCGTCCTCATTATAAGCACCTTCGCATTGATTGGCTGCTGTTGCGCCGCCCCATAAGAAATTTTCCGGAAACCGCATACTACACCTCCTTCAATATCATTACGGTATCATTAATAGCTACCGTTTTATTCTTCTCACAAGTAAATTCATAGTGATCACAATTAGCGACTACCATCGGTGTTACCACATCATAGCCTTCATTTTTAATCGCAGCTATATCAAATTCCATCAGCAAATCACCGGCTTGCACTTGATCACCATCTTTAACCAAAACATTGAAGTATTTACCATCAAGCTTTACTGTATCTAAGCCGACATGAAGAATTAAATCAGCCCCGGCTTCAGAAGTCATCGTTATTGCATGTTTAGTCGCAAATACCGTCTTGATAGTGCCGGCAGCCGGCGCATATAACTTTCCCTCATCAGGCATTATCGCGATTCCTTTTCCTATCAATTCATTCGCAAAAGTAGGATCATTGACTTCATTTAAGGCAATGCATTTTCCTTTCATCGGTGAATGTAAGACTGATTGTCTGAGCGCTGATTGTACTACTGTTTCTTTCTTTGTCTCCATTTCTTTATCTTTAAATAATACAAATGATACAACGAAACTGACTGCAAATGCTATCGCTGCCCCTGCGCATGCCAGATAGAAGTTTGACATCGGAGCGTCAATTCCGATATAGCTAGGTAATGTAAGCAGACCCGGTGAACCGCCTGAGAAGTTCTTAATGTTTAATAATCCCATAAATAAACCACCGGCACAGCCGCCCGCCATTGCCGCAATCAGATTTGTGCGGATCTTCATTGTCACACCAAACAATACCGGTTCAGTAATACCGCAGACAGCAGTAATACCTGTTGCTGATGTCAGCTGTTTCAATTCTGAATTCTTTGTTTTCACAGATACGGCTAAAGCAGCGGCTCCCTGAGCGACATTGCTTGCCAGCTGACCTGGATATATGATTGTATCAAAACCCATAGTCATACGATTATTGATACCGATTGGCGTAATTGCATGATGCGTACCCGTCATAACTAAGAATGGCAGGAAGGTACCCATCAGAGTTGGTACGAGCCAGCCAGCATAGCTGTTTAGAGTGTTGATGCCGGCCGCAATAAAGGTACTGATAATATACCCCAAAGGTCCTAACACAACCAAGGTAGCAATCCCGGTAATCAGAATCGTGATCAATGGTCCTGTGAAGTATTTAATCGCCTTAGGTGAAATCTTATCCGCAAAAGGCTCAACGACAGACATCAGCCATACACCTAAAATAATCGGGATTACCGATGAGGTATAAGAAGCGTTATAAATCGGCAGACCAAAGACGGTAATGGCTTCACCAACTTCTTTTGAAGCTGCGACCATACTTATAAAGTTAGGATGAATCAGCATAGCACCCAGCATCATTGCCAGATATTGATTGCAGCCAAACTTCTTCGCCGCTGAATTAGCAAGTAACACCGGCAGGAAATAGAAGGTAGCATCTGCCATAAAGTTAATCACCTGATAGGTGGAAGCCTGATTATCTACCCACTTAAATGCAACTAATAATGCCAGCACTGCCTTAAGCATACCGGCAGCCGTCAGCGGCGGCAGGATAGGTGTAAAGATACCGGCGATCGTATCAATAAGATTATTAATTTTATTACCATTTTTCTTTTCCGGTTTCTTATCCATTTCATTCAGATCAATCATTTTAATTAAATGCTGATACACCTGCGGGACATCTGAACCAATAATTACTTGATATTGTCCGCCCTTTGATACAACACCGACAACCCCCTCAGTATTTTTCAGCGCTTCAGTATCCGCTTTAGCTTCATCAATAAGATTGAAACGCAGACGGGTAGCGCAATGGCCCGCATGTGATATATTTTTTTCACCGCCGACATGCTTCAGTATAATGCCGGCTATTTTTTCATAATCCATCTTAATCCTCCTCGTAAAATAGTTTTGTATAGGTATTTCGCCTTTTATTTGTTGTTTAATATACGTTTTATGTGAATCGCTAAATAAAGTAATTCAGTATCCGGAATATTGATTCCTTTCTGCTGGAGGAAATAACGTTTAATCTTCCCACAGCACTTGAATTCTTCACTAAAGTGATCCTTTAATGTTTCATATAATTTTTCATCTTCCGCAAAAGCCTGATTCTTTAAAACTCTTTCAATGAAGAATTTCAGGTGAACCATAAACCGATCAAAAGCCAATGAATTCTCATCAAGATTAATCTGAAAGTGGAACTTAATGATACTCAAAATTGCTTGAATCATTGTGACAGTTTCACTTACATAGCTTGAATCCTCTACATTCACACTGGCTTCTACAAGATGGATTGCAATGTACCCGGCTTCATCCTCAGGCAGTTCAACACCTAACTCACGCTTAATAATGGCCAATGACTCAAGTCCGATGCTGTACTCACTGTGGTAATATTTCTTTATTTCCCATAAGAGTGCGTTTTTAAGCGGCATGCCTTTTTCCATTCTTTCTAACGCAAAACTGATATGGTCAGTAATTGAAATATAGATGTTGTCGCTTAACTCCTTATCTAATGTCTGCTTGGCATAATCAATAATGAGATTAGCGATGCGGACATGTTCCTGAGGTATTTCAAGCAGCAGATCACTCAGCTTCTGAGCAGTGTTTTCATCAGTGATACGATATATCTTTTCGACCATCGACATATCGATCTCATCGTCTGCTTTTTTCTTATACCCCAGTCCACATCCCATAACAAGTACTTCATTGCCCTTTTCGTCAAAAGAACGCACCAGATTGTTGTTAATGACCTTATTTACTTTCATAGGTACCTCCCTGCTACAAAAAAAAGCTACACCACAACATAAAAAACCTAAAAGTTTCTTATGTGGTATAGCCTGCATTACCAGTAACAATC
Organism: Clostridiales bacterium VE202-08; assembly: GCA_000508965.1. Classification (GTDB taxonomy): domain Bacteria; phylum Bacillota_I; class Bacilli_A; order Erysipelotrichales; family Erysipelotrichaceae; genus Dielma. The sequence continues at coordinate 183,615 of BAHV02000001.1, forward strand.
CATCTTTATGTTTAAAGATTAGCACGTTTATTGCTGCTTGTCAACGCTTACAAAAAATAAAATTCAATAATGTCTAAAAAGCCTTATTCAATCATTCCCATGTCTTTTCTCATAAGAGAACTTACATCCGCAGTAATCCTGCCGATAGAGATTATTTTCTCTTGACAGCTCCAGACCGCGGTCAATTCCCCGTTTCTTTTTGAAGTCCGAATAAAAATACTTCACATTTGGATATTTTGCTGACAGCTTACGGCCCACATCATTTAATATCTGACTGTTTTTCTGTCTTGATATCGTCATTACGGTTGTGAAATAGTCGAACGCATGCGCACTTGCATAGGCATAAGCTTCATTCATTCTTAATGTATAACACATGACACAGCGGCTGCCGCCCTCCGGCTCATCTTTCAAAACACCGATCTTTTCAGTATAAGCTTCACCCCTATAAGGTGGCACAATCAGCTTCACCTCATAACCGGTCTTTTCCCGCCATGTATCTAAATACTGACGTAATTCATGCAGACGGCGCGTATATTCATATTCCGGATAAATATTGGAATTATTATAATAAATAGTGATATCAAAATAAGGACATAAGAACTCAAGCGGAAAGGCACTGCATGGCGCACAGCATGCGTGCAGCAACAGTTTCGGACGCAATTGATCCCGCTTAATAGCTTCAAGTTCATCAACGCTTTGCTGATAATAATTAATTTTCATTATTCAATAAACATACTGTCACCAAAGGAGAAGAAACGGTATTTCTCATCAATGGCTTCTTGGTATGCTTTCATTATTAATTCTTTGCTTGCCAGCGCGCTTACCAGCATAACCAGTGTGGACTTCGGCAAATGAAAATTAGTAATCAGCGCGTCGACGGCTTTAAACTCATAACCGGGATAAATAAATATATCAGTTTCTTCAGCACATGCCTGAAATTGCCCATATTTCTTCATGATAGCTTCAAGTGTACGGCAGCTTGTCGTACCGATTGCGATAATCCTTCTGCCTTCTGCTTTCGCTTGATTTAAACGCTGTGCAGTATCCACATCCATCATATAAAACTCTGAATGCATGTGGTGTTCCAGCACATCTTCAGTATCCATGGGACGGAAAGTGCCAAGCCCAACATGCAGTGTAACATCTTCAACCTCAACACCCATCGCTTTAATTTTCTCAAACAGCGCGTCAGTAAAATGCAGCCCGGCCGTCGGTGCCGCAGCGGAACCTTTGACCTTTGCATATACGGTCTGATAACGTTCAGGATCTTCAAGCTTCTCCTTGATATAAGGCGGCAGCGGCACATTGCCGAGATGGTCAAGAATCTCATAGAAGATTCCCTCATAAATCATTTTAAAGGTACGCAGACCTTTTTCACCGATACCAATACATTCAGCCTTTAACTCACCCTCGCCGAAGCTGATCACCGTACCCATTTTCACAACTCGGGCATTGCCGACCAAGCACTCCCAGACATCGCCTTCCTGCTTCAAAAGCAATAGTTCAACATGAGCATTTGTCTCTTCTTTAGTACCAAATAAACGGGCGGGAATTACACGGGTGTTATTGCGCACCAAGACATCCCCCGGTTTCAGATAGTCACATAAATCATAAAAATGACGATGTTCAATCTCACCGGTTGAACGATGCAGAACTAAAAGACGTGATTCACTCCGTTCCTTTAAGGGTGTCTGAGCTATCAGTTCCTCAGGCAGATCAAAATCAAATTCACTTGTTTTCATATTAGAATCCCCTCGAATCTACACTGTTTAAACCATATTTTTTAAACATTTCATTTTTGAAATCACCGAAGCGGTCTTCCTTGATCGCCTTGCGGGCATCTTCACTCAATTTAAGCAGGAAACGCAGATTATGAATAGACATCAGACGCGCTCCTAAACCTTCACCACATTTATTTAAATGACGCAGATAAGCCTTAGTATAATTACGGCAAGTCGGGCAGTCGCATTCCGGATCAAGCGGTGTAAAATCACGCTCATATTCTTTACGTTTGATATTCACTCGGCCCTGTGAAGTCATTAAAGTGCCATGACGGGCAATACGAGTCGGCAGCACACAGTCAAACATATCAACATTGCGTGCAATACCCTCTAAGATTGCGTCGACAGAACCCACGCCCATTAAATAACGCGGTTTCTCCCAAGGCAGATATTTGACACTGTAATCAATCATTTTATACATAGTTTCCTTTGATTCACCGACCGACGTACCACCGATTGAATAGCCAGGGAAATCCATCTCAGCCAATGTTTCAGCGCATAATTTACGCAGATCTTCAAATTCACCGCCCTGCACAATACCAAATAATGCCTGTTCCTCAGGACGCTGATGCGCCTCTTTCCCGCGTTTTGCCCAGCGCAGTGTACGTTCAACGCTGTTCTTCATATAATCATAAGTTGATGGATATGGCGCGCATTCATCAAAACTCATAATGAAATCGGCTCCGATTTTATTTTGAATCTGAATTGATTTTTCAGGACTTAAAAACAAAGTTGAACCATCCAGATGACTCTTAAAAGTTACTCCTTCTTCGTGTATCTTTCTTGAGTCCGCAAGCGAAAACACCTGAAAACCGCCGCTGTCGGTAAGCATCGGCCCGTTATAATTCATAAATTTCTGTACACCGCCGGCTTCTGCCACGATATCCTCACCAGGACGCAGCCAAAGGTGGTAGGTATTCGACAAAATCACACCGGCGCCGATTGCCTTTAGTTCTTCCGGAGATACATATTTCACTGTTGCCAATGTTCCTACCGGCATGAACATTGGTGTTTCTACATCACCATGCGGAGTATGCAGGATACCGCAGCGGGCACCTGACTGTTTACATACATGGGTTATTTCAAATTTTATAGCACTCATATTTTTCACCATTTTTTATTTTATCACAAATCAGACTTCTAACACAAACATTCAATCCTGATATTCCTGAAAATAACAGCTTTAATTTAAGATTTCAGGCTTTTTTTCTTCAGGATAAGTCATTTCTTCCACTTTTTCCTGCTTTTTTCCCTTGATTCGGCTAAAGACTTCTTCCGCCCATGGCTTATCTTCTTCATTATTAAAACATAAAGTCATTAAATATAAACCATTCTGACAAAGAATCTGACCAATACCCATAAAGTATTTTTCACCATTTTCTTCAGCTTCATGAATAACATACCGGCATCTGCCCTCACCGCAGATGATTTCAGTATAAGGCTCACTGCCTTCACCGAATACCGGGCCGACAAAATCAGCATCTCCCTCATTCATAACATAGCCGCTCACCCGCATATTCTTCCAGTCAGGATAAGCCCCGTCATACCATAAATTGTTACCATCCGCTTCACGTTCATAACGAAAATTACCAGGCATATCAATATCAATCTTGCCAAAATGAATCGTTACCCATCCCTTGCGATAGCCAATCGGTGTTTCCGAATAATAAACGGCCTGTTTTGAAGTATCCACCGGTGTCCGCTCATCTAAACGGCAAAGATATTCATAGTCCTTGATTGGAATCGGAATCTCATGGCTCATTGTCATTGCCTGCTCAAGATAATCCAGAATCGAAGTATTCAAAATCGCATCCTCATCACTGCGGGAACTTGGCATGTAATAGCATTTCTCCCACATTAAATGCAGCGCGCAGTTACGATAAAAATACGCATCCTGCTCCTCATTATTCCAAATGAAGAACTCTTGCGCAAAGGGATGGATGCCCTCCTGTGCTGCTCTTGAGATCAGTTTCTTAATATTAAAGCGGCCAAAGGGTGACAGCACACAGCCCTCACAACCCGCTGGCTGATACTGATTCATATCCCAGCAAATACTAAGATTGGAATAATCACCGGCTGCATAATCATGACAAATCTCGATGATATTCTGAAGCCAGGAATAAAAATGGTCCTTGCGCATCCGTTCAAAGTCACGGCGTCCTTCATATTCTGTATCATCCTCAATCAGCATGTGCTTCCCTAAACGTTCCTGAAATACATCGATAAACTCAATCGCATATTTATGAAAACCGGCGCCTACCAGATTCGTCTGACAATCTCCTTTAAATATCCACTCATTTCCATCCTGTATAAATTCTACATAAAGATTACCTAACGGACAGAAATGGATGCCGGAGTTATTTTCATCCTCATCATAACCAAGTGTCCATTCCTGACATAATTCAGACAATAACCGCTTAACCCCATGCTTGTCTTCAATTTTTGTTTCAAATGAAAAACCGATGCTCATTGTACTCTTCCTCTCGTTCTAGTTATAACTATATATAATTCCTCAATATATTTTTACCTAAAACAGCATTGATATGCTGCCGTTATTTACTCGCTTTAAAAGCCATCTGTATCATAACACAACCCATTCTCAGATTAAACTAAATTCAAGCTTTTTATACCTTAAGAATGAAATACCTAATACATTTGCCGATATTCCAATTAATAAAAAGGATGTGTGAAGTTTGAACCTCATACATCCTTAATTTAAAGCTTATAAACTTCTGCCTTCTTACATACAGGACTCTCTTATTTATTTTTGTTCATCCTGCTTAAGAGCCTTCTTCCTTTTAGTAACCTTACGAAGGATGAATGCTGCGATTGCGATCAGTATCAGCAATGGCAGCCAGCACCATGGGCAAATACAAGTAAAGGTTGGGAAGAACTGATACCAGAACTCACATAGTATACAACCGCAAGTTACACCGCTTGTAGTTGGTTCGCTTGGTTCTGCCGTTGTACTTTCTTCTTTGAAGGTAACTTCGATCGTGGTATCCTCATTGATTTCATCTAAAGTTATACTTCCTGAAGATACAGCTACTTCTTTGCCATTAACATATACTTTATCAAGTACATAACCGTTTTCCGGATAGAAGTAGAAAGTCTGTTCCCTTCCCTTAATTACTTTTAGCTTATCGGAAGGACTGATTGAACCGCCCTTGCCATCAATCGTTACAATAATCGTTACAAATTCGTCAGCTTCCTTAGCGTCAGTATTCGCATTCGTTTCCGTATCGGTAGCTGCAAGATTGCCATTATCAAAACCTTGGTTTGTCGGTTTCTCCGGGGTCTCCGGCACTGGTTGTTCGGTTGGCTTTTCAACAGGTGTCTCCAGTGTTTCTTCAGGAGTTGTATCAGGTGTTTCCTCAGGAGTTGATCCCGGTGTTTCCTCAGGGATTTCTTCCGGTTTAGGTTTAGGCTTATTACCGCCGCCGGTATTACCACCCGTATTGCCTGTGTTCTCAACCTTAAAGGTAACACTTATTGTATGATTAGCCGTAATGTTATTAAACTTCCAATAATTAGAAACACTCACTGCTTTGCCGTCTACAATTACCTTATCAACCTGATAACCGGTATCCGGTATAAAGTAAATGCTTAGACTGCCATTCTTGTTCACTGTGGTTTCACCGGATGGTGATACAGCCCCGTGACTGCCTGCCGTAGATGTAATCGTGAATGTCGAATTATCAGGAGTACTGCCGATTGGTCGGATTGCCGCCATATCATTCTTAGCCTCATTGAAAATCTGGAACATTTCACTTAACATTGCATCATCAGCTAAAGCACCCTTAAGATCATTTACACCTTGGTTATAAATATCCGTTAATTTCTGATAATTTTCCTCAGTATAATCATTCTGATCATATTTCTTGTACTCAGCTTCAAGTTTTGCTAATAGATCATTCAAATCCTTTTCAGTAGCAGGGCGGTCAGCCATCGTTGTCGGCTTTGTCACCACTGCATCATAGATTTCTCTGATTGTAGGACCATAGAATAATTCATCAACAGCCTCTTGAACACTATCAGGCAGCTTATTCAGAGCTACAACAGCATCAGTAACCTTATCTGCGATATTGGCATCACTAACCTTGATACCATTGTCTGAATCTTTAGAAAAACCTTCGCCTTTATATTTATTGTTATCCGTTGTAGCATATTCCTTCACAAAGATTTCCGCAAGATTGTCTAATCCTTCATGAAGCTTTTCTCTTGCCTTATCTAATTCATCCTGCTGACTGCTTAATTCCTTTTGAATCTCAATCGGCAGTCTGTCAATCATATCCTGTACTTGATCGATGGCTTTCTGATAAGCAACTAGCTCATCAATACGCTCACTTACGGTTCCATCCCTATCAGTATTATCCATAATACTATCAGAATCAGGATCAAAAGAAGGACACTTCGGTAAGTTAACAACTAAACCTGATACATAACCAACATCGCCTAACTCTACACGTCTCAGCGTGTCAAGTAAATCCTTAAGCTCCGGCAGCTTACCGGTTGGATCAGCTACTTGCTGCATCTTCTTTGACAATGTGTCATATTCGATACCGGCTTCATCGATGCCTGTCTTTTGATCTTCACTGACTGCACCTGAAACCGTATTGTACAATGCATCTAACTCATTCTGGCGTGCCTCAACAGCTGCTTCCAGATCAGCATCTTCCGGATCTGCTTCTGCCGCCGCCTTTGCTTCATTCAGTGCATCAATAGCTGCTTCCAGCTGTTCTTTAGCCGCAACTAGGCTGCTCTTATCCGCATCCTCATTATCGATAGTGCCGTTAAGATCATTATCGATCGTACTATGCAGTGATTCAATCTTATCACGGAGTAATTCCGCACGTTCATATTCTCTGATTTGTTCTTCAAGATCAGCTAAGACAGGTTTCTTATCTAACAAATGAGAACGGTTTTCATCAGATAATGAATCTAATGCACCTTCTCTGAATTGTTCGATTAACTTATGCACCAAATCCTCGCTTGCCTGACGATCATCAGCATCATCAAAATTGATGTTGCCATCAAAGTCTAAATAGCTTTCCAATGCTTCATAATCTTCAATGAAAGATTGATATTGTGTATTTTGCGGTACACACATTAATTTCAAATCATTGAAGCCAGGGAATACATTGCCGGTTAATACTTCGTAATAATCAGCAAAGCTATTCACATTGATTTCAATTTCACCGCTATTACTTGTACGGTCTAACAGTGGATTACCGCCTTGTACCCAAGTCAAGATACTGGCTTTTTCTAATTCAGCAACTTCAAATAACTCACCGCCTGCCCAAAGTGCATCCAGTGTATGATAAATTATCCCGCTTTCTACAAAATCATCTTGTTTAAAGTTCATTGCGATAGACAGAATATCATCTGCACCCTCATTAGGCAGCAGAATTTCTACTTCATCGCCTAAATAATCAGTAACTTCTGCACCACTAACAGGAATAGTCTCTTCCTTGGCACTGCTTGATTCACCGGTTTTCTTAGCCGTCATGGTAATACTGTTTAAACCATCCGGATTGCTTGTGATAACCTCTAATGCTGTCGGCAGCTTCCAGCCATTCAAAACAGTATCTACACTGATACGTCTAATATCGGCAGCTTTTGCTTCTTCTGCACCCATTACCGCAGTCAAAATCTCATCAAGAGCAGCACCCGGTATTGTAACCTTTAAGCTATCTACGGCAGTACCCATGCCTTCCATTACCGGCCGGCTTAATTCAACTTCATAAGATGTGCCGTTACGGTCAGTAACCGTAATCTTGCCATCACTGCTGCTCTTAGGAATACTGATCTGTGTACCATCATCGGTAATAATCGTGATGCCGATCAAATCAGTTAATTCTTCAAGCTTAATGTTATCAACTAATAAATCATCAAGTTTGCTGACACTTAACGGTGCTTTATTCAGCTTAGTATGCAAGTCAATACCCGCTGTTACCGCAATGCCTTGACCTGCATTTCCACCATTATCCTCAGTATTTACATCAACATGCGTCAAAGTCTTATCACTTTCTTGCGCTGCTTCCAAAATACCGGATAAAATTTCAGGTGAGAGTGTGATCGTATAAGGTTCACCCTCATTGCTGATTACATTACTTAAATCAATATCCTTTAATGCTTCAGTTAAATCAACAGGTTCACCCTTTTTAACTGCCAGGAGTTCACCCGCAGGCGTAACCGTTATAATCGTATCCTTTTCTTGACCGATCATTAAGGTTACATTCTTCACATGATGATCCTCATCCTCAGCACGTACGTCATGGATCGTAATTCCCTTATCGATATTCATGTCCTCAAGGATAACCGTTTTAACTGCTTCCTCTGTACGGATTGAAGGTGCAGAGCTTAATCCCTCATGGGCTTTGATTGTATCAGGTAATAAATGGCCATTCTTTACATCATCAACCTTGATACTGCTGATAAACATATCTTTAGGCTCTTCTAAACCTGAAAGCTGTTTCACCAGCTCATGAAGTGTATCACCCGGAATGGTGATTGAATAAGGACTATTTCCTTGCAGGCTGCCACCTAATTCTTTACTTAAATCTACTTCCCTTACTTCACCCGCAGGCTTACCGTTATCCGGATTGATTTCCACTGCAGCGATCGGCTCAGTAATCAGGGTAGCCGGATAATCAGCAGGAAGCTTCACTTCATAAACCTTTTCATTTCTTGCTTCGTCAAATACGTGCACACGAATTGCAGTCCCATCCGGAATGTAATTTGGTGCCGTTTGAATATCAGTTAAAATTAAATCATTATAAATGCCTTCCTTATCCGGCTGTACATCTTGTACGCCGTTAGATGTAGTAACCTTTGGTGTGTCTGTCTTGCTTGCGGAACCTGCCGGTTCGGCTGTTTCAGGCAATGTTATACCAAAGTCGGATTTCGCATTTACGACAATCTTTTGAATGTCAGTATCCACCGGACTGATGTCAATTACATCAGCGATTTCTTCAGCCGCAAGTACACCTTGAACAGCCTCACTGATGATTGCATCAAGTGCATCGCTCGGAATCGTGATCTTATTCTGCTTTGTGTCAGCATTAAAATCAACTGTTATCGCAGTTTCAATCTTAACTGTTTCACGAATTGCATGTGAATCGCCATGTTCATCCTTATACACAACATCCACTTTTACAGCTGTATCAGCAGCATCGATTGCTGAAGGCACCGGTACACTGATAATGATCGGCTGTCCGGTAACCGGATTTTTAACCGTCATATCCACATTTCTTAGCGAAAAATTCTTTTCTACTGTATTCTGATCGATGATTAATGCCTCAGCACCTTCAGTGACCTTGATTGCGAGCTTATTCACGTCGTCCTCACCATCATTCACTCTTACAATGCCCCCATTTACTACACCGACACCGGCTTCTGCATCTTTAGCCATAGCTATGGCCGTACCTGCAACAGCAGGCAGTCCATAACCGATACGGTTACCGGCAATAGTGACAGCATTGATTACACCCGCAGTGATTGTACCGTCAGCTTTTAAAGCATTCAATAGAGCATCAATACTAGCACCCGGTAATACAGCTTCGTTTTTATCATCGCTTTTTTCATTAACAATAACACCTTGGATTTCTCCAACATTCAGCTCTTTTTCATTGCCGTTTGGCTGAATGATCATGACTTTTCCATCAGGAAGATTTTCTGCATCCGTTACCGGAATAACCACCTTTATTGTACTTCCGGTATTTGGATCGATAATATCAACGATCATACCGCCAATTTCATGTGTTGGCTTAGTAACAATGCTCTCTACCTTCAAATCAGAACTATTGTCATTCATACCCGTTGAAGGCTTAGTGATCGTTCCGACACCTTGGATACCGGCACCCGCACTGCCATTTGTAAGTTTATCTGACAATGGCATAGCATCTGATATAACCTTCACATCGCTTACCACAACGGTGGATAAATCACCATCGCCTAACTGCTTCTTAACTGCATCAGCTAATTGTTCAGCAGTGACAGCCGTTTGGAAATCATTTGGATAGTCGAGTTTATCACCCTCATTGATTTCTTCATAATCATCGGTATCCTTTTTCTGAGTATTTGTATGATCTGCCGGCACATAAACAACATGCGTCTGCTTATTCTTATCCAATACCGTTACCTCTATACCCTTATAGACATAACCGTCAGCCGGCTTGATTGGCTGAATCGTAATGCCCTCTTCGCCTAAGGTAATCATTGTATCAGCATTGCTAGGATCACCGGCAGTATCCGTGATCGTACCCTTTACAGCAGCAGGATCGAGGAAGCCTTCACCCATTGTTGGTTTAGTGCCATCAAATGCCTTGACCTCATCGGTATTGATTACAAGCTTACCGATCACACCACGGCCGCCGGCAATTTCCGCAATCTTTTCATTTGAAATTGTAACCTTTTTCGTACCGTCAGCATTTGTGTCAATGGTTAAATCACCAATGAAAACGACTTGATCCGTTGTCGTTCCTTTATCAGGATCGATCATTGAAATAGTTACCTTTTGAATTGAATTACCCGGAAGAACGGATACATGATCAAGAACTAAAGGATTACCACTGCTTACACCACCGGCTGTCGGATTGATTGTAATCTGTTCCAGCTTATCCTGATCAATACCGGCATCAGCACTCACACCCTCGTTAAATACCGGTAATACAGGTGTTGTGTTACTCTTTTGAGTTAAATTTAAAATCGAAGTATGCAAGTCATCCTTTTTATCAGCTATAAAATCAGTCACCGCCGTACTGCCCATAAAGCCTGTATCTAATAAATGATTGATTTCATCGATAGCAACATCGACTGAAGCCGCTCCTGTGATACTAGGCAGTAATTTACCATCAGCATCTGTCAGCTTTGTGTACACATCCTTCGCAGCCGCTAACGTACCCTCGGAAGCATCCTTCGCAAAAGCATTCCACTTGTTATCGCCAGTAACATAAGGGAAGGCAACTTGACTTTTCTTATCAACGATATTATCGCCTAAATCAATTGCTTGTTTCAATTCATCTAATAAAGCATCGAGTGCTGTTATCAGTGTTTCAGTAGATTGGTTCTTTGCTGTGAAACCATTCTTAACCGTAATTTCAAGCGGCCCGGTAATACCTTCCTCCGGTTCCTTTTGAGTGCCGTTAACCGTGATTGTCACCTTACCATCAACCGCATTCTTAACGCTGAGATTAGGATATTTACTCTTATCCGCCAAATTACGGATCGTATCCTTAACGATAACTTCTTTATTACTGCCAACCGGTGTAACCGTGATTGTGACAGTTGCATCTAAATCCACCTTCATACCGCTGCTTGGTGTTAAAGTAAGGACGGCATTATTCGAATGGGTAATGTTACCGGTCATATCAGTATTACTGCCGCTGACTAAAGCTGCTGTACCGCCTGTTATACCGACAGGCACACCCAAGTTATAAACATTATCCTTAATTTCTGCACCGGCTGTATGATTACTAACATCCGCAGACTTAAAGATTACTTCTGCTTTACCATAAGATGCCTTTTCAGGATCATTATGGAACACCACAACATAATCACTGTTAATACCATCATCAATGGTAACAGTACCCTTGTTTTTATCAACAGCTATGGAACCTCCGGTGTTTGGATCAGTGGAATCAGTCGGATTAACAGGGAGTTTTGTTTCAGTGCCATCAATACTTACACTTTCAACATGCCTGCCATACACAGGCGTCAGTGTGTAAGTTGGTACCGTAATCATAGAAGCTTCAACAAGTTTAGTTTCCTTACCAAGAGAATCATCTTCCTTTGTCTTCACTTCTGCACTTATCTGCGTACCTGCTTGAACATTAATAACCGGCTTATTCTCTTTGTTGTAGGTATCGATTATTGTTTTCAGCTGTTTTGACGTTACTGTCACTTGGTTATCTTCTGCCGGATCAACAATATCCTTTAACGTATCTGCCGGCAGGTTGATGTTATGTGTACTGCCTGTCCCATCGGTAATTGCGACAGCTGTGCTGCCATCATTGTCAGTAAGGTTGATTTCAGCAATGAAATCACCAATTGTCAGAATGACCTTACCAGCTGCTTCACCATCCTTTGGTTTTACCGAAATATCCGGTATTGTATAAGCATCCGCTGAAGCAGTACCGATTACACCAACCGCCTTATCAACGATCGAAGTATCAGCCGCTACATAGAATGAGCTAGCTCCTTCAGTTGTTTCAATATCAGTAATCGGACCATATACATTAGGAATTACAAATGTATCATTGCCATTTACAACCCCAGTCTTATTCTTGCCCTGCTCTTTATAACTTACTGCTTTAAGCGTATTACCTTCAGCCAGGTTGGTTTGCTTCATTGCAGCACTCTTACCCTCTTGAACATAATACTTAGTAATTTTTGATTTTGTATTAGTAATAGCAACCACACCATTTTGCAGATATTCTATTTTAGAATCCGCATAACCGGTCGTATCTGTCAATTCCTTCTTACTTGTATCAGGTATTGTAAATCCGCCTGGCACGGTAATTTCATATTGTCTATTTAATTCATTTTGCGTTTTAGCCAGCACTTCCATAGCCTGAGCTATCTCTGCTTCTGTTGCAGCTGCATTGTTCTTAGCAGCAGTTGCCACTTGTAACGCATTCGCATAATTTACCCATGTGGATGGTGTATAATCATCCCGCTTCAAAGCAAGAGAATTCAGAATATCAAGGTAATCAGTTAAAGCATCCTTATCTGATTTAACTGCTTTTGAAACATCCGTTACTATAACTTCACCTGTTACATTAGGAATGACAATTGTTCCATCCGGGTTGACGGTTGCCTTCTTTTCTGTACCACCCATGGTATATGTAACTTCTGTACCCGGGATCACTGAATAACCGATTTCAGTACCAATTTGCAAAGTCAAATTCTTCTGATATTCTGCACTGCCTGTTACGTTGCCGTCCATATCAGTGGTCGGATCAGTCAAATCATTCGTCGTGATCGTTGCGATAAGTTCATCCTCATCATTTTTAATTTCAGAAGGATATGTCACATCATAAAGTGCAGCATCAAACACTACGGTCAACTGTAAATTAGTTACTGTCTGCTCTTTTGTAAGTTTGACTTTATATAACACATCAGATATTCGGGTTAATGAATCTAACGCTAATTCCTCACCGTTTAATTTTACTGAACTTACCGTATATCCTGTTAAGGCAATGATATCAACAGTTGCCTCAGTATTTTTACGCAGAACCATATTTTTGGTCTTAAGCGTAGGCAATGCAGGTTCATCGCTCATCAGACTAATACTTGCAGTACTGGCTGTTTGTGCAAACACACTGTCCCTTACAGCACCTAGCAATTCATTAGGAGATGTACTAGTCCAGCTGTCCGGCAGTATCACTTTATCCGGATAGTTGGATTGAATCGTAAGCACCACTGTATCATAGCGTATACCGTTTAATGCTTTATATAATGATTCAGCAACCGTATAAAGCTGATTCAGATTACTCTGCAGCTTCTCAGGGTTCAATTTAATCCCCGTATTCGGGTCATCACCAGCCAGCAGGATTTCCGCACGATCGGATAATCCGGAGATTATTGTCTGATCGGCCGGTGTTAATTTCTTGATTGTCGCATCATACTGAGCAACAATATTCGTCAATTCCTTTAATGCCGCTGCATTTGTATATAAATCCTTGATCTCATCCGCATTTGCATAACCGGCTGAAGGTCTTAAATCATACAATAATTGATCGATAAGACAAGTTTCACCTGCAGCTTCCGCATCATCGGCAATTTTTTTGAAAGCATCCTCTGCAGCCTTGCTGATACCCATTGTTTCCGCAAAATGTTTGTCAAGTGTCAATGTTTCAACTTCCGCAAGAGCATCATCACCCTCTGCACTGTTTAATTCACCGATCATATTGACATATTTTGTTTTCACAACGATACCGTCAACCGGCTGATACGTCAATGAACCTGATTTAAAATCACCATTAGTAAAGTTAATTTTCTTCAATTCACCTGTAAAAACATCCTCTTTACTTAATCCTTGTGCTGTGCCTAAGGTGATATCAGTCTTAACCGGAATTTCATAATAGATAGTTTCCTTACCGGCTTCATCTGTCTTAGTAATCACTGTATATTCCTGAGTATTTTCAAAATCCTTAGGGAAATGCTTAGCTTCAACCTCTACATAGATACCCTCAGCATATGCACCGGAGATTTCCTGTGTTTGGTACGTAGTATACGGATCCCTTTCACCGCCATGAAGCATCTTCTTATAACTGCTGTCGACGGCCTGTTCAGCCTGTACAGTGTCCCACCATAAAGCCCAGCTGTCCTTATAACCGTTTTCAGCTTCTTCACCGTTACCGATAGCGATATTTGTTGTTTGCTCATTTACCTTAACATTCTCGGCAGCAATAGCGGAAACGCCAACCTCCAACCGTGTTACTACTTCATAACCGTTGGCATCTACTTCCTTTATATAGACATAAGTTTTACCGTGTTTATCTTCAACAAGCTTTTCATGCTGTAAAGCATAAACATATTTACCTGCTTCATTCTTCTCAACATCAGCCCAAATTGAATTACCATATACATCAAGACCACTGCTGCTGAAATCAGCCGGATTTTCATATGAAAGATACAAACCCCCTTTAATGCCGTGACCGTAAGTATCACCGCTTATACTATTGCTAGGTGCGGTTGGGTTATCTGCTGCAGCATTGCCGGTATCATTAAATACCGTTGAAATAGTAATATCCATACCATTCGCCGAAGCGATACCCGGACGGCTGTTATTGCCATTAGCGTCTGTACCTGATTGTTCAAATACATACTGACTGCTTACATATTTATTAAATTTACCGGAACCGAAAATATCCACACCGATATCCACATATTGAACCTTGCCGCCTTCTAATGCAGCGGTGGTTTCATCATCCTCCCGTGTCATTTGTGTAAGTTCGATTTCATAGCTGCCGGCAACAAAGGTATCCCCGCTCATTACCGTCTTAACAGCATCCTCTGTCATTTGTTTGATAACCGCTGCTTTATCACTCAGCTGCCTATATAAATCTGTGTTCGCATTTGGATAAACTTGAGTGAATGTATTACCCGTATTCGGTGATTTTGAAACAGGATTCGATAAGAATTGATCAAACGCCTTATAAACACTGCCATTAGCGTTTAATGAACTGCCTAAATCCATATTATCGATCAATAGTGCTGTGGCTTCTTCAATATCCCCGCGATCAAGCATATCCTGAAGCTGTTCACCCAGTGAGGCATAATCCCCTGCCGTTGCCTGTTTTGCTAAAGCAGCTGTCATTGCTTTACTTAATGCAAGATTCATTTGTGAACGGAAATAATTATCATTACGTTTAAAGACAGCCGTTAAGTTCATAGCACTATTTGGCATAACTAAACGGATCTGTGAAGTTGTGACTGTTGTTCCCACTAAATCAGTTAAAGAATCTCTGCCCGGTATCCACATTTGAATCTTATCAGCACCGCTTGACACTTTCCAGTAATCAAACGAATAGAACCAATTATCCGAAGGCAGTGTTGCTTGTTCCTCGGCTGTAAAGATTAACTTAGATTCCGGTGTATATGATTTAGAACCCGGATTGATAAAAGAAGAATAAGCCGGTTCACCCTCAACATTTACCTTCATATGACCGTAATCAGTACCCGGCTGAATACCTAAGGTAAATACTTTAGGCAAGCTGGCAGCCGGTTTCAGCCAGTTTCCCCATAAATTATTACTTAACTTATTGAAATTTATCGCATAACCCACTCGTTGTTCATACTGGGTTGTAATATCATTTAATTTATTTTGACGATAGAAATGCAGTAAATTCCACATCGAATCATTAACCTGATCGCCAGTGAAATACTCTGCCTTTACCGCTGTTAATTCCTTGTATTTATACTGATCGGCATTTGTAGAACCTTCAATATGATCATTATAAGTCGTACGCAATTCATATAGGTCATTGCTTAAGACATAATAAGGTTCAGCTTGAACAATAGTTTCTACACCCTTTGATGCAGCGATGTAGTTAATGGTGGCTTCATCTGCACTATCTACATAGTATGTATTCGCATAAGCGTTGCCATCTTTCTCCGGATGCGGCGCAAAGACTGTATGGAATACGTAACTGCCATAGAAACGGTTACCTTCACCATCAGCATACATACCGGGATACGTTGTGATTACATTGCCGCCCTGTCCAACACCATAAACAGCAATCAGCTCACTGGTTGTTAATGAACCAGCCACACCGGCGATAAAGCCCTTAGGAACACCATCCGCTGCTGTCTTGATCGTATAATCTCTCGCATAACTCATTGCGATTAAAGCATCATTGATTTTACCGAACAAACCCACCCACTGTTACATTTTCAGCTGGTAATGTGAACGTAATCGAAGCCGCATTGTTCGTTTTATAGCTATTTTCATTAGCGGTTCTTAATGTATCCTTCGGATTGATAATTTCACCTGCAAGACCACCGGCAACCGTCTGAACAGCATTAGCTGCGGTGATTGCTGATGAACTGAAATTAGCTGAAGCATCACTTCCGGCTGTTGGCTCTCTATAATTCACATGAGATGCTGTAATTGATGTATCCTCGGCATAACCTAACAGACCGCCAACCCACGCATTACCCGGTGTTTGACTAGATGTTTGTACCGTTATATCGGTATTCCACACACTTGTATTATTGATACTGCCCCGGTCATTTAATTTACCGATCAACCCGGCAGCATAAATATCACCACTGCCAGTCTCTTTTATTGTGGCAGTAATTGTTACTTTACCTGTATTGGTCAGATTACCATTAACAACCGTAGTCTTATTACTTTCACCCGCTAACCGGCCTGCATAAAGATCACCGGCACCTTGCACGATAATATTATTTTTTTCATTACCGCTGATAGTAAGGTTAGTTAATTCGACACCATTGTAAGCATAAGCCTGACCGATAAGACCGCCTGCCCATGCACCTTGTCTAAAGCTTTCAGCTTCAATACCGATATTGGTAATATGCATATCAGATACAGCCACCTTGCCATATCCTTCATTTTGGATATGACCGATGATACCGCCTGCCCAAGCTTTTTCATGGCTGGAATAAACCTTTACTTGATTCGATGCATTATTATCCGTACTTAAATAAGTATTTGAGAATACCGATACTTCCAAGGCTTCACCGATGATACCGCCGGCATAAGAATTAAATTTACCCCTTGCATTTACCACGACTGCGGTTGTGTCATTCACTGCTGTTACTTTATTGCCGCTGACTACCGCTGCTGTATCTTTATTACCGGTAATCTTACCGACCAGACCACCAGACCAAGCTTGACCTTTCGTTGATGTTGCTAAGAAATTAATTGATCTGCCTTGAACTTCATCATTGCCTATTGATTTATCATTGACGTTTATAACATTATTGTTTAATAAGTCTGTATTTTCTGCTAAACCTACTAAACCTCCTACATATACATCACCATTCTCACTGGTTACTCCGGTCGTTGCGCCTACTGGTACATCACTCACAGTTACATTCTGAATCGTACTGTCTGTGGTATGTCCGACTAAGACACCTGCATGAACTGTATTATTTTGTTCTACAAAAATAATATTCAGATCTCCAATATCGTAGCCACCACCGGATGTAGTATTGCTATTCTGCTGATTTTGACTAATGGTATCCTGCTGTGCATGCGTGAATTTGTTACGAGTAATTGTCAGATTACCGATTCTGGCATTTACAGCCGTACCAAATAAGCCATAGCTTTCACGACCTTCAATAGTACGTAAACGCACATTTGAAATTGTCCTGCCTTTACCATCGAATGCACCCATGAACGGATTTTCCTCCGTACCAATCGGTGTCCAATCGAAATTACCTAAATCAATGTCATTCTTAAGCACATAACCGGCGGTAACTGCATCTTTATATTTACCGCCATCAGCTGTCGGATTATTTACCGCCCATGCTACCGCAGCAAGCTGAGGGCCTGTATAAATTTCTACGGTTCTACTGAAATCAGTGCTCTTAAGCCATTCTAAATCAAAATTTGATCCCGTATAGCTGCTGTCAGCATCACTTGACCAGCTCGCTGTTACACCCTCTTTTACATTACCTGCATAGTGATAAACACCACCGCCGCTACTGAAGGTCAAGAGCTTAGCTTCATCACCGGCGTTACCGGTTTTAGATGCGCCAATTGCAAGATCAAAAGAAATTGTGTCACCGGTGCTTAAACCGGAAAGGTATAGATAACCCTGTGGGCTAACATATACATCTAATGTTTTCCAAACTTCGCCGTTTACTTTAAAGCCCTCTGAAACATGCGTTTGTCCATCAGCATCAACCCATGAATCACCTGCATTCAAAACATAAAGATTCTTAGCATGGGCAGCAAAATCACCATAACCTTCGATGAATTTTACACGCAAACTTGTGGTTGTGTCTGTATTTGAAGTCACACTCGTACCGTTGCCATTAAAGAATGTGCCGGACTGTTTCTGCAGTGATTCAACAGTTGTATTATACAAAGCCGTACCCGCACCATTATTACCGAAAATAGCGAAGCTTGTACCGCCATTATTATAAATTGTAGCATTACCTATTGCATAAGCTGCCCCAACTGAATATGTATAACCCTCATGAATATAACTTAACACAAATTCATGTGGCTCATACCAAGTTCGATTATCTGACCCGGTGCCAGTACCACATGAGGTTCCATCTGTTTGGGTACATGAAGCTGAAGCGTTAGCAAAAGTCTGACTATTATTATTTCTATAAAAATGATGACTGACCGAAGCTCCCGGATTCCGCATACTTGTACCGCCGACATTACCGCCTTCAATACCTGTCGTACCTCGATTAAAATAAATATTGCCGCCATTGATACCATATCCTGACAGACCTGCCAAACCACCATTACCCGCTTGAGAATCACGCACCCGATAAGAACCGGCGCTTAATACCTTACTTGGAATGCTATTGACATTTGAGCCTGTTATTACTACTGTGCCACCTGCAAGACCTGCTTTCGCTCGATCTTCTGCATTTTGCCTTGCCGTACTCTCGGCTTGTGCACTTGATGGGTGGCTCCCAGAAGATGTCCCATTTGTATTTGAAATACCGGTCCCGGCTGCTAACTCACCGGCATTACCGCCTGTACCGCCAATACCACCTTTTACATTGATCTGACCGGTAGTAATACCACCCTCTTTATGTAAATCAAAATTGCCGATGTCTTGGCTGAAATATACATTACCGTTATTTGAAATACCATAACCGGCATGACCACCCTGACCGCCATCACCTGATTTTTGCTGTTTGGTTAAATTTGGTCGAACATAGTAGGTAGCCTCCTCTTCGGTATGCACTCCTGAATCTGCATACTGTGCTGCTTGCTGACCTACACCACCTGCTCCGCCGTTACCGCCGCGAAGCTGTACAGTACCTGAGAAGGTACCATCAAAGTTTAAGACAGCATCCTTTCCAACATAGATACCATCACCGCCGCGACCGCCGGCAGCTCCCTGATTCATTGTTGAAGCAAATGCAACTGCACCGTCTGCGCCGGCATGTCCGTTACCGCCGATAGCAACCAAGACACCCGGACCACTGAATGTCAGTGTGACATTCGGACTGATCGTGATTGCATTTTTACCGCTCCACGAATCAGGTTCAGCCTTACTCACCATAGCTGTCGCTGCGTTAAGCCCTGTATAAGCCGTACTGCCATCACTACCCTTTACTGTTAATGTAACTCCCGCCGGGATGTAAACAGTCGTATCCCCGGTTACTTTTACATTGCTGATCGTTGTAGTCGATGCAACGTAATGTCCATTCCATGTTGACGTTGAACTTGTCAGTGTTGAACCGCCGCCAGTATTGACATTACTGACCTCAGCCAACGTCGGTGTTGGCACCAATCCTAAAATCATTGATAGTGACAACAAAAATGCAAACAAACGTGATTTTTTCATATTCCTTTAACCTCCCATATATCAAGTGCCGAAATAAATCCACACTTATGCTACTTCTGTCTCATAATGTATACTTTGTGATACACGTGAATATTGGAAAAAATTATGAAAATTGTTTGCAGTTTCGAATGAGAAATCGTTTACAAATCAGCTTTTTGTACGTATAATGAATACATGTGGGATGTCTTATATTGTATACTTTATAAGACAATCGCCGGTTTCCTGCGATATTGAATTAGGCGTATATGTGAAAAGCAGCTATTTTATGAACTTAAAATAGCTTTTTTATATCAAGAGAGTTAAGTTAAAAACATAATTGACAAAAAAGGGATAATATTCTCCTATAAATCTAAAATTTCTGCACAATATCCGCCGATTTTGCTGCATACTCCATAAAATATCATACTGCTTATATGCAATCAGCATACCTTGAGAAAGCGGCATTATTATAGCTTTAATATTACTCTGTCCCGCAGCACTCGCCGGGAATAGCTTCACAAAATCGGCTTCATCAGCCGTAGGGTGTAAACGCATCCGATACCGATACAAGCCCTACTGCTTTTGTATAAAAAATCACCTCAACATTCATATTCAATGAAATGATATACTCAGCACCTGCCGCTTTCGCCGCATCCATCTGTTCCTTTAGTTATAGCTTTGCTTTGCTTCATTCATGATATTTACATTTCTTTTCTGAAAACACCTTTTTCATCTATTCAAGGGCGCTTATTTGTTATAAAATAGATGATAGTGAAAGAGGGTGCCTGCTTGAATCAGTTAAAAAAAGCAAGAGCTGAGATCAATGAAATAGACAACGAGATGCGTGGATTATTTGAAAAACGCATGACAGCTGTCGAAGAGGTTATCGCTTATAAAACAGCGAATAATATAAAGATTTTCGATCCTGAAAGAGAATCATCCGTAATTGAAATGAACAGCTCAAAAATGCAGAATAAGAAATTACAGCCATTTTATCGTGAATATGTTCAATCTATAATGGATATATCCAAAAGCTATCAGGAATCAATCATGAATAGTGAAACTTATGGTTATCAGGGAGTTTTGGGAGCATTTTCACATATTGCCGCCCAGCGCTTGTTTCCTCATGGAGAATTGAAGGATTACCCTGCGTTTGAGGGTGCTGTCAAGGGTGTATTAAATCATGAAATAGCAAAAGCTGTATTGCCTTTTGAAAACAGCTATACAGGAGAAGTCGGCGAAATATTGGATTTATTATTTAGATATGATGTTGTGATACAATCAATTTATGATTTAAAGATTAATCAGAATCTGCTTGGTTTAAAAGGTGCGGCACTCTGTGATATTAAACAGGTATATTCCAAGGATCAGGCAATTAATCAATGCCGGGATTTCCTTAAAAACTTTAATTATGAATTAATACCTTATGCTAATACTGCACTGGCAGCAAAATTTGTCAGCGAGAGTCAGGATAAAAGCAAAGCTGCAATAGCTTCTATTGAAACAGCTGAATTATACGGACTTGAAGTCCTTGCAGAGAACATTAACACCAGCAAGGACAATACGACCCGGTTTGTCGTTGTCGGTAATGAACTGCCGGAAGATGGCAATCATTTATCAATAGTATTCACAGTGCATCATGAATCCGGACAGTTAGCTAAAATCATGCAGATCGTAGCAAAATATGGCTTCAACATGGAGAATATCAAGTCAAGATCCTTAAAAGACGCTTCTTGGCAGTATTATTTTTATATGGAAATTGAAGGTCATTATCGTGACGAGAAGATGCAGAGTATGCTTGAAGAATGCCGCAACAGCAGTTCTAATTTTAAAGTAATTGGTGTATATAACCATTAAGAAAGCGAGGGTTCAGTATGAATTTCACAAAAAACAGTGCTAATCTGACACCGATTGAGGATACCGTATTTGCCGTAGTATCTAAAGCCAAGGAGGCAAAAGCTAAATTCGGCGCTGAGCAGGTTGTTGACGCGACAATCGGATCACTTTATGATGAAGATGGCAATCTGGTAGCCTTTAAGAGTGTTTTTGATAATTATGATAAAATCAAAAAAGAAGTTAAAGCTGCGTATGCTTCCAGTTTTACGGGAAATCCTACCTTCCGTCAGCGAGTTGCGGATTGGACAATCGGCGCAGCTGATGTCAGGCTGGCACATAGTGTTATTGCCACACCTGGCGGTACCGGTGCGGTATCAATGACATTCTCCGATATCTTAGAACCGGGAGAAACCGTAATTTTGCCGGATATTGCTTGGGGTTCCTATGCTTTAATGGCAACTGACAAACAGCTGAAGGCTAAAAAGTATAAAATGTTTGATGGTGATAAGTTTAATATTACCTCTTTCAAGGAAACTGTATTGAGTGTAATCAATGATCAGAACCGCATTTGTGTCGTAATCAACGATCCATGTCACAATCCTACCGGTTATACGATGACTCGTGCAGAATGGGACGGCGTTATAGCTTTTATGAATGAATGCAGCAAACAGGTGCCTTGTGTTATCCTGAATGATATTGCCTACATTGATTATGCCTATGACTTAGAGAATTCAAGAAAATATATGGAAGCTTTCAATAACATTACAGAGCAAGTCATGGTAGTAGTGGCATTCAGCTGTTCCAAAACGATGACTTCTTATGGTTTGCGCTGCGGGGCGGCTATTCTGTTGGCACAGAGTGCTGAAAGTGTACGCCAGGCAGAAATAGTCTTTGAAAAATCAGCCCGTGCTATCTGGAGTAATATTCCCAACGCGGCTATGGATAACTTCTATCAGGTTACAACTGAGCATTATAAGGATTTCATGAATGAAAAAGACGTTTATATTGATTATCTGAAACAGCGCAGTGAAATCTTTAAAACTGAGGCTGAGGCATGCGGTCTGCCATGTTATCCATATAAAGAAGGATTCTTTGTAACGATACTGATTGAGGATAATGATCGCCGTGACCGGTATCATGAGCGATTGCTGGCAAATAACATATTTACTGTAAAGGTGAATCACGGAATCCGAGTTGCGGTATGCAGTCTGAGCATTGAAAAATGTAAAGGCTTAGCAGCCAGAATGAAACAATATTTAGATGAAACAAAGTAAGCGATATGACAACATATCGCTTTTTGCGGAAAGGAAGATTTTATGATTGATGAATCTAAGTGGTTATATCGAATAAAACGATTGGAAAATTACTTGGTAACCTTGAAGAAAAAGTCAGGGTTTTACTCGTTCCTGCGTTTTAGTTTTTTCATTGTGATCCTTGTCGGCATCGTAATGGCCGGCAATATGGGGCAAAGCTTAGGCGGCTGGCTGGCATTAGCCGCTTTGATTGCTTTTATCATAGCAGTGATGGGGCATGGCAGAATCAAAGCTAAAATCAAAGACTGTGAGCATGAAATTCTCGTTTGCCAGCAGTATTTCGACCGTATTCACGGCAATTGGCGAAATTTCCCTGAAAAGGGTGACGAATTTATCAAGGATGAGGACGCTACCTTTCTGGACCTTGATTTAATAGGCAAAGCTTCTCTTTATCAATTGATATCGATTGCCCGCACATGCTTTGGCAAACAGGCATTTTATGACTTGCTAAGCGGAAAATTGCCGCTCTATCGACTGGCTGGACAGCAGGCAGCGGTTTCTGAATTAAGCAATCATGAATTCTCCATACAATTTCAAAAGTTATTAATTAATCAAAAAATACAAAGTGGAACTGACTGTCCGGCCACTAAAGACCGACTGAATAGTTTCAAACAATATACTTCCTATAAGTATTTACCCTTCTTATGTCTGATGCCGTTATTATTACTTTTAATTGGTTTACTGGCGGTTTTTAATAAACTGCCCGGTATTGTATTTGCCTCTGCATTCTTTATTCAATTATTTTTATCTATTGGCATCTCTTTGCGCAGTGGCGGAAAAATTGACGGTTATGGTCAATTAAAGGATCAGATATCGGCAGCCATGGAATTATTCAAATGCATAGAAATTGCTGAGTTCAAAAGTGAGCGCCTGAAAGATATTCAGCAAACACTAAATAGCAATGGTTCAGCAAGCTCTGCCTGTCAGCACTTAGACATTATCTTATCATTATTTTCATTGCGTAATAATCCAATCCTCTACCTTGCTTTTAACGGTTTGTTTATGATTGACCTGCAGTGCCTGTATATTTTGGAGCGCTGGAAAAATAAATATGGAGATAAGCTGGAATTATGGCTTGAAACAGCCGGTGAAATGGAAGCTTTGGTATCATGTTCAATTCTGGCAGCCGTGCGCGGCACATGCACGCCGTTAGTACATAATGAGGAACAGCCAAGCATCAGCGCGCAGGCATGCGCCCATCCGCTGATTGATCCTGATAAGGTAGTAGCTAATGATTTCAATCTAAAAGGCAGCAATATTATTACCGGCAGCAATATGTCCGGTAAATCCACCTTTATGCGCTGTGTAGGCATTAACACAGTGTTAGCCTTGATGGGCTGTGAAGTATGTGCCAAAAGCTTCAGCTGCACACCAATGCATGTAATCTCATCCATGCGTCTGCATGATGAACTATCAGAAGGTATATCCACATTTTATGCTGAAATCTTGCGTATCAAAGATATTATGGAAGCCAGCAAAACTCAAAAATTTAATTTAATATTGATTGATGAGATATTCAAAGGTACCAACAGCGCTGACCGCATTGTCGGTGCTAAGGAAGCGATTCAGCGTCTGAATCAACCATGGCTGATCACCCTTGTAACAACCCATGACTTTGAATTATGCACAGCGCTGCCTACTTTAACTAATTATCATTTCTCGGAAACCTATGAGAATAATGAAATTCATTTTGACTATCAGATCAAAGATGGTCAGTGTAAGACAACCAATGCGAAAGAGTTGATGCATATGGCAGGTATTATTGATTGATCCAACTAAGAACTGATGATAAAAACATCAGTTTTTTTTAATAAATTTTCTAAAGTTTCACCATATTGTTCTAAATATAAACAGCATTTATCCTTGAGAGCTAATTAATGAGCAAACATGTGGAATTCTGCATATAATCAGTCTATAATCTTAATCAGGAGGTACATTAATTTATGCCAAAGAAAATTATAGGATTATTTACTGCGCTTTTATGTGCGGTAACCGTTGCAGGCTGTTCAACAAAACCAACTGAACCTGAAAAACCTGCGGACGATAATAAGGTGGTTGAGCCAGCCGCTAAAACTGAACTTCAGATTGGACAAGTTGAAGCTGCCGCTCATGGCACTAAATGCTTCACAACAGCGACTGTTGTTGTTGAAGGAGACAAGATTCTGCTTGCCTACATTGATGATTATCAGTATTTGTCAGCTGCTGATGCTACCGGTATTCCAAACAGTGAAACCTTAGCTGATTACTGGAATGAGGGTTTGGTACTTGGTTCTAAACGTGTAAATGCTGAAATGTACAGTGCAAACATGGCTAAGAGCGGTTCAACAGTAGCTATTGATGTCAATTACAATACAATTCAAGATTATGTAGCTGGCAAAACAATTGCTGAAGTTGAAGAATTAGCTGGTAAAACAAGTGATGAATTAATCGATACAATTTCAGGAGCTACTTTGGTTGATATGCCAGGCTACCTGAATGCAATCGCAGAAGCTGCTAAAGCTGCTCAGGGTAATCCTAAAGTATCTTATGAAGGTGATGTTACTGCTCTGAAAATCGGACAAGTTGAAGCTGCTGCTCACGGCACAAAGTGCTTCACTCTTGCTACGGCTGTAACTGATGGTGACAAAGTTGTTCTTGCTTATATTGATGATTTTCAATATCTCGATGGTGCAGAAGCAACTGGTGTTCCTAACAGTGAAACTTTAAAAGATAACTTAACAGATCCTACAAAAGTATTAGGTTCTAAACGTGTAAATGCTGAAATGTACAGTGCTAATATGGCTAAGAGCGGTGCTACGATCGCTATCGACGAAAACTTCAATATGGTACAAGATTATGTAGCAGGCAAGACAATTGCTGAGTTGAAGGAATTAGGCGGTAAATCAAGTGAAGAAGTTCTTGATACAATTTCAAGTACAACTTTAGTTGATGCTCCGGGATATGTAAATGCCATCGTTATGGCAGCCACTGCTTCTAAGTAATTAAAGAATGTATTAAAAGTCATCGCCGTTCATGGTGATGACTTTTTCGTATATTGTAATTACTATCTATTATTCATTATTTGATATGATAACTGCGAATTTTCATTAATGCATATCTGCCCTTTCACAATCTCATTATCCGGTTTTTTTAAATCTATCCATGCAATACCAGAATTAGATAACATTAAACCACTGTCTGCGTACAAATAATGAATATCTGTGTTCAAATCCAACAAATAATTTTGAGGACGACTTCTGTTTTCAATAGTTTTTGTACCTGACCAAGTCATTATACCATTTTTTATTTTGACTACTTCAATCCATTCATCCTCGAAATAATAGTTAAATTTGCCATTTTCAACATCTATTTTATATACTTTTTCAAGTGGATCATTTTCCATTACAAGGATTAAATTATTTCCATCACCATATAAGCCAAATAAATATTCATTGAGCCCTGTTGTTTCATATATGATTTTCTTAGTTTTAGTTTTCATTTCATATTGAATTAGTTGAGTGATTAGATTATCGTTATCTACTCTTAAATAGTACCAATAACCTTTATGATAAACAGGATATCCGCTATTTTCTTCTTCAATTAACTCAAAGTTTTTTGTTTTTAGTGAATAATATTCAATAATATAACCCATCGATAAATCATCGTACCAATTAAACATGATTCCATCATTACTCATATTAACAATATTATAATGTGGAGGTACATTTTCACTACGTTTAAATTCAGTACATACTCCTGATTTCAAGTCATATAGATAGTATACGGCAGTACCGCTTGCTTGATCATATTCTTCGAATATCAAACTTTCATTATAAGCTATGAGTATTTTGATAGAGGCGTATAATGAGTCAAAACCAATATCTTTCAATTTTTTAAATTCTCCAGTATTACAATCATAAGAACCTAGAAATAATGCACTTCTGTTATCTGAAGCATCCGCTTCGCCATATACAACACCCTCATCATCTAAGTATAATGGATTGAAGGAAACATTATCTGGCCAAGTAAAACTCACAAAATTATTTAAGAATGTATCACTTGAAACAGTTTCAAAATCATTAGTTTTCTTTACAGTAGTTTCTACTATTTCAAAATAATTATTAACATCATTTATTTCCTGTGGATAATTATTCATATTTTCAGTGTTAGCTTCTTTACCTGATTGATCAGCAGCTTTGTTTTCTTCTAAAATAATTTGTTGTTCAGTGTCTTGTGAGTATGGATTCATTTTATCAAATATCTTTAAGCCAATAAAAACAAAACACATTAATAATACTAAGCAGTAAATTACCTTCCTATTCATAATGTATTTCCCCCTTACCCAAAATTGTTTGACAATTTTTGATTAATACATAATTCTAAATACATAAAAACTATATCTTAAATTTTATATTACACTATTTACATACTTAGTTCAAACCCTATATGTGAAAACACAAACTAAGGGGATGAATTATAAAAGCATTATCCTTTATTATCAACTAAAAAACATTTTCAGAAGCACATTCATAAAATTAACGATAATTTCAATTATAACTGTACAAAAATAATTGAATTTAATCAAATTTTCATTATATATTTTAGATATAATTTTTGAGATATGAATATTTATAAAACATATCATGCCTTAGTAATAACATTAGTAAACATTTCACTGCTCAAATTAACCACGATTAGCAAAAATAAAAATAGCAGCTAATAGTTGCTATTTTCTAACGTTAATTAATAGTTCATTTCCCCAAATGCCCTTTAATTTTTAAGTAATGGATTAATTCATCCTTATCATCGGCTCTATCAAGTAAATTAATTAGGATATCAAGATAGAAATACATGTTAGCATATCTTTGCTCTTCAGCTAACTTCAAATAAAGCTTTCTCGCATGATTAATTACTTGTTTACTAGGCTTTTGATTTTCCAATTTCACAAGATATTCGAATAGTTTAAATCTATCTTTATATTCGGCAATATCACACAAACGGCTATTTTCATTTATAATTTTATTAGCTATATCATATTCATTCAAGCAATTATAGCACCAGATTTTGTATAAAATTAAATTACCATTAGTTGGTTCTAATCGTTCGGCTTCAGCTAGAGTATTTAATGCTTCATGATATTCTTGTTTTAGAATATAAACCCAAGCAGTGTTTCTTAAAGTTAATGCTACTGTGCTTTTGCTTGTATTCATATACTTGAACACTTCTAAACTAGATTTTTGCAGTTCAAGTGCCATATCATAGTGACCTATTCTGGAATAAATACTTGCCATTTGTACATCACAATTAATTGCCCGCTTATATGAAGATCCGTCTACAAACATTTGTTTAGCTATCATTAAATATTTTCTTGCTTCTTCATACTGTCCACAACCATGATGCAAGAGACTAAGATGAAAATTAATCATTGCAGTATTCTTATGATAATTAGAAAGACACAGTGCTTTTTCAATGTAAGAAAATGCAGCATCAAACTTCCTTAATGAGTGCAATTTAACAGCTTTATATTCTAAATATAATTGCTCATATAAAGTATTAGGTTCCACTGTACTATCGAGTATTTTTTCAATTTTATCAGCTTCAGCACTTTTATTCTCTAGGACAGCAATTATGTACTCAATTAATCTTATTTTATAATACTCATGATTGAGCATAAAAATTTCTCTTTTTTCTACAATCACTACTTTAAAATCATTGAAGTTCAATCTCAAGAAAAACAATGTATCAATAAAGTCGAAAATCAGTTTATCTATTTCATCATCAACTATTTTAAGATCATCAAATTTCACATCAAGTGCAACTTCAATTCTCTCTAGCATAGCTTGATTTGGTATCTCTACACCACGTTCGAATTTGCTTAATCTCGCATAATGTATGCCAGTCAATGCATTTAATTGTTCCAAAGTAAGATGCCTATAATTTCTCCATAACTTTATTTTATTCCCTAGCTCATTCATGCCGCCACCCAGTTTTGATTTACCTATTAATAAGGTACGTATTCGTCTTCAAGTGGTCGTACAGTAACACATTCATGCGTGCAGTTCACACCATCAGGTCCGCAATCCTCGTTGTGTACATGTGTACAATGTCCAGGGAAGCACAATGACATGCCAGTAACCCCAGCCAGTAATAAAGTAAATAACATTTTTTTCATATTTAATTCCTCCTTTTCTACTCCATTATAATTAATTATTACTTTTTGTCTATAAGGCTTTTATCGTTAAAAACGTGTTATAAATTTCCATTTTTTACCATTTCAGCCCTTATTTTTAACAATTTACACAAAAAAGTTCACATTTTATAAAAATTATAACATAACATACCATAACAAGACAAAACCCAATCAGCAAAAGATTGGGTTTCTATTACTCATTTAGATGTATGCTGCCAGCATTCACTGTAAGACACATACTTAATGGCATCAGCATTTTGTTTCGCAGCTTGGCGCTGTTTCTTAGGATTCCCGCCATATAAACTGTTTAATCTGCTTTTATCCATCATCGTCTGCACATAAACAAACTTTTTCAGATAGAACCAGCGTTCAATCAGCTTATAAATCGCCTGCCGTGGTTCAGCTTCCTCTTTCAAAGCCTCAACACCCTCTGTACATAAATCCTGTGCGATTGCTGTTGCTGTTTCTGCCATTTCATCAAGATTCTTAAATATAATCATATCCAGACCGCGTTGAATATAACCGGCCTTATCACTGCCCATAACGAAACGTTTCAGCAAATCCATCTGATGTGTCAGTACTTCATCATCAAAGGCAACCGACACAAGGTCATTACGAATCGCTTCATATTGATTACCAGGCTCACTTAATACAAGGTAAGCCCCTTTGGCATAAATTGTTTCATCCTTACCGCCAAATGAGCAAAGGATACCAGTAGCTTTTTCATTAACTTTGGTGTAGAGAATATAAGGTGCTTTTAACTGACCTTCCGGAAGTTTGAATGCATCTTTGTAGCGTATGATCTGATTAGCAATCGTTTCTTTGCTGCATGTAAGCTGCAGATTCACGATTATGCGGTAGCTTTCATTGATTTCCATGAATTTCTTAAACAGGTCTAACTGCTTTTCGCAGTCCTCACGCTCTTCAAGAATTGTGATATAATCCTCTAAATAGCCGTTGAATTCGCAGCAGCCATTATCGGTTCTCTGATCAGCACACGCTCCCAGAACTTCCAGTATTTCACTCATCGTTCTCACTCCTTTGTCATTTCTTTATTGCATTTCTTTAACATATCAATAATCTGAATATGCTGTGGACATAAGCTTTCGCATCGCCCGCAAGCCTGACAATTGACTGGACTTTCAGCTGGTAACTGGATTGCCTTTTGCTCTTCTGTGAAACGTGCCTTTGCACGGTCATTCCAAGCTTTGAAGCTGCCCGGTATATCAACGCCAAACGGACAAGGCATACAATAACGACAGCCGGTACAAGGTACCTTCTGTTTAGTCATTAGCTCATCCCTTACCTGATTTACCGCTTCTAGCTCTTCTTTACTCACAGGGGTTTCATCGTTGAAGGTTTTGATATTATCTAAAAGCTGATCCATTTCATTCATACCCGACAGGATCGTCATAATATTTGGATAATTCAACAACCAGCGAAAACTGTACGAAGCATAAGACCTCGCCGCATCAAATTTCTTAAAAGGTTCAGCAATGAAATCTGGTATATTCGCTAACGAACCTCCGCGCAGCGGCTCCATAATAATTACCGGTACATTGGCTTTTGTAAGCTTATCATAACCAACCATACCCGGTTCATGAACGACATCCATATAATTCAGCATAATCTGTGCAAAATCAAATGGATAATAAGAAAGTAATTCATCAATTAATGCATCTTTCTCATGGATAGAAAAGCCAGCATAACGAATCTTGCCTTCCGCTTTCTTTCGATCCAGCCATTCACCAATATGATACAGCTTAACCTTTTCAAACCGCTCAAAGCTCATAGCGTGAAGCAGAAAAAAGTCAATATAAGTAGTATTCAGCCGTTCAAGCATTCGATCGAGATAACCATCAAGCTCATCTTCACTTTTTACTAAATGAACAGGCAGCTTATCCGCTAATGTATAACTCTCTCTGGGGTAAGGCTTCAAGCCTTCAGCAAGAGCTTTTTCAGAATGCTCATCATGATATACATATGCCGTATCATAATAAGTAATTCCGGATTCTATTGCTGTTTTGATTAATTCGTTTACCTTTTCCTGAATGATGTTTCCATCTTTATCAGTTAGGAAACGCATTGAACCAAAGCCAAGACAGGATACTCTGTCTTTGATATTACCTAGCGTTCTATATTTCATGTTTAATCCCTCTTTTTCTTATTGTACTATTTTATTGACTAAAATAAAATGATTACACATCAATTTTATGACAAAAAGTTGCTTTTTTTGCAATAAAAAAGGTCAATCCTTTTATGAAAAGTCATCTTGCTTTATAATATAGGAAGAAAGGAAGGTACTATATGAATTTATTCACGAAAAGCCTCGAAAACAGAACAATTTTATGCCCTGAGAATACTGCCGTTCTCATTCATAAACAGCTGGCGGAGAAACAAATAAGAGGCGTAAAGGTGCTCTCCTTAAACAGTTGGCTGATGAGTTTTGATTTTAATGATGATCGTTCAGAGATTGAGATTAAACTTTCGATTCACCAACAGATGAAGCTGATTGCTGAAGAGCTGAATCAGCTTAAACATATTTGCATAACACCTTCTTTTGAACAGGAATGTCTTACTTTCTTGGAAAAGTTTAGGGGTTTTAGTCTGGACTTTGATATGCTGCCTGAAAACAATGAACTGCAGAAAGAGTTAAAGCATATCTTAAAAACGCTGCGATATCCTTCAAAAAATGAACGGCGTTTAGAAATTTTAAACAATATCAGCGAAGATGAAATTAAAAAATTGATTCTTGTATACCGTCAAAGTGATTCATTTACAGACTTGTGTCTGCGCAAACTGATTGATAAGGGAGCCGAAGTTTATGCGTTTGAAAAGTTTGATGCACAGGTATCCTTTTATCATGCTGCCAACAAGCGGCAGGAAATTGAAGCTGCAATTCAAAAAATCATCCTTGATCAGATGGATTGTTCACAAGTACAGCTTTGTCTGCTTGATCAGAGTTATCACCCATTGGTACGTCAGCTTTTAGAACGTTATCAGCTGCCATATACCTTTTTATCTGAATCCGGAATTAATAACCTTGCATTAAAGAGTGCGAATATGCTGCGTTTTGCCCTTGATGATAATCAGGAAAACTGCCTGAATTGTTTAAATACAAATTGTTTTTCGACCTTTCAGACGCCTTTTTTGATTCAGGCTTATCAGATTTTTAACTGCCAATGGGATGATGCCTTCCCCGATTTGAATCAGGTTTTTACCTATAATCTAATGTCGGAGCGCGATGTGGAAACGGTAGCGGCTCTGATTCAAAAAGCGGAAGAAGAACGCGCTAAAATCATGCCGATGATGCAATCCTTGACTAAGTATCAATCTTATCGTGAGTTATTTACTAATATTGATGCCATCTTGAACCAACAAGCTAAAACCGATATCAAGGCATATAAAAAGATTCAGCGTTTATTTGCGGATGCCCTTGAATTGATTCATGATGAATCAGACTGCCGTTTAGTTCTTGAAGAGCTGGAAGCCATGGGCAGCAATAAAAAAGCTGATACAATCGGCGGCATTCTGGTGCTTGATCCTGACGATTTATTGGTTTGTGATGATACCTGCTTTGTTTTAGGCTGCACACAAAAAAGCTTTCCCGGCTTCAGTTCAGAGAGCGGTATTTTCGATGAGAATTATCTTGCTTTGATTTCAGGCTATCCTACGCTTGATGAACGTTATGGTCACTTTATTAAGAATCGCTTTGTGCTGATGAACTATGCGCCGAAACTTATCTTCTCTTATCCGCTGAATGATTTTGAGGGTAAGAATCACGAAGCATCCTTAGAAATAGAAAATTTCGTTGCCGAAAAAGGTCATAGTAAGAGTATCCTCTATCCATTAATCCAAAAGGAAGAAACGCGTACCGCCCGCTATCAAATCTCTGAACAAACCGCCCATGCTTTATACCTGAATGAACAGGGTGAGCTTCATGGTTCTGTCTCATCGTTAGAGCGCTATACAGGCTGTCCCTATGCCTATTTCTTAAAATTTGGATTAAGGATTCAAGAACCAATCGATGCCAGTTTCAATGATCAGAAAATCGGTACTCTCTCACATTATGTATTAGAAACACTCGTTCATCGGTATGGTAAAGATTATGCCAACGTTAGTGAACAAGAGCTGCGCGGCCTGATCAATGAGCAATGTGCAGAGCTGAACAAGATTTATCCGCAGCTTAATTTTAATCTGATTGCGGAAAAAGAATTGCTTTCTCTGGTGAATAATTGCAGCCAGCTGGCAAAAATGGAAGAGCATTCTTCGCTGACACCGATGAAGTGTGAAGAGGAATTTTATCATGAATATCCGGTTGGCGGCGGCATTACCTTAAAATTAAAAGGCTATATTGACCGCATTGATGAGAATGAGCGGTTCTTTAGAATTGTTGATTATAAGAGTTCAAAGAAACGATTAGTTAAAGATAAGGTTTTCTCCGGTCAGCAGCTTCAGCTGATTACTTATGCGATGCATTGCCGTGAAGCTTTAAATAAAGAAGCACTGGGAGCCTTTTATTATTCCTTTAAAAATGAAAACCTTTCGCTGCCTTATGGGAAACTGAAACGCCGCGGTGCCGGTGAGTTTATCGAAACCGATGCGGAAGCTCTGCTTAATGAACAGAAGAAGGCTCATCGTCTTCAGGGTTGGATTTTCAGTGAATTTGTTGAGGAAATGGATAATGAGGGTAATTATACAGGCGGTATTAAAAATTCCGTAAAAAGCGGCATAACCGCAGGTGATGTGATCGATCCGCGCGTTCTCACACATTTGCTTGATCAGATGATGCGTTCATTAGCCACACAGATTTTATCCGGCAGAATTGAATGCAGACCCGCTGAAGATGCATGCTTATTCTGCAAATATAAGCCGATCTGCCGTTTTAGCGGCAATACACGCAAGTCGGAAATGCTTGTTGATATTCCTGATAATTTAATGAAAAACCATGGAGGTGAAGACGATGAGTAAGTCATGGAACCCTGATCAGCAGCGTGCAATTGATGTGCGCAATAAGAACATATTGGTTTCTGCTTCGGCGGGAAGCGGCAAGACGGGCGTATTAATTCAGCGTCTTGTGGAACTGGTGACGAAAGACGGCGTTCAGTTAAATGAAATCTTAGCGATGACATTTACTAATGCTGCCGCTGCCGAAATGAAAAAACGTCTTTCCTCTGAAATTACCCGGCTGATTGCGGAATGCAATGATGAAAAAGAAAAACGCTATCTAAACAGTCAGTTAACTCAATTAACAACGGCGCATATCTCAACAATTCACTCTTTCTGCTTATCAATCATTCAAAACTATTATTACATCATTAATTGTTCACCTAAAAGGGCAGGCAGTATTCTTGATTCCGCTGCTCAGGGGCTTTATCAGCAGCAGGCGCTGGATCAGCTGTTTGATGCGGAAACAAGACAGTGCGATGATGCCTTCTTAAAGCTTAACCTGCTGCTTTCACCCCGTCCTGAAGCTGATGATGAACTGCGGGCATTGATTTTAAAAATAGCTGCTTTGGCAGATGCACAGCCTGATCCGCAGGCGTGGCTGATCCAATGTGCGCAGGCTTATGATGAGATTCATTCAATTCACGATTTGCCGCCAACAATCAAAGAAGCTTTTTTTGATTATCTTGAAACACAGATTAGCGCCTATCTTGACGCACTGGCTGAAATTAAACATTATTATGAATTTGACTATGTCAATGAAACGAAAAAAAGCACCGTTTTTTTTAATAAACTCGCAGGCATCGACAATGTAAAAAAAGCCCTTGATGGACATGATTATGACGGTTTAAGAGAAGCTGTAATCGCCATGGCTAAGATTGCCATCCCGACAACACCGGATAAAGAAAATCTCAACTATACCGCTCTGCGTAAGCAATGTGTAGAGATTGAAGATCTAATTGCTGCTCTTTATCCAGAAGCTGTCATGGTATCTGATGCAGCGGCTATGCTGCCGCTTGTTCAAAAGCTGGTCAATTGCGTTCTTGCCTATATGGAAATCTATGAAAAAATCAAAGAGGCGCACGAAGTGATTGACTTTTCTGACATGGAGCACATGGCTTTAAAGATTCTTCATGCAAATAACGGCTATGTTGCTTCGCTTTATCGAAATCAATTTAAGGAAATCATGGTTGATGAATTTCAAGACAGCAATGATGTACAGGATGAGCTTGTACTGTCTATCACCCGCGGCAATAATGTGTTCAGGGTAGGGGATGTTAAGCAATCAATTTATGGCTTCCGTTATGCATCACCGGCCATTATGCAAGGATACAAGGAGTTGAATGATGAGCTGAATGAGCTGATAGTATTTAAAAAGAATTATCGTTCCAGTGAGACCATCGTTCGTTTTAATAATGTGTTATATGAAAAATTAATGAATGTAGACGGCTTCAAATCACTTCCTTTCCTCAATGAAGACTTAGCTTCGATTGGCGGTCCATGGCAGCAAAAGGTATTAAAACCCATCTGTTTTCATGCACTGAATTATAAGGATATTACTGATAGCATGGAAGCAGATACTAACAAGGATGAATTAAAAGCAAGCTATATCGCTAATCAGATACTGGAAATTAAAGAACGGGAAGGTTATCAATTTAAAGATTTTGTCGTCTTGGTGCGCGGCAATGCGAAAATGGAAGTGCTGAAAAAAGTATTTGATGAAATTAATCTGCCATGTACAATGAACAGCAAACATGGCTTCTATGAAAGCTATGGCATACAAATCCTGCTTTCAGCCCTGACTTGTTTTATCAATCCCCGTGATGACTTAAACTTCACAGCCATTCTGACCAGTCCATTTTTCAATATGTCGAGTGAAGCGTTAGCTGATTTAAAGCTGTCTCGTCAAAATCAAGAACACTTTTATGATACACTGAAACGGCTTAAGCCTGATGCATTAGCCAAATTTGAAGAAATCAGACAGCATCATACAGACAGTATTTGCGAATGTATTAACGCGTGCCTTAATTGGAATGATTTCTATCAAAGTGCCTGCACGATCCGTGACAAAACCAACATTGATTTACTATTTGAAAAAATCACGGTTTATGAAAAAGAGCATGGCAGCGGCATCGCCGGTTTTCTGAACTCTATTGCACAGATCAGAGATCTTGAAGCTGCCGAAGCAAATGCGGTTTCCAAAGAAGATGACGTTGTGCGCTTTATGAGTATTCATCAGTCTAAAGGCTTGGAATTCCCTGTTGTTTTCCTTTGGGCAAGCTCAACGATGCCAAGCATTGAGAGCCGTGAACTGGTGAATGCTGACCGTGAACTTGGTATTGGTATAAAAGCTATGACTTTTCCACAGCGTACTGTGCGGCCTTCCTTCCATCGTATCGCTATCGATCATAAGAAAAATCGCAGCGAGCTTGAGGAAGAAATGCGCATTCTTTATGTAGCGACAACCAGAGCTAAGGATCAGATGCATATTGTTGATTATGTCAAGGATGTCAATGTCTACATGGATGGTCTCTCCCGTTCTAAAATATATGCCAGAAAAGGAACCAGCTCTTGGATTCTTCAGGCATTATTAGAAGAAACTCAAATTCAGGATCTATTTGCTTTAAAATCAGTAAACGCGCCATGGTCAAATAAGACACAGCCAAGACAAAGTTTTAATAACCAAGAGTTACCTGTCTATCAGCAGCAAGCTTACAAGCTCAGCATTCATTCACCTTCAGAAATTGGCGGCAGTGCTGAAATTAAGCCTATTAATTTTGATCATAAAACAAAGGCAAGTGATACCGGTAATCTTTACCATAAACTGACAGAACTCCTGCCTAGTGCTGACTGGACTGCTGAACTGATCGAAAAGACAGGGAAACGTTTAAATGTAAATATACCAAGCGGTATCATTAAAAATTTAATGGCATTAAACTGTAATGAAATATTCCGCTCCACCTTTGATATGACGGTTTATCATGAAATGCCCTTTCAAGTACTTATAAAAAATCAGCTGATGCATGGTTACATGGACTATGTGGCAATGGATGAAAGTAAAATTATTCTGATTGATTTCAAATCCGATCAAAAGCTGACAGATCATCAGCTCCATTTGCTTTATGATGAGCAATTGGCAGCCTATGTGAAAGCTTTGAACCATCTTTACCCTAATCATCATGTGGATGCCTATCTCTATTCATTCAGCAACCAGTCTTTGAGTATGATTGAGAAAGATTGATTAAGCCATGAAATCAAGATAATATAAATGTATATCAATGCGGATAATCTAAATGATTGTCTGCATTTTCTTTTATTTTTTACCTTTGCTGAATCGATTTTATGGTAAGTAAAATTTCAAATAAAAAGTTATGATTTTCAGGAAATTTACCTTACTCATCATAACTTATTTTTATACATTAATTATTTATATTCTTCCATCAATGCTGTAATTAATTCAGTTGTTTTAACTAAATCTTCAATTCTCAAAAACTCCTGAACCGTATGCACTTCACTCATTCCGCAAGCCAGATTCAGTGACTTGATACCCTTAGAGTTATAGATGTTAGCATCTGATGCACCGCCGCTTGTTTTAAATTCAGCCTGCAGTCCGATTTTCTCACACGCATTTACAACTGCTCTTGAAATTTCATCATCTTCATCAATCATGAATCCCGGTGTTTGTATTTTAACTGTTGATTCAAAACGAGCGTTCAGCTCACTGCATGTCTCTTTGAAAACAAGATGCACCTGATTCAATAAATTTTCTAATTTGTCATGATTCAGACTTCTGGCTTCAAATACGATTTCAACTGAAGGCATAACAATATTATAAGCCAAACCGCCCTTTACTTCACCTAAGTTACATGTTGTTTCTTCATCTACACGGCCGATATGCAGCTGTGTTATAGCTTGCGCCGCAACACATAAAGCATTAACACCCTTTTCTGGGCAAATGCCTGCATGAGCTTCCTTGCCAATTACTTTAAGTACACCATTGGCAAAATAAGGAGCACCTTTCACAATTTCACCAGGTCTGCCGCTGGAATCAAGAATATACGCACCGTCAATTTTGCCAAGCTGCTGCGTATCCATATATTTAGGACCATTTAAGCCATTTTCTTCACCAAATGAAAAGACGAAGATCAGTTCCGGCCGATCAGTTAATGATTTTACATTTATCATCATTTCAAGCATTGCCGCGATCCCGCATTTGTCATCGCCGCCCAAAATACTTGTACCATCACTGCGAATCACTTCATCCTCAATGATTGGATTAATTTCATCACATGGCAATACAGTATCCATGTGTGCCGAAAACATCAGACGTTTTTTATTCTCCGCGCGCAGGATTGCGACAATATTTCCAGCATTACCGCCATATTCAATATTGGCATCATCCTCATAAACTTCAATACCATTAGCATTGCAGAAATTCAGAATATAATCCGCTACCCGCCGTTCATTTCTCGAAGGTGATGGAATCTTCACTAAATCAAGAAACGTATTGACTAATCGTTCTTTATTCATAAGCACACACTCCTTTTCTGATTACTCGACCATTATAGCACAATTCTTGATTTTATTAAATTATTAACGCTGACAGGTCATGCTGGAAAGCCGCCGCTTAATGATTAAAAATTCATCATATTTGAATTCACATCAACATGATACAATGATTAAAAGAAGCATCTTAATGTTTGCTGAGGGAAGCCTATGGCAATCGTTTTATTTGAAACGCTGATGTTTCTGTTAATCCCGGCATTGATGATTTTATTGATTTATTGTATTTTTCCAGCTATTAAAGCATTAAAAATATATATTTAAAATATCAATAGATATCACCTTAGGGGCAATTATTGCCCTTTTCGTTTATAGTTTTTTCTGCAGATAATCATCGGCTCCAAGAAAGCTCTAAGCTTTATAATGAACTTATAAAAGAAGGAACTTAATAATAAATGTACTTTGAAAGCATTAAATAATGGTGGTAAATAGCTTTCATAACAAAAATCGGCACTTTGATCTTTAAAAATGCAATATCCTATAAAATAACCGACAGCCTTCTATTTCAAAGACTGTCGGTACTTTAATTATTTAGATTCATCATCAACGTGAATAGTATATGTTTCATGAATTTTTTTATCAAATTCACGGATTTGTTCCTGTTTTTCTTCAGAAACCAGAATATCTGCCGCTTCTAAATCCAAACTGAATATTACCTCTTCCCCATCTTTAGTTGTTGTCTTAAAAACAGGATCTTTCCCTTCAAAAAACAAACCATCGCCATCGTCATTCATTTTCCGTGATAAAGCCATAAAATTGCCTCCTGTTCATAAGATTATTATAGCACTTCATGGTGAAAAGGAAAATAAGCATCATTATCTAAATTAAAATCATTTTCATTATTGATTTACTTCATGCGAAAATTAATAAAAAATAGCGGTGTTTGAGTTTGTACAGTCGGTTTCATATAAGGACAACGAGGCCGGAAAGTCTGATGAATAGGCATTAAGCGGTTCTTTCCAGCTTGTACTAAACTGTTTGCAGGTCATTAATCACCCAAAATCCGCCCTGATTTAATAAAGACTTGAGGTACAATATAAGAATAGATGCAATGACTTGACATATTTGACATTAAAATTTAGAGTATTTTGTACTCCGGGTATTTCACCCTTGCAGGGGGCTTCCGTATCAACCATAACTCTGATCCTGAGCAGCCCTTAAAGGTGTTTGATAAAAACAACGTCTAAATTACCCCATTTTTTTGATAAGGCTTAAAACCTGTTAATCCATTGCCATTTATTTCATCCATAAGCCGTTTTGATATGTCGGCATTAGTTCCGCAGGCGTATTTGTAAGAGTCAGCCAAGCAGATAACGAAACGGGAAGTTCCGTGCAATCTCTTGTCGCAATGGACAAGCAGCTCTCTCTGAACATTTCTGTAAATTCTTTCTTACTCAAATTACGCATATGCGAGGAATCGCGCAGGGTTTCTGTTTCATCTTCCGTATTACGCAATGTTTCTTCGGCTGCTCCATATAAATAACAACCATCTTACCGCTTGTTTTCAAAACTCTTGCCATTTTATAAAACAGCGTTTCGGATTTGGAAAATGGTGAAAAGCAAGGCGTAAGATTACAATGTCAAAGCTGTTATCTGAAAACGGTAATCTCTCGGCTGCGCCCTTTCCAATCGCAAGCATAGCAGTTATCATATCAAGGCAAGTCACATTTTTAAAAACAGTGCAAGAGAACGCCCACAGATACAAGTTCCTGCCGCCACCTCTAAAACGGTATCTGTTTTATGAGGTTTGACACACGAAAACATATGTTCCAAGTATTCTTGCCTTGTAAAGTTCATTGATTTTGTTTCAAAGTTCTTTGCCTGCTCAGTAAAGGATTTTTGTATTGTTTTTGCATTTGATGAAATCATAAGGCAGTTCCTTTCTTTGGTGCGAAAAATGAGGACATATCAGTTTTTTCTAATGTGAGCAACTGAACTTTTTTCTCAATGCCGCCTGCATATCCTGTCAAACTCCCGTTTGCACCGACAACACGATGACAAGGAATTATGAGGGAAATGGAATTATGCCCCACCGCACCGCCGACAGCCTGTGCAGACATTTTGGAAAGTCCTTTTTGCTTTGCTATTCTTTCTGCAATTTCACTGTAGGTCATTGTCTTTCCAAATGGAATAGTCAGCATAATTTTCCATACCGCTTTACGAAATGGCGTTGTCTCCATATATAGCGGTGGCGTGAAATCCGGTGCTTTACCGCTGAAATAAATATCCAGCCAACGGGTAGACTGCTCGAATATCGGCAAAGACTTCTCTTTATATTTCTTTGGAAGTGTATCACCAAAGTATTTTTGTCCGTCAAACCAAAGACCTGTCAGTTCTGTTCCGTTACTGGAAAGTGTGATACCACCGAAAGGCGAGTCATAGTGATATGTATAGGTCATAAATTCACACCTCCAAATATGCATCAGAGTCCGCAGGCGCTTCTGTTCTTTCAGTCATTGCATAGTTCCGGATAGGTGCTGCAACTGTGATTTTATAGTCTGCAAAATCGTTCGTCCTCCCGTGTTTTTGTGTCATACGGTGTTCGGCAAAATTTCGCCATCTTGAAACACATTCCTCATTTTCCCATATAGACATACTGAGTAGTTTTCCCTCAGCAGCGAGGGAAGTAAAACGCTCTGACCGAACTAATCCCTCTGCATTTGCAAGGCTCTCCTTAAGTGAGCCTGCCATTTTCAAATAATCATCCATTTTGCCGCTTTTAACGGTCACTTCAAATAATACGATAATGTTGCTCATTTATTTTTCCTCCTATAATTGATTAGCCAATTTCGGCTTACATCTTTTACAAGGACGATAGCCTTTTTCTATTGACTCTTCAATCATGTCTAAAATACAATATTTTTTTCAAGCGGTTATCTTGCAGGGCAGCCCGGTCGGCATATGATTTTCATTGTTTTTACACCAAAAATAAACTTACGATCATATGAACTATCCCTGTTTTGAATTGCTCGCAATTTCCCTTGTTCCTTCATTTTTCTTGTTCTCCTTTTTTTAGGCATTATCTTTCATTTCAGTATCGCACCACCGGCTACTGCCCAAAAGTACAAACTTGCCACACTGCAATAGGGGCTTAACCTTCTGCGGTATTTTTCAAACAATTTACGGTCGATTTTCCGATGATGATACACCATACGCATACCACGCAAAATTGCTAAATCTCCATAGCTGAATACATTAGGACGCTGCATACAAAAAATCAAAATCATTTCGGCAGTCCATACACCGATACCTTTCAGTGCGGACAATTCGGTTATTACTTCATCATCTGTTTTATCCCAAATACCCATTAAGTCAAAATCATCATTTCGTACTCTAACAGCAAAATCTGTGATATACTCGGCTTTTTTAAAAGTCATTCCAAAAGACTGTAAGTATTCAATCCCGGCAGCTAGAATGGTGTCAGGATTTACCACACCAAGATTTTCTTGCATTCTCTGCCAGATAGTAGCCTGCGCCTTTGTAGAAATCTGCTGACCGATAATGTGATGAACAACCGAAGAAAATAAATCGATGTCAACCTCTCGCTCGATTTTCCCGATTTTATCAATCACATCTGCAAGGCGTTTATCTTTTTGTTTTAGGTAAGTTATCTCTTTTTCACCATACTGGAAAAACATACTCAAATAACCTCCGACTTGACTTTGCTCTTTTTGAATAATATAATATTATCATAATTTAAGGAGATATAATATTGAAATATCGCCTAATACTATCATAATATATCCAAGCAAGGACAAGTCGAAATGGAAAATACACAAAACGATTATATAAACTCGGTCAACCTAAATACAGACTCGAATTTCCCGTATCTTGTGCTTGATGTTATCAACAACCAAAGTTATCCGAGAAATTCAGGCTTTCAGGTTATGCATTGGCACGAAGATTTGCAGTTCATTTATGTACTTGACGGTGAAATTGAAATAAAGACATTAGATACCTCCGTTCAAGTTAATAAGGGCAGCGGTATCTTTATCAATAAAAATGTGATACATCTTGTTGAAAAGGCTTCTCCCTGCCATTACAACAGTTTCATTTTTCCTGACTATTTTCTTAAATTTTATTTTAGCAGCCCCGGAGCAGCTTTTGTTGAATGCATTGTCGGAAAAGATGAATTACCAATCTGTTGCTTCCCAAAAGAAATGAATTGGTGTAAATCTATTCTCTCTGCGCTTTCCCGCCTTGCTGATCTTGAAATCAGAAAAACTGAATTTTACGCC
This sequence comes from Clostridiales bacterium VE202-08, assembly GCA_000508965.1. Classification (GTDB taxonomy): domain Bacteria; phylum Bacillota_I; class Bacilli_A; order Erysipelotrichales; family Erysipelotrichaceae; genus Dielma. Next base: position 226,455 of record BAHV02000001.1, read on the forward strand.
TATGAAGTGCTTTGCCTGCTCTCTGCACTTTGGCTTGAAGTATGTCGAAATATTCAGGTGCCAAACGGAAATACTGATACCGCTATCGGTACTCGTATGCAGAAATTTTTGCAGTACATAAGTGAGCATTACGGAGAGGACATCTCTCTTGATAAACTTGCGGGAAGTGCAAATGTTAGCAAATCAGAATGTCTGCGCTGCTTTAGGGCAAGTATGCAGACCACACCGTACAAGTACTTAACCGAATATAGACTTTCAAAGGCGGCCGAATTGCTAAAAAACTCTGATGAGCCGATAGGCAATATATCCGATAGCGTAGGGTTTCGGCAAATCAGCCATTTTGGAAAATGCTTTAAAGAAAAAACAGGGTTTTCACCAAGAGATTATCGAAAGAAAAAGTAGCGATTTTAGACACATAAAGGCTGAACAAAATCCATTCCTAAAGTAAAAATAGTGCAGGTAGAGATTATGTCCTTGCTTGCTCTGTTTTACGCTTATGAGTGTTACATCAGTTGTAAATAAATTCTCTCTCCACAATCACTCTTGCACACGCCCGTATGTTATATATTTTCTGTACCCATTTTTCCGCCTTTAGCTGCTGCGCTGCAGATGTCGGGAAAATTGTTCAGTCTGCCGCTTATGAGCAAGATTATGTAGGTAGCTCTGCGGTATCTGAAAGAATACCGCAAGTGCCGCTGTCTCCATAAAATGATAGGCTGTTATTTCGGCTGGTAAGATAAGACAAGGAATATAATAATCTCCTTGCAGTTCATACCACAGACCATTTTTTATCATTGTAAATATACTTGTTCATTGAAAAATCCTCCGTTATGATATATTCGCACATACATCACAGTTCTTCGATTGCCACACTCTGTTATATCTTGTTATGAGATTTTCTTGCCCTTACGAGAAATGAGGGAAAGAGTAAACTTGTGTGTGACCGTATAAATAGATAAGGCGAACACATTGGGATAAAGCTTTTATTTTCAAGGCTTTTGGAGGATTTTATTAAAATACTGTACCCTCTGTTGAGAGGTCATAATTTACTGATGTTCAAATCGGGATTTTCGGAGGTGAGTTTATGCCGCAAATGAACAAAGGCGGGAAATTTGTTTTTGGAAAGTCTATCATCAAATTTGACGGTACAATCCAGTTCCCTGCCCAAGCAATAAATGAATATCATATTACAGATGATGGTAAAGTCTATTTATTTACTGGAAGCAAAATTACTGGCGGGTTTTGTGTGACACGAAAAGGCTTGCTACAACCATCAAAACTTGGACATATTCTTTTAGAAACGCCAGAACTGCTAAACTATACTGCAATGCAGGGTGAGTTTATTAAATACAAAGGACGTTCGTATTGTTGGGTAGATATTTCGGAGACAGGGAAAATAGCATTGACAGAAGAAATGATGAAATTTTTAAATATTAAACCTAATATGACATTACTTTCAATCCGTAGCAGCGATATTGCTTTCACTATGGGAGCTAAAGGACCGCTATTAGAAAAAGCGGAAAATTATGAGGGAGATATTCCATTATTCTAAGAACTATAACTTCCCATTTGTCGGGATTTATCCGCATCTTATTGGGTTAATGCGTGTTTCTCTTTTAACCGCATAAATTTTTAATTGAATCCACCTATTCTACATTAACAGATCATACAGCTTTTGTAATTGATAGATATAATAAGGGATTTCTACCAGCGAATCCTTTAAAATGAGAAATTAAACGATATTGCAGTAATGAATAGAAGATTGCCGATGAAGCTTTGAAACTGATAAATGATGAATTTTCTGTTTTCTATTGACTTAGAGTTAACTCCAGGCTGTATCCTTATTGTGTACCAAAGAAAGAAATGGAGGTTTATGTATGGATAAAAAGCAGATGGATAAAGATTTAGGCGGCGGTATTTTTCCTATTGGAGAGGAAAACACTGCCTTTGCGCAATATTTTACCGGTGAGTGTTATCTCAGTATGCTTACAACGAAAGGAGTCAGCATCGGCAATGTAACTTTCGCGCCTAAGACAATCAATAACTGGCACATTCACCATAAAGGCGGCCAGATTCTATTAGTAACAGGCGGACGCGGTTATTATCAGGAATGGGGTAAGGAGGCACTGGAACTGCATCCCGGTGATGTCGTTAATATTCCGCCTGAAGTAAAACATTGGCATGGCGCTGCCGCTGACAGCTGGTTTCAACATCTCGCTATTGAGGTACCCGCTGAAGGCGCGTCAAATGAATGGCTTGAAGAAGTATCAGAAGCCGATTATCAAAAACTAAAATAACAATTTTAAATTTACAATTAGCAAAAACTAAAAACGTATCTGTTCACGAGGAGCTGATACGTTTTTGGTTCTATATATAATTATTTCAATCGTGAATGCTCATAATTATATGGAATGCTGCTGCCTTTTACGACATCTTCAATTTGTTTCAGAATCAGCCAGTCATCCATATTACCCTGATGATCAAATTCCATTGGGTCAATCGCCTGTACATCGTTAAATTCTACAAGACATAAAAATTTGCGATGCCAGCGAACGCGCTGCTTATCATTCAGCTTCAGCTTATCCTGATAACGTTCTAATGTCTGAGTAATTTCATCATCGCTCAGGCGCACCAGGTTTTCCACATGCACCACACTCGCACAGGCATTAATCAGCCCTGTTCCCTTTTCCATAAAGTAGAGCTTTTCACCTTCAAATACTCGGCTGTGCGGTATTTTACGGCCTGCCGCACCGCGGACAACCATAGTCTTACTGCCATTTAAAATTTTGTCCAGCTCATGCTCCCCTTTTTTGCCTGTATTATCACAATAGACTAAATGTACCATATGTTCCTCATTTCTAACGCAGATAGGCTCTGACTGCCTTAAGCGGCAGACCAGTCTTCTTTGCAATCTGCATTTCATCAAACCCGGCATCTAAGAAACGCCGGCATACAATTTTCATACTTTCACCCACTTCAGGAATATGATCGTCGGATCATAAAGGCGTACTACACGCTGCCCCCCATTCATGGGTATAAGGTGAATGAGCATATTCTATATCCATCTTTGTCAATTTCTCGATGAACGTATCAAAATCATTCTCCTCAAAATATATTTCCGCATCATTTCCTTTATAAGATATTTCTCCCCAGCGTAAAGCTTGCCAGCTTGCTACAGTCTACAAACCAAGGCCACCGGGCAGTACTGCGTGGATTCGCAAATCAACTAGTGTACGAAGTCCCATTACCTCCCAGTAAAATTTCTTCGATCGTTCCATATCCTTAGCCACTAACATCGTATTTTTCATTTCATGAGTATTCCTCCTCTATGATTGGTATCCATATTTGACTTAGATAATCTTTCGCATAAACATTCCCCTCACTGTACCATTCCAGTTCAGGACAGTCTTCATGTTTAAATGGATATTTTACCAGCCATTCATTATGCAGGAAATCCCAGCCCTTCTGAATTGCATCCGGTTGTCTGCCATAACAATCAAATACCGCCCAAGTCTGCACGGGCAGTATGACTTCACACCAATCCGCCTGCAAAGCTGCATTTGACGCACTCATAATCTTATAGCTTATAGAATGCTCATCATATTGATCAAATAAGCCAAAGATACCGGGAGGTTTTCCCTCACTCTTCTGCATAAGCTGAAAAGTAGTACCATCCTGCTGACACTGGTTCCAAAAAGCGGGAATCAGCTGATAATTCTGTTCATCCTCTGCCCGCAGCTTAAGACTTTTTCCAATCAGACGGAAGGCCGGCTTTTTTTCCAGCCGCCAAGCAATTGTACTTGCTTTAGTAAAACTCATTTTAGGACAAATCTTCAGCTGAGCATCCGTCATTCTGGCTGCCTTGGGAGTGATGCCGTGAAATTGCTGAAAAGCTTTTGTAAATGAAGTTGGTGAATCATAACCATATTTATAGCTTAGTTCGATTACCTTTATATTACTGCTCTTCAAGTCATAACCGGCAAGTGTTAATTTGCGGTTTCTGACATATTCCGCAAAGCTGATTTCATTCATGTAAGCAAAGATTTTTTGAAATAAAGCATAGGAACAGCCTGCCATCTCGGCAATTTCATTCTTATCAATCGGTTCCTCACGCCTTTGCAGATGTTCTTCTACATAATCAAGAATCGTCTGCAGCTTCTCATTCCAATCCATAGTTCACCCTCATTTCTATCGTTATTCTATCATAGCCTAACCCTTATTACCTCTTATTTTGTATCGATTATGAAGAGGAAATTATAACCAAAAAAAGCTGGAACAGTGTCCAGCTTAGAGGATATCCCCAAATATAATCATGGTGATTGATTATAAATTATTGATAAGTGGGAATTCAATCAATTAGTAAGAGATACCCAAAGCATCTGCGTCTATCATTGATGCAAGATAAGCAAATGCCATATACATGTCATCTTTTCCTTTTTCAAGAACAAGATGCAGTATTTCCTTATATTTATCCTGATTCCCTAATTCACGATAGTAATTAGCTAACCCAAAACCCATCGTAATTACATTCAGCGGTGTTGCGGCTGTTAAGTCTGCAGGCATTAATTCATCAGGATGAAGCTTGCCCTGATACATTCTTAAGCGTTGAAAATAAGCATAATTATCTCCATAATCCATCTCATCATGAATTCGCTCCAGCAATGCAGCAGCTTCTTCCTTTCTTCCTAAACGATTTAATGTTATCCAGTACCAATCGGTAACTGCAATCAGTGAACCATCATCATAAGATAGATCATAACACTGCTGATAAGCTTCAGCCGCTTTTTCATAATCATTTAATAAAAAATACGATAAGCCCAGATGGTACCATACATCCCAATTCTCCGGAATCAGTCTTGAGGCTGTTACAAAATCCGCGCAGGCATCCTCAAAACGCCAGCATGACAAATAGCGATGGGCACGATGACGATGATAGATACCACAGAATGGATTGATTGCTATTGCCATCGAATATGCGTCGCAGGCATCTCGATAGAGTTTCTGATCAGCATAGGCAAGGCCTAGTTTCATCCATAATTCATCATTATTTGGTTCAGCCTGCACCTGCTGCTTCAGCGCTGCCGCAGCTTCATTTAATTCAAGATCACTGCGCCGGCGACTCGCTACCTCACATTCTTTTATTATTGTTCCCATTATGCTTCCTCACTTTCATCATAGGCTACATTAAACTGCAGCTCCAACAAATTATTCTCACCCATTGGTTTAGCTTCCACAGCAACTCCGGCTGGCGCATTTACACCATCGATCCACGCCTCATAGACTTCATTAAATTCATCAATCATTTTAATATCTGCAAGATATGCATTCATTATAATGATATTTTCTTTCTTTAAACCATGCTGTGCAAACAATTCATCATAACGAGCCAGTACAGCTGCGGTTTGTTCCTTCAGTGTTTTAAAGCCAGGACGTGCGCTATGCCCTGTAAAATATGCAATTCCATTATACTTAACAATACGGCTGGCGCCTTTATTGCTGTCAATTCTGTCAATTTTCAACATCATTTTCCTCCATGGCTACAATTAAAGAAAGCTCTAGCTGAACATTATCCCCATAAGGGAGTGATTGATTAGGAACCGCCTGCACAATTATTCCGGCTGGCTCATGATGCCTAATCACCCATGTGTTCCACACATCATTAAACTCATCTGCCTTACTGATATCCTTTAGATATGCAGTATAGTAAATAATGTTTTCCTTCTTTAAATTAAATTTACTCATTAATTCATCATATCGATACAATATATCCTCACTCTGGCCGCGCAGATCATCGGCGAAGGGTGATATATGTCCAGTAAATACAGCTAGTCCTTTATGGACTACAAATCGACTGGATTCACGCTTTGTATCAATTTTTCTAATCATAGGACTACCGCTTATTTCTTACAAGTAAAGTTCATCATGTCCGGTGTATTGCCGGGATTTACATGGAACCCTTCAACCTTTGTTGATAAGCCATAGATATTGTTGCGATAATTCATAAATACACCGACTGGATCATCTTCCCAGATAATTTGCATGGCTTTTTTATAGATTTCCTTGCGTGCTTCAGGATCAGTTGTTACAGCACCTTCATCAAGCAGCGCATCAACTTCTTTATTTGAATACCAACCATAGTTATTTACATTCTTGCCGCCTTCTTCTGTATGCCATACACGTGTTAGGGCATTACCAACATCGGATGAACCGCCGGCTCCCATGATAAACATATCCCACTTAAACTGATCCGGTGTTACACCCCATGAAGCAGTAAATACAGCTTTCTCTACCGTTTCAATATTTACGGTAATGCCAATCTGTTTCAACTGTTCAGAAATGATTTCAGCCATTTCGATACCCTTATTATAAACAGCTGTTGTCATTACATTAATCGTTAAACCATCTTCATAACCGGCTTCTTTCAGTAATTCTTTTGCTCTTTCAGGATCATATTCAATCATACCAAGTTCTGAATAACCAACAACATTTGGTGTTACAGGTGCCAATGCCGGTGTTTCACCAATGGCGGCATACAACGTGTCTACGATCGTTTGACGATCTATACCATAGCTGATTGCTTGTCTTAACTTCACATCTTGTAATACACCTGCACAATTAAATTGGAATAAATGCATCCCATTGCTGGCATTCATTGATACTGTAACTCCCTCTACTTCGCCATTATTGAAACGAACAACATCATCTGGTGCTAGGCCGGATACAATATCCATCTGTCCGGTTTCAACGGCAATTGCTCTTGAATTCTGTTCAGGGATTACCTGCATGATGATATTCTTTGTCTTAGGTTTACCACCGAAATAATCGTCAAAGGCTTCAAATACCATTTGCTCGCCCATACTCCAATCAGTTACCTTATAAGGACCCGAACCATTTACTGATTCTGGTGTTTTGCCTAAATCATGACCAAATTGTTCTATATAATCACTGTCCAATATACCTGTAGCTACTGATGCCATTTTAGCTTCAAATGCTCCGTATGGAGTCTTTGTCTTAACTACAACGGTATATTCATCCGGTGCAGTTACAGATTCAACAAAGGATGTGTATTCGCTTGTATAACGATAAGGATCGTCTTCATTCAGCAAACGATCAAAGGTTGCGACTACATCGGCACTGGTCAGCTGTTTACCGTTTTGAAACTTTACATCCTCACGAAGTTTAAAAGTCCATGTCAATCCATCTTCACCGACACTCCATTCAGTTGCCAGATCAGGAGCGATTGCACCGTCTTGATCGATTTTGATTAATGTGGAATAAATTTGCGGCAATACAACATTGTTAGAAACATTGGTTGCCGGATCAAGACTGTCTTGATCATTTGAAATACCCCAAAGAATCGTATCCTTGTATTCAGAATCATTATTATCACTTGGTGTATCATTACCGCCGCAGGCTGTCAGTGAGAGTGCCAGCATTACGGCTCCTAAACTTTTTAATAACTTTTTCATAAGTCATCCTCCTATTTGTTATCGCAATGATAAAGCCGTTCATAAGCTGCATGTTCCGCAAAACCTGCCCATAGCTCATCACGTTCTACAATTTTATGATAAATATCCATTGCTTTATCTAATTCATTGTGTGTTTCATAGTAAACAGCAATGCCATAGGCATAGGTTGCAAACATATGGTCATCTTTTGCTGCCGCCACTTCTAAAACATGCTCCGGCGTATCAAGACCTTTATAAACCATGACACGATCTTTATAACCACCGCTGTAATCTGTTGTCTCAATCGCCGGATCAACAAGATCAATCATTTTCTGAGCGGCTTCCGGATCGTTCATCCGCATGCATGTAATCCAATACCAGTCGGTTACAGCGATAATACTGTCCCCGTCATAGGAAACCTTACGGCAGCCCTCATATATTTTCTTTGCCCGTTTAAAATCCTTCATTAAATGATAGGCTAGGCCCAAATGGTACCAGCAGTCCCAATTTTTCGGATCAATTCTCAGACCCATTTCAAAATCAGCAGCCGCTTCGGCGTAACGTGAGATATTCACATAAGCATGACCGCGGTGACGGTATAGCAGCATATTAAATGGATCATAAGTCAATCCCATGGAATATGCTTCAATCGCTTCCCTAAAACACATTTGTTTCTTATAAGCTAATCCTTTTTTTATCCATAATTCAGGATTATTTGGATCTGCTTCTAATGCCTTAGTTAATGTCTTCACCTCATCACTGTAAGCAATGATATGCAGCGGTTGGATTTGATTTTCTTTCTTTGCTAATTCACTCATAGTTCTTTTCACTTTCTTCATCAAAGAGATGACAGGCCACAAAATGCCCGGATTCTTTTTCAAATAGCTTTGGCTTAACCTCACTGCAGATTTTCATGCATCGAGGACAGCGGGTATGGAAACAGCAGCCATTAGGCGGATTCAACGGACTTGGTACGTCACCGCTCAGTGCATCTGAAGCTGACTGAATCTGTGGGTCAGGAATCGGTATTGCCTTCATTAAAGCTAAGGTATATGGATGATAGGGATGGTCAAATAAACCATTGCGGTCAGCAACTTCGACAATATTACCAAGATACATGACGGCAATACGGCTGCATACATGCTTCACAACACTCAAATTGTGCGATATGAAGATATAAGTCAGATTATGCTTCTTCTGCAAATCATCCATCAGATTCAGGATCTGTGCCTGTATTGAAACATCCAGCGCTGATACCGGTTCATCACAGACAATTAATTTTGGATTAGAAGCTAAGGCACGGGCAACCCCGATGCGCTGACGCTGGCCACCGCTGAATTCATGCGGATATTTGCTGCATTGATCCTCACGCAGACCAACATCCTTCATTAATGCCAATACTCGCTCATGACGTTCCTGCTTATTCCCCATATTATGAACAAGCATTGGTTCTTCAATGATCTGTGTTACAGTGAAACGCGGATCTAATGAGGAATATGGATCTTGAAAGATAATCTGAATCGCTTTTGAGAATTCCTTTTGCCCCTGCTTATCCTTAGTAAATAAATCTTTACCGTCAAATTCAATCGTTCCTTCAGTTGGAGTATTCAACCGTACAATTGTTTTGCCAGTCGTAGATTTACCGCAGCCACTCTCCCCTACAATGCCAAAGGTTTCCCCTTCGTTGACATCAAAGCTAATGCCATCTACTGCTTTTAAATAAGCTGTTTTATTAAAGAAACCATTTTTAATTTTTACCGGATAATAGATCTTCAGATCACGAACACTCAGCAAGGGTTTACTCATGATGATCACCTCCTGCATAAAGCCAGCATCTTACCATATGGCCATTTTCTTTAAATATAGGGCGCGGCGATTCATTGATGCAGCGCTCCATGCATTTTTCACAACGGGGAGCAAAGCGACAGCCCTTAGCATATTCCGTTGGATTTGGCACAGTACCCGGAATATTATACAGACTCTCCTTATCCTCTTTCAGATTAGGTATCGATTTCAGCAAGCCTAATGTATATGGATGCAGCGGCTCACCATACAATGATTTAACATCTGCCTTTTCAACTGCTTCACCGGCATACATTACCATCACATTTTCTGCTATCTGAGCAACGACACCCAAATCATGAGTAATCAAAATAATGGCCGTATCCATATCCTTTTTTAAATCTTTTAATAGATTTAAAATCTGTGCCTGTATAGTTACATCAAGCGCCGTTGTCGGTTCATCGGCAATCAGAATTTTAGGATTGCATGCCAATGCCATCGCAATCATGACACGCTGACGCATACCGCCTGATAGCTGATGCGGATATTCATTTACCACTTCTTCCGCATCAGGGATACCAACCTTTCTTAATAGTTCAACAGCCTTTTTTAAACCAGTTTTTTTATCTGCATTTTCATGATATTTAAGTGATTCATAAATCTGATGTCCGATGGTAAATACCGGATTCAAAGAAGTCATCGGTTCCTGAAAAATCATCGATATATCTTTACCTCTGATCTTCATCATTTCCTTTTCTGTTTTTTTCACTAAATCTTCGCCATTATATAAAATCGTACCTGTCACGATTTTTCCCGGGTTAGCTATCAGGCGCAGAATTGAGAGTGAAGTGACACTCTTGCCGCAGCCTGATTCCCCCACTATCGCTAAAGTTTCATTTTTATGCAAATCAAAACTTAAGCCATCAACAGAAGGAACCACACCTTCTTCAGTATAAAAATAAGTTTTCAAATCCTTCACTTCGAGGAGTTTGTCATTGCTTTTCTCTGTCATGTGACTATCCTCCTAACTGTTTTTCAGTTTTGGATCGAGCGCGTCTCTCAGTCCATCGCCAACCAGACTGAAGCTCAATACAACAAAGGTAATCGCCAAACCGGGTACAAAGACACCGATTGGATAAGACCGGATTACCTCACGCATTTGTGACAGCATTGCCCCCCACTCCGGATTCGGTGCCTGTACACCCAATCCTAAAAAAGAGAGTGAGGAGGCAGTCAGAATCGATGTTCCTAAATCCAAGGTTATATTTACAATGATCAATGAGATTGAATTAGGAAGAACGTGACGAATGATGATTTTAAAATCAGACTCACCCATCACTCTGGCCGCCTGTACATATTCAGAGCCTTTCAGTGAAATAACTGTCCCCCTGACGATACGGGCAATACCGGGAATGCAGAAGATGCCGATTGCCATGATTGTATTGATCGTACCATTGCCGAGGATTGCGACAATGGTAATTGCCAGCAGTAAACCAGGGAATGCAAGCATAACATCGAGGATTCTGGAAATAATCGAATCAATCTTACCGCCGAAATAACCAGCGCAGACACCCAGCATAATGCCGATTGCGCTGCCTGATAAAACGCCGCAGAAGGCTATGGTCAATGATATGCGGGCTCCATATACCATACGGGTAAAAGTATCACGGCCTAAATTATCTGTGCCAAGCCAATGCTCGGCTGAAATACCTGAATATTTATTTGCCAGATCCTGCGCCAATGGATCATGGCTGCACAGGAATGGTCCAATTAAAGCGATACCAAGAAAAATCAGCAGGACAATCAATGCGACAACCGAAACCTTGCGTCTCATAAACCGTTTAACTTTTGGATTTTTAAACATGTCATCGCCTCCTAATCGTACTTGATCCGAGGATCAACAAATGCATAAATCAAATCAACCGCAGTATTTACGACCACAAATGTAACAGCTAAAACGAGTACAGTACCTTGAATGACAGGGTAATCACGGTTGCCGACACCATCAACTAAATAACGGCCGATGCCGGGGATAGAGAATACTGTTTCAACTAAAGTAGCGCCTGCCAGCAAGCCGCCGAAGCGCAGACCTATTGCTGTAATAATTGGGATCAGGGCATTCTTTAAAGCATGGGAATAGACAACAATCTTATTAGGAATTCCTCTTGATTTAGAAGTTCGAATATAATCCTGATTAATGACATCAAGCATTGCGGAACGCGTAGTCCTGGTCATAAAACCTACGGCCTGCGTTCCCAATGTCATAATCGGCAGAACCATACTTTTCCAACTGAAGGTGCCCATCCATACACTAGGAAACCAGCCAAGCCAAACCGTAAAAACAAGCATTAATATCAAAGCTAGGAAGAATGATGGGGTGGATACTGATGTAAGCGAAATAACCATGATAAAATTATCAAGGAATTTATTATGATGTGTTGCAGCTATAATCCCAAATATAACACCGATTACGGCAGCAACCAAAGTACCGCCCAGCGCCAAAATAAAGGTAGGCACAAAGCGTTTCTTGATTTCTGCTCCGACATCTTTGCCGGATACGATAGATGTTCCAAGATCCCCATGCAATGCATCAACGACAAAATTGACATACTGTTCAGGCAGCGGATCATTCAAACCAAGACGCTCACGTTCAACCTCGATATGTGAACGGTCAACAGATGTACCCAACATAATTTCTACCGGATCACCCGGTATCAGCCGTACCATAAAGAAAATAATGAACGTCAATGCGAACAATGTCGGTATCAGCTGCAGCAATCGTTTTATCGTATATTTAATCATCTCTTACACCCCTCTTAGCGGCGTTATTCAGCGCCCCATTCTTTCAGATTCTGTTTTGCCTGCGCATAAGCAAATAAATTATGATGATCAGGGATCGCAGCTATCATCTGACAGATTTTCACTGCCTCCTCTTTATTTCCCAGGTAATGATGATAATTAGCAAGTCCGTAACTCAGCATTAGATAATAAATACGGGTACGCTCTTCACTTAACCCTGTACACATATGTTCCTCAACAAAATTTTCAGGCTTATAAATACCTTTATACAATAAAGTGCGTGCCAAATAATCACCATCTTCAGAGGGCATACCCTCATAAACATTTTCCAGCACCTTTTCAGCTTCAGCTTTCTGTCCCAGTTTCATACACGCCATCCAATACCAATCAACAGTTGCCGGTATTGCTTCTATATTGTATTTAATCATCAGCTCACGGCTGTTTTTATGACAATCCTTTGCCAGTTCATACTTACCGCCGAGATAAGCAGCTACGCCCATGTAATACCAATGCTCCCAATCATTTGGATTCAGCCGGGTTGCCAAAGAAAGATCGGCAATTGATGCCATATAATTAAAAGCTCCGATATATTTACGCCCGCGTGACCCTCTTAATTTTTCATCAAAAGGAAACATACACAATCCTTCACCTAATAAATCAATAGCATCCTCATAAAATCCTTCTGCTGCTAATTCAATACCTGTCTGATTAATAAGGGCAGCATCCTTTGTATCCATTGCTTTCTGCATTCTTAATTGATTACTCATACCCTATCTCCTTTTCCTTTATTAATTATCTTAACTATATTAAAAATAACCGCAGCCTGTCAAAAAAAGATGAACAAAACAACGGCTTAGAGGTTTAAAATCAAGCTTTTTTTACCCTTTTAAGATTGAAAAGCACAGATTTTCAAGACAAATTTTGTGCGGTTCAATCACTTTTTTTCGATAAAAATTCAAATAAAAAGGAGATTGACGGCTATAAGAATGAAAGATTTAGCTGATATTCATTGATTTTTCATATCTCTTTCATTGTTGAAAATTATTTCATACGATTATGATAACAAATGGTCAAAAATTGCGAAAATTTGAAAAACAAGTGTCTTTTATACTCGGACACCTGTTATAATATTATTATATTTAAGGAGGGATGTCTTATTAAAGAGTATATACCTTTGCAGGTTCGAAATGTGAACCCCTTCTTTCTGAATGTCTTTGATGATCTGAAATACATACCGAATGCTCATCGGCAAGTTGAAGTGATTGTAATCCTTGAAGGTTCACTTGTTATATCACTTCATAATGATATTCAGGTACTTGAAACTGGTGATATGTGTCTGATCTTAGATTATGTAACTCACAGCTACTATACAAAAGTACATTCTAAAGTGCTGGTTATCACTTTTACGAAAGAGGAATTTCATCGCTTCAAAATTATGGCTGCCAAGGAACAGCTGGCTTCGTCATGCCTGAGAGCGGCTACTGATGAACAGCGCAATCAAATTTTGAATATTGCCAATGAATTGATTCATCTGCCTAAAGGCAGGGGATTAGAATTTCAGCAATTTGGTTATCTAGCTGTGCTTATTGGTTATTTCCTAAATGAATGTGAAATGAAAAAAGAGGATAATGCCTCTATGATACTAGCAGACAGGATCATGGCTTATCTATCCGAAAACTGTCATCAGCCAATCACCTTAGAAAAGGCCAGCCACGATATCGGTATTTCTAAGTATCATCTTTCGCATATTTGTTCTGAGCAAATTGGCATTAATTTTAAAACTTATGTGAATTCACTTAGGTTAAGTGGTGCTAAGCGACTGTTGGTTCAATCCGATCTTTCCATTAGTGAAGTATCAAAGCAATGTGGTTTTGAAAGTATACGTACCTTTAATCGTTTGTTTGCAGAAAATTTCAACATTACACCGGCAGAATTCAGGGAGCAGAATCGAAGAAACAATTACATTGACGTAAATAGTCCGAATGTGAAGGAGCCGCTGCCAAAAAAACAGAACCACAATATATAATTAAAACATCTCTATGTTCAGATAGAGATGTTTTAGTTATTCAACATTTAGAAAAGATACAATTTTATCAATCCTAATTGGATTGAAGATCACACAAGCACAAACGATATTTCTAGACTAGTATATAATACTTACAGGCTGTTAATTTTAGTAATCGCATATTTCTATACTAAATTACAACTATCTGAACTCAGCGGCTGACAAAAATTTCTAATGAGCCTCAATTTTGATCACCATTAAATTCATTCAATATTTTTTCAGCCATTAAAACAACTGCCTTGCCATTCATACGTCCATAATCAACAGGCTTTATCATAGCAACAGGTGCAACATTCTCAAATTTTTTCTTTACATCTTCATACAGAAATAACACCTGCGGGCCTAGCAGCAGAATATCAAACTCTCCCGTATAATTATCCACCGTATCAGCGCTGACCGCCCAAATTTTATAATTTTTACCCTGTGATTTTGCATATTCACTCATTTTTTCCATAAGCATACCCGTAGACATGCCTAATGCACAAGCCAGCATTATTCTCATTTTTTTATCCTCTTTTCATAATTAAATCTGTATAATCATTAATGGTTTCTGCTAAATTCAAAAATTGATTCGCCGTGTTGATTTTCTCTATAACATTTACATCGATTACATCGATACCATGCATTCCGCCGGTAATAGCGCAAACCATAGAGGCAATCGTATCTGTGTCACCGCCTGCATTTACTGCACAATTCAAACATGACTTGAAATCACCGCTGCAAGCAATCAGTATAGCAAATACTGCCGGAATTGATTCCTGCACCGCTGCCTTAGTACCAATTACGGCATTTAGACAATCCAGCAATTCATTGGGATCAGTGATACCTCTCACTATTTCAGCCGCTTCTTTTATTTTATAATCTACATAGGGGCCGGCAGCTGCAAAGCCCTCTTTTTCTAATTGCTGACGAGCTTTCCTTGCTCCATATATTGCTGCCTTAACGATATCACTGATAGTAACACTAATCTGCTGTGCACACCATACAGCACAAGCAATAGCACATGCGCCAGAAGCAGCCGCACTGTTGTAATGTGTCGGCCAGCAGCAAGTAAGTGCATACTGTATAGCCTCATCTATACTGCTTACAGCCAGTAACGCTGCCGGGCTCACCTTCATTGCACCGCCGTTTGTATTTTGTCTCGCGAAGTGATTGCTTTTGCTTATCTCATCAATAGCAATACCTAGTTTTAACTTTTCAATCGCTGATTTAGAATTTTGTCCGGCATATTTCGCAAATACGATCTCATCTTTTGACCAATCAAGCAGTGCCTCTTCATTGATTCTACGATTGAAATCTCCGTTATGCCTCTGTATAGCTTTCATCAAGTAGATGCTCGCACCAAAATCATCTGTAACCTGACCTGGTATAATTCCCTTTGTGATACGGCTTATAGAATCAGCATACTCATAGCAGCCTTCTGGGAAAGCGTGTTTTATTTCTTCACGCAGGCAAGACTCAGTCAGCGCACCTAATGAATCACCATATGCAGCACCGTATAAGCAGCCTAGTATTTTATGCCTCATCATGCTCTGCTTCCTCAACATATAAACCGCTGGCTCTCTCTGATTTGTCCTGAAGCTTCAGGAAGAAATACCACATCGCAGTAAATGGAATGATCAGCAGAACCTGTACAGCTCCCGCTAAGAAAGAATTAGTCATCATTGCACCAGCTACGAATATCGGTGTTGTACTTGGGACGGTAACGCCATTACAAATCGGGATAATATTAGTGACTGTCAGCAAATAAAAAACCGTTGTTGTTACTAAGGGTGTCAGCAGCATAGGTATTAATGTGAATGGATTTAATACTAACGGGAAGCCAAACATCAGCGGTTCATATATATTAAATAATCCCGGCACCAAAGATACATTTGCTATCTTTTTCCAATCATCACGTTTATGCTTTCTTGCAAACAAATACATTGCAATAAGTAAAGGGATAGAAATCCAATAACCATAGAGTACAAAAGCCCTGGCAAAACTATCATTGATAAGATTAGGCAGCGGCAGGCCGGCAGCAACGGCTTCGATATTTTCGGCATTTGCTGCTATTAAGAAGGGCTTAAACACGCTCTTTGTCATCTGCTGCCCATGCAGGCCAAAGAACCAGAACAAGTTGACCAAGAAACCATATAACAGCATTGCAGGGTAACTTAAAACGATGCCTGACATTGGTTTTTGTATCCAATAGAAGAAAAAGTCTGTGAGATTTCCCTGTGGTGTTAGAAGGAATATTTGGCGCAGCACCAGACCGAATAACATAGCAAATCCAGCCGGAATAAAGGATGTAAATGAATCTCTTATTGACGCAGGAACTGAATTTGGCAGATTGACAGTCAGTTTATGATTAATTGCCCAACGATATAATTCTACGCCAATAATTGCACATAGGATAGCTGAAAACATTGCTGATGCACCTAGATAATTTAAAGAAAGTACATTTTTAATTGTTTCTCCGCCTTCAGTAGTAAGGCTTGTCGGACAAGTTATCAAAAACATAACAGTTGCAGTCATAGCGCCATGCAGTGCGCTTAATTTATAATCCTTGGCCAAGTAATAAGAAATGCCCACAACTACGAACAAGCCGATTATTGCGCTGGACATAGTGCTGGATGGTGCTAAAAATCCTCTGATTTCAGTCATTAAAGCTGCACCTACAATGTTATCGAAAAAGCTCAGACTTGCTACCGAAGTCAGAATTGAACTAACAATAATGAATGGCAAAGATAAAGATAAACCACTTTTCATAGCCTTAATGTATCGATTCCGGTTCATTGCGTTAGCAATTGGCAGTAAAACATTTTGTAATGCATTCACAAATTTATTCATATTCAATTTCACCCCTTTGATCGTTAGTTAACGTTGACAACAGCTTATATATACCAGTAAATTCTTTTGCATTATCTAATGCCATAAAGGCCATTGTAAGATGGTCCTGAGCATGAACTGTAATCAATGAAACACTTGTAGCTGCTCCATTGCATTCATTCTGCAGCAATCTTGTCTGCGTTTGATGTGCTTTATTCAGATCATCCTTCGCTTCAAGAATCAAAGCATCCGCTTTTTCAAAATTAAAATTTCTTGCTTCTTTTACCGCCATAATAGATTTTGACTTTGAATTACCAGCATTCAAAATCAAATCAAAAGCGATTTCATAATTATCCTCCATGCTCTTCATTGATCTCCTTTTCAATTAAATTCAGTATTTCAATCAGCCGAGGAAATTCAGCCTTATGAATCAATTCATTAATATACCTTTTATTAAACAATAATCTAGAAATTACTTTTGAGAAATATTGCATATTATCATTGTTTTGTTTTTTCAAAGCAAACATCAATACAAACTGCACCTTATGCTCATCCCATTGGACAGGTCTCTTCAATATAGCTATACAGACAAATGTTTCATCCACAATAGCCTTATTAGGATGAGGGATAGCCACAAGATTGCCAAAAGCAGTCACTCCCATTTTTTCACGCTCATAAACTAAATCAAGGAAGGAATCAGGCAGACAGATTACCTGAGAGATTCGCTCTGCCATTTGCTCAATAACTTGTGTTTTCTCATCTGCTTCTACATTTGATAAAAATAAACGAGGATCAAAATAATTACTCAGTACAGACGGATATGAGTCATTCAATATTCTCTGAATTGCTTTTCTATCCTTGTTATCTAAAAACAACTGAATTTGCAGTACCGGTCTATTGATGGAAAAGGGTATTTTCACAGTGGTAAAAACATAATCAATATCGTCAAGCTTCATATCCTTCATCTGGGATACATCACAAATAATGATTTTGTTAACATAACGATTAAACTCTTCTTTGATTTTCCAAAGCAGAATCTGAGCTGTTCCGCGTCCTGTTGAACAAACTACAACGATATTTTTTCGATTTACGCTCTTATTCATCCGCTCCAGCGCTAAATTAAAATGAAGCGCCAGATAACCTATTTCATCTTCCCTAATCGCTTTATGATAATGTTTATTTAATACTTCACTAGCTGATATAGCAATCATATATGCTAAAGTGTAGCTTGCTTTTATTTCTCTTAATAATGGATTTTTTAAGTTCAGATTATATTTCAGCCGAACCTTAAAGGGAACTAAATGCATAGCCAAAACCATACGCAGCTCTAAATCATCATGTAGATCAATATTATAACTGCTTTGAATTTCATCAAGCATGTGTGTTACCATATCGTAAATCTCCTGACTGATAACAAAGCCATTATTGATAGTCGTTTCCTCGATAATTCTTTTACTAGCTAAATGAATTGCAATATAGCTTATTTCTGAATCCGGTATTTTCACATCAAATTCCTTTGTAAGCAAATCAGCAATATGCAGTGCACAAATAAATTCAGATTCTTTTTCAATCATTGTAATCCCATTATCAGCTTGCAGGTAACATCCGTTCCTTATTCTTTCTAATACAATATAAATATGGACAAGTAAATTTTGATAAGAAACTTCACTGATTCTAATATTTGAGTCAGTTAATACCGCTTGTATACATTTTTCGATTCTTTCTAAATATTTCTTTCTTAGTTCTTCATTCTGTTCATAATTTTGTTCCATATAGGAAGCAATGCATAATCTAAAATCAAACTCATTGCCTTCTACTTTAATACCATAACGCGGACGATTAATCAGCTTCAAATGATAATTTCCTAAAATTCTTCTTACCTCTTTCAGACAGCTTGTTAAACTAGACCTTGACATGTAAATTTGATCACAGAGATCATCCAGCTTTATATAATCATCTTTAATTAGCAGCATTTCTAATAAATAATGAATTCTTGCTTCAACCGTTTCAGGAATAGAATCATTTTTCTGTAATGAGATTAAAAAATTGTTGTATATCTCCTCATCAATAACCCTTAATGAATATCCTAGTTTGGTTTTGGAATAGAGCCGCGCGCCTGCTTTTTCTAAAACGCTTTTTAGAACCTTTAATTCCTTTCGTATTGTTTTACTGCTTAAATTCAGCTCTTTTGCAAGTTCCTCACTTGTAATATACTCAGTGTCATTTAGCCGGTCCAATATTAATATCCATCTGTGCTTATTCATAATTTATCTCCCTGTCCGCTTATACTATATCAATATGACAGCTTGGACTCAATTCAGATTAAGTCCGCAATGATTAAGGAACTCATGAACGTAATTACCTATTTCATTGTTTCAACTTCTTTTAGTCATTATAAAAATAACTGTTTACAGACTTTTATAAAAGAGGAATTATATGGAATTTTGATGTCTTTATAGCAAAAAAACCCAGAGCAATTTTATTGCTTTGGGTTTTTTATCTTTACTTGAAGATATTTTATCTTCTTTATTTTAATACTTTTTCTTCTTTGACAAGAGAAAATTTCAATAATCGGAGGCTGTTATTTCTTCAGAACCGCCGCTGTGTTCTTTTTCAGATTTTACCTCAAAGTGAATCAGAACAGATAACAGTGCACGCAGAACGATGATACAGCCTAATATATATATTTCGTCTGTGCTTCTGATGATAACTGTTTTCAGGATCTCTGCACCCATCTTAAATTCAAGACCTAATGCCAATGAGTTACCTAAAGCCAGCTTCACCGGGAAATGATTCTTATAAAGCAATGAGCGAACATAGAGGACAAAAGCTCTCAAAGAACCCACCGTAATTACAAAGATACCGATCAATTCGATTAAACCGATGATTTCAGGTACGATATCATTAACAATGCCTTCAATATATGAAGTATGTTCAACGACTTCGCCTGCCATCATGGTTATAGTTAATAATAAATGATTCATAAGCCAGCCTATTGTGCTTCAAGCTGAGTAAGAATCTCACTTACTGACTTGTTTTCTTCCATTTGTTTAATCGTTTGACCAAGAATCAGTCCTACTGACAATACTTTCATCTTAGGCAGCAAGGCCTGTTTAGATTTTTGAGGAATTGTATTTGTACAGATAAATTCCACAATTCTTGAATTGTCCAGACGTTCAATCGCCGGGCCGGATAATACACCATGAACACAGCTTGCATATACTTCTTTCGCACCCATGCGGTACAGCATGTCGACACCTGAAATTAAAGTACCGGCTGTATCAACAATATCATCAACAATGATTGCTGTTTTTCCGTCAACCTCACCGATTAAATTCATTGCTTCCGCAACGTTTGGCTTAGGACGGCGCTTATCAATAATAGCGATTGGCGCGTGCAGCATTTCAGCTAATTTACGCGCACGAGTCGTACCGCCGTGATCCGGTGATACAACGACAATATCATCGAGGTTCTTTTCTTTAAAATATTTGCCGATAATCGACAACGCTGAAATATCATCAGCAGGGATATTGAAGAATCCCTGAATCTGCGTAGCATGCAGCTCCATTGTTATTACGCGGCTGGCACCTGCTTTTTCCAGCAAATCAGCTACCAGTTTAGATGTAATCGGCTGTCTTGGACGAGCCTTGCGGTCTTGACGCGCATAACCAAAGTACGGCATTACGCAGTTGATCGTTGCGGCTGACGCGCGTTTGCAAGCATCAATGGCAATTAAAAGCTCCATCAGATTGCTTGATACTGGCGCACAAGTGGATTGTACGATATAAACATGCTTACCACGAACAGATTCACCTAGTTCAACAATAATTTCACCATCAGCAAAATGCTTTACATCGCAATTTCCCAGCGGCAGACCGATCTGCTCAGCAATTTCATTAGCCAATTCAACACTTGATGTTAAGGCGAAAATGACTGTATCTTTTACCATTTTTGTTTTACCCCTTTTACTTTCCTTTGTTTAAATAATCATATCCAAACGCTTCTTTGTTGCTTTGGCGGGTTCTGGCAATGCCCATTGCACCGTCAGCAACATCTTCAGTAATCGTACTTCCTGCTGCCAGCAATGCCTTTTCACCAACAGTTACCGGCGCAATGATATTTACATTGCTGCCTACGAAAGCACCATCCTTAATTGTTGTTCTGAATTTATGCTTGCCATCATAATTCACCGTAACTACACCGCAGCCAATATTGACCTTACGGCCAACATCGCTGTCACCGATATAAGTCAGATGCGCGCATTTGCTTCCTTCACCAAAATTTGAATTTTTGAATTCCACAAAATTTCCAATACGCACATTTTCACCGATGCATGTATGATTGCGCAGATGTGAATACGGGCCTACCGTTGTGCCGCGGCCAACCTCACTATCCACAATTTTAGAAGCATCAATCAGAACATCATCATGGAGAATCGCATGATCCAGCCATGACCCAGGGAGTATTTTAACATTTTTACCGATCTTTGACGACCCATAAATCACTACATTGCCATAAATAACAGAGCCTTCACCAATTACGGTATCTTCACTGATACAAGCTGTATTCATATCAAGGAACTGTACGCCTCGATTCAGCCATGATCGATTAATCCGCATTCTTAGTGTCTGCTCTGCCTCATAAAGCGATGCACAATCATTTACTTCACACCATTCGCATGGTTCAGCACTTACGCTTGCCGCTTTTGACAAGTCAGACTGAAATCCGTTCTTGAAACAAAAAATACCAACATTCTCATCACTCAAAACACATGAATTCTGTTCATCCGCCAGCCGATATAACTCAGCCATCGTCTGACTTTTTAATAATGGCATATTTCCTTTCAAGACAAGTGTGGTTCCAACAGCTTGACTGCTGAAATCAACCGTCGGGATCACTTCAAATCCCGCCGCTTTAACTGCTTCTGATTCACTGACAACAACAACGCTTTCCGCACCTGCCTGAATCGCATGATCCACTGTCGTTTTCAGCATTGATTTGCCGCAGATTTCACGCAGACAGAAGTCTTGTTCCTGTAAACTGGTTCCGGTCAAAATGATTGCAGTTTTCATTAAAAAACCCTCCCTCACTATTTTACCAAATTTTCAATTTAAAAAAAGGTGTTTTTATAACAATTCCATACTTTTTCACAAATTTATACTTATTTTAAAAGATTTGTATGATAACAGACGCAATCTGCATAAAGATTTGATGCGATTATCTCCTCGATCCGCTGACGGTTTCTGGTTAAACCAAACAATGCCGAGCCGCTGCCGGACATTAAAACCGCGTCAAAGCCATCTTTTAACATTTGCTGTTTAAGCTCACCGATCTGCGGAACTAGTTTGAATGCCGGCTGTTCTAATGTATTACCGATGAGCGGCAGCCATTCCTCATCGCGCCCGGCTTTTAATGCAGATGTAATCCTGGCAATATCAGGATGCTTGGCACGCTTAAAGTCAAGCAGTTTGAACGCACCGGCGGTTGAAACACCCATCGCCGGTTTCACCAGTATGATTTCATAATCAAAGACAGGTTTGATGGGTTCAATCTTCTCACCGATACCGCTGACATAAGCCGGCTTATTCATGACACAAAATGGAACGTCGGCGCCGATCTGTTTGCCAAGAGCGGCTAAATCTATTTCAGGTATATTCAAATTACAGAGCTGATTGATTCCTCTCATTACCGCGGCAGCATCCGCACTGCCGCCAGCCAGACCGGCCTGCATCGGTATTACCTTATGACAGTCTATCTTAAAATGCTGCTTCAATTGGTACGTATCCCGCATGAGCTTTACAGCTCTGACAATCGTATTCGTTTCATCAAAAGGCATGGCTTTATCACATGTGTAGCAATCCTCATCACTGAATTCAATCGTCAGCGTATCATGAAAGGTCAAGGGCAGCATAATCATTGACAATTCATGATATCCGTCAGGCCGCCGGCATACGACATCAAGGCTTAAATTAATCTTTGCATAAGCTGATTCCCGCATTTTCCACACTCCTATATAGACTGATAAATTCTTCCAATCCACAGCTTTCTGCCCTTCTGGCAGGATCAATGCCGCTGTCCGTCAGTACTTTGCGCGCTGATTCCTTATCACCGATCGTTTCTGAAAGGTTATTCAGCAAAGTTTTACGGCGCTGAGTAAAGCAGCCTTTCACTAATTTATAAAATATTGGTTCATTGACCGTCGGATCATTTTCTTTAAACCGAAACTGCAGCACTGCGGAGTCTACATTCGGCTTGGGGTTAAATACATTTTTGGGTACCTTCAGCACATTTTTAACTGTACAGCGATACTGTGTGATAACACTGAGCGCATTATAGTCCTTCGTATTGCATTTAGCCGCGAAACGATCCGCCACTTCCTTTTGCATCATTACAGTTATTTGTGAAATACCCGCGTCTGCTTCAAAGATTTTAAATAGAATCGGCGTTGTAATATAATAAGGCAGATTGGCCGCCACTACAACCTCATATCCCTCCTCCAAATAGGGTTTAGTCACTGCTTTTAAGTCAATATTTAAAAAATCCTGAAGGACGACCTCGACATTGTCACATTCCGCAAGCGTATCGGCAAGCACTGCCGGCAGCCGTTCATCTATCTCAAAAGCAACTACTTTATCCGCTTCCTTGCTCAGCATCTGTGTCAGCGCTCCGATACCCGGGCCGATCTCGAAGACTGCGCACTTGCCCTTTGTCACTGCTGCTGCCGCTATTTTACTGACAATGCCCGGTTCAATCAGAAAATTCTGACCGTAATTTTTCTTCGCATATAAATCATGTTTTTCAAGAATTTCTTTGGTTCTTGACGGTGTCGCTATTACTTTCATCCTTTTCCTCCTCAATCATTTCCCTTAATTCATCTTCTGTGACTTGAATCATATTCAGCCGCTTAAACAATGTCTTGGCATTCGCCTTGCCGATAAACAGCCGCTCACCGATCCGCTCGCGCAGCCATGCCGAATTTTCTTTGCCATTTAAACCAAGAGCATTAAAAACATCCCAATTGATAGTTTCCTCAATCTTATCCGTATAAGTCATACAATTCTTTAACGATTCTTCAAGATCCTCACGCTTTGCATGTTCAACACCCACCTTTTTTGTCGTATGAGCCTTACCTTTCGCAATGAATGCATTCTTGCAGTTCGGTACTTCCTTGTTGATGGCATCTCTGATCTTATTACCGGGCGCATCAGGATCTGTAAATATAATGACTCCCCGCTTTTCATTTGCTAAACGAATCGCCGCCAGTGTTTTCTTACCCAGATGTGTACCCTGTGTCTCAATCGTATCACAATCAAAATGACTTTTAAGTACATTACTGTCGTTTTTTCCTTCAACTACAATGATTTCTTTTATTTTCATGCTGATCATCCTTACCGCCCTATTTTACCACGAATCCGCTATTTAGAATAGTTTCTCAAAAGGTAATTCCATCAGAAAGCTGTCTTTTAAAAAGAACTTAAAAAGCTCGTATACGCTGTATTAATGAATTTACAGCTACTTACGAGCAAGTATATAATTTATTTATTCAGTCAGCATGAACCGGCAGTTCTTTTTATACAGCCTTCTTTGAGTATGGCAGCACATTCCATTCAGAAAACCTTGTCTTAAGCCAAGAGCACAAAGGGCCAGTCAATGCCATTGAGCAAACTGTGCCAAATCCTAAACCGATAATTGTACCAAGCATTAACCAAGAAATGACAGCCGCAATACATAAACAGCAGCCGTCAAAAATCAGCTTCACTTTTCCAAAGGATCGATTCCGACGCAGAGCAATCGTCTGTACAAGACCATCAGGAGCATTAGGCACTAAATTCATAGTTACAACCAGGGTAGTTCCCAGCGCCACCAAAGCAATCGCTGCCGCTAACATGACTATTCCTTCTATAAAAGAACCGGCTTCAAATTGCAGAACATATAGATTAACAACATCAACCATTCTGCCAAAGAAGTAAGAAATTGGCAGCTGCAACAGCGTCATCAGGTCAATTCGTTTTTTTATGAACCATTGGATGCCGATGAACAGACAATACATCATTAAGACCGCAGTTCCCAGCGAAATTGATGTTGTATTAGCCAGTACATATGGAATGCCATTGATTGCGGCAACACCTAGATTTGTTTTAGTATTTAAAACAACACCAAGACAAAGTATCACAAGTCCCAAGAAATAAATACCGATCCTTTTTAAACTTATTCTATTCATTCTCATTTAATATTTTCACCATTACAAGCAATCGTTTCTTGATACCAATAAAATGATTTTTTCTTTGACCGTGCCAAATCTTTCAGATCAAATTCATCACGATTCACATAAACCAGCCCATAACGTTTAGAGAAACCGGAATGACCTGAAACAATATCCATAAACGACCAGTTACAATAACCAATAAATTCTACTCCGACATTCATGGCTCGCTTCACCGCAAGTAAATGACGATACAGATAATCGATACGGTCATCATCCTGAATCATGCCCTCCTCAGGCATCACTTCCTTATTGCCAAATCCATTTTCGGTAATCATCAGCGGCAGACGATAACGATCCCATAAAAGGCGGCACACACCCTCAAGACCTATATCATCAATTTCCCAGCCCCAAAGAGTGGCATTCAAATTTTCATTCTTGACTACCTTATAGATTCCCGCTTCCTCTGCAGGCAATAATTTTATAACCATATCACCGATTTTATTTTTATCACTTAGCGGATATGCTGAAATACTTTTTGAAGCATAATAATTAAAACCGATAAAATCCGGTTTATTTTCTTTCAAGCATGCTAAATCACCCTCCTGAAGCTCAGGCATCCAGCCGCGATCCTCTAAATAGCGTTTGAAAACACCGCCATATTCACCCTTAACATTCAGATCAAGAACATAATAATTACGAATCTCCATAGCATCCAGCCATGCCATCATATCTGCCGGCCGGTTTGATGTTGGATACATCATATCAAAACAAACTGCAGGACCGATCTTACCCTCCGGAACAAGCTCATGACATGCTTTAAATGTTTTAGCCGCCGCTATACACATGTGATGATTGGCAAGGAATCCGGCTTTTTCATTCTCATATAAATCATGGCCCTTTAACCCTAATCTAAAAGGCATATGAACAACATGATCTTGTTCGTTGACGGTAATCCAATACTTTACGCGATCCCCATATGTCCTAAACAGAAACGACGCATAATTAACATAATCATCAATACTTTTACGGCTTAACCAGCCGCCGTATTGTTCAATCAATCCCTGTGGATATTCAAAATGATAAATTGTAACGATGGGTGTAATCTTTGCCGCTACAAGTTCATCAATTAAACGATTATAGAAATCTACACCAAGCTGATTCACATCTCCATTTCCCTGAGGAAAAATTCGCGTCCATGCAATTGAAAAGCGATAAGCTTTTAAACCGCATTCTTTCATTAATGCCACATCTTCCTTAAAGTGATGATAATGGTCGCTGGCTACTTCATAATTACAGATGTCAGGATCCTGAACCCTTACATCCATAACGGATAATCCTTTGCCATCTTCATATGCTGCACCTTCACATTGGAATGCAGCGGTTGCACTTCCCCATAAAAAATCTTTAGGGAATGCATTTATCGTTTTAGTCTCCATCTATTTGTTCTCCTTTAAAGAAGTGGGAAGAGTTTCTTCCCACCTAATTGTATAGTTTTATGTTACTAATCCTCATCAAAGCCGATGATCCACGTAATAACAAAGCCTAAAACTGTTGCCATTACCGCTGCCGCACAAGCAAGATAGAAATTGCTCATCGAACCACCCATGAAAATCGGCAGTGTCAGGAATGAACAGGAAGCTGTCGCATAAGCACGGATATCAAAGATACCGATAAAGACACCTGTGATTGCGGAAGCTATGATTGCAGAAATGAGCGGTTTTTTCATACGAATCAAAACACCATATAATGCTGGCTCGGTAACGGATAGCAATGCGGTAATTCCTGTTGAAATACCTACTTCCTTATTTTCAGCCTTCTTTGCCTTGAAACCGACAGCCAAAGCGGCTCCGGCAATTGCCAGATTGGCAGCTAATGCCTTTGAGAAAAGCAAGGAAGAACCGACAGCCGTGATTTCATTTACAATTAACGGAGTAATAATCGTATGCATGCCTACCATAACCAACAATGGGTGTAAAGCAGATAAAATCGCCATTGAAAGGCCGCCGAAGCTTGTTACCCAAATACAGAATTGGGCAAGTGCAGAACCGACAATCGTACCAATCGGTCCTAAAACCATCAGCGTGAATGGAAACATGATCATAGCTAATGCAAACGGACGAACGATCGATTTAATCGCATTCGGTGTAACTTTAAGAATCGCTTTATCCAGCACTGACATTACCGGCACCATCAATAATGCCGGAACGATGTTAGACGTATATTTTACAGTCATTAATGGAATGCCAAAGATCGATAGTCCCTCAATGCCGGTCACAGCGGCTGAACAGAGTGCCAGCATGATGAAAGCAGCTACATATTCATTGGTTTTTAATCTTCTGGCACCTGCAAAAGCAACCATAACCGGCAGATATGAATAAGCCGCATTAGCCAGTGCATTCAGCAGTATATAAGTAGAAGATTCACTCGTTAATACATTGAAATTCAACAATAATGCCAAAACAGCACTGATGAGTCCCGAACCTATTAATACAGGCAATGTCGGTGTAATACAGCCGCTGATAAATGCAAAAATCTGATTTATTTTACTTTCTTTTTGATCTTCAGCTTTTGTACTCTCTGTCACAGGCGCAGCCTCAGCATCAGGAAGCAATGGAAGTATTTCATTATATAACTGTTCCACTTCTACACCAATAATCACCTGAAACATTCCGCCTTGCTTAACGATCCCCTTAACACCTTTTAACCCTTTTAATGCTTCTTCATCAGCTTTTGTATCATCATTTAATACAAAACGCAGACGAGTCATACAATGCGTGTGTGTGTTGATGTTTTCTTTACCACCTAAATACTCAATAATTTTAGGTGCTGTTTCTTTAAAATTCATTTTTAATCCTCCTTATATTAGTCAAGAATTTACCTTGCAGCTATATAATAAAAGGATTCATTCCCTCAAACAAGAACATGAATTTCTTTAAATCCGGAAATTTAGTGAACAATTAAAGTTTCTGTTCCTTCATCATCTGCCCAAAGCGATTAATCAATCGATGATAAAACAAGAAAGTGTCTTTTGAATTATAATTAAATAAGAAAAAACGATGGCCATGCCAGCTTGTTTCCACAACCATAGTTTCTAATTCATCATTGAGCGAGGTCATTAAATAACAATCATTGATACAAATGATTTCCCGGTTCACCGCAATTTTTACACCATGAATTTGAATCATTTCTTCAGCTTCTAAATAGTCACCATAAAAGATTTTCACAGGACGGTTTTTATATACGATGCGATCAATTGCTTCATAGTCTTGACTATTGATAAATGGATGTATTTTTAAAAAAGGAACATTACCAAAAGAGCCAAGAATACTTTTGGTGCCTAAAATCAAAGCATAATTCTTTTCTGTCAAGCGTTTTTCTATATCCCATCGAACATAAATAGGTGTAATGGTTGCTTTTGAACCGAAATGTTTTTCTAAATCGGTTTTAATCATATTACATTGCGATATATTGCTTTCATATAGAAGCATATTTTCATGAATAACGACATGTTTGCGGTACAGCCCCTGTACATGCATTGCCATATAAGCACGATTTTCATTATCAGGTTTTATTTGAGTATAAGCAGTAATTAATTCACATAGCTTTCCGCAAAGCATGTATGCACTAAGTAAACGCTGCAGCATCTGATCAAATGTAAAATCGTTTAAATGGGTTCTGCGGAAACCTTTTTTTAATAATTCATCTAAATGAGCGATTAAAGAATCTGCTTCATCAAGACGCAGCAGCTCTTCATGGTATTCATTGTTGACCCACTCGATGAATTGACTGACAATCGTATATGCCAATGGGTTTTCAATTACCGCCCGATTCAAAGAGGCAAGCGGCAGCGATGACAATTCCTTATAAGATATGTGGATATCGACTTTCTTTAGGGCATCGGCAACATCCTTAAAAATAGCGTCATCTTTGACATGCATAGGTTCTAAGTAACAGCCGTGGTTTGTTCTTTGTATTATTATCATGATATGAACAATTAATTTTGTAATATTCTCATTGGATAACACAAAATGATGTTCATATAAAAAAACATTTATTATTTCCTGTACATCATATAATTTTTGCTGATACTCCTTTTCGAGATAATTTAAAAGATGGCGGTTCTCTGTTGCTTGTCCCTCACCTTTCACAAAAGTCCGCACAAGCAGTTCTCTAATCGCTTTTTCATCAGCATTAAGACGCATTCCCTTACGAGAAGAAATGGAAATAGAAGCCATTGGCACCATGAGTGGAATCTCTTTCTCTAATTCATGGACAATGCCTGAAATGCTTGACTTGGATACATACATTTTATCTGCCAGCATATTCATCGAAATATAACCGCTTGTACGGCATAGATAAGTAAGGATAAATATTTTACGTTCCTCTGCTTCACTGCCTAATGTTTGTCCTTCATCTTCATGAATAATTTCTTCATACGCATTTAAAAATTCCTCTTTTTTCTCAAAAGGAATACTAATTCTGCCATCCTTTTCGCAAAGCGATAATTGATATTTTTTGAGTGCATTTTGGATCATCTGTAAATCACTTTTCAGTGTTTTCTCACTTATACCTCCCTGAGTACACAGCTCTTTATCACTTGCGCCAAAATAACTTGCGATAATTTCCCTTAAGAATTTCTTCTGCCTGTTTATCATATAAAAATTATGACACATTCCTTTTATTCACGCAAGGATATGATTTTTGATATACACAAGCGTCAACTATCAAGAAGATGGCAATCCGATTAAGTGAAAATTCCTATATAAGAAAAAAACGAAGTCATTAAGACTCCGTCTATACCGCGCAGGCTCTTGGACCTGTTCGTCCGCCCACGCGTTCAATAATCACTTTAGGATTGTTCAAAGCATAATTAATTGACATATTGTGTTCAGATTCACTGCCGATAAATAAATCAAGCTTTGCACCGCGGATAGCACCGCCGCGATCCATGACAATAGCCTGGAAAGGTACGCCGGGAGTTAATCCCTCACCGCTGTATCCATGATCATAAATCGTCAGAATTGAACAGAATGGAATACTTGGATCAGCTGCTACAATATAGTAACCGCCATAAGTAATGCCTTCGCTCCATTCACCATTAGGCTGCAATACACTGTGCTTCCCTACCGAAGCACCGCCGGCTGTTCCAGAATAACCGCTTTCTGCACCGCCGCAGCCTACGCAGTCAACACCATAGCTGGTCATTCTTGGATAAAATTCAGAGCCAACAGTCACGCTGCCGCCAAACTTCATCATCGGCGCCACCGCATCTTCAACTCGTTTAGAGCCAAGTACCGGTGTCTTGGAGATAACTTCTCCTTCTTCATTGCGGGTTACAAAAAAGTCTTCATAAGTTGTCTCTGGAATTCCCTCTACATAAGAGGCAATCCAGTCGATTCCTTCACCGCCGTCATAATCAGCATAGACCATAGCCGGCAATGAATCTGAAGTTGTAACCACTGTTTCCACTTCGACCTGAAATTCATCAGGTACATCTATTTCAGTCTTTGTTCTTAATACCAGCTGATTGCCGGCATCAAGTTTGACCGTACTTACACAACCACATAATGTGAAAACCGTCATGAACAATCCGAAAAAAATTCGTTTTAAATTCATAATTTCCTCCTTTTTCACGAAAGCTTGAAAAGTATAACACAGATTATTTATCTTGTCCAATTTTTATGCTTTTTCACTTATTTTTTTTAGCGTTATTCCCACTTTTTATGAGAATATTGCCCTCTCATTTTTCACAAGCATTTCACAAAGTTCCTAACTAAAGCGGTTTACTAACATTGATTTTGTCATAAAACCCCACTTTTTGTAATTTGTTTTGTGAAATTTGTCTTTTTATTGTCAATTGAATAATTTTTGTTATTTTTTTTGCTTTTTTTTCGCTTTCAACCTCTATTCTATGCATGTATTCTTCCTGTTATGACGAATTTTATACCTTTCATGTCAAACATTTAGAAGCAATACATTCACAATAAAATAGAAATCAGCAGGTATTCTTCACTTTAACAGCATCTGCTCCCAACCATATAAATTAAATGTGTATACAATGTAAAAAATCCGCCTTCATTAAGACTGCGGACTTTTTACATTTATTAATTCAGTTTATTGCTCAGCTTTTTTTATACGCTGTATCATTTCAATATCTGCAGGACAGAACGGATATTCATCAATTTGACTTGGTGATACCCATGCCATACGCTGATGGACATTCATATGCAGCTCATCATTCATCAGTATTGCCTTATAGAAAGCGAAGTGAATCTCATTTTCCGGATAGACATAAGAGCTTTCTTCATACAGGTCAAGGATTTTAATATCCGCATTTAATTCTTCTTTACATTCTCTGATTGCGCAAGCTTCTAATGTTTCATTGGCTTCCAGCTTACCGCCGGGGAATTCCCACAGCTCTGAACAGCTGCCGCCGGCTTGGCGCTGACAAATTAAAATTTCATTTTTATTATTATAAATGATAGCCGCCGCTACGTGCTTCATGTCGTCACCTCATTGATTTTTTAATATTTCTTTCCTTATATATTGTACGGTCGTATCAAGATCTGTATCAGCCAGCATTTTAAGCATTGTTTCAAGCAGCTGATGAGTATCGGGATGCATCATATAGCGATGTCGTCCGCGCAGATAATACTCATAAGGTGCTTGATCTGTATATTTATCTTTTTGATAGATTCTGGTTGCTGTCACCCGATCACAAAACATTTCCACAACATAGTTAACCGGCATCGCTGTACCCTGCATGCCATTCTTCCCCATATCAACCCAATATTCCCAATGATGCTTATTGCGTCCTTTATGATGCAGCCAGCCCAATGAATAGCCAAGCGTTTCTTTTTCCTTTTCAATCGGTGAGCGGTTGCCTTGAAAATACTTCACACCCGCTGAAAATTCTACCCAAGAATACTTCGATAAGTCATGAAGCAATCCCTGTTTATACAGACCACAGCGAAAGCATAACTGACCAACCTTAATTTTATGTGCTGTAATGGTGGAGAAATGGCCCCAAAGCTTATTCATGCCGCCCTTCCTCAATAAGCTTTACCATATCCTCAAAGCATTCCTGATTAGCGGCCACTAAACCGATTGGATGATCATAATTAAAGGTTTCCGGTTCAAGTACATGTAGCTTACCGCCGGCATTGCGCAGGATTACTTCACCAGCCGCAAAATCCCACGGTGACAGACTTTCCTCATAATATGCATCAACACGTCCGGAAGCCACATAGCACAGATCCATTGCCGCTGAACCGGAACGGCGGATATCCCGGCAATTTAAAAAGATTCGTTTGGCTAGTTCAAAAGTCATATCAGCCTTTTCTTTATGATAAGGAGATGTACCAATCAGCACTAACGCGTCTCCTAATTTATTCTGACTCAAATGAATCGGCTGTTCATTCAGCCGGCTGCCTTCACCATTAACACCGACAAAGGCCTCATTCAGATAAGGATTATAAACAACTCCGATCACCCCGCGTTTTTGATGCAGCAAGGCAATTGATATACAGGAATGCTTATATTCATAGGCATAATTTGTTGTACCGTCAATTGGATCAATCACCCATGTATAACCATCACTGATATTTCTGACATTATCCTCTTCTGCAATAAAAGTTGATTCCGGAATTAACTTCGCGCACTCACTCATAATATAACGCTGTGATGCCAGATCCATATTGGTAACAATATCCGCTGAGCCGCCTTTTTCCATAATTTCCTTACTGGCAGCACTGGTAATCTTTAATCCGGCATTGCGGGCAACGGTTTCTATTTTCTTAGCTAATTGTACATAATCCATATTCATGACCTCTCTTTTTTCCACTTCATCATTATAGCACAAATTTCTTCAGTGTTTTCTTATGATGTTTTAAGGGAAACATGGTAAAATAAATGAACGAGGTGATTCTATGTTGAAAGATACGATTGCGGCAATCTCAACTGCCAATCAGGACGGAGCGATTTCAATCGTCCGTTTAAGCGGTGATGATGCCATTGATATAGCCAATCAGTTATTTTCAGCTGATTTGACGCAAAAGGAAAGCCATACGATAACCTATGGTACGATCTATGATCCAAATTCTCATGAAGCTGTGGATGAAGTTTTAGTCAGTGTATTTAAAGCACCGAAAACCTTTACCCGCGAGGATGTTGTAGAGATCAACTGCCATGGCGGACGTTTTGTGACACGCAAGGTGTTATCATTGCTGCTTAGTTCTGGTGCCAGACTTGCTCAGCCGGGCGAGTTTACCCAGCGGGCCTTTTTAAATGGACGAATCGATTTAACCCAGGCGGAAGCAATCAATGATTTAATCAATGCGAAAAACAATACGAATCTGAAAACCGCAATCAAGGGAGTAAAGGGAAGTATCCGCAAACTGCTTGACCCGTTAATTAATGATCTTCTTGACATAATCGCCAATATTGAAGTGAATATTGACTACCCTGAATATGATGATGTAGAACAGCTCACCGATGAGAAACTATTGCCGATGGCAAAAGCATGGTCAGCGAAAATTAAAGCGATTCTCGTGAAAAGCGAAAGCAGTCAGATGCTTAAAGAAGGCATTAAAACCGCGATCATCGGCAAACCGAATGTCGGTAAATCAAGCCTGCTTAATGCCTTGCTTGAGGAAGAGAAAGCGATTGTCACCGATATTGCCGGTACGACACGGGATCTAGTGGAAGGAACGATTCAGCTGGGCCATGTTGCTTTAAACCTGATTGATACCGCCGGGATCCGTGAAACTGAAGATATAGTTGAGAAAATCGGCATAGATCGATCACTGCAGGCCATTGAGAATGCTCAGCTTGTACTGATGGTGCTTGACGCGTCAAGTCCGCTGGATGAACAAGATGAAGAATTATTAAAGCTGACGGAAAATAAAACACGGATTCTCGTCTATAACAAAACCGATATTGCACCTGTAAGTGAAGGCGTCGCTATCAGTGCCAAAACTAATGAGTTAAAACCGCTGATTCAAGAGATTGAGCGGCTCTTTGAGAAGCATCTGATTGCTATGGAGGAACCTGCCTTAAATAATGAACGCCAGATTGCTTTAATGAACCGTGCCCTGCAGTCAATGAATCAGGCAATCAAGGCCATGGACAGCGGCATGGAGCTGGATTTAGTAACTATTGACCTTCAAGATGCATATACAAGCCTAAAAGAAATATTAGGAGAAGTATCCAGAGATGATTTGCTAGACACTCTGTTTTCAAACTTCTGTTTGGGGAAATAACATGAAAATTATCGATACACACGCACATGTCACATGCGATGAATTATTTAATCAAATTGATGCTGTTA
Organism: Clostridiales bacterium VE202-08; assembly: GCA_000508965.1. Classification (GTDB taxonomy): domain Bacteria; phylum Bacillota_I; class Bacilli_A; order Erysipelotrichales; family Erysipelotrichaceae; genus Dielma. The sequence goes on from BAHV02000001.1 coordinate 260,894, forward strand.
CACAACGGGCAAAAGAAGCCGGATTGATTAAAATACTGGTAGTTTGTACCAGCTTTGAGGAAGCCAAGCGTGCCATTGAACTAGCTGAAAAAGAGGATTTGTATGATTGTGCTTTCGGCTTTCATCCTGAGAATGCGGATGATATTAATGATCAAGATATTGAACAATTAAAACAGATATTGGCACACCCAAAAATGGTAGCCTTAGGTGAAATCGGTTTGGATTATCACTGGCGGCAGGATAATAAGGATCAGCAGAAACAGCTGTTTATTAAACAAATTGAATTGGCGAATGAACTTGATCTGCCCATTCTCGTACATATGCGCGACGCTACCGCCGATACGCTTGAAATCTTCAAACAGCATCCGGTAAAGGGTGTGATGCATTGCTACTCCGGCAGTCTTGAAACCACGAAAATACTTTTAAAAATGGGCTTCTATATCTCATTTGCCGGCCCCTTGACCTTTAAAAATGCCAATGAAGCCTTAACGGTCTGTAACTATGTTCCGCTGGAGCGCGTCTTTGTGGAAACTGACTGTCCCTACATGACACCGCATCCCCACCGCGGCAAGCAGAATGAACCATACTATGTTCAATTTACCTTCGCAAAAGCCTGTGAAGTGAAGGGACTTGATGCCGATATGCTGAGTGAGGCGATGCTTGCGAATTACCGCCGTTTATTTACTAAGAGCAAAGCTTAGGCGATGCTCTTTTCTTATGTTTAAAAGTTCATGTTTAGCCGATAATAAATGCATGGAGGAATACTATGTCGGTCAAACAATTATGTAATAACTATCAAGAAAATCTAAACCTGATGCAGCGCGCACTGCGTGTTTCAGCCAGCTTTGATATCGTTTCCCGCAAAATTCAGATTGGCAGCAAATCAGCCTGTCTCTTTTTCATCGATGGCTTTGCGAAAGATGAAATCTTAGAAAAAATCATGGAATTTGTCATGAAACTTAAACCGGAGGATATACCGCCGCAGCTCTCATCGTTTGAACAGCAATTCATACCCTATGTGGAAGTAACGCTTGAAAAAGAAATTGAAGCTATCGTTACACAAGTCTTATCCGGTACGATCATGCTGCTTCTGGAGGGTTATGATCAGGCCATTGCCATCGATGCCAGAACTTATCCAAACCGCTCTATCAGTGAACCGGAGGATGAGCGTGTCCTGCGCGGAAGCCGTGATGGGTTCGTGGAAACATTAGTATTTAATACCGCTTTGTTGAGAAGGCGTATCCGCGATCCGCATTTGACGATGAAAATCATGCAGATCGGACAAAAATCACATACCGATGTGGTAATGTGCTATCTTTCAGATAAGGCTGATCCTGCGATGGTTTCAATGATTGAAAAGAAGCTGAAGGCCGTAGACATCCCCTCACTTACGCTGTCACAGGAAAGTCTTGCGGAATGTCTGATTAAAAAGCACTGGTGGAATCCTTTTCCGCGGTTTCGTTACACTGAAAGACCGGATGCGGCCAGTGCCAATATTATGGAAGGCAAGATTATTTTGATTGTGGATAACACCCCGGCAGTGATGATCCTGCCCACTTCCTTCTTTGATTTCATACAAGATACCAACGATTATTACTTCCCCCCATTAGTTGGTTCCTATTTAAGAATCGTGCGCATGGTTGTGTTTCTGCTGACTTTATTGCTTACCCCGCTTTGGTATCTGGCAGTTAAAAATCCAACCCTATTTCCGGATTGGATCAGTTTTGTACAGATTGAGGAAATGAACTCTGTTCCCATTATTTTTCAATTGCTGATTGTGGAGTTTATCATCGATGCCATTAAGCTTGCTTCGCTGAATACCCCCAGTGCTTTGAACGGTTCTTTCAGTGTTGTCGGGGCATTAATTCTTGGGGACTTTGCGGTCAAGGCACACTGGTTTGTACCGGAAGTTCTGCTTTATATGGCCTTTGTATCTATTGCGAATTTCACACAGCCAAGCTATGAATTAGGCTATACCTTTAAATTATTCAGGCTGCTGTTTTTGATTCTTATCGCTCTCCTTGATGTTTGGGGACTGCTTTTAGGAATAATTCTGATGCTGGTCATCATTGCTAAGACAGATACAATTACAGAAACGAATTATCTCTATCCGCTTTACCCATTTAATAAACAGAAATTCTGTCAGTTATTTCTGCGCCAGCCGATTGACAAAAGCAACAGTTAATTAACGGCGTTCCCCGCTTAAGGTCATATCAATGATTTCTTCCATCATTGATTGATCCAGCGCCCCCTTTACATAACCAAAGACATTTGAATCTCGATCAATCATAAACGTTGTCGGGAAAGAATTGATGCCATACAGATAGCCGGCCACTCCTTCACTGTCAAAAGCTGCCCTGAAGGTATAACCATTATCTTTCATATAGGCACGAATGCCGTCTTCATCCTTTTCACGCGTATCATAACCAACGATGGTTATAATTACGACATCTTCACTGTCTTTATATTTTTCAGAAAGACTTTGAATATGCGGCAGTTCTCCCTGACATGGCGGACACCAAGTACCCCAGAAATTAAGAAAAACCACTTTTCCTTTAAAATCGCTGATTTTTAATGTTTCACCAGCTAAATCCGTTAATTCAAAATCAGGAGCCGGAATGATTTCTTCTTTCGGGTCAGCATCACCGCCGGCATCTGCAGCGTTCTGATCGCCGCTGATTGAAGGGGCATTAAAGTTTGTATTTACTGTTTTCATCTGACCGCTGATCATCAAGGCACCCATAATGATTAAGAGAACCGCACCAACCTTTACCGTGATGTTCATGAACTTTTTGAACTTCGCGAAATAACGCAGTACCTGATTAGTGAAAATACCGGCCAATAAGAATGGCAGAGTCAAACCAAGCGCGTAGGTAAGCACTAAAAGATTGCTGATCAGAAGGCTGCTTGAATTAGATGCCAGTATCAGAATTGAAGATAAGGCCGGTCCGATGCACGGCGTCCATGCGAAGCTGAAGGTGAAGCCCATGATAAAGGCTACTGAAAAACTCATTGCCTTGCCGTTTGGGTTAAAATTCAGTGACAGATTGCGCTGTAATACCGGCAGTTTAAATACTCCCAACTGGTGCAGCCCGAGCAGCAAGATAACAACACCGCCAAGGATCGTGAACACTTGCTGATATTTCGTAAAGAAAGAAGCCAGTACAGTAATTGATATATTCATTAAGAATAAAGCCAAGAAGATGCCAAGAATAAAAGCTATTGTGAAAAGCAGCACCCGAAAGGTGCTTTTCTTATTACTCTCCTCAGCATTTGCCGTACCGCTCAGATAACCGATATATAAAGGCAGAAGAGGCAGTACACAGGGTGAAAAGAAAGATAACAGTCCTTCTGCGAAAACCATAATGAAATTAACACTTTTTAAGATTGTATTCGCGTCAATCATAAATCACACTCCGTTTCTTATCCATTCTAACATCTATTATTAAAAACTACAAAGCATATAATCCTTGCGGACGCAAAGTTATGTGTGTTTTAACAATACCTTTATTCCTCAACCGGGTTACCCTCGATATCAATTTGAATAACGGGTGTTTCTGACGCTTCATATAAATCATATAAGCTTATTTGTCCATCATATTTCACTGTATATGCCGCTTTTTGAGGTTCGGCAGTTTCGATCATGATGATTCTTGAAGATACATCAATAAAATGCAAGCTCAGCAGCAGCTCATCGGCAGCATAAAACTCATAACTGCTTGAGCCGCCAGGCCCCCATTCACCAGCATCGGCAATACCTTTAATGCTCATGGATTTCAAGACATCAATAAAATGCATAACTTCTTTGGGCTCGTTGAATATTTTCTTCTCATCATAATCTGGATTCAAGCCTAATAGTAAGCCCTCAACACGGTCAATGCGATCCAATTCAAGCAGCTCATCATAAACAGAAGGATAATACGTTTCTTCATAGTCACTTACCGATTGCCCGCTATGATTAGCACAGCCAACTGCAAAAACAAAAATGAGTGTTAACAGTACAATTATTTTATGTTTCATTATTATTTCCTTTCGATTTTATTAGAATTAGTGTGCAAGCAAGTAAAGCAAGCCAAGTTCTCAGACGGCTCAATTTTCTATCAGATACCGTCTTGGTATTAAGGGTTACCACAATTGATATATAGATCATGCAAACCCTCTGCGCTGACAGGGTGTTTTTATTTGCTTTAGTCTATTATTCTTTCCCATCTGCAAGGGAAGCGATTTAAAGATAGACACATCTTGCAGATATTTTCCTCATATTTATTTTATCAAAGTTCAGACCTTATGAGAAGCAAAAGCAGATTCATAATCACTCTGGTTTCAGCGCTTACAAATAATAAAAACACACTCATGGATATAAAATGAGTGTGCATATAATAAATATTTAATATTGCTGAGCCACGATCAAGGACGCTGCAAAGCGAAATTAAGCGCCTTACTGCATGCGGCAACAGAAACTAAACCAATAAGTACAGGCAGCCATCCGTATACTATCAAACCGCCAAATACAATGAAGGAATCGCAGACAAATACCAATACAGATACCGGCAGATTAAAATATTTATGCAGAATCAAAGGCGGTACATCCATTCCCCCGCTGCTGCCGCCAGAACGCATGATTAAACCAATACCAAAGCCGGTTAAAAGACCGCCGATAACGCTTGCGGCCAACTGCGGCAAAACAGGCAAGGAAATAAATGCGATAATTTGCAGAAAAAACGGATATAGCAGCGTACTGGCAGCAGTTTTGACTGCAAACTCACGGCCTAAAAATAATACCCCCAATAAAAAACAAACTATTATCAGTATATTGATGACCCACATAGGTTCAAGGTTTAAAACCTTTTCCATAATAACCGCAATGCCATTCACACCACCGCTGATCACGTGTGATGGCAGCAAGAACCAGCTGCTGGCTATCGCAAGCAGCAAATTGCCAACAACTAGCAGTATAATATGCCGACGATTCACAACCATAAATTTGCCTCCAGCCATTTTCCAACACCATCTTCTTCACATGCTTCACATACCGTTTTAGCAAGCCCCAGAATATAAGGATGAGCATTTCTTACAGCTACAGTATTGGGAAAACATTCAAACAGAGAGGCATCATTCATACTATCACCAAAAATAATTACCTCTTCTTTGCTGAGCTTTAAGCTGTCTAGGATGAAATTCAAAGCAGCTCCTTTATTCGCATCCTTATGGGTTATTTCCAGATTCCCCCTGACACTGGAAGTCAAAAGTAAATCAGTGTTTGCCTTCAGCGCTGATTGACACTGACAAAGCTTTTTCTCATTCAAGCTCATAATCTCCATCTTCAAAATAGTAAATTCATTAAGTTCTGCCGCTGTAATTGCAGGCAGCAGCTCAACATCAGCAGGCTGTCCCATATTTCTGGAAATAACCATATCCATATCTTGCTGCAAAGAGATACTATTTTCATAAGCAAAGCTTCCCTTATCCGTGAAAAGCTGAATAGAAAAATCAAAACCTCTAATGATTTCAATGCAAGTCCTGCCCTGCGGACCGCTGATCGGCAGCGAAAGCAAAATACTACCTGCATCATCACGGACCTGAGCTCCGTTTATTTCAATTGCCGGGCATTTGATCCCATAGGGTTCAAAGATACATTGAATATTTGCATAATCACGGCCGCTGGCAGGTATAAAGAACATTCCCTGCTGCTTAATTTTTTTAATTGCCTCTATGTTTCTCATTGATAAACTAAAATCACTGCGCAGCAAGGTACCATCCAAATCGGATACAATTAGTTTAATCATCGGTACCTCCCAAAAAGGGGATATGCATGATGCACATCCACCTTATTTTTATAATTCTTCACCATTGCTGGCAATTACACGCTGATACCAATAAAAGCTGTCCTTCTTCATTCTTTTCTTGCTTCCCTGTCCATAATCATCCTGATCAACATAAATGAAGCCATAACGTTTACTCATTTCAGATGATGAACAGCTGACGATATCGATAGGTCCCCATGGATAATAACCGATAACCTCTACACCGTCTTTGATTGCTTCCTTCATTTGTTCCACATGCTGGCGCAGATAGGAAATTCTTTTTTCATCATGAATCTGTCCATCCTCACTGATCGTATCGAAAGTTCCATAACCATTTTCAGCAATAATGATCGGTTTTTGATAACGGTCATAATAAGTATTCAGCACTGTGCGCAAACCGAGCGGATCAATTCCCCAGCCCCATTCGCTCGCATCGATATGCGGATTCATCAGGGCGCCGTCATCATTAATATCATCAGTACTTGTACTTTCCGCTGATGCGCAGATTGTATAATAATAGGAAATCGCTAAGAAATCAGCCGTGTTCTCACGCAATACTTGCTCATCTTCTGGACGGATATCAATATTCAAATGATGATCGTTGAAATAGCGAATCATATAACCCGGGTATGTACCTCTCAGCAACAAATCACTAAAGAAATACTCACGCTGATTTCTCAGCATATTAGCAAGTACATCCTCCGGTTTACAAGTCAGTGGTTCACTTAAACCATCATATACCATCATGCCGAGCCGGAAATCAGGATTGATTTCATGACCTATTTTTGTTGCTATCGCACAAGCTGTACATTCATTATGAATTCCCTGGTATTTAGCTTCCAGCAGATTCTCTACACGGTCTGCCGGAATACCTAAATGGTTAAAAGACTCATGATGAATTAAATTAATCTGATTAACAAGAATCCAATATTTCACCTTATCTTTATAACGTCTGAAACAAGTCTCGCAATATTTCACAAAAAAATCAATTGTTTTACGATTATACCAGCCATCGTATTCAACCGCTAAATGAAGCGGCATTTCATAATGAGAAAGGGTAATCAATGGTACCATGCCATTTTTAATTATTTCATCAATCAAATCATCATAAAACTGCAACCCTTCTTCATTTGGCATTTCATCATCACCATTAGGATAAATGCGCGCCCAATTGATAGAAGTTCTGAAAGTTTTCATGCCGGTTTCCGCGAGCAGTTTTAAATCTTCTTTATAGGTGTGATAGAAATCAATACCATAACGTTTAGGATAATAGCCATTCTGATCCTGCATTGCAAACTCTATGTCTTTGATTGTTGTTTCTTTGTTTGATTTCTTTTTTAAATCACCTTGATCCTGAACTTTAAGAATATCTGCTACACACCAGCCTTTACCGCCTTCCAGAAAAGCGCCCTCTGCCTGATTAGCGGCAATCGCGCCACCCCATAAAAAATCTTTAGGGAAACCTTGTGCTGCCTGTTTCATTTAGCCCTCCTGTTTTTCTGCTTTTAAAGCTGTAATTTCTTTTTTCATTTCAATTTGTTCACTAATTAATTCCTTTGCCAGAATTGCTGTCATTAAATGATCCTGAGCATGGACCATGATGAAGCTCAATTCTACTTCACAGGTTCCGGAGGTTTCCTGTGATAAGATTTGAAACTGCACCTGATGGGCATCATTCAATAATTCTTCTGCCTTTTCAAGCAAAGCAGCAGCGGCCTCAAAATCACCCTCCTTGGCTTTATCTAATGCCTCAAAAGAATAACTGCGTGCCTCTCCAGCCTTCGCAATTAAAGCAAATGCTGTTTCACTGGATTTGATCATACATTCACCTCTTCTCCATTTTGTGCTTCTTCAAATTCTTCCTGAAGCTTTGTTTTTTCGTACATCTTTACAAATGGATAATAAATAAAAGCATCGACGACAATAAGTGCCAAGACAAAGACAGCCGCTTTCCAATCAAGGGTGGAAATTAATGCACCGATGGGTGCAGGTGCTGTCCATGGCGCGTTTATAACTGCCATTTTAATAATACCAGAAGCTGTCAGCAGCCAGCCTAAGATTGTATTTACCGTCGGAACAATCATGAATGGGATAATCATAATTGGATTTAAGAAAATCGGCAAACCGAAAATCAATGGTTCATTAATATTAAATAGAGACGGAATAATTGCGATACGTCCTACCTCTTTCATCTGCTTTGATTTACTGCGCAATAACAGGAAAGCCAATGCCAAAGTTGCGCCTCCGCCGCCTAACGCTGTATAGAATGACCAGAATGGGCCGGTATAGATATGAGTTGGTGCTAAGCCTTGAGCATATAATTCTGCATTCGCTGTCGCGTTAATCAGCTCCAATGGATCAAGAATCGGACCTACAACCGTAGTTGGATGTACACCAAAACCAAACAATAAATTCTCAAAGGCAGTTAATGTACTAACCATGAATAGATTATCAACACTTGCCTTTACGTTTTCAAACATGCTGAAGAATAAATCAGGAATTAACTGGCCTGTCGTTACCTGACAAATCAGCGATACACCATAAAGTATGATCATCGCAAAACCAAATGGGAATAAGGCTGCGAAAGAATTCGCTACCACCGGCGGTACACCTTTTGGCATATGGATCGTCCAGCCTCGATTCTCAACAAATTTCATGATTTCTACACTCAATAAGGCAACAATGATTGAAAGCAAAATCCCCTTACTTTCAAAAGCACTCGTCAAGATAGCACCGTCTGTTACCGGTGAGCAAACAAGAATATAAATAGCTACTGAGCTAAGTGAATAGTTAATGGCTTTTTTATTATAGCTCTTGGCAAGTGAATAAGCTGCCGCAAAGCAAATAAAGAGTGACATGATACCCATTGTTGCATTAAACGGCGCCAATAAGTATGCTGAATTCGCATTTGCCCAGTAATACCAGCCTAAAAGTAAATTATCAAGAATGCCGATGCCGGTTAAATTATCCGGAGATACCGGCGGACATGCCAGAATCAAAAAGATACTGCCAATGATTGTAAGCGGAACTGCTGAAACGATGCCGTCACGCATAGCAAGCAGATGACGTTGTGATCCAAAGAAATTGGCTAAAGGCATTAATTTTTCTTCTAGCCAATCAAAGAATTTTTGCATAATACTACCCCTTTCGCAAAATTATTTTATAATTTTCTAACTGCATCCATGATTTTTTTGCCATTGCATGTGCCATATGCACTTGGATCAATGTCAGCAATCTTGATTTCATAAGGTGCTGCCAGTTTTTCAAGCATTTTTTTCTGATAACGAATTTGCGGTGCGACTAGAATAGCATCATATTTGCCGATGCAATCCTTCACTTCCTGTACTGATTTTGCTTCGATAAACCAATCTTTTTCATCCTCATGTAAATTTTCTTTCATTGCTTCAACGACAATTGTTGTGGATGCTCCACATGCGCAAACTAATAAAATGTTCATAATGTTGTTCTCCTTTAGACTCATGTCCCTTGCACTATCGTTATACCATTGTCCATTAAACATGTCATCCTATCAAATGTCCACAGCATTGTGGACAACTTACGGAAAACTATCAAGCAGACTTTGATGCAGCTGTTTTGCATGTTGGTGGAAATATTGAATCAATGGACCATAGATGAAGACACTCAGCAGTGTTCCTAGACCAAGGGGACCTGATACAAGAAAAGCCAATATAAAGCCGCTGCCCTCACAGATGGTCATTGCTGTGCGGATATCAGTCTGAAACTTATCTCTTAAAGCGACCATAAAATAATCAATAGGACAAGGTGCAAAATTACCTATTAAATACGTTCCGCAGCCAATGCTGATAGTCAATACACCAACTAAAAATAGTATCAGCTTGCCAATCCAAAACGAAATAGATACGCCATTCATCAGCAAGACGAAGAAATCCACAAATCCGCTCATCACAAATGAGGTAATCATACAGGATAACTTTGGACGCTCATGGCGCAGCCAGCCACCTAACAGAATTAAAAGCAGCGAGGTAACATTCATCCAAGTACCAATCGATAAACGGAAATGCTCATATAGACCAACACTTACCGCATCCCATGCACTGACACCAAAATCAGCTACAATCGTCACCGCGATCCCAAATGCAAACAACATTAAGCCGATAACAAAGAACATTATGCGGAAGAACAACTTATGACCTTTGGTTTTCACATTCACCCCTCTCTTTCCAACCGCACTTTAGTTATAAAAGATTTCATATCAAATGTCATTCATGCCTTTGACCCTATGTTTGTGGACAAAACAGCTTAATTAAAAAGTTCCACATTGCTGTGGACAATTTCATTCTGTTCATCGCATTCGATTTCATTTATACTAAATATGGGTGAGAATAAGACAGGTGATACAATGAATAAAAATCAGAAAATCATTTTGAAAGAACTTCTAGCCAGTGATGTTCCGCTAACCAGTGAACATTTGGCGCTGACATGCGGCGTATCAAGCAAATCGATTCGCCGCTATCTTGCCGATCTTAAAGACCAGTGTGAACAGCATGGAGCTACAATCATTATGAAACCGGGGTTAGGAAATTTGATTCGTATCGATGATGAACAGAAATTCCACACTTTTCTCGAAAAAGAACGGAGTTCACAGAAAATACCAAATTCTCCTGAAGAACGCCTGGACTATCTCTTAAACTTATTACTCTATAACAGCGATTACGTTAAGGTTTCAGACATCGCTGATGATTTATTCATTTCCGCCTCACGGTTGAGTATTGATTTAAAAAATCTGCGCTCTTTGCTTGATAATTATCATTTAAAAATAGTAAATAAGCCTAATTATGGTATCAGAATTCAAGGGAATGAACGTGATCGTCGGATCTGCATGGCTGAGTATTACATGAAGAAAAGAAATGATGATACAACCAGCAATCCTAATGATGCTTATCAGGTGATGATAAATAATGTCATTACAAAAGTTCTCGTTCAGAAAAACATTCATATGTCAGACATTGCTTTGCAAAGCCTTGCTATTCATTTACTGATTGCAGTAGAACGAATAAAAACAAGCAACATCATACAATTAACTAGTGAAACACAGCAAAAAATGGAGGCTAAAGGTGAATACTCAATTGCTCTTGCGTTAAAAGACGCCATTGAACATACGTTTGGCATTACCTTACCGATATCAGAAATTTGTTACCTGACCCAGCATCTTATCGGCAAAAAACACTTTGAAAGTGATACAAATGAGTTTGATGTGGAAGTAAATGAGGAAGTAACGGTACTCGTAAATGTAATTCTGCGCTCTATTTTTGATCAGACACGAATGGATTTTTATAATGATATTGATTTGAAAATGAATTTGATGCTGCACATGATTCCTTTTTTAGAACGGGTACGCAACCAGATGATGGTTCATAATCCGATTATCAATGATATAAAAGAAAAATACAGCTTTGCTTATGAACTTGCTTCAATTGGGCTTAGCGCTGTCTGCGAGCGATTAAAGGTTAAAATCACCGAGGATGAGATTAGTTTCTTTGCGCTGCATTTTATTCTTGCCTTAGAACGCAAGCGGGAAGAAGTTGCCCCCAGCAATATCCTTATCGTCTGCAGTACCGGCAGAGCGACTTCACAGTTATTGGCTTATCAGATTCAAAAGAAATTCGGTGACCGTATTAATGTAATCAGAATCATTGAAGCACATCGATTAGATCAAATGAATCTTGAAAGCTTTGATTTTATCTTCTCAACGGTGCCAATTCATAAAGAATATCCATTACCTATCCGCCAAATTAACAATTTATTGGAAGAAAAAGATTTCAATCTGATTGAGAGCTGCTTGAAAGCAGGAACAGCTAAACTGCATATCCGTGATTTAATGGATGAAAAACTATTCTTTACAGATATCGATGCCCAGAATAAAGAAGAAGCGTTGCAGATTCTGATTCAAAAGGTTTCTGATCATGTCAGCATTCCAGATAATTTTTATCAATTAGTCTTAGAGCGTGAGGAATTTGCCTCTACCGAGCTTAACAACTTAGTGGCTATTCCGCATCCCAATTGCGCGGTCACCAATTCTACTTTTATCGCAACAGGCATCTTAAAGAAGCCAATTATATGGAATTCTAAATCTGTACAGATTATTTTTCTAATCGCGATTATGCCAAATAACAAACAGGATCTGCGTGATTTCTATGAAGGTGTCGTTGATTTTGTGACAAAAGAGAAAAATACATCGGAGCTGCTGCATAAGCAAACATATGATAATTTGATGAATTTATTAGAACATACTAAATAATAGAAGGACTGAAAGTATCAGCGATTGATCTTATCAGTCCTCTTTTCGATTTATGTTTAATAGTTTCTGAAGAAGATTATAATTTTGAATCAATTCATTGGGTAAAGTCTTATAATGAGTAGCGTCCAATACCGGCAGCATTTGCGGAAAATGAAATTAATTATCTTGAGTGGAGTAATGAAATTTTTTGATGATCTTTATTATTACATGGCGCCTGCGGATGTGAAATTGTCTGCCACAATCAATCAGGGCAAGGTGACTTTCACATATCAGGGATATATAACCGCAAAGCAAGGAGAAACGCCGGATTATTTTCAAGAAGCAACTTTTGATTTTCATGTCCATCCTGAATTAAAGAACTTTGATAATGACATTGAGTAAATTATTGATATCTTAATTCTACTAATAAGCTAAGCAAAAGGACTGAAGCGGTATGCAGATATGCTGCCCTTCAGTCCTTATTTATTTTTACACAATCAGATTCATGATTTCACATAAGCCATCAATTACAACATCACTTTCACTTTGATCAATTTTAAATCTTGGGTGTTTTTTGGCTGCTACAAGACAGCCCGCACGTTTTGCCGCTTTAATGCCTGCCGCAGAATCTTCAAGCGCTAAGCAAGTCTTGGCAGAAACATCTAATTCTTTAAGTGCCAGCCGGTAAACAGCAGGATCAGGCTTACCCTCAGATACCATTTCCATGCTGATTACAACATCAAAATAGTTCAAAATACCATTATCATTTAAAGCCTTACGAAGCCTTTTCGTGTTGCTGTTAGAAGCACAGCCAATCTTTAAACCTTTAGCTTTTAAAACCGGCAGGACCTTAAGGATATCAGTATCAAATATTCTTTTATAGTCAATTAATTCATAATGACACTGTGCATAGTATGCCTTTGCCAGCTCATCACTATTTTTCAGCTCAGGGTAACACAGCTTTAAAGCTTGCGGAAAGGCAAAGCCAATCATGCTCGCCAATTCATCATCAGTGGGAATGATACCATTCTCTTTAAGGAATGCTTCTTTCTTTTGAAGATAAACAGATTCGGTATCAAACAGTACGCCGTCGCAGTCAAAGATAACCGCTTGCAGATTATTCAATGGAAACAAGTTTTGCATTGTTCACCCCATGAATAGCAGCTAAAGCAGTGATGATTTCCTCAATCGATGCAGCGATATCTGAGATATCTAAAGACAGAACGACACTTGCCTTACGATTGATTGGCAGACTTTGTGTAATTGTCAGAATATTTGCATTCATGTTAGACAACTGATTCAGCACTTCAGATAAAATTCCTTTTTCATGATTCAGCATCAGTGATATCACAGCTTTTCGACCGCTTGTATTCTCTCCCGGCGCAAAAATATAATCCTTATATTTATAATAAGTGCTGCGTGAAATGCCCACCTGTTTTACTGCTTCACTAATTCCTTTAGCCCTGCCCTCATTAATCATATTTCTTGCTTCCACAACCTTTTCGTAGTAATCAGGCAGGATCTCTTTATTAACAATTAAAAAATTTTCAAGCATACTTAGATTTCCTCACTTTCAACACCTTTTAAATCTGCTTTTAAATCAATAGCCCGCCATAAATGCCGGCATTGCTTTAGTTCCTCCGCAAGCCGCTTTGAAAAATCCGCGTGTTTTGATAATGCGATGCAGGTAGGCCCTGATCCGCTGATGAAAAATGCAGCCGCACCATGTTTCAGACAGATTTGACGGATTTTATCATATTCATGAATCAGCTGTGAGCGATAGGGCTGATGCAGACGGTCATTAAGTGCAATTGTCAGTAATTTTTCATCCCATGTCTCAAGCGCGCGGCATAGAACAGCCGTTCGGGAAACATTATATATCGCGTCTTTGAAATCAACCTGCACTGGCAAAATTTTCCGCGCCTCATGCGTTGATGTCTGAAAGTCTGGAATCAGCACGCAGAAACAAGCTTGTTCACTAATTGGATAACGGGCGCTGTACGGTTTATCCGCTTCTACCAACGAAGCTGTAAGTCCCCCATAAATGGCCGGTGCTACATTATCAGGATGCCCTTCAATCTGATTGCAGATTTCTAAAATTTCACCCTTATCAAGAGAATTGCCATGCAAAACATTGGCTGCCATACTGCCCGCCACAAGCAATGCCGCGCTGCTGCCAAGACCGCGGCTGATTGGAATATCGGAATGAAAGCGTATATGCAGACCTTTACGTCGCATATTCAGCTTTTTCATCGTTAAGTCATAAGCGACAACCATCAGATTTTCTTCATTCTGATAAGCCGGTTCACAGCCATCAATCATTAAGCCTGCATCAGTTTCTTCAAAGTCTATCGTTGCATATAAGCTTAACGCACAGCCAAGAGAATCAAAGCCCGGTCCGATATTGGCTGTCGTAGCCGGTACTTTAATTCTTACCATTGCTTTTCCCCCAATTTCTTTTCTACAAATGATTGAATCGCTTCTTTCGCTAAATGGTTATCATGACGAATCGGCAGCTCATTAAGACTTGCCAGATTCTTAGGGATTGCCGCACCACAAAAATCCGCCAGTTTTTGCATTAGTGAAAATTCATCCGCTTCCTGTTTGCCAGTAAGTGCTTCATAGACACTGCCGACAAATTTATAAGGTGAAGCTGTTGATAAGACAACGGTTTTCTGATTATTGATCTGTTGATTCGCAAACTTCATCGCAGCCGCATAAGCAACCGCGGTATGAGTATCCAGCACATAATGATTTGTTTCATAGCACTGCCTGATGATTTCCTTTGTCTTATCATCATCTGCGCAGTCAGCCCAAAACTCACTTTGTAACTTTTCAAGCAAGTCTTTACCGATTGAATAGCTGCCTTTTTCTTGTAATTCATTCATCCATAATCTTACCTGTTCATTGTCATTCCCGCACAGCATATAAAGATAACGTTCCAGATTACTTGAAATTAAGATATCCATCGATGGTGACAGCGTCTTTTTAAATGCACGATTACGGTCATAGATGCCAGTGTTCATAAAATCAGTAAGAATATTATTTTCATTAGAAGCACAGATAAATTTAGCTACCGGCAAGCCCATCTGCTTTGCAAGATAACCGGCCAGTATGTTCCCGAAATTTCCTGTCGGCACCGCAAAGTTAACCGCTTCATAAAGTTTAATTTCACCGCGTTTCACTAAATCTGCATAGGCTTTAAAATAATAAACAACCTGCGGCAGTAAACGGCCCACATTAATTGAGTTTGCACTTGAGAATTGCTGATGATTCTGTTTCATTCTTGCGGCCATTTCATGGTTGGTAAAAATCTGTTTAACACTGCTTTGCGCATCATCAAAATTACCTTTGATTGAAGCCACGCATACATTATTGCCTGTTTGTGTTTCCATCTGGCGCTTCTGCACCGCGCTGACTCCCTCTTCCGGATAAAAAACCATGATTTTTGTATTCTTGACATCTTTAAATCCCGCTAGAGCCGCTTTCCCTGTATCACCGCTGGTCGCTGTCAGAATAATGATTTCATCATCGACACCATGTTTTTCAAGCGCGGCAGTCACTAAATGCGGCAGTATTGATAAGGCCACATCTTTAAATGCGGAGGTAGGGCCATGAAACAGCTCCAAAAGATGAACACCACCCACTTTTACTAATGGTGTAATATCATCGGCTGTAAATCTACCCTCATATGCCGCATGTACACAATGATGTATCTCCTCAGCAGTATAATCATCTAATAGCTTTCCTAAAATCAGTTCCGCCAGCTGATAATAATCTAAATCCAGAATTGAATTCAAATCGATTTTTAACTCACTCAAATCACGAAGCATATATAAACCGCCGTCTTCAGCAAGTCCGTTCAAGATTGCTAAAGAAGCAGACGCCTGACATTTTTTATCCCTTGTGCTCTCAAAAATTCTCATAATTGACCCTCCGTACTTTCAACTTGCAATTAACATAGCACTATGATACAATGTTTTCAGTTTAAATACAAGTGTTTTTATTTTAAAGACATAGCGCGTCAAATGTATGTCTGTGAGGGAGGATAAGCATGAAAATAGGTTTACTGGGCTGCGGCACGGTTGGCAGCGGAGTTGTAGAGATTATAGAAAAATTAAAAGGATTGCTTGAAATTCAGCGCATTTTGGTCAAATCACCAGAAGACTGCAAAGATGCACGTTATACATGTAACTATGCTGATTTAATAAATGATCCTGAGATAGATATCATTGTTGAGGTAATGGGCGGTCTGCATCCGGCTCGTGAATATATTTTAGAGGCTTTAGCCAAAGGCAAGCACGTTGTTTCCGCAAATAAGGCAGTGATTGCGGCTAATTTTAAAGAATTTGTTGAGACTGCAAAGGCTCATCATTGCTATTTTTTAATTGAAGCAAGTACCGGCGGCGGTATTCCCTGGATCAAGAACCTCCAGCGTTATGCCAGAATTGATGATATTTTTGAAATTACTGGCATATTTAACGGCACAACTAACTATATTCTGGATCAAATGCATAAATCCGGGGCTGATTTTGATGCGGTGTTAAAAGAAGCGCAGAAGCTGGGCTATGCGGAATATGACCCAAGCGCGGATATCGATGGCATCGATGTTCAAAATAAAGCCATTATTTCTGCCGGAATTGCACACAATACCTATGTATATAAGGAAGCGGTGCCGGTTTTTGGCATTCGTGCTCTGACCTGTGCAGATATTGATTATTTTCATCGTAAAAGGAAGGTCTGCAAACTCTTAGCGGTCATTCGCTGTCTTAATGATGAATTGGCAATATATGTGGAGCCGACACTCTTAAATGAAAATTGTCTGGAAGCAAATGTTCCTGACAATTTCAATATTTGTTCATTAAGCGGTGTGACCATTGGTGATTTGAAATTTTATGGACAGGGTGCGGGTAAGCTGCCAACGGCGAATGCAGTAGTTCAGGATCTGCTTGATATCACATCTAATGAAGCTAAAGATTATGAAATTGTACTTAATAAGACAATCAAAGTTAATAATGAAAATGCAACTCATGCTTACTATGTGCATACCGATAAAGCTTGTGAAGCCTTACAGGAAATCAGCCGCTCTTATGAATCAAATGCCGATGGTGTTTTCTATGAAACAGGAAAGCTGTCTGTCGCTAAGATGCATGAGCTGGCAAAGCAGTTAAAGCAGCAGGGTTATAAGCTTTTCTTTGCCGGTATCCGCGAATAAGGAAGTCTGAGGGGAAAATCATGATTAAAGTATCAAAGTTTGGCGGCAGCAGTGTTGCCGATGCAACGCAGTTTGAAAAAGTTAAGAGAATCATTGAAAGTGATCCGTCTCGGCAGTTTGTCGTTGTTTCAGCTACCGGCAAACGATTTAAAGACGACAACAAAGTCACGGATTTATTATATCTATGCCATGCGCATTTGAAATATGGGGTTTCTTACGAGAATATCTTCTCGCTGATTGAGGAGCGTTATTATGCGATTCAAAAGGATCTGAAACTTAAAACTGATTTACAGAAGGAATTTGCTGAAATCCGCTCAAAAATGAATCGTGATATGAGCATTGATTATCTTGTATCAAGAGGCGAATATCTTACTGGCCTGTTAATGGCCGAGTATCTGGGTTTTGACTTTGCCGATGCCGCATCCTTTATTATTTTTAATTATGATGGCTCAATTAATTTTGAAAAAACACAAAGCGCCCTTGAAAAGATCTTGGAGAAACATACACGTTTAGTTGTTCCGGGTTTCTATGGTGTATTGCCAAATGGCATGGTAAAAGTAATGTCAAGGGGCGGATCGGATATCACCGGTGCTATCCTGGCGAACGCGATCAATGCTGATGTTTATGAAAATTGGACAGATGTTTCCGGCATTCTGGTAGCCGACCCAAGAATCATTGAGAACCCTCGGCGTATTGAAAGCATAACTTATAATGAATTGCGTGAATTATCTTATATGGGAGCGAATGTCCTTCATGAAGAGGCAATCTTCCCCGTAAAAGAAAAGAATATTCCTATCAACATCAGAAACACGAATGAACCGGATAACCCTGGAACGATGATCATGGAAGACTGCAGTGTTTTAGATAAGAAAAACCCGCCGCATTTTATTACCGGGATTTCCGGTCGGAAGAATTTCACCGCTTTCACGATCAATCGCTCACATATGTCTAACGAGATTGGCATTGTACGCCGTGTGCTTCAGGTATTTGAAAATTATAAAATCAGTATTGAAAACATTCCGTCAGGCATCGATTCCTTTTCTGTCGTTGTTGCCAGTGAAAAGGTAGAGAATTGTATCTATGATTTGATTGCCGATATTAAAGAGAGTGTAAATCCTGATTCAATTAAAACTTATGAGAATCTGTCACTGATTGCCATTGTTGGCCGTGGCATGGTCTATCGGCCCGGTATCAGCGGAAAGGTCTTTGGTGAACTGGGGAAGCATGATATTAATATTCGTACAATCAACCAGGGTTCCGATGAGATCAATATTGTGGTCGGTGTTGAGAATAAGGATTTTGAAAAGACGATTCGCGTAATGTATGAACGCTTCATCGGCTAGAGGAGAACTGTGAACTATGAAAACTTATAATGTCGCGATACTGGGATCAACAGGTGCGGTTGGTCAAGAGATGATAAAAGTGCTGGAAGAGCGGAATTTTCCCGTTAAAGAATTAAGGCCGCTGGCCAGTCAGCGCAGTGTAGGAAAGAAAGTATTATTTAAAGGACAGGAAATTGATGTGCAGCTCGCATGTCCGGAAGCTTTTGCGGGTATGGATATCGTGCTGAGTGCTGTCGATAATCAATGGGCAAAGGAATTTGCGCCGGCGATCATACAGGCTGGCGCTGTAATGATTGATAATTCCAGTGCTTTCAGAATGACAGAGGATGTCCCTTTAGTTGTACCTGAAATCAATCCTGAGGATGCTGCACTGCATAAAGGTATTATTGCTAATCCAAATTGTTCTACGATCATCGCTTTGACAGCGGTAAATGCGTTGAATAAGATATCGCCGATTAAAAAAATGATCGTTTCAACTTATCAGGCCGTATCGGGAGCCGGTGTGGCAGGAATTCAGGAGCTGAATCATCAAGTGATGGCTTTAGGTCATGGGAAACCAGCGGAGGTTAACACATTTCCTTATCAAATCGCTTATAATTTAATTCCCCAAATCGGCGATTTCAACGAGCTTGGTTATACCAGTGAAGAAATGAAGATGCAGAATGAAGGCCGTAAAATTATGCATCTGCCTGACCTTAGGGTTAATTGCACCTGCGTACGAGTTCCGATAATGCGTTCGCATAGTATATCTATCGCCTTGGAATGCGAAGAGCCAATCAGTGTTAAACAAGCAAAAGCTGTTATTGCCGAGGCAAAAGGCTGTGTTTTAAAAGATGATCCAACAAATCGTGTATATCCGATGCCACTCGATACAAGTGATCAAGATCTTGTTTTTGTTGGCCGTATTCGTGAGGATATTGCAAGTGATCGAGGTGGTTTGTCACTGTGGTGCTGCGGCGATCAGGTGCGCAAGGGAGCGGCAACAAATGCTGTACAAATCGCCGAAATATTGATTAAATAAAATAACTACTAAAAATATAAAGATGACTGGTGAAATACTGGCCATCTTTTACTTTGGCGTATTATTTAATTTCTATTAAAGCAAAAACATTTCACAACCTTGGGGATCAGGTTCATAATATGTTATAATGTTTTTCCAATTACAGGGCAGGAGGCACACATGAATAATCATTCAACCGAAGAGTACGCAGCGGCAATTCAAACCATTACTTCAACAATAACCAATTGTGAGAAGGCGCAGTTAAAATTTAAGGCTGGCACGTCACAGCATTCATTATTGAAGAATCGTCTTAATGCTTTAAAAATTGCCAAATCATTATTAATTAATGACGAACCCTGCCAGCATCAGAATGATGAGATAAGACAAGCGCTGCCGCCAATCCTGTCAATCATTAGTAAATGTGAAAAGGCACAGCAAAAATATGAAGAAGGAAGCGTACAATACAGAAGGTATGTACCGTTGCTGCATGCAATGAAGCTTTCACTATCACTGATTGAGGAACAGCTTAAGCACATAGGATAAAATAAAACGATTTCTTAAGCTATTGATCAACACAATAGATACTGAAATCGTTTTATTTTTGAATCTAATCAACATAATAATTTCATATTACTGATTCTCGTCATTCAAGTCAGCACTTGACGAGAATATGACATGATTGATTTGAAATAGTTAAATCGCTCATTCTTTTTCTTTGTCAACAGCCAAAAATGCAGGGCATTCATAAGTTTTTCTTTCGTTCTTTACAAAAAAACAGGCTCAAGCCAATGCTCAAACCTGTCTCCTATCTATCTAAATACCAAACACAAAACAAACCGCAATACAAATTACTAATGTGCCAATCAAAATCCAGGTTGTCTTAACCTTCTTGCCAAGCAGCCAGTACATCAATCCAAATAACGCCAGCTGTGTAAGACAAGGCATAATCATATC
The DNA here is from genome assembly GCA_000508965.1 of Clostridiales bacterium VE202-08. Classification (GTDB taxonomy): domain Bacteria; phylum Bacillota_I; class Bacilli_A; order Erysipelotrichales; family Erysipelotrichaceae; genus Dielma. The sequence goes on from BAHV02000001.1 coordinate 281,469, forward strand.
AAGGTAATTAGATAATGGCTCTGCAAACTCCCCGGAACCAATCATAATTGGCAGATCAAGCCAAATATAACTCGCAACCATGCCGCCGATAGCCATCAAACCTACAATTCCCGCCACATAAGTAACCTTTTCCATTATGCCGTTTTTCTCAGCGCCGGTAATGAAAGCAGCACCTTTTTCATAGCCAAACTTGAGTCCGTAATACCGAATGATAAAACCCGGTACATTATAAATCAACAGAAACAGAATCGGACCCAGCACATTGCCCTGAGAGGCAAATCCCATTGCGATGCCCGTCGCTATAATTCTCAGTGTACCAGCAATCATTGAGTCACCGATCCCTGCCAGCGGTCCCATTAATGAAGTTTTGACCGCCGCTATCGTATCATCATCAAAATCTGGATTATTCGCATTTTCTTCTTCCATGGCTGCATTGATTCCCATCAGCAGTGTTGAAACCTGCGGTGTGATCGCCATAAAATCAAGACCTCTCGCATACGCCCGCTGCTGCTTCTCACTGCCTTTATCATGAAGCTTATTAATAACCGGTGTCATTGCATAAGAATAACCTAAATTCTGCTGCCGCTCATAGTTCCATGAAACATCCAACTGACATGACCGCCAGAATATCTGATTCAATTCTTTTTTAGTCAGCTTCTTATCCTTAGAAATCGTTGTCATCTACAGCTACCTCCCTATTTTCCATTCCATTTGTGTTAAAAATTAAGATGGCGGCAACCACACACGCAATTGCGGTAACGCCTACAATACTCAAATTGAAATAAGCAACTAATAAGAAACCGAAGAATAAGAAACATGCCAGCTTCTTGTTGACAATCATACGTGCCAGCATCGCAAAACCGATAGCAGGAATAATACCCATTGCATAATTTAAACCGTTGGTAATAAATACCGGTATAGAATTTACCAGATTTTCCATAACTGAAGAACCAACATAGAAACCGATAGCCGTTAATACTGAAAGAACACCAACTTGAATAATGATCGCGATATAATGCATGCGGTCAATGCCTTTATTATCACATGTGAGAGCAAACTTATCAGCCTTAGCAGCCAGCATCGGTACAATAATCATCATCATTAAATTCCACAGTGACTGCATCAGCATCGATACTGGTACCGCCAATGCTACTGAAGCTGCCACATCAGAACCAGTCACAATAACATAGGCCGTTCCGATAATTGATCCTGAAATCATATCCGGCGGATTGCTGGCGCCGATCGCCATAGCACCCAGCCAAACTAACTCAAGCGTAGCACCGACCATAACGCCCGTCTGTAAATCACCTAATACAAGACCCACTAAAGTTCCCATTACCATCGGCCGGCAAATCATTGCACTGGCCAGATAACTATTCAAATAACCGAGTACCGCCACTACGAATATCATCAGTGTTTGTGTCATCATATTCCCATTTCCTCCTTATATAAGTTTCATGACATTTTCTGCAATGTCATCCGGAACCATCTGAACTTCAAGAGAAAGTCCCATAGCCTCCAATTCCTTCAGCATCTGACAATCCTCTTCGGAGACAAACATCGCTTTAGAAATTTGTTTCCTTCCTGCCGCAAGCTTTGTGCCGCCAAGATTGATCTTCTTGATTGAATCAATATTCTTTGCCAGTTCATAAGCATCCTTAATTGATTCACAGATAATAAATAGATTATATTTATCCGCTGCGCCGCTTTTAATTGCTTTTATTGAATCCTCAATACTCTTAATCACCAACTTTGTATTGTCCGGTTTTGCCATCCGAAGCGCTGACATCCGCAGCTCATCCTTAGCCACACTGTCATTGGCTATCAAAATGCAATCAGTACCAATCATTTTCACCCAAGTAAAGGCTACCTGTCCATGCAGCAGCCGGTGATCCACTCTTACCAGTTTTATCATACTTGTTTACCTCTGATGCGCTTTACGGCATCCATCATTTCTCTCACATGATCTGCGGATAATTCACCATCATCCTTATAACTATCCTTGAAGAAGCTGCCCACGATCGCGCCATCCGCAATTTTAAATTGCTCATTTACATTCGCCGGTGTAACACCAGCCCCGATAATCAAAGGAAAGTCACCGAGTCCATCTCTGAATTGTCTGATCTTGGCCATTGACGTTTCTTGACCTGTCGCATCCTGTGTTACGCATACAGCATCACAGCGTGTCATCGCAATCTTCAAATCCTCTTCAACACTATTTTCTGACAGCACCGGCTGATACTTAAATCGCACACCGCCTAATATCATCCCTTGATATCTTTCGCGAACTAATTGAAAGAAGGCACTCAGCGTTTCTTCATCTCTTGGTCTAACATGCCCCACTACAGAATCAAGCTGAACAAAGGATGCATGATACTTCTCTGCCAGCTCAAAGCCCATTTGATCCACATTCAGACAATTCACACCATAAGGGATATCAAGCTTTGCCTGTTCCACATAAGCTAACGCTTTTTCTAAATTATTGTATCGGCCAAAATAATTCTCTACAATAATCGCGTCAACGCCGCCCTTCACATAAATATCTAATTCTCTTTTAAAACGTTCAAATACATCTTCATCATCACTGCCTTTCAGATGCAGCATCCCTAAAATCGGTTTTTCATTTTTAAATATTGATAAGAAGCCTTTTTCCTTTTTCATAATTTCCTCCTTAGAAATCCTCAGCATCTGCCGCTAAATCGGAAGCTGATAATGCTTTAATACCCGATCTTGCATCAAGTATGATTTTTTGAATATCTTCATCCCTCAATTTCTCAGGATACTCCAAACAGATTGCCAGCAGCATATTGATATTCATTCCGGTAAAGAGTCTTACATTGGGATAAACTAACAAAGCGCTTAATGCACTGCATACACTGGCACCGTACAGATCACTGAGAATTACGAATTCCTGTTCAGGTTCTGCCAGTAGTTCAGCTGTCAATTCTTTTGCGAATGAATCAGCGCTTTGTCCCGGTTTGAGACAATAACACTGAATCTCAGCTGCCACATTACCAATAATCATCCGGGCTGTATCCGCGAGTCCTTTTGATAATTCCCCATGTGATGCCAAAATTATTTTCCTTTTCATTTTACCTCCATAAGTTGTATTAACTTGTATTAACTAAATACATCATAATACAATATACTCAGATTGTCTACTCTTTTTGTAAATTTTTTAATTTTTAAGTGCAAAGAGATTATAAAATGGTAATATATAAGGTAAGTAAGGGGAGGCGCCAATATGTCAAAGCTTAAACAGCTAAGTGCAGTCACGCTTCAGGAACAGTTATATCTTGAACTGCTTGAAGGTATTAAAAAAGGTAAATATAAGCCAGGCGAGAGAATCCCCGCTGAAATGCAGCTGAGTCAGATGTATGAAGTTAGCCGTGTTACGGTAAGAAAAGCGCTGGATCAGCTTGTAAAAGATAATATATTGATTAAAAAACATGGCAAGGGTACTTTTGTGCGTATACCGGCTCATGTTGAGAATGTCTTTTCAGGCGGCAGCTTTACCGACACATGTCTGCGAATGAATGCGGTTCCTTCAACGAAAATTATCAGCCGATGCATCCAGCATACCGACTCGGAAATCGCTGATCTGCTGTCAAACACCGATAATCAAGCCATTACAATCACTCGTCTGCGTTCAGTTAATGATACGCCGTGTATTGTGGAGATCGATTATTTTCAGACCAGTTTTGCGTTTTTGCTTGATGAGGAATTGGAGAATAGTTCAATTCTTCAAAAAATCAGTGAAAGACTTGGTTTGATTCCATCAAAATTTGAAGACCACTTTCAAATCAAACGGGCAACAAAAGAATTCTCCAAACTGCTTCTGCTGCCGACAGCTACACCGATTTTAGAAGTGACACAGACGGTGCTGACTGAAAATGATGAAGTAATCTATATCAATAAGCAATATATCAACAGTGAGAAATATGTCTATGCGGTTAGATCTTCCAAATAAATCAGACATATTATCCACATTAACAAATCAACAATAGAAAAACTGATACAAGTGAAAACAAAATTATAAATGGAGGGCTCTGTAAAATGAAGTTTCAATTACCATTATTGGCAGTTCAAGATGCTGAAGTATCCAAGAAATTCTACAAGGAACTTTTTGAGCAAGAAGTTGTTTTAGATTTAGGTAAAAATGTAACTTTCAGCGGTGGGTTTGCTATACAGGAGGATTTTGCATGGCTTACGGATATTGATCCAGAATCACTCGTTAAAAAATCACATAACATGGAGTTATATTTTGAAGTAGACGATTTCGATGCATTTTTACTTCTTTTGAAGGATCATAAAGATGTTAAGCCTGTCCATCCTCCAAAAAAACACGAATGGCAGCAGCGAGTTGTCAGAATCTATGATCCTGATTTCCATATGATTGAGATTGGTGAATCAATGGAAGTGATAGCGAAGCGTTATCTATCACAAGGTTTATCTGTTGAGGAAGTTTCCAAAATCATTCAGCATCCTGTGGAATTTGTACAGCAATGTTTATAAATAAAATCTTCATAATGTTTTAGCTATCCTAGTTTATATATAAGAATCATAAAAATCCGTGGAGGTTATGATGGCAGAATTATTTGATGTTTTTCCATATGTAGAAAACGATAAAGTAATAATAAGAAAAATGGAACCGATTGATGTTGCAGCGTTAGCAGAAATAAGCAATAATGATCATGTATATAAGTATTTGCCATCCTTTTTATATAAGAAAAATGATAAAGCCTTAGAAACGGCAATTAAAAATTTAGGCGGCAGAGATTTCGAAAAGAAAAAGCATATAATTGCAGGCGTCTATCTAAAAGAAAGTCCTAATAGACTTGTAGGTTTAGCAGAAATGTTTGACTACAAAAAAAGAGAAAATAAAATCACCGTGGGTTATCGTTTAAATGAAGATTATTGGAATAAGAAAATTGCAACAAACGTCTTAAAATTAATGATTGAATATTTAGTAAGTGAAGTTAATATTTCTACACTGCAAGCATTTGTCATGCCGGAGAACGTATATTCATCAAAAGTGTTACTAAACAATGGCTTCGTAAAAGAGGATTATACTTTACAAGAAAAGAATTGGGGCGGTCAGGAAATGGTAATCCTAGATGTATATACATACAAAAAGGATTCGATTACTTTCAGTTCAACAAGCAGTTAATCAAAATAAAATGCACCTCTATAAATTGTATGTCCAGCTTATGGGGTTCACTTTAAAACGATTGACTGCTTTTTATTTGCAAAGAATGCATAATTTAATCGCCACTTCTACATGGTAAAACACATTTATAACTATATAAAAAAAGTGTGCCTAAGCACACTATAGTATTTCCTCATTCTCATCTTCGACAAGAACACTGCATTCATCGCAGCTGACATCCTTTGTCCTGATAAGCTTATTCGATACCAGATTCCCCCATGTCAGGATGGCTGCCAAACTCAGCCTCAGCAAACACGCCAATCTTTTATTTCTGGCTCTTTTTCTTGCCGGAATCAGCATATTATCGGCATTGATATATACACTGATGAATTGCATAATAAATAATACAAATAGAAACTTCATCCCTGCATCAGCATATAGTCCCATAAACACCCCTCCTATTCTTTATCTAAAAACTCAAGCAGTTCATCTTTACTAATATCAAGACGCCCCAGTTCGATTTTAAAGGCTTCATAAATCTGCGCTGCTTTCTCTAAATCCTTCTTTCTGCAGCTGCTATCATCAACGGCTTCCATTGTTTCCGCCAGCACTTCACAGCTTTTAACCTTTACAATATCCGTATTGAGATCATAGCTTCCCTTTTTGGAAATTGTAAATACCCCCTCATAGGATAATTCATAGGTAACCCCAACCATTTCTTTAAAATATCCCTGATCATTTAACTTATAAAATTCATGAGCCAGCCGCTCTTCTATACTCATCGGCTTGGCATTAATACATCCGCTCATGGATAATAATACCATGCTCATTACCAGCAGCATTCGTTTCATAGTTCTATCCAAGCTCCTTTGTGTACCTCAATTATAAGATCGATCTATTAAGAACATCTTGAGGAACATCTTAAGATTTTCTTAATTTATACTTTAAGTGTACACCGAAACATCATACTCTGACCTATCAATTTTGTAAGAAATGGTTTTTATACGTTAAAGGTATCACAATACTTATTGGATATTGGCCAATCGCTTTAATTCACTTACTTCTTCAGGTGTGCATTCACGCCATTGTCCCACCGCTAATCCCTTTACGGTCAGATTAAGGAAACGGATTCTGCGCAAAGATCGAACATGATAATTCAAAGCGGAACACATTCTTCGGATTTGCCGGTTATAACCCTGTGTCAAAATGATTCTGAAATGCCGGGGTCCGGTTTGATGGATTTCACATTTCTTGGTAATAACGTAACTGTTGGTCACCGGGTTATAGATTTGAATACCGGCTGCCATCTTTGACAAAAACTCATCATTGATCCGGCCGTCTACTTCAACCTCATACTCTTTTGTATGCCCGTTTTCTTCTCTTAAGGTTTGATTTACAATGTCACCATCATTTGTTAAAACAATCAATCCGCTTGAATCCTTATCCAAACGGCCAATTGGGAATAAACGTTCGGGATAGTTGATATAATCAATAATATTTCCCTCAACATGTCTTTCCGTAGTACAGGTAATACCCACTGGTTTATTCAAAAGCAGATAAACATAGTCCCTAAGCGGTTCAACCCTTTTGCCATCCACACAGACAACATCGCCCTCTTCAATCGGGGTACTGATTAATGCCGGCTGACCATTTACCGTAACGCGTCCGTCTTGGATAAACTGTTCGGCGGCCCGGCGGGAACAAAAACCGGTTGAACTGATATATTTATTGATTCTCATACGTTTACCTCGTCTCTATTATAACCTGAACTCTATCAGTTTTGAAATCAAAAGCCTTCGACAAAACCATGCATTAACTCCTAAAATAAGACAGTCTGTTTAACTTTCTGCCTTTTATCGACCAATTTATCATCTGATTTAAGATGACCTGTCAGCATTGTAGACATCGGATCATGCTGGCGCAAATTCATTTTCACCTTTGCCTCATCATAATTGGCATAGCAATAGCTGCAGCCATGGGCACAGCAGTTGTACGCGCCAAGATCAGTGTATGCCAGACAATCACATCCGTCACCTCTTGTTTTGGCAAGCGGATATGCGCTGTGTATGCCATAGCCGGCAAGCAGCTTTGAGGATATACAGCTGCCTTTTTGGATGTTTAAATGCTGAAGATCAATTTTTTCACCGCAAGTCTGCAGCCGGATGCCAAAACCTTCCGCAATCTGCGCCATCCCCTTGGCAAGCAGCAGCATTTGACTCTCACTGATTGGCATCAGCTTTAACTCGGCTTGATGAGCACGGGTATTTTTATATTCATCGATAAAGCTAAAGATGATCGTATCGACAGCTGAGGATAATTGTTCACACAAACGCTGAAAAGCCTTCATGTGATACTCGATCGTATACCGCTGATTAAGCAGAATCGGATCATAACGAACGATTACCGCGTGCGGGCCATATCGGCGGCTCAATGTGCGGACAGCTTCCACGATCAATCTTTTATCCGCGACATTTTTTTCGATATCATGGGTATAGGGTGTAATTGTAATTTGAAAACAGCAGTTATAACCATTTAATTGATCCAGCTTTGCCATCATCGGCAGTGGATTTTTACTCATAAATACAATTAAGTCAACATTTTCCTGGCTTAGATTCACACGGTGAACAAGCTGAGGATTAAAAGGAGCGCGTACATCGGCAAAGCCTTCCTTAATTCGCTGATAAAACCAATCAGAAAAATACGCAGGAATATCACAGCGCTGTGACACACTGAGGATCATAATTATACCAGCAGTGAGTGCAGCTCGTCAATTTCATCTTCACTTAAACCAGCGAATGTCAGATAACCGCGAACCGTATACCGCTGATTAAAATAAGCTAAGGTTTGGCGCATATTCTGTGGATCAGACTCAAATACATGCAGCGGCAGCTTCATGTGAATATCTTCCAACGATTTTTGAAGGCGATGAATATAAGGCAGTAAATTCTGATAACTTGCCGCATAATCATTAATAATCGTTTCTTCATCAACATCAGCCAGCTTCAGCAGCAGCATCGCCAGTACCCCAGTGCGGTCTTTACCCGCAGTACAATGAAATAAAACTGTACCCTTACTTGCCAGCATGATTTTAAATATTTCACCGATCATTGCCTGACTCTTGTCAAGAATGCGGCAATATAATTGATCCATTGAGGAAATCGTCAAAGTCTGTATCTTTCCCGGTTCAGCATCTTCAGATAATGAAAATGCATAATTTTTTATATCTTTATAATTAATCAGCCGATCAGGTTTCGTTGCCCTTTCATCCGCTGAACGTAAATCGATAATTGTACGGACACCGTAATCATATAAATAGGCGCAATCTTCATCACTCAGTTCAGAAATCCCGCCCGAGCGTATAAAATGCCCTTGTTTTAAAGTCTTCTTGTCAATATTTACATAACCGCCTAATTCACGAACATTAAATGCTGTCTGAATCGGCAGCGGTTTATTTGCTTCCATTTAGTTCCTCCTTTAAGACAGTAAGTGCCTTTCTGTATAGATATGGCTGAATTGCCGGATAGGTAAGCTTTTTAGGCAATTTATCTAACAGCACTATTGATCCAATTTCATATTCCGGCAAAGGCTCCAGCTCTTTAATATCCGCAAAGAATAATTGTCCCCACGATGACTTGCCCTTACTTTCTACACAATAATTTAATAAGGGCCGGCAAGTGCATTTCACCGCTCCGGTTTCCTCAAACAACTCTCTGACCGCCGTTTCCTGAATCGTTTCATTCAGCTCCCGTTTTCCGCCGGGAATTTCCAGTGTATCGCGGTTTTTAGCTTGGACAAAGATCCACTTGCTTTGATAACGTGCCATAATGACCGCATACCGCACAGCCTCATGATCTTCCGGCGCACTGAAAGCAATTGTTGGTTTATTCAATATTTGGGCTTTTAAATCTAAATAGCGCTGACTTCTTTCAACCTTCATCTGATTCTCTCTAAAATCACTGCCGAAAGCGCCTCGTGATACCATAACGATTGGCGGAGTCTGCAGGCGTTTAAATACCCCGGCTGAAAATTTAGAAAGTACCCATTCAAGATCTTCTATAAAAGCCGCTGGCTCCTCTAAATGGTACAGGCGCAGCCAGTTTCCAAATTCACTCTCCATAATTGAACCATCGAGATAATCAACAAGCAGCGACTCAATCTGATAGGTTGGATATTCACAAAGACGCTGTACCAATAAATCATGATAAAACCATTTCATCGGATCACTTTGATTGCTCTTTAACTCAGCGCTGGGCGGCATCAGCCATTTCAGCTCACCCTCAATTATTTCAGGCAATAGATTAGTTGGAATCACTTCTTCATGAAGCGTTTCATTAATACTTCTGGCTAGATCAAATAATTCTGCCTTGGTCACATCACCTAAAGGTGCAATGCATCCAATCGTATCACCATATAGTGTACAATATCCCAATGCCATTTCAACCTTATTGCCATTATTAATTATGACGCCATTTTCAAGCTGTGAAACTGCACTTAACACAGAGCCTCTGATTCTGGCTTGTATATTTTCTAAAGCAAATTCTGTAATATCGTGCGTTATATACTGTTTCAAAACTTCCTCATTTGCCGTAATCAATCGCTGAATCATGCCGTCCCGACATTCAATGCCAAGACGTATCGCCAGCTGATGAGCATTATCGATCGTTGTCATACTGTTATATTGAGTTGCCATATTTAAACCGATAATTCGCTCTTTGCCTAATGCCATCGTCAGTAATGCGGCATTCACACTGCTGTCCAAACCGCCTGACAAGCCAATGATCCATTTTACTTTTCTATCAAACAGCTGCTCATCAAACTCTTTCAATGAACAAAGCAACGCTTTCAATAGCTTATGCTCTGTTTTCTTCACAGGGCAAGTTTCATCAAGATCAACAACCTTCAATTCTTCCATAAACGCGTCATTGCATGCATGAATAACTTCCCCTGCTTTATTCCAAATCGTTGAATCACCATCAAACACACAGACAGTTTTAGAACTATTCTGCATACCACACGCATTTACATAGACAAAAGGCACAAATGGATAAATATCCAGACAATGCCTCATAATCTGTTTACTTCTGCCAATTTCTTTATTTCTAGTCCATGGAGAGCTGGAAATATTGACAATCATCGACACATGCTTCCGCAAATATTCACGGGTAGGATCAAAACTGTAATCACCATTCCACATATCTTCACAGACTTCTAATCCGATCCGCTCTGTATGATCGTTGATTTCAAACAGAAATGGATCGGTCATGAAATTGCGATCGACAACCAATTGTTCACTTAATTCAAGAGCTGAAAGAAAGTAACGGCTGTCATCAAAAACACGATAATCCGGATTGAGGTATTTGACATACATTCCATCATACAAGCCATTTTCACGTTTAACCCATTCTCCGTTATAAGCAAAGAATGCCGTATTTAAACGAACCTTACGGCCATCGCGGCCGCGAATCCCCTCAATCGTGCCCAGATTTCCCCAGATCACACCAATCCCCTGAGACCATTGACGGATCTCTTCATTATATGCAATTAAACTCTCACACCAGTCATTATCCAGCCATTTATCTGCCAGTAAATAACCTGAAACACATAATTCAGGAAACACAATTAAATCGGCATGATCCTCTTTTGCTTTTTGAATCATATCTTTCATAGACGCTATATTCTCTAAAGGTCTGCCAGCCTTTACATTCAACTGTCCCATTGCGATTTTCATATTATCAGCTCCTCAGCTTATGGTTTTATTTTAATGCGAATTCTATAATTTATAAAGCTTTTCTTACTTAATTCATTATAACATAGCAGCCAGCATAACCATCATTGACTCAGATCGAAGATATAGCCATCAATTACAATAAATCACTAAATGTACACCGAAAAGCGTTTATTTCCATTTATTACCTTTAGTTGCTTTTACCACTCAATTCTCTTACAATTAATTAGTAGTGTAAGAATTAGATTATCCATATAAATATTCAATTTATTCATACATTTTGCAGTATCAGACGCAGTTTCATTAATTCATCGCCTATTTATACACTGTAGCTTTTTTGTGATATAAATACCAAATCATTTATGAATTAAAAAAATTATGCTTGTTTGAAATATTCATATCAGATAATCTAATGAAATAACATTCACAGTCCGATAGGATTTTTCTCATAAGGGGGGGTTCTATCATGAATAAAATCTACGGGTACATACGTGTCTCAAGTAAGGATCAAAATGAAGATCGGCAGCGTGCTTCACTGGCTGAATGGAATATTAAACCAAGAAACATTTTCATGGATAAACAAAGCGGAAAGGATTTTGAGAGACCGCAGTGGCAGCGGCTGATGAAGAAACTTAGTCTGGGAGATTTGCTGGTTGTATCAAGTATCGACCGGCTTGGCAGAAACTACGATGAAATTCTCGAACAATGGCGAATCATTACTAAGGATATCGGCGCTGATATTGTCGTCCTTGATTTTCCGCTGCTTGATACCCGTGTTTCTGACCGTAATCTGACCGGTATTTTTATCGCCGATCTTACGCTGCAGATTCTTGCTTATGTTGCACAGATTGAAAGAGAAAATATTAAGAAAAGACAGGCTGAAGGGATCGCCGCCGCTAAAGCGAGAGGTGTGAGCTTTGGCAGAAAGAAAATGCCGCTGCCGGATAATTTCAATGAGGATTTCCACAAATGGCGGCTGAAAGAGATATCGACAAAGGAATTAGAAGAGCGGTGCGGAATGAACAGAGCGAGTATATACAGAAGACTGAGACAGGCAGGCATACCATTAAACAGTTATCTTCAGGATGCTTTTCTTTTAAATGATTCTGAAGATGAGTAATATTATTATTTCTTTTTTACTGCTGGTTTTGATACTGCAACTAAGAGAAGGATATGATATACTTATAAGTGTTTGACGATAAAATATAAATAAATTTGCTTCTGACCGGTAAAAAACTTGGGAATTTTTTACGAATAAAGGCAGGATAAGCGAATGAAATTATTACATATTCTATTATTATTTACAATTGTTTTAGTCATTACCGCAGCAGGCTTGTTTTATATGCCTAAGCGTGCTGAGGCAGAACCGTTAACCAAACCAGCGGCAGTACCGATGTGTATCAGAGATCTGAATGTTTTTTATGTAAAGGAATATGAAGCTCTGGGCGGCGGTATTTATATGTATGGAAATAGTGGTTATTTACTTTATCGTCCTGTAGAGTCCATTGATTTTACTAATTATGAAAGATTTGCAGATAAGTTTAATTCGATGATCGAGGTCATGAGTGATGTCGATTTTTTTGCTTACTATATTCCTACTTCCGGAGCTGTTGATTTCAGCAGACTTCCGATTCATGATGATTATACTACATTTATACAATCACATTTACATGTGAAAGAAATGAAACAGCTAGATATGGACAGCTTTTTAGATTATAAAAATTATTTCTATAAAACAGATCATCATTGGAGTTATCAGGGTTCTTACCAAGGATATGCGGATATATTAGGAATGCTGAAACCGGAGGCAGAGGCAGTAAAGCCGCTTAATTTGAATTGTTTTGATAATTTACAATCTTTAGGTTCAAATGCAAGACAGAGCGGCAGTAATATGACAGAGAATTTCTGTGCCTATGAATTTGAAAAGAATCCTAATATTACCGTTAGTATTAATGATATTGAGAGTACATATGGCAATGAAGAAGCTTATCGTTTAAAAATGTATGATGAGTCTTTAGGAGTCAGTCACTATGGCATTTATTATGGCGGTGATGATGGAAAACTGGTATTTACTAATCCTGACCAAGAGGGAAATCTGTTAGTCATTGGTACTTCATTTGATAATGCAATCGTGAAATTACTTGCGGAGAGCTTTAATCAGGTGCATGTGATTGATATGCGTTATTATGAAGATGATATGCAGATGCCTTTAGATTTAGAAGCTTATATGAAGGAGAATAGCATTAATCAGTGTTTGCTTGTTGGTGATAATTGGTTTTATAAGCTGGCTGGAGAATAAGCATGGTTTTCTCAAGTCTGAGTTTTTTATTCTTCTTCCTGCCGCTTGTATTTTGCGTCTATTTCCCAATCAGCAATCTGAAATGGCGTAATTTAGTCTTGTTTACCGCTTCAATTATTTTCTATGCCTGGGAAGAACCGATCTATGTCTTGGTGATTTTGGCAACGATGCTGGTAGCATATTTGTTTGGCTTATTGATTGAAATATATAAGGAAATGCATTCAAAATTAGCGCTGTTTTACTTTGTGCTGTCAATTTTTACTTGCATCTTCTTTCTATTTTATTTTAAGTATCAGCGCTTTATTTTTTCTAATTTGAATTTGATTCTGCCTTTTCAAATACCAATTAAAGAATTGATTTTACCGGTTGGTATCAGCTTCTATACATTTCAGGTATTGTCTTATTTGATTGATGTGTATCAGGGGAAGGTACAGGCCCAGCATAATTTTATCCGGCTTGGCACATATATTGCACTATTTCCTCAGCTTGTGGCTGGACCAATTGTCCGTTATGAAACGATTGAACAGGAGCTGAAGGAACGGCACAGCAGCATTGCGGATATTGCGAATGGACTGCGGCGATTTATATTGGGATTAGGAAAGAAGGTTATTGTAAGTAATAACATGGCTATACTTGCCGATTTTATATTTAACCAGGCACCGTCTGCCAGCGGTACGGTATTGATTTGGCTTGGGGCAATTGCTTATACGTTTCAGATTTATTTCGATTTCTCCGGTTACAGTGACATGGCTATCGGCTTGGGGCAAATATTTGGTTTTCACTTTTTAGAGAATTTCCGTTATCCGCTGATTGCGAAAAGTATTACTGATTTCTGGCGGCGCTGGCATATATCGCTAAGCAGCTGGTTTAGAGATTATATCTACATTCCTTTAGGCGGCAATCGATGTTCCAAGTTTAAATGGATACGCAATATATTGATTGTCTGGTTACTTACCGGACTGTGGCATGGAGCAAACTGGAATTATATTCTTTGGGGTCTATACTTTGGCTTGTGGCTGATGCTTGAAAAATTATTTCTGCTTAAACTAACTGAGAAGCTGCCATCTATTTTACGGTGGCTTGCAACCTTATTTGTCATTCTTGTCAGCTGGGTGATTTTCAGAGTAGAGGATATGCAGGCATTGTTCGGCTTTCTGCATCGAATGTTTGTATATGCGCCTGCTGATCTAAGCAGAATCGTCTATGAACAGCCGGATGCACTGTATGCATTATGTTATAAGCCATTGGCTTTTTTAGCGAGCCTGCCTGCTTTCAATAAGCTTTATCGGCGTTATTTTGCCCAGAGTCAGCGGCTTGCCGGAGTTATAGCGGATCTGATGTTTGTGATAATTTTATTCATATGTATCATCATGCTGATGAGTAATTCCTATAATCCTTTTATTTACTATCGTTTCTAGGAGGTGCGCATGAAAAGAAATATTTTATTCTTATTGATGCTTGCAGGATGCGGTTGGTTTGTTTTGGGTATTCCCATGCGTGGACAGCTTGAATATTCAAGGATTGAAAACAGAGCACTTCAGAAATGGCCTGAATTTAGTTTAGATGCGTTTGCGCAGGGAGCTTATCAGGAAGCGATTGACAACTTTTTAAATGATCAGTTGATGTATAGTGAACAGATCAAGGCTGTCGTAAAAAAGGTTCAGCGGCTGCCGGCTGACTACTTAATTCAACTTAATGAATCACAGAATGCAGGGGAAACGAGCAGCGAAACCGATGTTGAAAGGCCAAAAGAAACTTTTGAATACATTGCTTTGGGAAAAGGAATTTATCGATATGGCGATAGTGGCTATCTGATTTATCGGCCGGGTGAGACGATTGATTTCACAAGCTATCAGCAGTTTGCCGATGCGATGAATCCGCTTATCGATCAGCTTGATGATGTTGATTTTTATGCATATTTCATTACTACTTCATCCGCCATGGATTTTAATGCCGAAACACCGACTGACCGTTATTTCCCTTTCATCAGTCATCATCTGCATGTGAAAAAAATCGAACGGTTTGCGGTCAATGATTTTGATGATTACCGGAAATATTTTTATAAGAGTGATCATCATTGGAATCATGTTGGTTCATATATGGGATATCGTAATTTACTGGCTATGCTGAAGCCTGAAGAAACACCGGTGAATCCCATAGATGAGATTTGTTTTGATGAACTTGATTTTCAAGGTTCAAGTGCCAGATTAACCGCTTATTTTGATAACCATGAAACCTTTTGCGCCTATCGGATGCCTGAGGATTCAAACATCACTGTAATGATTAACGGCTTGGAAGGCAGCTATGGACAGGAACAGGAATATTTTAATCATGGATATGATACAGAAAAGGGAGCAAGTCATTATGGCAGCTTCTACGGCGGCGATAATGGTGAAGTGCTGTTTATTAATCCGGATAAAGAAGGTAATTTATTAGTGTTAGGCAATTCTTTTGATAATGCGGTTGTAAAGCTGCTCAGTCATCATTATCATGAAGTCAGAGTGATTGACTGGCGTTATTTTGAAGCCGAGACAGGCCGGCGGTTTGATCTGACAGATATGGTTCATTCGATGGATGCTGATCAAGTATTGTTTATAGGAGATAATTGGTTCTTTAAGATTGATGAATAATGATCTTAAATTAGTTATTTGCAAGCATGTCGATAGGTTCATACCTTTTGACAGCTTGCTTTTTGTTTAGTTTTTATTTCATCAAATATCGGATATTAAATTAATCATAATAAAAGAGAGTGATGAAACTTGGGGGAAAACATCACTCCCTTTACCGGTGGAGAATCCATCCGTTACGACTTCTTCTCCATATGAGGAACAGATCGCTCTGTTCCTTTTTATTTTGTTTATCCTTGATAGGTCGGGCTTTGATAGATTCCGAGGCTGTTGATCCAGCAGCCTTCTACCATCGCATTGCTTACCATCTTGCCATCGCTTCCGATGTAGTACCAATATCCGCTGTGGCTCGGTATCCATGTGTTAACGATCATCTTTCCGTCTAAGTCCACATAATACCAGTTTCCACTGTTGTCCGGTGCCCAGTGCTGACGCCACAGTTTGCCGTCTTCCGGTCCCATGAAGTACCAGTCACTGCCGTCTCTGACCCAGTCCTTCATCAGATGTCCGTCCGTTGGATTCATGTAGTACCAATCACTTTCGATTGGCAGCCACCCTTTGGCGATTACGCCATCTTCATATGCATAATAGCGTTTCCTTGATTCACTGAACCAGTCCGCTTTCTTCATGACTCCCTTCTCATCGAAGTAATACGTCTTGTTCTTGATGTCGCTGAAGCCTTTCACCATCTTTCCTTCATCGTTGAAGTAGTATGTTTTCTTTTCGATCTCTTTGAAGCCTGTGACCGGCTTGCCGTTTTCATAATAATACGTGCCGTCTTTTTCTTCCTTCCAGCCTTCGTTCTTACTGCTTCCGCCGCCAATCGAGCCGCCGCCTGAGCTCTCTTTCTTCGGGGTTGCTTTCACTGAATTGGATGGTTGACTGTTTCCTGCACTATTCGTCAATACAACTTGAATATCGTAATATTCAATACCATTCGTTAATCCTGTCAGTGTCACACTCTTTGCATTGTTCAGAGTATCGAATGTTTTAGAAGCTGTCTGTTCTGCCTCTTTTTCAGTATCGTCTGCATCCTTTACTTTTTCTTTGTATTTATAAGAAACAACGGCTTTTGTGATATCCGCACCACCATCATCTGTTACATTCCAAGACAATGAGATACTGCTGTCTTTAGCTGTTGGTGCAACTGTTCCGATTACCGGTACTTCTGCAGCTGATGTTCTTGGCTTATATTCCGCTGACCAATCAGAATCGCTGTTGGCAACGTTATCTCCCTTAGCTCTCTGAACGAGGATATACCCCGTATCGGCTCTTAATCCATCAAAGGTCAAGGCTGCACCGTTCCCTTTCATCGTCTTGATTTCAGTACCGTCTGCCTTTTTCAACAGATATTCATAGCTGCTGTTTGAGGCTTTAATCGTGATACTCTTATTAGTAATCGTCACATCATCTGACGTTAAAGCATTGGGCGCATCGAGTTTATTCAATACGACTTTGATCGTCACCGTCGTTTCTGCAGTTGAACCATTTGAATGTGTTACCTTGACTTTGAAAGTCTTATCTTCGATTGAATTAGGAGTAAAGGTAATGACACCGGTTGATTCTTCAATACTAACTCCTGCAGCTGCTTGACCTAATTCAAACTTATAGTTACCACCAGCAATACTTGACGGATCTACAGTCGGTGTTCCTGATGTATATTCTTTATTTACTTCTGCGCTATTCAGATTTTCATATTTGATACCATTAATTGGTATTGCTTTCCAAACAGCATATAGATCAATACTCTGATTGCCTGATTCAGCTTTGTATTCTGCTCCATCGGCATAGGCAACTGTACTGCTTCCAGAACTTGTTGACCAGCCATCAAAAGTATAACCATCCTTTTCAAAAGTATTTAACCGTAAATTTGCTGGTGTTTTCTCAGTAATGGACTGAGTTTCTGTTTTGCCGTTTCCATCATGGAATGTGATCGTCGTTTTCGGCAGATCGTTCACGGTAATTGTATATTCTGCATCACTTAGCGCATTATACAAATCACTGCTCGCTGTACTTACTTTTATTACAATTGTTCCTGATGCAGTAGGTGTTATTGATGTTTTACTTCCTGCTTCTACTCCTGCGCTGTTTGATTGAACATTATATGTTACAGTTTCTGTCGTCACTTCATCATCATGTTCATTCTTCAATTTGATCAAAGTAGCCAAATTGATTTCTTCATTGATTTGTGACGACGAAGAGCTGCTTGCCAATTTTAAAGTACCTTTATTCACTGTTAATGTATAGGTCACTTCGCCGCTTATATAATTAGTCGTTTCTGAATACTCTGCTTTAAGAATCAAGGTTCCTGCTTTACTGATCGTCAAGGTTCCATCTTGAGCTATTGCTGCAGAGCCAGTGCCTTCTGCTTCAACTGTATATGTAACAGCAGGTGTTTCTTTCAATCCTGATATAACTGCCTTAGCTGCTGTATCACTTTTACCGATCGTATATGTATTTCCTTCTGCACCATTCACGGTCAACGTGGCTGATTGTGTTCCTTTTGCAATAGTGAAATCTTTTGATGGATATGAAGCAGGTTCAATATAAATTTCTTTTCCTGAATCATTCAAATACATTGTTACCGTATAATCACCTGGTAAAGTAGGGGCTGTTGTTGATTCAGTATAATTGGTAGTGTTTCTGCCTTTATACTTAAATCCATACACACCGCTATCAAGAGCACTGCCGCTTATCTGAGGATTTACATTTACTGGACTGCCAGTGTATTTCAAATCATTATTCACAATAATCGATAAGCCATCTGGGAATTTTCCTTTATTGGCAACTGAAGAATTCATTGTATAAACATCAGAATCCATATAATTACCGTTAGTCTGTGCAATTGCCTTTACCGTTGCTACATATTTTTTACCTGATGTGACCCCAGTAACAGCTGTTTGCGTATCTTTTGTTATATTTTCATTACTATAGACAGCACTGCCGGTAGGTTTATTGACAGCATCTGCTTCAAAAACTTCTACTGAATATTTGGATACAGATCCAGCTATATTTGCTGAATCTGTAACCATCACCTTCAATCCGCCATTAACTTTATCGGACGTTATACTAACACTTGGTGTTTTCAGTTTGATCTTGCTGGCAACTGCGCCAGAAGAGACTATACTTTCCAATGAATCTTTATAATCAAGTGAATCGGCAGATGCAATTGCTTTTACTTTTGCATAATAAGTAGTATCTGCAAGTACATCACTAGATAAAGGTATCGTACCTTTTTTATTCTGTGCTTCAATAGCAGAACCAGCGGTTGTTGAACATGCTTCTTCCTCATAGAGTTGAATTTCAAAGTGATCAACATTTGCACCATTACTATCCGTTATCTCATAAGACAAACCACCATTCACACTATCTGCTGATAAGGAAACAGTTGGTGTTTCTAAAGCTGTTTTTACTCTTTCTTTTCCCTCTGTTTGGATAAGGTATCTTGGAAATTTCGCTCCAATGTCATCATCTACAGTACTCTTAGCTGCAAGCCAGTTAGTAATATAATAATATAAGCCGTTACTTAAATCAGAAGATTTAGCTTTAAAGGTCAAAGTTAAGGTGAAAGCACTCGGAATATTTAAATAATCAAGAGCATTTACAGGACCAATATCAATCATTAATTGCTCGTTATGAATTCCTTCACTCGGTGTCTCTTTAGAATAAATTGAGGAGACAGCATTACCAGATTTATCAATCTTAACAATACCTCTAAAATCCTCTGATAATCCTTCAAATTCACTGCTTATAAACTCGATTTGTGTATTATCATATGCTAATGTAGCACCAATAGCTGCAGCTTTTTTATTTTCATAATAAGGGACATCGATCTCAATTGTAAATGTATCCCCTTCAGTTACCTCTATTGCATTATCATTGATTTGCATGTTTCGTACTGCAGGAAATATAAACGTTAATCCTGCAAAACTAAATTCCTTATTATCAATTAAACTCATATTTAAACTTGTATTATTACCCTTTAATTTCATTTCAAGTTGATCATCCGCTGCTTTAACCTCATTTTTAAAATTCATTAAGCTATAGCAAACCATCAGCAAACAAGTTATGATTGCAAAACTTCGCTTTTTTATTTTATTTTTCATTGTTTTACCATACTTTCTTTTTAATTGATCATAGAAGATAATAGGATGACATCAGCAGAAGTCAATACTCCGTCACTATTCATATCACCATTGATAAATGGTCGAACTATATTTATTGTATACTTCACTTCTATTCCATCCTGAACTAAAATTATATTTGAAGTTAATGTGTCTAACATCATGTAACCATCATAATAATCACCTGTTATTTCAATAGATGATTCATTTGTCATAGAAGCTGACTGGATATTAACTTCCACGAAACCTAATTGACTAGTGGAAATTGACATTGGTGTTTCTACACTTATCACTTTATTCTTATTATCAATCACACCTGTAAGCGTCCCTTCTTTGGTATCAAGAATCTCAAAACTCGTCACATACGGTCCTTCCACAACACTGGATGTGATGACCTCATATGTATAAGCCTCGCCATCTTTCATAAAGGTCGCAGTCATCGTATTCGTAAGATTCAAAGTGATCGGTCCGTTTACGACCCGTCCGTTTAATAGGATCATGTCCGCTGCCGCTTCAATGTCTAAGGTCATGGCTGTGAAATCTTCCGTATAATCGACCAATACATCCAGATAGATTCGTCTTCTCTCATGATCGATCCTGCCGCTGATCGTTCCTGCATTTGGTACATCGATCAGATCAAACTTGGTAATATCAATGCCTGTGAATGCCTTTTCCACGATCTTCATCGTGTAGATGCTTTCCTCACTCTCACTCTTAAGTGTGAAATTCTTCTCCTCTGCTGATAATGTGATTGCAGACTCTGAGACAACTTCATTCTCACCCTCATAAAGTGTTGAACCATCTGCCGTCGTGTAGCTGATCGTGAACGGCTTCGTGAGATCAAACAAGCCTGCTTCAGCTTCAAAGACCACGGTTCCGTTTTCATTGTCAGGGGATGCTGTCAAGATTACAGTCTCTGTTCCTGTTTCTGTAGTAATTTTCTGACTGATCCTTATTTTGCCGGTAAATACCGGTCCATAATGGATCGCTGCCGACATCATATAAACTTCCTTGATGCCGTCGATCTCTACAACCACTGTAACTTCACGGCTCAAATCAATGGCAGTACCGCTCACATACTCGACTTGATTTATAAGCACCTTTGCCTTGCTGTCTGATAATGTAAAGCTAGGCACAACAGATTTCAGATCCGTTCCTCTCGGTAATTCAAAGTGGATGGTATTTGAATCATCAGGTATTGCCTCCACATCACCAATCTGTACTTTAGTGATCTTGGCACTGCCGCTTTCCACATTGATGATCAACCGATATTCCTTATCTGCATAACCGGCTGCACATGCAGTCAAAGTAAGCGGAGTATTGCTGAAATCATGATTTTCAGTACCCTCTGCCTGACCATTAACCTTTAAGTTCAAACCTTCAATCTCTGAAATAAATCCATAATCAACACTGCTCAAATCAGTTCCAAACGGGACTGTCACAAGAATCAGATCATTGCTGATCAGTGATTTTTTAGATATAACAACATCCTCTTTTTTCAGCTCAAAGCTGCTTATTACTGCCTGATTGCTTGGAACTGTTGATTTTTGAATACGGATAATAGTTGTACTAGGCAGCAGACCGTCTTTGCTTACTGTCACAGTAATCTCATCCTTACCGCTCAGATCATAAACCTTATCCGCTGAATAAGCCTCACCATCCAATTCAATCAAGCTCTGATCATCGGCTGCTGCTTCAATTTGAATTTGCGTCAGATCCGTTTCATAAGGCAGACTGTATATCCAAATATTACCGTATTTAGTCGGCAGATAGCTGATCTCATTCGCTTTTAAAATAAACTGAGTCAAGGCTGTCTGCTCGCTAGGTGCAGCTGCTCTGCGAACAATAACGCTATAAACTGTCGGTGTAAAGCCTTCTGCTTGAACCGTTATTGAAAGCGGCTGCGTCAAATCATAGCTGCCGTCTTCATTTGCCTCTACTGACATAACGATCTCTGCATCTGTTGGCTCACTTTCCGTATGGACATATACATTATCAAGCTTCATATCATAAGCTACATCAATAAAAATATAACCTTTATCCATTGTAACAGTGCCGAATGCTTCATTGCCAAGCGCATCCTTACTGACTTTAAATGTTTTCATATCGGCAAATCGTTCTTCCTTATGAATTTCTATGATGAACACATAAGTCTCTGCTGCCGCTTCACCGCGATCATCACTCAGACGGACAGACGCTTTATACACATCCTTTACCCGGCTTGATGCTGCTTCATCCTTTTTAAATTGTAATCCTTCCATCTTAACCTCACTTTGCGACTTCGTTTCAAAGTCAGCTAAGATCGGCTGTGTAAAGTCAAAGCAGTGCTTTTCATTCAGTACAAAGGTAACCGTGTTATTTTTAATCATTCCCTGTACTGCTGTTTCTGCTTGACTTAAAGCAATCGTTTTTAAAACCGGGCCTTGATCGATTTTGACAGTATAATTTACTGTCTTCTTATTAGTTCCAAATAGACTGTAAACCAAACCACCCGTATAACTGTTCACACTTTCGCCGCTGATCTGTTCCTTATTCATAGCATTTACACTTAGTGCATCCTTGGTTGTAAAGCTTGCGACCAAATTAGAAAGCTCTTCATCCTTATCCATCATCACGACAATCTCAGTATTGTTAATTACACCGGTATAGTCCTGCTTTAGAGTGCTGTTATTGTCTTGTTTAAATGCAAAAGCAGTGATTGCCGCATCTTCCCCGCTGATTGACTCATACTCGACTGTAATCGAATATTCAGTCTTATTACCTTTCGCATCCATTAGCGTATAAGTAAGCGGTGATGAATAATTATTCTCTGTCACATTTGATACCTGAATCTCATTGCCCACTTTTGCATAGGCATCTGCCTGATCAAGTTTGAAATCTGCAATCAAACGTTCTCGGTTAGTTAATAAAGGAACGGTTATGGTTACTGTTTTATTGATTGGATCAATGACAGCCTTATCATAGCCTTGTGAACCATCGATAGTTTTTAAGGTGAAGGCTTCAAAACCTACCGGAATCGGTGTTGGCTCTACAACCTTTACCAATACTGAATCACTCTTTGACGGATCGAGCAAGGATGTTACGATAATTGATGCTCTGCCTGTTTTAAGGCCGGTTATCACGCCTGATTGATCAACACTTGCCACTTCAGGACTGGATGAGGTAAACATTACACGCTGTGATTCTGTGTCCGGATCAACTGATACTGAAGCTGTTGTCGTTTTACCGATTTCTAATGTTGGTTTATCAACGCTGATGCTGATTGAAAGTATTTCTGTTTCACTGCCGTTAACCCGTACTGTCAGCACCGCTGCCTTGCTTGCATCCGCGCTGCTGAATGCACTTATAACTGCGGTACCTGCACTGTCTCCATGAATCACTGCTGTATTTCCTTCACCCTCTGTTATTGAAACAATTGAAGGATTGCTGCTGACCCATTTTACACTGCTGTCAGCTCCTTCAGCTGCTGTAACTAAGGCTTTTAATTCATGATCCGTGCCAACCGACAGAATCAGCGGAACACTGATCAACTGATCATCTGCCCCTCTCATTTCAACGGATGTAATTGAAGAGGCAGCAAGCGGGTGAACTGTGCTGCTGGCTGTAAACACTTTACCACCGGCTGCAACAGTTAAAGTACATGTGAAATCCGTATAATTTTCCAACCCTTCTTTAATATTTAATGTCAGTGTTTCTCCGTTAGTCTGCGGCAGCTCTGTCAGCATTGCTTCAGCACCTTCACTCAATGTCCATACAAAATCGGCATTGCTGTTTGTTGGTGTTAAAATGCCTTTAAGCGTCAGCGAACCGCCGGCTGCAGCACTTACATCCAGCTTATCAATTGTCAGGATAGGATCTTCTTCCACAAGTACAAGAATTGTCTTTATAACTATTGAATCCGTATCCTCCGGCTTGATAACAATTGCTGAAATACCTGGAGAGACAGCGCTGATCAGCCCCTCTTCACTGACAGTCACATGTTCATTATTCGATAGATAGGTTAATTTTTTATTAGTTGCTGATTCATTTACAGCTGCATCCAGCTGCAAAGAGACTCCCTGATACAATGTGATGACACTTTGATCCTGCAAGATCGGCACTTCAATCGAGGTTACCGGTATCTGAGCTTCTGCCGATACATGGATAACACTGAATGCAGTATGTCCATTTACGGACAGCATGATTGTTACATCACCGCTCTTTTCTTTGACGTGCAGGGTTGCCCGCATCGGATTATCTGCCGATGGTACGACTTCAGCGATTGTTGAATCGGAAGAGGTCCATGTTACTTCAGAGAGTGTCGCTTCTCCTTCATAAACAGCTTTTAAATCAGCCACTGACAGATAAGGCAGATCAGCTTCTGATGGCGTAATGCTAAGATTGCTGATAATTGATGAATCATTGATAACTTCAATTGTTGTTTGAGCTGTTATTGGCAACTCTATACCATCTGTTTCAGCAGTCATTCCGCTTGTTACTAATGTGATTTCTGCAACACCTTCCTGCTTCGCAATCATTAAGCCGCTTTGCTCATCAATAGACAGAATATTTGGATCACTGCTGATCCACATCACATTCTGATTATCAGGCTCTCCGCTTTCTGCATTTAAAACAGCCTTTAATAAATGCATTGAACCAACGATCATTTGATTATTTACCGGAAGATCAGTGATCTCCGCACTGATTACAGGATGAACGATTTCCTGATCAGCTGCAGCAACATGAATCGTCAAGGATGCATTTATATCACCAACAGCAGCCGTTAAGACTGCCGTCCCAGCAGCAATGGTACTTACCAAACCATTTTCATCGATACTTACAACAGTATTCAGTCCCTCTGTGATCGACCATATTATTTCTTCACTATTGATCGGCAGATCATATGGATTACTTAACAGTGTATATTTTACCTGTGATTCACCCATTCTCAGATAGCAGTTGCCAATGATTTTAATGCTTTCTAACTGAGGTGCAGGGCTTACTGTAATGATACAATCATTGCTGACAATAGCGTTGTTGTCTTTCAGACGAGCCCGCACATTTGTGCTGCCTTCACCAACACTGACAATCTTATAGCTGCCGTCAATTTTCTGCACATAGGCTGCATTAGGGTTATCACTTTCCCAAATCAATTCTGCTTCAGAAGCATTTTCCGGTAAGATCGTTACCGGCAGTTCAGTTTCACTGCCTGCAATTACATCAATTTTACTTCTCATGATCTGAATGCCCTTTGCTTTGATTTCTTTGATCAAAATATAGCAATCGGCACTTAATCTGCCATCGGCACTGGTTGCCGTTACCTTTGCGATCTGACTGCCGGTCACTGTAAGCCCGGCAATCGGACGGATACGTACACTTGTGCCATTTGGTGACAGCGTGATTAGATCGATATTTTCACTCGACCATCGGATCGTCTTATTTTTTACATTTTCAGGAGTAAAGTAGGCTTCGATCACAATTCCCTGAGAGTCATTGCTGCCAATTTCGATCAGCTGTTCGCTCAAGGTAAGACCTGTGGCACTCACTCCCGCAGTATCGACTCTTAATGTTTTTGATATACCTGAATCATCATTGGCTGTGGCTTTGATCAAAACGGAATTGGCCTCTTTGATTACCCTGAACATACCGACGGTACCTATTTCATATCCCTCAACAACCTCCACTGCATCGTCCATACTTTCCCAGAGCAGTGTCTTGCTGCTTGCGGTATCCGGACTGATGTCTGCATTTACAAGGAATACTTGTCCGACCTCCGGCTTTTCTTCCGGACCGTAAAGACGGATCGATTCTGTCAGAACGGTATCTAAAGTGACTTGAATATTGCAGACTGCTGTTTGATCTTTTGCTTTTACATATACTGATGCAGAGCCTGCTTTAAGAGCTTTGATATTTACGATATCACGCCTGCCCTCAACCGGAATCAGCTCAAGGATCTGCGGATCACTGACAGACCATTCAAACTCATTGATTTCACTGCCACTGTTAGCACTTACGGTCAATGTCTTTTCCTTGCCTTTCAGCATGATCATTTCAGTTTCACTCAAACGCAGCTCTGACAGATCAGCAGGTTTTACCTCAATATAAGAAGATGCCTGATATCCGCCTGCATTGCTTGTTGCAGTAATTACCACATGACCTGATTTCAAAGGTGTCACCATTCCATATTGATCCACGGCTGCAACTGTATCATCTGAGCTGACCCATACAACGCTTTGATCCGTTGCTTCAAGATCTCCGTTTTCAGATAGTACCGTAGCAGAAAGCTGAAGCTTTTCACCTTCAGTTCTCAATGTAATCGGCTTATCCTCACTTGATGCAGGATTAATTTTCACACCGCTTGCCGTACTGCTCAGGATGACCGTCTTGATCTGACTTGAAATACCTGCTGAATCTGCTGCTTCGGCGGTAAGGATGATTTCACTGCCTGCTTTACCATCTGCAACGATATAAAGCATGCCTTCTGCCTCACTGCCTTCTTCGATGCGATTTCCCATTGCATCCTCAAAGTGAACCAGTGACGGATCATTGCTTGTCCATCTCACTTTTTGTGAAGGCACTACATCGGGCTTTACAATCGCTTTTACGGCCATTTTGGATCCCTTATATAGGGTTAAATCTGTAACATTGAATAAAACAGCTTTAGGTACAGCCTTTTCAGCTGTGAGTTCCTTTTGATAACTTATCACTAAGCCTTCTTTGTTCATGGCCGATACTTCTATAGTGATAACTGCTTCCTTATATACGGTAAGCATACCGTTATCAATTGATGCTATCGATGCTAATGACTCTGTATCCTCAATAATTACGCCTTCACTCTCGGCTTTAATGATACGCCATGTAAATTGATTTGGAAGCAAGGTAATTGAATCACTTAATTCCGCATCAGATTCTATTGTATAGATTGGTGTTAAGCGGATCTGATCACCGGCATGAAGTGTTTCATCTTCAGCAATAATATCAGTAATTGCCTTTGCGTAGACTTGTGATTCAATAACTGTCACTGAAACGTCCAGCGGCGCGCAATCTCCTTCCGGTGTGATCCTGATTTTCATCTGTCCGATGATATTTCCGTTTTCTCCGTCTTTATTGAAAGTAATCATGCCGTCACTGTCAATAGCAGCGATTCCTTTAGGATTTTCAATGACTGAATAGATTAATTTTCTATTTGTGGTATCCGAAGGACTGAAATCTACATTGAGCTGTAATGCGTTCAATGTTTTTGTTACAAAGATATCCGTTCCTTCTCTGACGGTGATCACTTCAGGATCTTTCTCTATCACCGTGAAATCTACACTCTTTGTGATTGCCGCATTTTCCTTGCTGGTAGCTGTTACCCGAACCGTGCCTGATCGAATCGGAGTAAGTATGCCAATTTCTTCATCGATGCTAGCGACAGGATCAGCATTTCCTGCATCTTCACCGATATTTTCAACTTTCCAGCTTACTGTCGGATTGGTAGCTGCTGCCGGAATCGGT
Source organism: Clostridiales bacterium VE202-08 (assembly GCA_000508965.1). GTDB lineage: Bacteria > Bacillota_I > Bacilli_A > Erysipelotrichales > Erysipelotrichaceae > Dielma. The sequence continues at coordinate 308,869 of BAHV02000001.1, forward strand.
ACGGCTTTTAAGCGGATATCCAGTCCTTTCGGTATCTCTGTTTCAATCGCTCCGCCATCGGCTCTCATGATCGTTAAATCTGTTAAAGCACTCCAGCCTACCATCAATGTAAGACTGTCTTGAACCTCATCATTACTTGCCAGAGCACTTGTTGCTGTAACCGTCACTGTTTCACCAAAGCTCGCACTGTCTAAAACCTTGATTGCATAGCTTCCATCTTCTTTTGTAACAATTTCAAAATGCTCATTATCAAGCGTATAGGATATAGCCGCATCTTTTTCTTCCACACCCTCAGGCTCAATCTTAACGTTTAAATCGAACAGTTCTTTAAAGTATATTTTAGGAATGGTATCATCGATCGGACGCTTAATAGTGATTTTATCAATCATTTTACTGGTGATGACAATTATATGTCTGGCGCTGATCGATTCATCTGCTTTTGATGTAACAGTCAATAGGTAACTGCCCTGATTCAGATAACCGTTACCGTTCTGCTGAAGATTCAAGGTCACTGAACCATCCTCATGTTCAGTCAAACAATAGGTACGGTTTTCTTCTGATAATTCTTCATCCGGGTCAGGTGCGTTGCCGTCTGGATAGTAGTAAACTTTCCAGATCACTTCTTTCTCAGTGGCATCTTCATTGAATATCGGTTCATACTTCTGCATTGGATGAAATTCATCAATTGCACCATTGCCAGTGATCGCCAATTTATTGATTGGAACTGCAACCTCGATGTCCATAGAAGCACGAATACCATTTTCAGTCATGGCATGAATCGTTGTTTTACCTGCTTTATGTCCGATAATGACAGCATCCTCATCAGCTTCATTCTTTTTGATACTGATGATGGAGTCATCATCACTTGACCAGCTGATATGCTTATTGACTGCATTTTCAGGAAGTACATTTGCATGTAACGATGTTTCAGTATTTGCCTGTATCTTAGAGTCACTTCGTCCGTCAGTGAAGTGGATCGATACAGAAGTAGGCATAGCACCAATTGTTACGGTACATGTATCGCTAAGACCGCTCAGTGTAGTTGCAGTAATCGTTACCTTACCCGGCAGCAATGCTTGAATGACTCCTTCCTGAGTGATTGATGCGATTTTATCATCACTTGAATGCCATGTAACTGTCTGATTGGCAGAATTCGGAGTCACGATTGCTTTAAGTGTATAAGAATCATTCACTGCCATACTCAGTTCATTGACACTTAATTGGATACTTGATGCTTCACCAAAAGTGAGTTTACCATCAATGACTGCCCAGCTTCGGTAATTCTCTGATTCTTGTTTATTCTCATTGTTCACCCATTGATTCAGCTTATTCACTAATGCATTAGGATCAGAAGCTGGAGCATCTGCTAACATAGATGTGACTTTAACAGTATTCTCATTCACTATTTTTATCGGATCAGTGCAGCCACCGACAGCCATGTTTCCAGAATCAAAATAACTTACTCCCGCTATATCAGATCTCATATCAAGATAACCCTTATATTGGAAGTTACTGTATGGGCTGCCATCATAACAGCCAAATATATGATTAATTCGATAAACAAAATATGTCTTGATACTCGATGTCACATTATTTTTTATATAATTATTCATTATGCTGATTTTACCTGATCGTGCATAAACATCTACTCCGATGATCGTTCCTAAAACTGCTCCATAGCGTAATGAATATGCATATTCGCCTGTAAAATTGCCGCTAACTTCAACAGCGTTATTTTCAATTTGAAGAATAATCGGCATCCTCGTATATCCAATAATACCGCCTATATTCTGTTCTACTTGGTCACCATTGCTTAACCCTGTATTATAATCTTTAAATGATAAAATCACCCTATTATTTCTGATTACACTGTTTGAATTGACAGCACTGCCAATCAGACCGCCTATTCTGAACACATTGCTGATATTCGCAAGTGACAAATCTACATAACATTGATTTATTTCTATTGAAGCAGTACCATTTTCATCCATTTCTGATATCATGCCGCCAATATTATTGGGCGTTTCCAGATCGTCTGCTGCCTGTGAAATATTGCATAGATATCCAATCATATTGACATTTCTTATCCTTGTGTTTCCTGAAGCATAATAAGCTATAAAACCTCCAGCTGCATCATCAAGGACAGCATCTGTCAGACTTAAATTATAAATGTAAGCATCACTAATATGACCAAACAAACCGCCTAGCTTCTGTCTGTCGTTATTCAATAGATTTAGAATTTTATGTCCGGAACCATTAAGTGAACCTTGGAAAGAATACTGTTTATTACCAATCGGTGTCCAAGGGATTGACCCTAGATCAAGGTCATTATCTATGTATATCGTATAACCTTTAAAACCATCATAATTACCCAGATTGGTTTGTTCTCCGATCCATGCCAGCTGTGCTCCGTTTTGGATATGGATAACACGACCTTCAATATTTGGTTTTTCTATAGAGCCATCCCATGCGGGTGTTTTATCCTTGATTGTAATGATAAGTTTATTAGAAATCACGGTTCCATCTGATGACTCTGCCCAAACTGTAACTTTACCACTTTGTCCTTTAGACTTAAATAAACCATCACTTATCTGCGCTAAAGTATTATTCGAAACTTTCCAGACTATTTCAGATAGATCAGCATTCTCCGGTGTCGCTGTCAGAGTGATCTGCATGCTCGCATTGACTTCTATATTATTCTTAGCTGTGATCGTTAATATTTCCGGTTTAGGTTTTTCTGCACCTACCATTATGACACAATTCGACCAATCCTTTTGGGTAAAGCCATCACCGATTGGTTTCATCGTTATTATCGCCATTGTATTCACCGGTGCGTTGGAAGCCACCTTCACAAGCCCTTCATTATTAACACTCACATAGGAACTATTTGAAATAAAGGATACTGCAATATCAGGCGCACCGAATGGTTCTATGACTTTTTCCAGCTGTAAAGATTCACCTGGAAGCAGCATTTTGAAAGTTGGAGATACTGAAATTTTAACTTTATCTTCTGTTATAAACTGCGGAGCTATAGTTTCAGAACTATACCATTTATTCAAACTATCATTAATATTTGATAACGACTTTATATTTTCATTCAAAATAGAAGCTAAAGATTCTGGATTAGAAGATGCTTGCATTACAATACTTTTTTCTACTAAATTACCCGAAGTTCCATCTTTCTTCTCTGATATGCCACCACTTAATGTATAAGAAGAATATGCTGTTTCATAATTGTTATTTCTCCAAATCGTTCCATTCCCGCCAATACCATTCAAACAATAACCAGTCGGACCAACAGCATTAAAATATGCGTAGCTATTTATTACTGATATTTTCGTATTAGGATTAGAAGTAACTTCAGTTCCACCATATAGAGAACCTAATATACCGCCTCCTAAAGCAAATGGAGAACCATTATTATTTATTTTGATTGTTCCTTGATAATAGCTATTTATGATTTGAACATTCCCCCCTGAACATTCACCTGCAATGCCACCTGCACTGCTCCAGCTTCTAGGCATTAAGCTAATATCAGCTGTCACACTACAATTTAGCATTAAGGTATTATTAACCTTAGCTGCTAACCCGGCAGCTTGATCTCTGCCATTGATTTGACCTTCGAATGAACTATTTTTAATTTCTGAATCATTGATACTCCCAACCAAACCGCCAGTAAAACCATTGCTAGAAATATTACTATCTCGAATGATAATACTTTCAATCGAACTATTATTTATAAGCTGTGCTGCTAAGGTCCCTGACATACCGAATGACGTTGACGCATAGTCATTTTCGTTGCCAGAGAATATTGCATTTATATTAGTATTATCAATAATTAAATTATTAAATTCTGCATTTGATGCAGTACCGAATAACCCAGCATTTCTGCCATCCCCTGTGAACTTGAATTTATCTTTCAAATACAAATTGCTTATCGTTTTATAATTGCCATTAAAATTGCCTCTAAAAGGTGACACTTCTGTCCCTATTGGAGTCCAATCCTGTTCATTTAGATCAAGAGAATTCATAAGGATTATGTTGTGGCCATCGAAGCCTTTCATATCTCCATTATTTGTTTCCTGCGCCAGCCACGCTAATTCACTTGGCTTAGTTATATATATTTCCTTGTCTATGATTTCTGGCTCTTCTATTGTGATACCATCCCACTTGCTGCCAAGTTTAATGGTAAGTGATTTTTCTGCTATTACACCATTCAGATTTACCCGTACAACAATAGTTCCGGCCTTCGTTGTTGTTAACATTCCCGTTGGTGTTATACTTGCTTTATCAAAACCTGATTGAATAGTCCATATTGCATTTGATGTATCAATATTCTTTGGCTCTGTTTCAAGCAATAGCTGAATTGATTCACCTGTTTCAATAACTCCGTAATCTTTAATTTTTAAAGATGTAATTATAGGATCGCTTTCGATAACATAAACTGTGATTTGGTCTTCATTCAGCAGTTCACCATCTAAATATGCATGCATCGTTACAACTGCACTGCTATGGACTGGCGCATCTTTTGATACATTGACCTCACCTGCTTCATTCACTGTGATACTGTCAGTGTTCGGTGATATGCTCCACATAAACTGGATATTTTGGCTTGATATATATGGTGTTATCTTCACATTCAACTTGATCTTTTCACCTTGCTTCAGATATTGATTCTCCTGCTGGATGGTCACGACAGTCGTACTTCCGTTGGTAAAGGTTGGATAATCATTCCTGCTCTGCCAATTCTGCGCACCCTCAATTGCTGCTGCATCAGCATTCAATAACGCAGCAAAGGAAGCTTTTTTCATATCTTCATTGGACATTTTTATAACGCTGAATGAAGGTGTGTTACCGACTGTATTTAATTGTGATTCAATTGTATACACTTTTTGCATCTTTCCGTAGACATCATTCACAAAACCGCCGATACTGCCGATATTAGCATTACCGCTTGCTGTATTTTGCGGTGCTTTTACTGAATAAACGTTGTTGATCAAAAGATTAGTACCTGAATATCCGATGATACCGCCAACATTTACTGAAGTTCCTGACGCTGCTGTAATCGAGTTGCTTACAGACCCGATTGAATATGAGTTTTCAATCATTAATGACTTATCAGCTGTATTATACCCAGCTTTTCCGACAAGACCGCCTAGACTCACTGTAATCTGTGATGCATCCTGAGAATTGACCGTTCCGCTGAAACTGCTGTTTATAATTTTTCCATATGCAGCTGTACTGCCTGACACTGTTTCCAAAGCGCCAATCAAACCGCCGGCATTATTTCCTTTAACAACAGTATTATTTACTGAACAATTCTTAATAATGATTTCATGACTGTCAGCAGCATAGGCAATCAGACCTCCAGCATAATAATAGCCGGAGATTTCTGCATTCCTTACAGATACATTGTCCAGCGTTACAGAGCTGGCATTACCCACGATCCCTGCTGATTTAGCAATTGGTGTCATCGACACTGCATTGCCGACAGACCTAATGCCATCAACGGTTAAATTTTTGATCATTGCTGCTGATACCCAGCCAAACAGTGCATTCAGTTCTCTAGTTTTATCACTGGTAAACACATTTTTTATTGTATAACCGCTGCCGTCAAACGTACCCGCAAAGTAATGAGTCAGTGAAGTTCCGTCTCCGATAGGGACCCATGGTTTATTATTTAAATCTATATCATTATCCAAGATGAATGTTTCTGCACTGAAATTATTGCCTTCATTGACACGATCTGCCAGCCATTTTAATTCACTTGGCATCGTAATGTGATAGCCGTCCGTTTTCTTTATTGGCTGTTTGCTTGCTTCACCGTCCCATACAGTGTCCTCAATCAATATTGTATAAGTATCCATAACGATATTTCTTTCATCACCTGACGAATCATATGTTCTGTATAGTACGGATACTTCTGCCTTTCCTGCACCAATAGCTAACAGCTCTCCGGTATCGCTTAAAGATGCCACACCTGCTATTTCATTAACATAGCTTGGATTAGAGGTACCTGGAAATTCATTGATTTTCCATACAAGGTTTGATAAGTCAGCATTGATCGGATCAGTTGTTACACTTAACTTTTTTACCATCCCGCTTTTAATAATGCCGGGATAATTGATTTTCAGTGACTGCGGTACATTATCTGCCAGTATTTCGACTTTGATTTTCTTAATAATTCCTGAAGCAGAAACCGTTAATTCGTGTACACTTCCTGAGACTGCATTATTTGCTGTAAGAATACCTTCACTGTTGACGGATACTGTATCATCTGCATCGATTGCCCATACAATTTTATCTTCTCTGTTTGAACTGTTAGGATGAACCATCGCATGAAGTTGTACCTTGCCATTAGCGTTTATTCTGATTACAGGTTCACCTTTCTCAATGGCAGCAGGATAAACTTCAATTCCTTCAGCGGCAGGCAATGCAAACCCCGGATATACATTTACGCCTTCCTGCCAGTTTGCATAGGAAAAACGATTCCCTTGTGAATCAACAGGCAGAAATTCACTCTTCAAGTCTAATACACCGACATTCATTGTTTTACCAAAATTCTCCGTTTTCATTACTGCATCGGATTTCTGCATCATTTTTGCCGATAAAGATAAAACATCTGAACCTACAGGATTTAAGCTTCCATTGATATCGGAGTAATATATATTGCTGATATTTAAATCAGTATTCTTATTTGTACCGATGACTGAACCGATATTTATCGCTAAATCAGAACCATTTGTAATAACTGCTGCTGTATAATTATTGGCAAAGTAAAAAGGATTTGCATAATTATCTCTCACTGCACCGATCAACCCGCCAATATGGCTGTTTACAGAAGTTATCGACGATGAAGCATTTATCGTACCGACAGCATAATTATTGAAAAAATATAAACCGCCGATTTTACTTTTATCAGTAATGCTTGTATTTAGATTTGCCACTATACTGCCTGCGCATAACTCTCCTGCAGAAATATAATTCAGTGTTATTTCATTGTTGATTGAAGCACAGTTTATAATACCGCCTGGACCATATTTTCCATATAACTGTTCATCAGGGACCATTTCCCAATCAGAGACGATACCGGATGGATTTCTTCCTTGAAAAATTGAATTCTTTACCGTACAGCTGATTATCCAAGAACTGTTTGATAATACGCAGGTAATCCCACCGACTGCTGCCAGATTTTCCGTACCTGAAATATCAGCATCATTGACGGTAATATCGACTGCCTTTGAATTTAAAAGATCAGCACTCACGACCCCTATGTTTTTATAATCCTGACTTGCTGTACTGCCTTTATTCCATTGAACATGGTCAATGATAAAATTTTGAAGTATTGCATTTTTTGTAACACCAAACAAACCTACGAATGAACTATTGCTGTTATTCACCAGCTGAAGATTTGAAATTGTTTTTCCATTGCCTTCAAAAGTACCCATAAAGGGCAGCTCGACATCATCCCCGATAGGTATCCATGGTTTAAAAGCAAGATCGATATCATCTTCAAGAATGATTGTCTTTCCTTCAAAATTTAAGCCAGCATTGACTTGCTCAGCAATCCATGCCAGCTCCTCACCGTTATAGATGTGATAAGTATCTCCATCATTTTTTGGCGGTGTCGGACTGATCGTACCACCCCATTCATTACTTGCTGACACTTGAGCTGCCTCGCTCGCCTTTATCTCCTTGACGGTATTATCCGGCAGATAGGCTGTCAGTCCAAGTGCCAAGCTGAAAGAAATAACTCCTTTTATTGCTTTCATCCATATCTTCATTATATCCAATCTCCTCTCTTCTTATCTTTTGTTTTTAAAAATCAATGCTAAAAAGCTGAACACGCGTTCAGTTAGTTAGCTATTCGTTTGTCTTGATATTCTTTTATGCGTCTGCGTGTCGGTTCTGCCCATTCATAGTTAAACAAATAATCATTTTTATAAGGATAATTTTCATTGTTTCCTTTGATGAACTCATAATAATCGCAAAGGATCAAATCCTTATTTACTTTGACAACTCCATATCCAACATCAATTACATTTTCAATACCGGATTCATGAAATGCCTCTCTCAATAATCTTAATGTATAGCGAAAAGTTCTTTTCAATCGGATATCAGCCTGACGGTCAGGCCATAAAGAAACCATGATGTCTTTGCTGCTTACAAAATCACCTTCATTATCAATCAGATACGCAAAAAGTTCCTTGACCTTCAGGTTTTTAAACACCATTGGTTTTTCGTCAATAAAAACAGCAAAACGGCCAAAGGTTTTGACATAAATCATATACATTGCACCCCTTAATCACGTACTGTCGCATAAGGTATACCTTATAAGACGATAAAAAAAGAGCAAAAAAGTTCATCAAATTAACATCATTTGGCAAAATTATGTTTACAAATGACAAAAAACGACCTATAATGAGCATAAACACACTGTCTCATAAAGTATACTTTATGAGACAGTTTCTCAATTTGTTTAATATTTTTCATTTTTATAAAAAATCAATTATCAAAAAGATCAATAATCCTTTCAGAAGCCTTATGTATAATAATAAGTTGGTACAAAAAATAGGTAATGCAGTTTGAAGAAAAACATTGCTTTTTTACTTTTGCGATAGAAAAAGTGTACAGAGTAATATTTTTTTTACAGCTTCATAATTTTATAAAATTTTAATCTCTTAAAAGCGATACAGTAAAAACATTCAATATTAACAAAAATCATTTGATTTTCACCAGGTAATACCATATAATTAAATTATGAGGTGAAAATATGATAAAAACAACTGCTATGTTATTAGAAGAATTAAAGGATTATTCTTCACCGGCTAATAAATTAGCACGTATGGTTCAAAGCGGCATATATTATCCTCTTGTGAAAGGAATTTATGAAACAGACCTATCAACACCTGGTTATCTGCTTGCCGGCAGTATTTATGCGCCTTCTTATTTATCCTTTGAATTTGCATTAGCATATCACGGTCTGATTCCGGAAGCAGTATATACCTTCACCTCGGCTACATTCGAGAAGAAAAAAAAGAAAACTTATAAAAATCAATTCGGAACATTTACTTATCGTGACGTTCCTTCAGAAGTATATTCGTTAGGTGTTAATCTTATCCAAGAGGGCGACTATTACTGTATGATAGCATCAGCTGAAAAAGCGTTATGTGATCAGCTTTATAAATTACCACCAGTTTGCAATCAAAAAGAATTGATCAATTTATTATTTGATGATTTAAGAATTGATCATCAGGAATGGAATAAATTAAACAAGAATGATATTCTGACGCTAGCTGAAAAATACCGCTGTACTAATGTACAGAAGCTTTGTCAATTAATTAGGAGGAATAAATCATTATGGACACAATGATCAATGAAATGCTGAAAAAATATAATGCTGAATCTATTTATGATAAGAAAAATGCTGCGAAAGAAGTTATGCAAGAAATAGTATTATGCGGGTTGAGTCGAGCTGGCTTTTTTAAAAAGGCTGCCTTTTATGGAGGAACAGCCTTAAGAATTTTTTATGGACTTGATAGATTTTCTGAAGATCTTGACTTCTCATTAGTGAGTAAAGACCCTGATTTTTCTTTGATTGATTATTTTCCTGTATTACAAAATGAAGTACGTTCTTTAGGTTTAAATGTTACTATTAATGAAAAAGAAAAACATTTGATTCTAATATTCGATCTGCTTTTCTGAAAGGCAATACTAAAGAACACATTCTCCTTTTTTATCCTCAAGATAAGATATATGATATGATTCAAAATAATGAAGTTATCAAAATCAAATTCGAGGTAGATGTTAATCCTCCGGATTATGCCGCCTTTGAACATAAATACCGATTACTGCCTATGCCCTATGAAGTCAAGCTTTATGATTTGGCTTCGTTATTTGCAGGTAAGATACATGCTGTTATTTGCCGTTCATGGAAAAATCGTGTTAAAGGCAGAGACCTTTATGATTATGTTTTCTATCTTCAATGTAATGCTCCTGTAAATCTTAAGCATCTCAGAGAGCGCTTAATTCAGTCAGAATTTATAGAAAAGGATGCTGCTTGTACATTAGATGATGTTAAGCAAATGCTTTATACTCGTTTTGAAATTATCGATTTTGAGGCTGCTAAGGAAGATGCAAAGCCTTTTATTCATGATGCTATGGTGCTGAACTTATGGACATCTGATTTCTTTAAGCAAATTACAGAAGGACTTCATGAGTAAAGTCTGTAATCAACTTAGTAGGACTTTTATTTTTCATTCAATCGTATGGGGATTAACATGATTGACCATACAACAGGGTCAGTTCTTGATTACTAGCAGTATGATAAGTATGCTGATGTTAACATATAAGAATAAAACACTTAACATCAAAAGCATACATGTGTATAAAAGCTTCAAAATTTTCATTATTATGATGATGTGAACTTTTTAAATTTATATAAACAAAAAAGAGAGTGATGAAACTTGGGGGAAAACATCACTCCCTTTACCGGTGGAGAATCCATCCGTTACGACTTCTTCTCCATAGTGAGGAACAGATCGCTCTGTTCCTTTTTATTTTGTTTATCCTTGATAGGTCGGGCTTTGATAGATTCCGAGGCTGTTGATCCAGCAGCCTTCTACCATCGCATTGCTTACCATCTTGCCATCGCTTCCGATGTAGTACCAATATCCGCTGTGGCTCGGTATCCATGTGTTAACGATCATCTTACCGTCAAGATCCACATAATACCAGTTTCCACTATTATCCGGTGCCCAGTGCTGACGCCACAGTTTGCCGTCTTCCGGTCCCATGAAATACCAGTCACTGCCGTCTCTGACCCAGTCCTTCATCAGATGTCCGTCCGTTGGATTCATGTAGTACCAATCACTTTCAATTGGCAGCCACCCTTTAGCGATCACGCCGTCCGCATAGGCATAATAGCGTTTCCTTGATTCACTGAACCAGTCTGCTTTCTTCATGACTCCCTTCTCATCGAAGTAATACGTCTTGTTCTTGATGTCGCTGAAGCCTTTCACCATCTTTCCTTCATCGTTGAAGTAGTATGTTTTCTTCTCGATCTCCTTGAAGCCGGTCACCGGCTTGCCGTTTTCATAATAATACGTGCCGTCTTTTTCTTCCTTCCAGCCTTCGTTCTTACTGCTTCCGCCAAAGCTTCCGCCGCCTGTTCCGCCGCCGGTATTTCCTGATTCTTCTGCTTTCCATTGTGCGGTAAGTGTTAAAGTCTGTGCGGTTTCCGGACTCTTGATCACGCTGTTTTTCGCATAGCTGTTTCCCTTGGCATCCTTCCAGCCGTTGAATTTATAATTTGCACGCACCGGCTCTTCTCCATTCAATACAATTTCTGTTCCGATACTCTGACTGATTGATGGTAAGCTGCCCGTTCCGCCGTTTAGATTAAAATCAACTGTATACTTTTCAAGAGCATTCGCTGTGACTTTCAGCGTTCCGGCTGTGTATTCCACTGCTTTGTTATCACCTTCTGTTACGGTGACCTTCAAAGTATAATATTTCGTCTCATCGTTCAATGTGATGCTGTATGCTTCATCACTGCTTACCTTACTGCCTGTATCTTCTGCGCTGTCTGAGACATACCACGCATAGATGATTGTGTCATACTCGGAGGTATTCAATACATTGCTCTTTAAAGTGTAAGCTGTTTTGTTATCAATGACTTGGTCATAGAACTTCACTGTTTCCGGCTTTTTAGAATCCGTGACATAAAGTACAGTTACTTCCTTTCCATTACCGTTCAAAGTATATCCATCAGGTACCTTCACAATTTCGATTCTGATTTTGCCGCTCTTTTTGATGTTATTCAGGGTCAGTACATAATCATTTCCCTGCTGACTCAACATTCCTTTGACAGCTCCTGTTCCATCGGTATCTGTGATTCTGATGTTATCCATCGTTAATGGTATTGTCTTGTCGAAGCTCATTGTAATTGCCGTTGTTGAATTCTGATTTTTATTCCCGTCTGCGCTAAGCCCTGTGAAGTCGACATTGATTCTCGTATCCTTATGCAGAACGATCGTCTTCATATTCGCTGTCATCGTGTATCCTGCCGGTACGCTCAACGTCAGGTCTGCGTTTCCTTCAGTTGTGACATTTGAGATAGTCAAGGTATAAACATTTCCGCTGACATCCATGCTGTCGATTGTCGCATTAGTCAAAGTAAAGTTATCCTTTGTCAAGCCTGCTACAGCATTATCGAGAGTAACAGTAACTTTTGTCGTTGTAGTGGTATTCGCTGTTCCGTTCACTGTCACATTGCTGAATGATACAGCTACATCATCTTTTGTCCACTGAGCGGTTAATGTGATGGTTTGTTTTGTACCGCTTGTGATCGTATCACCCGGCTGTTTGATTTCATCACTGCCTGTCACCTTCCAGCCTTTGAATGTATGACCTTCTTTCACAGGCACAGTATTTGGGATCGTAACGTTCGTGTTCAGTTCTGCCTGCTGGTCCGGGAAGCTGTCAGTTCCCTCATTCATCTCATAATGGATCGTGAACTTTTCAACAGGTAACGGTTCGCTGATCTTCACATGGATCAGATTGCTGTATGCCGTTGATGCAGTCTTACCTACTTCTTTGCCGATTACCTTTACATAATAGTAATAATCACCGGCAGTCATCGGATATGCATAGTCAGCATGATTTGATGAACCGATCGCTGTGCCGACACCCTCTCCGGGAACATCTCCTGCATTGGCCTTGTACCATTCATAATCAAGAGCTTCATTGAATACAGATGCATTGCTTACAACTGCACTCAGCTTCTTATTGGTATCTGTTGTCAATGCACTCTGATCAGCGATCGTTGGGATCACTGGCATTGCTGAAGCCTGCGGTACCTTATAATAATAGATCTGGGCCGTTTGTGTACCGTTGATACTATAACCCTCGACACCGCTGACTGATACGCTCACTGTACCATTAGCAGTGAAGCCGCTGATCGGTAAGCTGTAAATACCTGTTCCCGCTTCTTTTGTTAATACTCCCTTTTCAATGCCGCTGACATTCGATAATTGGATATGATCGGCCGTTAAACCCGCTATATCCTTATCAAAGGTCAATGTCAGCTTTGTCGTTGTCTGTGTTGAATTACCGTCCGCAGTAACCGAGGTCAGAGATGCGCTGATCGGATCTGCTTTTTTATTCAGGGGCACAGTCTTGCTGGTCGGTGTGATCGTATAGCCAGAAGGGGCGGTTATGGATAATGTTGCGTTTCCTTGAGCAGTAACATTACTTATGGATAGACTGTATGTAGTTCCGCTGCCGCTGAGCGAAGTGATATCTGCACCTGTTAGTGTGAAGTTTTCTTTCTTCAGATCTGTCACTGCTTTATCGAATACGATATCAATCTTTGTTGACGTCTTCTTGTTTGCTTCACCGTCTGCAGCTGCACTTGTCCATGCAACTTCTGTCTTCGGTGCTGCATAATAGATATTCACAGTCTTGCTGGCTGGAGTTATTGTATAACCGTCGATAGAGCCGACAGTTACATTTAAACTACCTGAAGCGGTAACATTGCTGATACCAAGCTTATAAACACCCGTGCCTTCTTTTGTCAGAGAGCCTTTGGCAGCGCCATCGATACCGCTGAGTGTGATCTTATCGGCTGTCAGGCCGGTGATATCTTTATCAAAGGTCAGTGTCAATTCACTGGTTGTCTGTGAAACACTGCCGTTTGCTGTCAAGTTACTGAAAGAAACTGAAACGTTTACGGCAGGTGCAGAGGCAGCCGCAGCTGAAACAGCTGAGCTGAACGGTGAATCAGAAGTATTCGTTCCATCACCGATAGCTTTGACCTTTGCATAATAGGTAGTACCTGCTGTTATGTCTGCACTGAGTGGAAGAGTTCCGCTCAGAGAATCGGAAGCGACGTTAATCGTATTTCCTACCTTGGTCGAACACTCTGCATCACTGAACAGATCGATAGCATAGCTTGATGCTTTACCGTTGTTTACACTGTCAGTGACGGTGTACTTCAGACCGCCGTTATCGGCATCCGGCTCTAAAGTAAGAGCCGGTGCCTGTAATGGCGTTGTCGTAGGTTCAACAATATTAAATATAACTTGAATCTTTTGTATTGCATTCGTACCTACAGTACTTCCACCTGTAACTTGTGATAAATAAGCGATGCCTACAGAAAATTCTGTCTTATTTTCTAAATAATCCCATTTAGGTTTGATTGTATAACCCTTGAGGTCAATCGCTGTTGTTGTTCCAGCATTTTCATTATACCCAGCCGATGCATATTGCAAGACCTTATTATAACCATATACCCGCCAGTAATCATAAGGCGTATCGCTAAGCCTGGCACTTAAATTCATCGTTGTCCCACTAAGCCCATCTGTATATTTTATACCTAATGGTTCACTTGGAACAATAACTTCGACTCCTTCGATATCATAATCAGTCGCCTCAAAGTCAATCTCTTCTGTATTCATATTTAAAGCAGCGTAAGATGCCTCATAATTTACGCTATTCATATCATTTCCATATTGGAATTTGATATTACTCCCACGATTCACATCAAGGTGAATGATGAACGGTCCTTTAAAACCACCAGCTTCATCATCAATCTCAAATCCCAATGCTATGTCTAAATATGTTTTATGATAATTAGTTTCAACATCACCAGCTTCAATTGCTGCATTAATCATTGCAGTTATTGATGTATTTTCGGGTATCATAGGTACAATATCTGTAGAATTAATCTTTATACTGGGCTCTCCATAATGAGTATTATCTTCTCTCATAAATGAATCTAATAATGAAGTTCCCTCTGCATTGACATTCATTTTTGATTGGTTCATTGCTAACGGAATCAATAGCATTACCGCCAATGCTAAACTAATAATTTTATTTCGTTTCATAACATTTTCCTTTCCATTACTTTCCGTTAACTATTGAAGCCAACGTGATAACATCTTGCTGATCTACAGTTCCATCATCATTCATATCGCCTTCTGCCTTTACATATTTGACGGAAACTTTGTATGTACGTGAAAGTGACGTACTTAATTCTTTTACCTTAAAATTAACAGCACTGTCAGTGAACGTTTTTAATGTAACTCCACTGTTTACCTTTGTATTTAAACCCGTAGTTACACTTGTATCATCGCTGCTGCTGAAATAAATAACTAAATTATTTCTCGAACTTCCATTCGGCATTCTTACAATGATTTCATTATTCAAATTATCTACTTTACCGTAATAAATAATTCCATCTTCACCCTGAACACCAAAAGTATATATAATAGGTCCTTCTATATCCTCAACCACTACAACATGGTATGCCTTCGTTCTGCCATTACCCATCAGCAGGTAATCTACTCCATTGCTGAAATCATGGCTGCTGACACCGGATATCTGTGTCTGCGTTCCAACAAATGCCATTTGAGCGTACTCATTAAGTGTAAATACTGGCTTTAATTGGCTTATGTCTGTACCTGGCTTAACCTTTATCGTAATTGTGCCTGATACATGGTCAATCAGAATTCCAGTAACATTATCGTTTACAATTTCAAAAGTATTGAACTTCGGCAAATTAACATCTTCATATAATTTCAGCTTATATGTATTAGAATTATTATCTGCATCTTTCAGAATTAATTGCTTAACCTCAGAAAGATTTGTAAACGTCAGACTTTCTCCTGATTGAATTTCAATGCCATTGTACGTAACCTGTACACCTTCATCAACGGTAAACTGATATGTAAATGGTTCAGATAGGATGATTTCTTCGCCGGTTATATCGAATAAGATTTCTCCATTCTCCTCATTGACTTTACCAATTATAGTTATATCACCTTGTTTTAATGTAACTGTACCTGTGAATTGAGGTCCATAATCAATCATCGCTTTCACCAGATAGACTTCCTTGATGCCATTTAGGTCGATGACAACTGTAACTGTCTGTGTGAAGTCGATAGCTGTGCCTGCCGTATACTCAACATTATTGATCAATACCTTTGCATTGCTGTCACTCAATGTAAATTCAGGAATTAAGCTGCTCAGATCAATACCTCTGCCGAAGCTGAATATCAATTCATTCTGATCATTCGGTTTAGCTTCAATACCATTCAATTTCATCTTCGTTATCTTTGCACTGCCGCTTTCAGCCTGAATGATCAATGTGTATTCCTTATCCGCATAACCATCCGCATGAGCTATCAAGGTTATCGGTCCTGTACTGAAATCATGTCCTGTATTTCCTGCATTACTATTCTTCACACTTAATGTTAAGCCAGTAATATCTGATGTAAAATCATAATCGACACTGCTCAGATCCGTTCCGTATGGCACCGTTACCAGAATTACATCCTTGTTGATGAGTACATTTTTAGAAATAATCTGATTTTCCTTCTTCAATACAAAGGTTTTTATGGCTGCCTCAGCACTTGGTGTTAAAGCTTTTCTGACCTTAACTGTATAGCTGCCGTCTGCTTTGCCGGCTTTACTTACAGTAATCATTACATCCTGTGTGCAGTCAATCTGCATTTCTTCACTATAAGTATCGCCATTGACCTTTATCACAGCTCCTTCTTCAGCACTTAAAATCAGCTTCAGCTTCGTGATATCTGTTTCGTACGGAACATCAAACAAGTAATAACTGCCATAATGTTCACTGGCTTCAAACTCATTAATATCTTCGCTGATCTTCACCGTATTCAATAAAGCTGTTCCTTCAGAGTTCTGCTCTTTGACGATCAACGTATAGGTATTGGTTTTTTCATCCGTTTTGATTGTCAATTCAACCACTTTATCCTTGGTGAACAATGCTGTACCGCCATTGACGACTTCATTACCGCCGATGAATAATTTCGCTGTTTCGCTGCTTGTATAATCGACCTTGAGTTCCTTACTCATATCTGTACCATAGGGTAAAGCCACTTCGATGATTTTACCGTCAAACACTCCGGCCGTACCAGCTATCTTTAACTCATTCAGCGTTAATTCAGTCTCTGGCTGAATCTCATTAAATGAAAGTGTATACGTATAACTTCTGCCTTTCGCATCCGTTAAATTCAGCTCTTTTTGACCCATGCTGAATAAGATTTCAGTATCATAAGTAACCGCTGTTAAAGCTGAGGTTGTCACTTCAGCAGTGAAGCTCTTCGTAAGATCTGCATCGCCTGCTAAAGCACTGAAAGTGATCTTATTTTGACTTTGATTGATCTGACCTTCATATCTCTGTCCATTCTGTGTCAATGTAATGCTCTTAACAGATGGCCCGATATCAACAAGCACGTGGTAAGTCACGCTGACACCATTTTTTCCAACCACTGTCATCAGCTGTTCCTTCGTATAATCATTCACTGTTTCACCGCTGACCTGTACACCCTTGGCACCGATCAGCTGTAATGCATTAGTCATTGTAAACTCAGCACTTAAAGCACTTAGATCTGTATTCTTATTTAGATTTACAATAACCTTCTTTTCTGCTTCATCGATATCACCTGCTGACCCATTCAGGATGAATGACGTTAATGCACCATTTTCTGATGGGATATTTTCATTTATTACATATACTGTATAAACTGTACTGTTACCATCCTTATCTGTAATTGTATAAGCAACGGTATCCTGATAATCATTAACTGTGCTTCCGCTTATCTGCTCAATACCATTGATATTGACTGAGCCTTCAGCACTTAAAGTATAATGTGCAATTAATGAACGTTTATCATTAAGCAGCGGAACAGTCACAACGATCGTTTTGCCTGTTGCATCGATCACTGATTTCGTGGAGACCTGATTGCCTTTTTCATCCCATAGAGTAAATTCTTTAATTAAAATCGGCTCTGCAGGCTGTTTGCTGACGACAATACGGATCGTATCCTTTTTGCTGAGATCACCGGTAGATACAGCCGTCACATCAACACTGCCTTCACTTAACGCATGAATCGCATACTTACCGGAGCTGGTTTTTTCGATACTGATAATACCTTCTTTACTTGCTGTTAAAAGGACATTATCAATTTCTGTATTCGGATCGATCGTGACTGTCAACGAAGCAGTATCACCTATCATCAATTCATTCTGATCCGCTTTTAGCTTTATGCTGTGGATCGTAACCTTTTCAGCATGGCTGTTAGTTACAGAAACGGTAATAGATTTCTGGATACTGCCATCTAATGTAGAAGCAGTGAGTATCGCCGTTCCTGTCTTATAAACAGATACAATCGGATCATTACTTCCCTGAACCGAAGCGATCGTCGGATCACTGCTCGTCCAGTTGATATACTGAACTGCACCCTCCGGCAATACATTTGCTTTAAGCACAACGTTTGAAGCTTCCGCTAAGTCTACATTCAATAACGTTACTTTACGATCGTCAGCATCATAAATTTCAATGCTTTCCGGTTGTTCTGTACCGGATGCTGAAGGAACAAGTGTTACACTGCATTCTTTCACAATCGTCTTATCAGAAAGTGTTACACTCACCCTCAATACTACCGTCTTGATCTTTGTCGTATTGGTACTGATAGAGACTGTCCTTGTGTCACTATTGCTTAATATTACATCGTCATCCTCACAGCTCCACTGAATCGAAGCATCAAAGACATCAGGGTTTATTTCTGCATGAACCGTATCCGATGTACCCGCTGCGATCACTAAACTGCTCTTATTCAGCGTAACCTCTGATTCCGGGATTGGAACTACCTTAACAAAAATCTTTTTAACAGTATTGCTGCCATCATCAGGAGTTATGGTTATCACCGCGATACCGGATGCTATGGCCGTAATTTCTGTGCCATTCCAAACCGCAATCGTTTCATCACTGCTGGTAATCGTTAAATCCTTATTCGCAGCATCCTCATTCACATGAATTGTGAGGGTTTGTGTTTCTCCCACTGTCAATTCGACATAATCACGATTACCAA
Organism: Clostridiales bacterium VE202-08; assembly: GCA_000508965.1. Classification (GTDB taxonomy): domain Bacteria; phylum Bacillota_I; class Bacilli_A; order Erysipelotrichales; family Erysipelotrichaceae; genus Dielma. Next base: position 327,771 of record BAHV02000001.1, read on the forward strand.
GCTCATCGATCATGATCGTATGTACCGGAATCAGTTCAGTTTCAGTTACTGTAATCGTCTGCGCCAGCAGTTTCCCGCCTGCTATCAGATAAATTACTGCTGTACCTTTTGCTTTTGCTTCAATGGATGCACTGAATGGATCATCATTTTTCACTGTTACACTGATTATCTCAGGATTGCTGCTGCTCCATACTGCTGATAATGCACTGACATCACCAGTACTTGTCACTGCTGCGCTGATTTCACCATACTCGCCCTTGATCATTGAATGAATTGGATTTTCCCATCCTATCGTATCGATGCTTGATGGGGCAAGTACCTGAATCGTTACAGAATCCGTGATTGTTTCATCTTCAAGAGATGCAACAGTGATCGTTGCTTCACCTGCGGCATTAGCATTGATCAAGCCGGTGCTCTCATCAACACTGAGGATCAAAGGATCACTGCTTGACCAAACTACCGCTTTATTAGTCGGCTGATCGCCTTCCTGGTTATAGATCACATTCAATATCGCTTTTTCTCCTTGCATCAACGTCTGCACTGCATCAGCAATACTGATTGATTGTACAGGTATATCTGCCGGTTTATCCGCACTCAGAGCATAAACACTTACTGTCACAGATGCTGAAATACCCTTGCATTCAGCTGTAATCTCCGCTTGTCCCGGTCCCACAGCTGTCACCAAACCGTTATCATTTACAGAAGCGATACTTTCATCATCACTGCTCCAAGTCAATGATTTTAGATCAGCAGAAGCCGGCAGCGGAACTGCTGAAAGCTGTGTTTCACCTAATATTCCATCATCTACGACAAGAGTCGTATTTCCTATGATCTTTATATCCGTTAAGACTTCTTCATTCACGGTAATCTGAATCGGATTACTCATGATTCCCTCTTCATTGACTGCCTGCATCATAACAGCTCCTGCTTTTAATCCTGAAGCTGTATAACCGCTGCCTTTTTTAGTAATCATCACGATTGTTCCATCACCCTCAAGAACACGCCATTCAATCGCCGTATTCGTTGCGGAATTGGGTGAGAAATCCACAGTGATCGGCTGCTCCTCATCAACATCCAGACTCATGGCAACAGGTTCCAATAAGATACTTTCAGTCTTGATTTCACTTAGCAATACCACGCACTGAGCCTGTATATCTCCGCTTGATGCTGTTACAACAGCATAGCTGTCTGCCTGCGGCACAACACCCGGCTGCGGTCTGATAATTACGGACTTGCCCTCACTGCTGCTTAAGCTGATCAGATCACTTCGATCTGTACTCCACGTAATTGTTCCTTGTGCTGTACTCGGTTTGAAGGAACCATACAATACAACGCCTTCCTGATCCTTAGCACCGAGACGGATAAAGCTGCTGCTTAATTCTACTGCACTGATCGTACTTGGAATCGGTGTTATCATTATACTTGAACTTAAGCCGCTGCCATCCATTGCTTCCGCTGTGATCATTACCGGGATATTTGTTCCTGCTTTAATTTCAACAGCACCGATACTGCCCATTTCATTCAGTACATGAATCACTGAATCATCACTGCTGGTCCATCTCAATATCTTATTACCTGCATCATTCGGTAAAACATCCGCTTGAATCAGCAGTGTCTGACCGGCTTCAGCTTCTGTCATTGATGTACTCAGCTCTATGCTGCTAATTTTTATATCACCATTAACAACATTTACGGTACAGCTTGTTTCATAGCCTGAGGCTTTTGCTGTAATAACTGCTTTACCGGCTTTAATGGCATGAACGTTGCCATTTTGATCAACTGTGGCAATAGCTTCATTGCTGCTCTGCCAGCTAACTGTACCTAATTCACTGCCGGCATTAGCCTGAACACTTAATGGTTCACTGGTACCCTTTACCATCAGCAAGCTTGATTTATTCATTGTAATACCCTCAAGCTCAGCCGGTTCAATTTTCAGATAAACACTGGCTGTTTTATTGCCGTCAGCACTGACTGCCTGAATTACTGCACTGCCCGTTGATACAGCACTCACTGATCCCATAGAATCGACAAGTGCAACAGCTTCATCACTGCTGATCCACTGTACATGCTGATTCGTAGCTAATTCATCCTCTGCATAAACCTCTGCACTTAATTTCAGCTGCTGATTGACCTTCATTATCTCAGGCTGATCACTGCTGTTTCCTTCTGATGTCCCCAGAATTTTCACAGAAGTTGCATTATTCTTAATAATGAATACCTTGATTTCATCGGTAAGCGATGGATCGTCCTCACTTTCCGCATGAATTACTGCCGAAGCACCGGTTGGTGCTGACGACTTCGCTTTGACCTTCACTTCTCCTTCAATATAATCACCGGCGGTGTAGTTGACAAATTCAAGAAGCTCCTCACTGCCTGACTGCAGGGTATACTTTACCTTTTGAGATGCAATGCTTGGTTCTATCACTGCCTGAAGCGATGCTTCCTGATTGGGTTTAATACTGATGGCATGAGGTGTAACAGTCATGCTCTGTGATTTACTTTCTGTAAGAACGAAAGCAACCGTTCTTGTAAATACCTCGTCATAGGTGAAGAGTACATTCTGCTTGACATCCTTTTCCAAAGTCAGGATACCTGAATGTTTCAGCTCTGACGGTGTCCATTCCATTGTGAATGGCTGTTGTGTATCAACGGTTTCAGATGCCGGTATTATAAATACAAACTGCTGATTTGCTTCATCCCAGCTTCCGTTCATGGAAAGTGATCCCTGCTTCAAGGTGACTGAAGCTAACTGCGGACTCTGTTCGACGTTTACTGTATAGCGGATACTCTTCTTATTTTTACCAAATAAGATATAGGTAACCGGTTTACTGAAATCATTGACAGTGACACCGCTTATCTGCTCACCCTCAGCAGCCATAACCGATAAAGTATCAGAGGCTGTAAATTCAGCAATTAAGCTATTCAGCTCAACATCTTCATTTACCTTAACAGTAATATTTGTTCCATTAATGGTTGTTATACATGGTTCAATACCCTTAAAGGTAAAGTCAGTAATTTCTGCATCCTTTGCCGGAATTGCTTCATCGATGACCAGGACCATGTAATCTTTTATATTTTCTTCATTAGCTTTATCTTTCACTACATAAGTTAACGTACTTGTATAGTCATTCACCGTTATTCCGCTTACCTGTACTTCGTTGGCAACCAATACTTCCGCTTTATCCGCTTCTGCCGGGCTGCCTTTGTAAGATATTTCAAAGCCAGCAATCAGTTCGGATTTATCAGTCAGCAGCGGTACTGTCACAATGATTTTACCGCTTGAATCAATCTCCGTATGAGTCGATATGACCTTACCCTTTTTATCCAGCAATACAAAACTGTCGATCTGATAAGGCAGCGGTGTCGGTTTCACTACGGTAATATCTGCCGTAACTAATTTATCTGGATCGGTCGGTGACATGGCAATAATTGTTGCCTTGCCTTCTTTCAAGCCAGTAATTAGAATTTTGCCCTGCTCATTCACAGATACCGATGCTATCTCTGGATTGCTTGACTTGAATTGTACCCTTGCTTTCTCACTGTCATTTTTTTCAGACGGATCGGCTTCTAAGGTTAGAAATCCTTCTGTTTCAGTACCCACTTCAATTTTTGAAGCATGAAGACTGAAATCAAGATGTTTAATACCGACCTTTTTAACATTTACAGTCAATATCTTGGTAAAATCACCCTTGGCACTGGTTAACGTGATTAATGCTGTACCTGTCTGAATCGCTTTAAATATTGCACCCGCTTCATTGCCGGCAACAGATATGATTTCCGGTGATGAGGTTGTCCAATTCACATAAGCGCTGCCCTCGCCATCGGCACTTATTTCAATGCCAATCGATTCCTCACTGCCGCTCTCATCCAGATACATAGTTAAAGTATCATTTATGATCTTATCCGATGTCCATTTTATATCGGTAATCGCAGCAATTGTTTCAAGTACATGAACCGTACAACTTTGAGTGAGGATTTTATCATCACTGCCTGTTTCGCTGACCGTCACTTTTAAGGTTACTTGCAGCGTAGATTCAGCATTGACCGCCGACGCAGTTAGAACAGCCTTCTCATGATTAGAAGGATCGGCTTCAATTGAAAGCGGTGAATCCAATACCGGCTGACCATCAGGAGTACTGATATACCATTCATATTGAATCGAAGCATTTTCTCCTAAGGCTGGATTCAGCAATGCAACAAGTTCAGCACTACTGCCGCCTTCCATGGTTATTTCAGTTTTATTAAGACTGATTTTGTATTCTGGCAATTCGCTGACTTGAATAACGAGTGTCTTTGATACTCGACTCTGTGTATCAGACGGACTGATCGTAATCATTGCAACTCCAGGTTTAAGCGCAGTTATCAAACCACTCTCATCAACTGATGCAATACTATCTTCAGAAGAACTAAAAACAAGATTCGGATTGCTGGCAGCTTCGTCAGCTTTGGCCGCCAGCTGTAAAACCGTTCCTTCTTTCATTTCAATAATGCCATTCAAATCATTACCAAGACTATCCTTTACCGTGATATTGGTTACCGGTGTTTTAGCTTCAGCACTGACGGTGACATTCGCAAAGGCTGTAATTCCATTAACAGTGAGCATTATAACAGCTGTACCAGCTTTGCCAAAGGTTTCTATGCTTGCCTGCAGCGGATCATCGGCAGGTGTCACTTTTACAATGGTTGGATTACTGCTTTCCCATTTAATAGTTAAATCATCCTTATTGCCGGTATAAGACACATATGCATTCATTATCTGTTTCTTATTAAATGCCAATGAGGTAGCAGACGGCTCAAGAGAGAGACTTTTCACAAGACCTGGTTGCTCTTTTACCATTACTTCAATCGATGCCTGAACACCAACTGTCAGGTCTGCTTCCCCTTCGATTGTCGACGGAATCTGTTTTGTATAACTGCTGGTTGCGGTAATAGTGATTGGCTGCGGGCTGGCCGCTTTAGCAGTGATAACGCCGGTCAGCGGATCAATAGATAGATAATCTTCAAATTCATCGCTGCTGCTCCAAATAATCTGAGATGCACTAGGATCAGCAATCAAAGCATTTTGATAATAGAACACAGCACCCAGCCGTTTCTTCTCACCGCTGATAACTTCTAATGACTGCAGCTCAGTATTATCCGGCAGTTCTTTGATGCGGATTTCATCAACATTATCCGAAATAGAAGGCGGCGTTGATGCTGCTGCAACCGTAAGTGTAATCTGGGCGCTGATCTCATTGCCAGCTTTCACCTGAAGGACAGCAATACCTTCTTTAATCCCTTTTATTTCACCATCATTTATAATTTGGATAATATGATTCTTTAATTCCGGATTTTCATCCTTATCATCCGGCACATAAACCGTGCCATCCAGATTTTTTTCCTCGATAACCTCCCAAGCGATATCACCTAATGCGGCATTGAACGGATCGGCCAACAAGGAATAGCTGGCAGTTTGATTGATTAATATTTCTGAAGGTCCGAAGATCTGGATTGAAGCCAGCGGATTTTCTTCTATAACTATTTTGCATAGATTACTGATAATTTCAGGATTGGCTTTTGCTCTTGAACGAAGGATCACTGTCTTAGAGGAAACAGTATCCGGCAGCGCTTGTGCATGTACCCTGTAGATGCCGTTCATCGCATTAACGAACACGGCACTTTCAGCGCTTATTTCCACAAAATTACCATTATTACCTTCATCAATTTCCCAAATTAGTTCAGTATTTGTCGTTTCTATCGGTTTGATCTGCACCGGTAATTCATCTTCAAAGCCTTCAATGATTGTCATTTCAGCCTTACCAAGCTGGATTGCTTCAAGTTTAACTTCAGTAATTAACACAACACACTGCGCACTCTTGCCGTTTGCTGTTTTAGCTGTTATAATCGCATAACTATTCTCATTAGGAATTACTCCAGATGCCGGACGGATATGTGCACTGCTGCCATTTGCCGTTAATTCAATGATATTTTGTTTATCTACAGTCCATGTAATCGATTTATCAGCAACACTGTCAGGAGTAATTGACGCGATAATATCTATACCCAGTGTATCCTTAGAACCTAATTTGACAAAACTGCTGTTCAGTGTCAGCCCGCTAGCGGTTATTCCTGTTGTTTTTAACGTTAACTGCGAACTTGCCTTACTTCCGTCACAGGCTTCAGCAGTTATGGTTACGTCTCCGGCTTCTTTATTGATTTTAAAGCGGCCAATGCTGGATGTTTCATCGAGCACTGTCACAGCATCTGTGTCGGATACTGACCATTTCAATGTCTTATTCGTTGCTTCTTGGTCATTGATGCCCTTAATCGCAGCTGTTACTAGGATCGTCTGACCTACTTCACCACTATTTGGACCGCTTAATTCGATACTCTGAATCAAAACTTCATCATTCACTACCCGAACAACAACAAAGGCTTGCTTCCCTTTTGCAGTTACTGAAATGCTTGCTGTACCCGGCATCTTGGCGGTGATTATAGCTTTATTGCCATTACCTTTTACTTCAGCTACCGACGGATTATTGCTTTCCCACAAGAATTCCGTAACCCCGCTGCCTTCATTAACAATGGCGGTGCATTCCTTTTCATTGCCTTTAATCATCGTCAGTGAAGTTTCGCTGATTGTCAGTTCTTTCAAACCAGCGGCTGAAACGGTAATAATGCAATCTGCACTGTATCCGCCATCTTCACTTGTCACCGTAATCTTTGCTGTACCTGCACGATGCGGCATTACCATGCCCTTCGCATCAATACTGGCAATTTCAGGATGATCGCTCTTCCATGTAACATTTTGATTGGTAGCCTTTAAACCATTTGCACCATAAACGATGGCGCTTAATTTCTGTCCATCACTCTCCGCTACCATTGAAATTGCTGTACGGTTCGGCGTTACGGCGGTTGCTTTTACACTACCGATAAAAACTTGTAGCTCTTTACAAAGCGGTTTGCCATCGGCATCAAGTGCTTCACTCTCTGCAGTTATCGTCACTGTCTGACCGGCAACAGCGCCTTCATTTACCTTGACCTTAACCGGTCCTTCAATCGATCCGGTCAGTGCGCTGCCATGAAGATCAGTAAAAACGACCTGACTATCCGGACTCGACCACTTTATTTTCTGTGAAACTTTGCCAAGAGGATTGACACTGGCAGTTACATTCTGACTGACACCTGGCATCAAAGTCAGCGATAGAACATCGAAATTAATAGATCGAGCAACTGCTTCCTGAATCGTGATTGCTCTTTCAATGCTTAATGTTTCAATAATTCCTTCACTATTTTTCCCTTCGATACTGCAGCGGATCAATGCCGATCCAGCTTTCAGTGCAGTCAGCTTGCTGTCAGTGATGACAGCTGATGCTTCTTCACCTTCTTGTGTTATGACTTCCCACTTGAAATTGCGTGCACTTGCATGACTTGGCAAATAAGAAGCAAGCAAACTGATTTCATCTCCAACCCGAATTATTGCATTACTAAGTTCTATGCCGGAACTTGTCATGATTTCCTCGATGGACTCAACATAAACGACCTGATCGCTGACTTTAATTGTAATTTTGATTGGTTTAGCTTGTTCCTCTTCACTTAAACTGCTGTCTACTTCAGGTGTGATTGTTATTTCAGTATCTCCTAAAACATTTTTACCGTTTTCCTTTACGAAGGTAATTCTTCCTGTTGAGTCAACGGTTGCTACCGACGGATTGCTCGAGAAGAATATTAAGTTTTTATTTGTCGTTTCTTGCGGTTCAAAATTTACTGTCAGCTGTAAATAATCGATATTCTGATCAACGCCAATTTCCTTGCTGCCTTCAAGAATTGAGATGGAACTTGGATATATCTCGATAATACTGATCCGTGCATTGGCAACGATCGTACCATCCTCAAGACTTGCAGCGCTAACACGAATTTCTCCCGGTGTTTTTAATGTCAAATAACCGTTTTCATCAATTTCTGCCAATGGTGTCTGTATTGATTCATCAACATTTTCAACCTGCCATGTAACTGATGGGTTGGTAGCCGATTCAGGTGTTGGTTTGGCTTTAAGCTTAACTATGCTGCCTTTTCCTAAAGCGGTTGGACTTCCTTCTGAATATGCTTCAAGAGTATCGGCATTAATGATTGTAAGTCCTGTTACTTTAGTCCATGCAACCATCACCGTAACCGTATCAGTGACGGTATTGTCTTTACCGATACCTGATGTTAATGTGATCTGTGCCAAATCACCGATTTTCGCCTGTTCGCTGATTTTTACTTTTATCTGTCCGTCAGCTTCGATAATCTCAAAACGGTCAGGATCACTGCTTTCATAATGAAGCTGGGCATCTTCCGGCAAGACGAGGCTCGGTGTAACTTCAGCGTTTAAATCGATGATTGAACCAATTTGTCCGCTTAAATAGCTTTGTCCTTCCGGCAGAATAATTTTAACTGTATCAACAACTGCCGGTACAACCTCGATGTTTAGTTCAGCTTTTTTATCGGTGCCATCCACAGCGGCCGCTGTTACCCGATAGCTGCCTAAGGCTTTAACTGTTAACTGTCCTGCTTGTGTAATTTCTGCATCTTCCGTTTCAGTATAAATTTCATCTGTTTTTTTCTTCACTGTCCAGCTGATCCGAGGATCTGTCGCATCATCATTAACAATTGCTTTCAGCTTTTGAGACGGATGAGAAAGATCCATCGTTACATTGCCTTCAATTGATACCGATGTCACCGGATTGCCGATTGTAAACTGCATTGAGCCTTTCGCACCGCCGGCCGCTTCAGCACTAATGGTTGCTGTGCCTGCTTTAATTGCAGTAATATGCGCAAGCTGGTCATTTTCCTCATTCATTTCTACGCTTAATATTCCAGGATCGCTGCTGCTCCAAGTAAGTGCCTCTTCAATTGGCTGCAAGGCCGCTTGTAAATCAAGACTGTCACCCACTTTAAGCTGAGTTGTTTGATTTGAATCAACAATTGATAAAATAACGCTGGTTGTCAATGCTTTTACTTCTATGCTTGCCTGAGCCGTTTGGCCATCCTGAGAAGTTGCGGTAATAACTGCACGGCCAGGAATTTTTGCCGTAATTTTACCGTTGGCATCGATAGACGCTACGCTTGGCTGACTGCTGGACCAGGCAACAATGGAATTTATATTCTGACCAACCACCGCAGCTTTCAGCACGGCTGTTTCATTTGATTTCAATATCAATGCATTTTGATCTAAAACAATCGATGATTTAGGACCTAAATCCGGTGTGCTTTCATTCACACGCCACGTCAGGTAGTCATCGCTGTTTGACTGTGCCTTCACCCAATCATTCAGTTTATTAACGAGGTTCGGAGTCTGTGTGACATTATTTCTGAATTCATTGTCTGACAAGCCTTTCGTATTTATGAGCGAATAGTCAATGACTGACTCTACAGAGCCATATTCAGCAAATTCAGAAGGATAATAGCAATTATTAAATATAATAGAACAAGAATCTGTTGCTCCTCTGGCGCTTGCAAATAAGCCATATAAATCGACAGCTGAATTTGTCTTATTCTCATAAGATCCGTCTCCATAACAATTGTTTGTAATTTTATCACCATTCCTTAATAGAACAGCATATAACAATCCAGACGTATTGCCATTATTAATAACCTTTAAGTTTGAAGTATAGCAATTTTCTACCAAAGAATAAGAATCGGTAATCCCTAACCAGCCAATTAAGCCTGCAGCATAAGTCCCATCTACGATCGTAACATTTTTAGAATAGCTATTTTTCATTTCAAAAGGTATATTGCTTAATTCTACCTCGCCCACTAAGCCGCCGGTGCTATTTGGATAACTGATAGTATAATAATTATTTACAGAGCAATTCATGATTTTAGCTATTTTATGTTCAGCCCCTCGAATAGTACCCACTAAACCGCCGGTAAGTGATACCATTCCTGCTAAACTGGAGTCAATATAAATATCACTGACATGAATGTTCTCTAAATGAATACCATCAGCAAAACCTACAATACTGCCATAACCGTCTATTCTGGAAGAAGCGGTATATTTATTGACTTTTATATAGACTGAATTTACAGTTAGATTTTGAATTACAGAATTTTGACAATAACCAAATAATCCAAAATCATCAACGCCTGTATTTGTCTTAATTGATAGATTCTTGACTGTGTGATTATTCCCTTCAAAGCTGCCTTTGAAAGGATAAGTAATATTACCGATTGGCATCCAATTAACATTTCCCAGATCCAAATCCGCATCCAGGAATATAGTCACTCCTTCATAGGTTTTGCCAGCTTTCGTTTGCTGAGCAATATAGGCCAGCTGTTTTGGATTTTGAATATGAATAACATTATCTGCCGCATTGACAACTTCCGTTGTACCATCCCAAACAGTACCAAAATCTTTTTCAGCTTCAATATTCAAGCTGATTTCATCATATATGGTACTATCCTGCTTAGATTCAGCACGGATTGTGACTGTACCAGCGGTTGATCCGGTATCCAAAATACCTTTTTCTGAAATGACCGCTTCTGTTTCACCCTTTTCAAGTGACCAGCGAATCTGTGAAACATCAGCATCTTCAGGTAAATATTCAGCACTCATTGTATAAATATGGTCGATTTCCACCTTATCTGGCTTGTTGATGAACAGCGATTCTATCTTAGCTGCAGGCGGCATAACAATCAAGGTCGAAGTCGAAGAAGGATATTTGCTGTCGACAGGTGTCATGGTTATAACAGCTACATAGGTGGCAGTAAAATCACTGCTTACCTTAACTAAGCCATTATTATCGACTGTAACTTTAGAGTTATTACTTTTAAATTTAACCTCTACGTCCTTCGCTCCAAATGGCAGAATTTCTTTTTCCAGCCGAAGTGTCTCACCTGGGTAAACTTCTCGTATTTCAGGTAATACCTTTATGCTCTTAATCTCTGGAATGCCAAATGATGGATAATCATTATTCATCACACTCCATGTACTATACGAACCCGCTGTACTCTTTACCCAATTATTTAATTTAACAGTCAAACTGCCGGAGCTGCCTGACGCATCCTTCATAACCGAGGTTTTCAATCCTGATACATTGGTACTGGCCGGCGTATTTCCGCTTCCTATTGCTTTATTTAATCCAGAAGTTTCTGTATTATAATAAATATTGTTCATGGTTGTATTACTTATATTATTCTTGCCCAATATATCTCCTGCAATCAGTGATCGATTGGATGAATTGATATATTTAGATACACCATACAAATTATCAAAATGAACTTCCTTACCTACTGCAATCGTTCCAGCTATAGCACCAACAGTGGGAATCATACTGAATTTATCTGTAAATTCAAAGGTGACATCTGCATATGAATTCTGAATATTAATTTGTTGGGTACTTTCAGTCGTTTGACCAATATATCCTACTAGACCGCCAGTAAAGCGGCCATCACGAATGACAACATTTTTGGTATGGCAATTCTGCATACTGAAATATAAAGAAGATGATCTTACTTCACCGATAATACCGCCGAGACTGTTTTCTTTACCTGCAATTACTGAATCTACTACTGAGCAGTTAATGATTTCAACGTTATTCACATCACCGCCGATTCCTCCTGGCATCGGTGTTTCTGCCGGTGCTGTTCCTAAATCAAGGAAAGCATTTGTTACCTTAATGTTTGCTACATGACTATTGTTAGCCCAGCCAAATAAGGAACCAGCTCCGAAACCATTTAGACCGTCCATAGTATCACAATTAATATAAACAGTGTCTATCATTAGATTTTGAATCATTGAATTTTCTATTATGCCAAATAGTCCGATTTGAACAGCCCCTGTATCTTCAGTAATAGACAAATTCTTAATCGTATGACCCTTACCATCAAAATTCCCTTTAAAAATGATTCTTGTATCGTCGATAAGTAATCCCGTACCAATCGGTGCCCAGTTCTGATTATTCAAATCAATATCATTTTGAAGCAGTATAGTTTTGCCTTCAAAACCGTTATACCGATCGGCATTCGTTTGCTGAGCGATCCATGCCAGCTCACTTGGCTTTGTTATGTAGAAATAGTTGCCACTGCTGTCTGGTTCTTCAATGGTGATGCCATCCCATTTAGTGCCTGCTTTGACTGTAATGACTCGCTCTGCGATTACACCATTTAAAATAGCCTGCACCGTTACCGTGCCGGCTCGTTTTGCAATAAAGAGTCCGTCATGGCTGATTTCAGCAATATCACTCACTTTTTTAAGCCGCCAGTAAAGCTGACTGCTATCTACTGTATCTGGTTCAATTTCTGCGCTGAACTGAACCTGATCGCCGGTTTTGATTATACCTGGATCATGAATACTCATACTTGTTATTTCAGCCTCATCTGCTAAGACGGTCACATACACTGTATCTCTTGCTATTTCTTTGTTCTTCTCCTTAGCTATCATTTCAATTATTGCTGTTTGATGCGTAATAGCTTCTTTACTTACACTTATTAAGCCATTGCTGTTCACTGTAATTGTCGGACTGCCTGATTGAACATAATATTCATAGCTTAATTCTTTGCCTGAAATAAATGGTACAAGTATCGGTTCAAGCTGATATTCTTCATTTCTTCTCATCTGAACATAATCGTCTTTGAGAACTACAGTATATGACTCTTCATCTGTGTGTACAGGATAAGAGCCAGCTGTATTTGTCCAAGACCGCATCGTAATTTCAGATTCAGGGAGATTAGCATTCAAATCATTTACCAGTGAATCGTCTTTTGATGAATCTAAGGTCATATATGCTTCTGAGTGACGCAGCATCATATCCTCTAAGGTTGTCTGTCCGATAACAATTGATTTTTGTGTACCAACACCCTTTTTATTTACTGTCTCAATTTCACCATTTGTATTATTAAATGACGCATCTTCATTCCAGCTATTATTTATAATTGAAATATAATAAGAAGCATTCGACTCAGCATTGCCGATAATACCGCCTGGTGCGTTAATGTTCAAATGATTTGTGATTGATGTACTTGAATAATTGTTTTCCATTATGATATATGAGTTAACTGATCCTATCAAACCACCTGTATAGCTCGGTAATATTGAACTGCTGTTATAAGTAGATGAAAGTGTTGTATGCGCATAGGAATTTTGGATCGTAAAGGCTGTTGAAGCACTTGATTCCAGACCGTGTCTGGATATTCCAATAATTGTACCGACTAAACCGCCAATTGATACCGAAACATTTGTATTCGAACTGTAGTCTTTAATTGAGCCTGTTACGGAGCTGTTTGTAATGCTGGTATTGTATGCGTTGCCTCTGCCTAATAATCCGCCAGCAGTTTTTCCCTCTATGAAAGCATTCAATACAGATACCCGATCAATCTTAACATTTTCAAATGCTTCTCCCAGCAAACCACCGGATGTCCCACGGGCATGAATACTTGCATCAAGTACAGTAATATTTGAAATAACGGTGTTTTCCGCACAACCCGCTAATGCACCAGAACGTTCCGTTACACCATCAATTGTTTTGAATTTATTAAGAACTAAATTACTGATTTCAGCATTCACCAATTTGCCAAATAAGCCGTTCGGTCCATTTCTGTCATCTGTACTGAGATCACTAATCATATAGCCTTGTCCGTTAAAAGTACCTGAAAAAGGTGTATCTTCATCCCCTATCGGCTCCCAGCTATATCCTAGATCACCACCCATTGAAAGATCAGTCTCTAACAAAATTGTTTTTCCAGCAAAATTATTACCATTATAAAGAGTACTTTCTGCAAGCCACTTTAATTCACTAGCCATGGTAATGTGATAAGCATTATCATAAAATTCCGGCTGACGGCTTGATGCACCATCCCAGGATGTGTCCTGAATCGTCATTGTATAGCTGTCTCTGATCGAAGTTCCTTCAATCTTAGCAACAACTGTTACCTGCCCGGCTTTTAAGCCTTTAATAGTTCCCGTATCTGAATCGATTGAAGCAGTTTCACTTTCGGAAACAAGATTTTCTAAGCCGTTAGGATTCAGATCGATGTACCATTTAACGGATGATCGGTCAGCATTAACCGGTGTTGTTGTAACACTTAACCGCTTTGTAGAACCGACCATTAAATTATCAGGCGAATTAATTCTCAATGAGGTGATGGCATCCTTTTCAAGGATTCGTACTTTAATGCTTTTTGTAATTTCGCCATACGAGGCAATCAGATCAACCTCAGTTCCCGCAGAAGCGCTGCCAGCAGAAACTAATCCATCAGCATCGACAATCACGCCGCTGGTATCCGGTGAAACCCGCCATGAAGCAGAAGCCGCACGATCTGAACGATAAGGTTTTAGAACAGCGTGTAGCTGAGCACTGCTGCCCTGATTGATATAGACTATCTGCTGATTATTGTCAATTAAAGTCGGATAAATCTCAATTTCAGTAACCGCAGGCACTATAAATGACGGGGAAACACCCTCAGCTCCGTACCAGCTGTTATATGTATAGCGCTTGCCATCGTCTGCTAATGGGAGAATACTGCTATCCAAAGCAGCAATACCTGCATTCATGAGATTAGCAAAAGCTTCTTTCTTCATATCTGCGTCTGATTTGTAATTCATTCTTTTGGAAAAATCAGCTAAATCTTCACCAATAGGATTTAAATCACTATTGATATCAGAATAGTACACATTATCAACTTGCAGCTGTAAGTTAGCATTATAGCCAATAATTGATCCCATTTTTGGAGAAGAATCAGAATTGTTTGTAATCACTGAACTCGTATAACAATTAGCTAAGTAAAATGGATTGGAATAATTATCCTTGATAGCGCCGATTAAACCACCGATTGCTGCACTGTTTGAATTTGTCGATTTTTCGACACTTACAGTTCCTGTCGCATAATTATTTAAAAAATACATACCGCCGATCTTATTTGTGTCAGTAATTGCTGTGTTTATATTGGCCACAATGCCGCCGCCGAACGACTCATCTTTTTTGGGATAGGTTAACTGTATCTGATTATTAATTGAAGCACAGTTAATAATGCCGCTAGGTCCGAACTTTCCAAAAATCGCTTCATCATTTAACGGTTCCCAATCTGAAACGATCCCGCCGGGATTTCTTCCCTGCAGAGTTGAATTTTTAATCGTACAGTTAATAATCCAAGAACTGTTTGACAAGACACAGGTTATTCCACCGACAGGTGCGATATTTGTAGACGTACTAGTGATGACTGCGTTGTCAACCGTAACATTAATAATTTTAGACTGTAATGTATCTGCGCTCACAATCCCCAAATTTTTATAGGAACTATTAGAGTTTTGAAATTTCACATTCTTAATAGAAAAATCTTTCAATGTTCCATTTTTGGTAACGCCGAATAAGCCAACATAACTATCATAAGGGTAAGAATATAGCATTAGATTCGATATTTCCTTTCCATTGCCATCAAAAATACCCATGAAAGGCTGATATCTATTAACACCAATTGGATTCCAAGGAATGAAATCAAGGTCAATATCATTTTCGAGAACAATCGTTTTACCCTCAAAACTAAACCCATTCTGTGTTTGCTCTGCCATCCATGCAAGTTCTTCACCAGTGTAGATATGATAGGTATTCCCATCATTTTTAGGTGTTGTTGAACTTACTGTTCCGCTCCATTTCTCTTCTATTTCTATTTTTGCTTCAGTAGCCTTGATCTCTTTGATCTGCTGCTCCGGAAAATATGCGGATAGGCCGATCGCCATGCATCCAGCTATCGCAAATTTAAACGCTTTCA
Organism: Clostridiales bacterium VE202-08; assembly: GCA_000508965.1. Taxonomy (GTDB): domain Bacteria; phylum Bacillota_I; class Bacilli_A; order Erysipelotrichales; family Erysipelotrichaceae; genus Dielma. The sequence continues at coordinate 343,497 of BAHV02000001.1, forward strand.
TCAAACCCTTTAACATAATTCATTGCTCCTTTCTTTTCCCCGCTGTACCCTATTCTGATTTAGTCGCTTTCTTTGCTTCATCATTTATAATCATCCTTTCACTCACAAAAAAACCTGAACTTCTCAAAGTCCAGTTCATTTTATTTATTGAATTGTCTCAGTCTTTGCTGTCTCTCTGCAATTCGTTTTCGTGTTGATTCAGCCCATTCATAGCCATACATATAATCATCCTTGTAGGGATACTCTTCAATATTTCCCTTAATAAATTCATAATAATCACAACAAAACCGATCTCGGTTTATCTTTACCACACCATAACCGACATCAAACAAATCTGCTACTTCTTCTGCATTGAAGGCTTCGCGCAGCAACCGCAATGTATATCTGAAAGTACGATTTAAACTCACATCATTGATGCGACCTTTCCAGAGTGTGCTCATTATTTCTTTATTGCTTACAAAGTCTCCTTCATTGTCTACTAAATAGGCTAATAATTCTTTTGCTTTAAGGTTCTTAAACAATAAAGGCTGTCCGTCGATAAAAACAGCGAAACGTCCAAAGGTTTCGATATAGATTGATTTCATTTTGCACCCCTTAATGTATCTGTCGCAAAAGGTATACTTTATAAGACGATCAAAAAACGACTATAAAATGCTTAAATAAATCTATAATTCGCAAAAATATGTTTACAAATGACAAAAAACGACCTATAATGGGCATAAACGGACTGTCTCATAAAGTATACTTTATAAGACATTTCTCATTTTGTTCCATTATTTACCAATTTTTTGATGAGAATTTCAAACGAACTGATACCCTATGAGATATCGCTTTTTAATCGTTTGTATGTAAATATTTTGTGATTTTTTCAATTAGTAACTGCTTACTCTTTTTTCTAAAATATTAGCTGGCAGCACCTTGAATCTGATTTTCATCATATACATTTTCTACCTTATATTCCTTTAACATTTTTTCTATATTAGAAACCATTTATGTTGGCTTCTCATTAATGTACACAGTTTCTTAACATTAGGTGCATGATAATGTTCTGATAGTTCTATAATGAATTCAGTATCCAATTTTCTCAAATCAATATCATCAATTCTAAGACTATCATTCAACAGCAAATGTAATTCTTCTGCATTTGAGGCTAATGGTAAAGTATAAAGCATATCACATACTGCTTTTTCAGAATTTAAAGAATATTAATGTATCGTTTTTAATGAAAATTCATAATTCTGATCAATTAATTTTGAAATAATATCGTTAATAAAAGGATCTGATATTATGTTTTAAATATAGTTATCAAGTTTTATGACATAAGTGAGACAAGAGAAATAATCAGAACAAAATGTGCTTGATTGTACTTGCTCTTATACAAGATAAATGGCGTATCTATTCAATCAAGGATAATGAAAATTTCACTGACACAATCACTAATTAAAAAAAGACTCTCTCTAATTGTCTGATCATGACAACTAAAGATAGTCTTAATTTTTATATCTTTTTTTTCAACTAGAACAAGCCAACGATATGTCCATCCTCATCAATGTCCATATCCAATGCCGCCGGATGTTTTGGCAGACCTGGCATAGTCATAACATTGCCAGTTAAAGCGACAATGAAGCCCGCTCCGATAGATGGGCGCAGCTCGCGAACCGTGATTCTGAAGCCTTTAGGTGCTCCGTAAATCTTCGCGTTATCAGTCAGAGATGTCTGACACTTAGCCATACAGATTGGTGTTTTATTCCAACCCAGCTCATCATAAATTTTAATCTGCTCAGCCGCTTCCTCGGTAAAGTCAACACCATCAGCACCATAAACACACTTCGCGATGCGTTCAATCTTAGCTTCAATGGATTCATTTACATCATACAACGGTGCGAATTCATTTTCTTGTTCACAGATGCCAACAAGCTGTTGCGCCAAATCCAGTGCGCCCTCGCCGCCTTTAGCCCAAACTTGAGATAATGACATTGGGTGACCCTCTTCGCGGCACCATGCCTGCAGCGCTTCAACTTCTGCCTGTGTATCTGTCGCAAATTCATTAATAGCAACAATATATGGAAGCTTAAACTGTTTCACTGTATCGATATGCTTCGCCAGATTCGCACAGCCATCAAGCATCGCCTGAACATTTTCTTCTTTTAAGTTCTCAAATTCAATGCCGCCATGCTGTTTCAAAGCACGAATGGTTGCGACGATAACGACGGCGCTTGGTTTCAGATTACCAAACCGGCATTTAATATCCAAGAATTTCTCAGCCCCTAAATCAGCACCGAAGCCTGCCTCTGTGACAACATAATCACCCAGCTTTAATGCCAGCTTTGTCGCTAAGATTGAATTACAGCCATGTGCAATATTCGCAAAAGGACCGCCATGGACAATCGCCGGGTTGTTTTCCAGCGTCTGCACCAGATTAGGCTTGATGGCATCCTTCATAATCATTGCCAGTGCGCCCTCAATTTTCAAATCCTTTACAAAAACCGGTTTACCTTCTAAATTATATCCAATCAGCATATTAGACAGCCGCTCTTTTAAGTCCATTAAAGAAGTAGACAGACATAAAACCGCCATCACCTCTGAAGCAACTGTAATATTGAAACCATCTTTACGCTCAACACCGTTGGCCTTTGGCCCCAAGCCTACTTCGATTTGACGCAGAGTACGATCATTCATATCCAGACAGCGTTTCCATGTAATCCGCTCAATATCCAGATTCAGCTCATTCCCTTGATGAATATGATTATCAATACATGCACTGATCAGATTATTTGCAGTTGTGATTGCATGCATATCACCGGTAAAATGAAGATTCAAATCCTCCATTGGCACTACCTGGGCATAACCGCCGCCGGCCGCACCGCCCTTTAAACCAAATACCGGTCCCAAAGAAGGTTCTCGCAGGGCAATCACTGTTTTCTTACCCAGACGATTTAAACCGTCACCCAAGCCTACCGTTGTCGTTGACTTACCTTCACCAGCCTTTGTCGGATTGATTGCCGTTACCAAAATCAGCTTTCCATCTTTTTTATCCTGATTCTTTTTTAATAAATCAAGATTTAACTTCGCTTTATATTTACCGTAATACTCCAGATCATCTTCCTCAATACCGATCTTTTCTGCAACCTTATCAATCTTCAGCAGCTTTGCTTCCTGAGCAATCTCCAAATCTGTCTTGTACATAGTTTCGCCTCTTTTTCTCTCTATTATAAAAGACCTACACGTTTAAAGATAACATCCACATTCTTTACATGATGAGCCGGATTGAAGCAGTCATCAATTTCTTCCTGACTCAGCACCGCTGTAACCTGCTCATTATTTTCCATCAATTCTTTAAAATTAACCTTTTCTTCCCATGCCTTCATCGCGTTTGGCTGTACCAAATCATAAGCCTGTTCCCTGGCGAAGCCTTTTTCAATCATTTTAAGCATAAAGCGCTGAGAATAAATCACGCCATAAGTTTTATTGATATTCTCACGCATATTCTCTTCAAATACGGTCAGAGTTTCAAGGATTGAGCCAAATCGGTTCAGCATATAATCAAGTAATTCTGTCGCATCAGGAGCAATAATTCTCTCCGCTGATGAATGTGAAATATCACGTTCATGCCATAATGGCACATCCTCATAAGCTGCCATCATATAACCGCGCATGACGCGTGAACAGCCGCACATATTTTCGGAACCGATAGGATTGCGTTTATGCGGCATCGCACTTGAACCCTTCTGTCCTTTATTGAAATGCTCCTCAGCTTCACGCACTTCTGTACGCTGAAGGTGACGGATCTCGGTCGCCATCTTTTCAATTGAACCGGCTATTAATGCCAAGACTGCAAAGTAATCCGCATGACGGTCACGCTGTAAAACCTGAGTTGAAATATTAGCTGAATGAATACCCAGCTTATCACATACATAATCCTGCACAAAAGGCGGAGTATTCGCGAAAGTTCCAACCGCACCGCTGATTTTGCCGGCTTCAACACCTGCAGCCGCATCTTCAAAGCGTTTCAGGTTTCTTTGCATCTCATCATACCATAATGCAAAGACTAAACCAAAGGTTGTAATCTCCGCATGAACACCGTGTGTTCGGCCAATCATCACCGTATCCTTATAGCGCAGTGCCTGTTTCTTTAAAATACTGATATAACGTTCTAAGTCCTCACGCAAGATCGCATTTGCCTGTTTGTATAAATAACCATAAGCAGTATCAACAACATCAGTGCTTGTTAAGCCATAATGAACCCATTTTTTCTCATCACCTAATGACTCTGAAACACAACGGGTAAAGGCTACTACATCATGCTTTGTTTCTTGTTCAATTTCATAGATTCGATCAATATCAAACTTTGCATTTGCCCATAGCTTCTCTACATCCGCTTTAGGAATCTCACCTAGTTCAGACCATGCTTCACATGCCAAAATTTCAACTTTCAGCCATGCTGCGAATTTGCTTTCTTCACTCCAAATATCACGCATGTTTTTTCTTGAATAACGTTCAATCATTTAGTCCACCATATCTTTCTTTCCAATATCACTTCGATAGAACAAACTGTCACACTTTATTTTCTTAATTTCTGTATAAGCCTTATCATATGCTTCTTCAAGGGTTGACCCTTCCTCTGTAAGCAGCAGCACGCGGCCGCCAGCTGTCAGCAATTTACCACCCTTCGTCTTAGTACCCATATGGAATACTAGACCGTCAACATCCTCAACTCCTTCAATCAATGCATCTTGTGTCGATGATGCAGGATAATTGGTACTGGCAAGCACTACACCAAGACGAACCTTATCCGACCACTTAAGCGTCATTGTTTTCCCGGCCATCACATTCAATATAACTTCCACAAAGTCACTTTCTAATCTTGGCAGAATGACTTCTGCCTCCGGATCACCAAAGCGTGCATTAAATTCTATTGTCTTGACGCCATCATCAGTCAGCATCAAACCGCCATATAAGAAACCGGTGAACGGATGACCTTCTTCTACCATCGCCTTAGCCATAGGTTTCATGACTTTCTCCATCGCTTCCCCGACAATATCAGGCGTGATCTTTTTCACTGGTGAATATACACCCATACCGCCAGTATTTGGACCTTTATCACCATCATAGGCACATTTGTGATCCTGAGCAATTTCCATTGGAATTACAATCTCATTACATACAAAGCTCATCAGTGAGAATTCAAAGCCGCGCAGACATTCTTCAATGACCACACGGTTATGTTCAATCGCAAACGCAATTTTCAATGCCTCAACAGCTTCTTCTAAACTTTCCGCTACCGTTACACCCTTACCGGCTTTCAAGCCGTCTTCCTTGATTACAATCGGCGCGCCCTTTTCTTCAACATAAGCCAGCGCTTCCTCATAATTATCAAAGGTCTGATAGGCAGCTGTCGGAATATGATATTTTTTCATGATCCGTTTAGCGAAATCCTTACTTGTTTCCACCTGTGCCGCATCCTTGCTCGGGCCGAAAATCTTAAGCCCTTCAGCCTGAAAAGCATCAACAATACCCAGCGATAAGCTGCTTTCAGGACCAACGATTGTCAGATCGATCTGTTTAGCTTTAGCAAATTCGGTTAAACCTTTTACATCATCATCACGAAGTTCAACGAGTTCAGCCAGCGGTTCCATACCGACATTCCCCGGCGCCGCATAAATCTTATCTACCAGTCTGCTTTTTGAGCAGGCATAAACTAAAGCATGTTCACGTCCGCCTTTACCAAGTACCAGTACCTTCATAATGTCTCCTTCCACTGCTTAAAAAAACAAATGACTGTTTCCAAAAAACAGCCTGTTTAAAGCAGGTTTCCACATTTATTTTACTGTATTTAAACCTTTTTTACAATGCTTATTATCAGCGTTATATAAATAATTTTTGGCAAATTTGCAATTTAAAATTGATTTTTCAGTTCAAATCAGCTTTTTCAATTCAAATATCCTGAATAAAAAGTGATTTTTGATCAAAAATCATCATTTTTCAATTTTCACAGCCGAGCTTTTTCATTATCTTTGTGTGCTGATTTCTGCAAGAATTGATTTATTGGGTTAAAATAGTGATTAGGAGGTAATGATTATGAATCCAAAAACCTATGAATTTGACGCAGTTATCCGCAAGGTTGACGGTATTGACGGCGCTTATATAGAGTTCCCATATGATGTAAAGAAAGAATTTGGCAAAGGCCGTGTTAAGGTAAAGGCCGCCTTTGACGGTGAGCTGTATAACGGCAGTCTTGTCCGCATGAAAACACCGGGACATATACTTGGCTTAAGAAAGGATATTCGGGCTAAAATCAATAAACAAGCCGGTGATGCTGTGCATGTAGTGATTCAAGAACGTGAATAAGGATCGGTATTAAACTATACCGACCCTTTTTATTTTTGCCAAATCTTGGGTATGACCGCACCGCAGCTGTACAGCATGAAGAACAAAATAAACTGACGTTTATCAAACTCACCGCCTTGAATTAAAATTTCCTGTATCTGCCCCGATAGCTTCATCATATAATTGGTTTCCATATAGCCATTACGCAAGTAAAATTGTTTGCGTTTTTCTCTTTGCACACGATTGACAGCTGATTCATCACAAGGTTCAATCGATACAATGACTTTATTAAAAGCTGCCCGCTCTTGTATGTCTTTCAGTATCTGACTGCCGTACCCTTTTGACCGCCGCTTTTCATCAACTGCCAAAAACATGATAAATGTTTGTTTTCGCAAAGATGCCATGTAGGCAATACCGCATAGGACATCTTCGTCATAGTAAGCAAGAAATTCAGTATGCCACAAACAGGACATAATCAGCATCAAGGGAAACGGCATCCGTTCTGCCTTTGGAAATGCAGCTTCATAGAGCTGTTTAATCTCATTTTTACGTTTGCTTTTAATGACTTTTTCGACATTCATAAGGATTTTACCTTTCTCCGCTTTTTCTCATATATTATAAGGCGATTATAACACAAGATCAGCAATCAATTAGTAAATTTCATTATGTTCGATGACTTGTTTATACAGATTGCACGTCAATACGACACAGGATAGTGAGAAAAAGACCTCAAGTGCTGTGCTGACAATGCCGACTAAAAGGAAAAACAAGCACGACATTGCCGTAATAAAATGCAAACTATAAAGATAGATTTTATAATCAGATCGATACTGCCGATATGCTCTCCCTACGATGCGATACAGGATTAAAAGCAGTAGGAGTGATGCCAGGAAAGCGAAAACGATATGCAGTTTTGATTGGAATGGAAATTGTTCAGGCAGATAAGGGGTTGTGACAGCCATAAACAGCAGCAATATCGCTGTTTTCAATAAAATGCTTTCCAACCTGGCTTCTTGAAAACGCATTAAGATGCGATTGATTAATACATAGAAGTAAATGCCTACCAATACTCCCCATAGTAAAAATGCCAGCTGATTGCTTGGCAGATTTCCATGGACAGAAAAATTCGAATCAAATAAATGACTGCCTTTAATGAAAAGCAGTGTATAAGCTGGAATTAATACATAAGTCATAAGATTAAGCAGCATAAAATCCCTCCGCTATTAGGGTTGCCAGCTATGCTGCTTTTATCAAATCTATCTCAGCGCGTCGATGATTTTAGTTTTATCTGTCTCTACTTCACATTTCATTTTAATCACTCTGGCTGGATTGCCGACAACAACACAGTTAGCTTCTACATCTTTAGTGACAATCGCACCGGCACCTACAACAGCGCCCTTTTTGATGCGGATACCTTCCAGAATTACCGCGTTGGCACCAATCAGAACATCATCTTCAATAATTACCGGGGTGGCATTCGGCGGTTCAATGACCCCGGCCAGTACCGCACCGGCACCGATATGACAGCGTTTGCCAATCTGTACACAGCCGCCGATGATTGCTCCCATATCAATCATCGTTGCTTCCCCGACAGAGGCGCCGATATTAAGAATCGCCCCCATCATGATGACTGCCTTTGAGTCAATTGTCACATGGCCACGCACTATGGCTCCGGGTTCGATTCTCGCATCTAAATGTTTGATATCCTGCAATCCAACAGCGCTGTTGCGGGCTGACGGTTCAATGACCATTTCTTCAATTTCTGACTGATAGGCATCTAAAACCGGTTTAATCTCTTCATAATCGCCAAATATGATCTGATCCTGAATGCCAAACACATGACAATGTTTTAATGGCAGCTGTGTCCGGCATTTAAGATAGACCTTTACCGGTGTTTTTTTCTTACCTTTACTGATCGTATCGATGATTTCTGCTCGTTCCATTAACTTCCTCCCACATGCTTAATACATCCTCCATTGTATAATATCCTTTTTCTTTATCAGATAAGAAAGCCGCCGCCTTGATTGCCCCATGGATAAAGATTCGTTTATTTACAGCTTTATGAGTAATTTCCAGGCTTTCATCCTCACCTAGATATAAGATGGTATGTTCACCGGCCAGATTACCGCCGCGAATTGCATGGATACCAATCTCTTTACCGCGCTGTCCGCATTCACCGCGCCGTCCGTATAGTTCATTATATTGGTGCGCCGGATTCATGATTCCGGCCAGTTGTTTGGCTGTACCGCTTGGCGCGTCGACTTTCTGATTATGATGCTTCTCGATGATTTCTATATCAAAATCCTCAGCCAAGATCGGTGTTATCTGCTTCAAAGCCTGTTTTAAGACTGCAATCCCCAAGGAGAAATTCGCTTCCTGGATGATTGGTATCTGCATAGCCGCAGCATGAATTGATAATTGCTGCTTCTGCGTATAATTGGTTGTCCCTAATACGAGTTTGACATGGTAATTTAATGCATATTCAAGCAATGCCTGCAGATTATCCGGATGTGAAAAATCAAAGACCAGTTCCGGCGGCTCACTAAGCGTTTGCAGCTCATAACCGCGATGAACTGCAGCGATGATCTCATTATTATTCTTTTCCAATGTCTGCTTCAGCAAACTTCCCATCTTGCCAGTACCCACAATTCCTAACCGCATATGCCGCACCTCATCTCTATACAGTTTATGTTAGAGATCCGCATTAATATTCCTGCCAGTATCCTTGTGCGATTTTTACTGCCGGTCCCTTAAGCCGGATCGTATCACCCACATCAACGATCAGTTTTCCATAGGGTAAAAGTACAGTAACCGGACTTATGCATTTGCCATCTCTTACCGCTATATAAGCTGAGGCACAGGCGCCAGTTCCACAGGCTGCGGTAATGCCAACTCCCCGCTCATAGGTTACTAGCTCAATTGTATGCTCATCCGTCACCCACACAAAATCAACATTTGTCTGATTTTTAAAAATTGGATGATTGCATAGCTGGGCACCGAAACTGTCCATCGATGCAATATCTAGGTCAGCCGTATATAAAACTGTGTGAACAGCACCGATGAATACTGAACTCACAGACAGCAGCCGATCTGATACAAATAGCTTCTGATGCAGAAAAGAAGTCTCCATCGTATCAATATCCATTGACGCAGCTTTACAATCTGGTTTTCCCAGATCGACCGTGCATGAAAAGGGATCATGACTGACATCCATAACCTTCATTTTACCTGCCTTTGTTTCTACTCTGCTGATGTCACTTTCTGCCATTCCCTGATCGATGCAATATTTTACAAAACAGCGCAGACCATTACCGCACATCGCTGCCTCGCTGCCATCACTATTAAAAATACGCATCGAACATGGCTTGCGGGTTACTGCCAGCAAACCGTCTGCCCCAATGCCAGTTTTTCGGTGACATAGCTTCTTGGCGAGCTCTGATAAGTCCTGATGCCATTCCTCGATGATAATAAAATCATTGCCGCAGCCATGATATTTAGAAAATGCCTGCATCTCATCCCTCCAGAATCAGTATATGTCAGCGGGGACAGAATGTTAAAAAAGAAACAGCGTCCACTGTTTCTTTATCAGCTAATCAATGATTTCCAGCCATGCCTCATAATAATCCGTGCGCTCCTGATCAAAGGCAGTCCCCATATATTTACCAATAATCGTGCCTGTTTTCAAATTATATGCAGCTGCTGCTTCATAAAAAGCAGGGGCATTATTGATTGAAGCATCATCAGAATTCAATTTCAGCAACCCTTTCAGATAACGCTTCGACACTTTATCACCCGCTCTAAATAATTCATCTTGTTCATTATCCGTAAACATGCCATACAAACAACTTCCCTGCGGCAGTAATAGGATTGCTGAACGGGAAGGATCATAAATAAACAGCTCCATGTCCTCCTTGCTTTCAAATGAAAATGAACGTATCGAAGGAATTTTTACTTCAACAAGTATAAAATCTTTTATCGCTTCTAATTGTTTCACATTTTCAAGCAAGGCTTTTTTATGCTGAATCGCATTCAGCGTTTCCTCGATCTCTTTAATTTGTTTCAACAGTTTTGCTTCACTGTCAGCGAATAGCTTCAGCTGCTGATCAGCACTCATTTTAGGCAGTTCACGTATTGACTTTACGGGTATTGATAAACTTCGGTTTAATATTACATCACAAATATCCAGCATTGTTTTCCATGTAGGCATACGATAATTATTATCCGCACTGCGTTCAAATCGGATTAAGCCTTCATTATCCCAATAGCGCAGTGCTGAAGGGGCGACATGAAATAAGTCAGCTAATTTTTTTAGTGTTTGTTGCTCATTCATAGGATCTCCAATCAAATTTTCTTGACATTAAAGTTACTTTAAGCTTTATGCTCTTATTGTACGCTATTTGGGAGGAATTTACTATGCAAAAAAGATTTTTCAGTTATGTACTGCCAGCCATGCTTGCCTTTGCATTTACCGGCTTATATACAATTGTCGACGGCTTCTTTGTCGGCCAGAATATCGGTGATGTTGGTTTGGCAGGCATAAACATTGCCTTTCCTATTGTCGCATTGATTCAGGCTGTGGGCTGCGGTATCGGCATGGGCGGAGCCATTCAGATTTCCGTAAACAAAGGCCGCGGTTCAAAGGATTTAGAGGATAAGACTTTCGGCAATACCTTAATTCTGCTTTTATTAGCAGCAGTGATTATGAGTCTGTTCGTTTATGTGCTGAATTATCGTATCCTTGTGCTGTTAGGTGCCGAAGGAGAAGTATTGATCACTGCTTCAAAATATCTGAGCGTTATTGCTTTAGGTTCCATCTTTCAGCTATTCGCCTGCGGCTTTACACCGCTGCTGCGTAATTATGACCAATCGATACTTGCGATGGCGGCCATGATCTGCGGCTTTGTTACGAATATCGTTCTTGACTGGTTATTTGTCAGTGTTCTTAAATGGGGTGTCGGCGGTGCGGCATGGGCAACGATCATCGGACAGATTATGACCGTAATCCCTTGTCTGGGCTTTCTATTCAAGCGCTGCCGCAGCATATCGATCCCTAGCTTTAAGTTAAGCAAAAATGTTGTAAAGAATATAATCCGCATTGGTTTATCTCCATTTGGTCTTACGATGTCACCCTATTTAGTGATGATTCTGATTAATAAATGGGCTGTCCTTTATGGCGGTGAAACAGCTGTCGCGGCTTATGCGGTTATTTCATATGTGACATCAATCATTTTTCTTTTACTGCAAGGCGTCAGTGACGGCAGTCAGCCGCTGATCAGTCTCTGTCTTGGCAGCGGCAATTTCCAAGAAGCGCTTCAAATAAGAAAGCTCGCTTATGTGTTTTCATTAATTATCGCCTTGCTGACTGGTGCCGGCATCTTATTACTGAGTCATTTCATCCCTGTATTATTTGGGGCATCTGAGGCTGTCGCGGCAATGACTGAAAACAGCCTGCCGATCTTTGTTTCCGGTTTTTTGTTTGTCGCTTTCTGCCGGGTAACAACGTCTTATTTCTATGCCACCCAGAAAAATACTTCCGCGTATATCATGGTTTATGGTGAACCAGTTCTTCTGGCAATCTTGCTGACTGCCGTTCTGCCCCATCTTTTAAAGCTGCGGGGTGTGTGGCTGTCAGCGGTAACGGCGCAATTAATACTTGCTATTATCGGTTTGATACTGATTATGCGTGAGAAGAAGTTTCAGCTATGATTATCTGTCACTTTTTCTTAATTCATAAATGAAGGCTTCAATGCGGTTCAACCCTTCGATCAGCTGTCGGGTGCTGCCGCATGTAGAAATGCGAATATATCCTTCTGCATGAAAATAACTGCCCGGCACGCAGGCTACCCGTGCCTCATGAAGCAGCCGCCTGCAGAATGAAACAGAGTCTATGCCGAATTCTTCTATATTTGGAAAGGCATAAAAAGCGCCTGCCGGCTGATTTATAGGAAGTCCCATTTCCTTTAGACGCCCAACAGCAAGATCACGATGCTTTTTGTATACTGTCAGCATCTCGGCCGGATCAATTTCTAACGCTTTTATGCCGGCTTTCTGAACAAAGGTATTTACACAGGAATAACGATACTGGTGGATTTTCATAATTTCAGCCAGTATTTTTTTATCGGCCAGCAAGTATCCTAAGCGCCAGCCGGTCATCGCGTAGGGCTTGGAAAAGCTTTTAACGGCCAATAGCTGTGAACGGAGATCCTGAAACTGCATGAAACTGTTATAGCTGTCATCATAAACCAAACGATCATACACATCATCGCATAAGACAAAGATCTGTTTATCCTTCACAAAGTCGTGAATCAGCGCTAAGGATGTTTGGTTATAGATACAGCCGCTGGGATTATTCGGTGAATTTAAAAGGATCGCTTTTGTTTTATCAGTGAACACACGCTCCAATTCTTCACGGGTTATCTGAAATTCGTAGTCTTGAGTATTTAAAGGGATAAAACGTCCGCCTTCCAGCTTGATTATCGCTTCATACTGCGGATAAGCCGGGGTTGGAACAATAATTTCATCACCTGGATCAATCAATGCCGCCAAAGCGGCAGAAAGCGCATCACTGGCACCCGCGCAAACCATGATCTCATCAGCATCATATAATAAATGATGGGTTTTCCATTCATAGACCGCTATTTTCCTGCGCAGATCTAAATCACCCATTGCCGCGGCATAATGTGTATGATTATGATCCAGCGCCTGTTTCAAAGCCTTTTTAATATCCTTAGGTGTATCAAATTCCGGTTCTCCCAAGGTTAGTGAAATACAATCCGGCACGACGGCAGCTTCTTCATTGAAAGCCCGTATGCCGCTGACTGGTATCTGATGTAATTGTTTTTTTAATTTATTTAACATTGTCGCACCTCATAATTATTATCATTCATTTTATGCTCATCATTAGAAATTCATACTTAACCATCAAAAAAACTGATATAATAATGAAAAAGAGGGACAATCATGAAAATAACAGTACGTCAGGCAGTCATTGAAGACGCTTCAGCTATACAGAAATTAAACGCTGATTCTTTGCATTATGAATATCCTTTGGAATCAACATTAACAAGGTTAAGAGCTGCGTTAGAAAACGAACGGATGAGAGTATATGTGGCAGTTTATAAGAATGAAGTGATTGGTTATGTACATGCTCAGGATTATGATGTACTTTATGCAGGACACTGCAAGGATGTGCTAGGTTTAGCCACAGCCAAAAGATGCCAGCGAATGGGTGTTGGCACTATGCTGATGAATGCCGTGGAAGCATGGGCTAAAGAAACCGGTGCCGATTGTGTACGTCTTGTTTCCGGTGCCGGAAGAACTGAAGCGCATCAATTTTACCGCGCTTGTGGTTATGATGGCGGCAAGCAGCAGATTAATTTTAAAAAACAATTGGGAGAGTAAAATGATTATTAGAACATATCAAGCTTGGGATTGCTTAGCCATCATTGAGCTGTTTAAAGACACTGTTTTAAATGTTAACTGTCAGGATTATAATCCTGAGCAGCTTCAGGCATGGATTCGCAGCAGTGAGGATGTCGATGGCTGGAATAATGCTTTTCTTGAACATAGGACATTAGTCGCTTTAGAAGATAATAAAATCGTTGGTTTTGCGGATATGACCGATGATGGATTTTTAGATCGGCTCTATGTACACAAGGATTATCAGCAGCAGCATATCGGAAAAGCGTTGTGTGATGAACTTGAAGCATGGATCTGGCAGCAGGGCTGTGTTAACATCCGTACCCATGCGTCGATAACCGCAAAGCCTTTTTATGAAAAAAGAGGATATAAGGTAATTTGTGAGCAATATGTGCAGCGGGAGAACTGCAAGTTAAAAAACTATATTATGGAAAAAACTAATAACGATAGCTTTGAAAAAGGGCTGAATAATTAAATTAATAAGAATATTTCGCTTAATTCCTTGACTAGGAAGTAACTTCCCACCTTATAATCGATTTGTGAAACATTAATCATATAAGGAGGAAATATGCGTAAACTATTCAAATTACTGCTTTGCGGACTGATGGTTTTGACAACTGCTTGCAGCAAAGCAAATGATTCAAAGCTTTATGAGCCGGGGACTTATTCAGCTAACAGTAAAGGCTTTGGCGGTGAAATTGCAGTCACCATAAGTGTCGATGAATCTTCAATCACCAATGTGGAAATCATCGGTGATGAGGAAACCCCTGAGCTTGGCGGCAAAGCAATCGAAGAAATGATTCAGCAGATTCTTAATGCCCAAAGTGATGAGATTGACGGTATGTCAGGCGCTACAGTTACATCAAATGCTGTGCGTGAAGCACTTCATTCTGCGCTGAATCAGGCAAAGGGAATCAGCAGCAATGAATTGAGTATGTCAGATGGTACATATAGTGCAACCGCGGCATCTTACGCGGAAATTAATGGTTTAGCTACAACTGGTTCACTGACAATGAAGGTGACGATTAAAGATAATAAAATCGAAGCAATTGAGATTCCCGAATATACAGATACAGATATTATCGGCGGGATGGCCTTTCCTATATTGACGGAAAGAGTGATTGAATCACAGTCGATGAATTTAGATGCTGTCAGCGGCGCAACAGTATCTTCAAATGCTTTCTTTACTGCATTGAGTGATTGTGTTCAACAAGCAGGCGGAGATGTCAGTATTCTCAAATCTATTGAGATAGAGAAAGCTGAGCCTAAAACTGAGGAAAAAACCACAGATGTTCTTGTGATTGGGGCTGGTATGGCCGGTCTTAGTGCAGCTATTGAAGCTGCTGAGCAAGGCGCTGAAGTTATATTACTTGAAAAGAACCTTGTATATAGTTCATCAACAACCCGGTCTTTAGGTTTTATTGTCGGAGCTGATACTGAAACTCAAAAGGCTAATGGTATTGAAGACAGCGAGGAAGCTTTCTATCAAGATATCGTAAGTTTATATGAGGGTGAAGAGCAGTTAGACCTGAATTTAATTCACAAAATGGCCTTTGATTCATCTGAACTTAATACTTGGTTAAGTGATCATGGCTTGGAATTTACAAATGTGATTAATAAGAGTACAAAAGGTGAACGTGCTGTCAAACGAATCCATACTACAGCGAGCGGATCCGCAGTTACATCAACACTTGTTGAGGCAGCGGAAAAAGCGGGTGTGAAAATCTTGATGGGAACTCCTGCAACATCTTTAATTCAAGAAAATGACGGTTCTATCAGCGGCGCACTGGCGACTAATGGTAATGGTGACAGTATAACCATTCATGCTCAGTCAACAATTGTGGCTGCGGGTTCTTATACAAATAATGAAACTCTATTTAATGAATTAAATCCACTGATCAATAATATTGCCTATGCTTGCGGCAGCGGTGAAGGTGATGCCTACCGTTGGTTTAAGGAAGTCGGGGCAGATATTGTGGAAATACCATATACACAGTTTATGTATTACAGTTATGCAGCCTCTTTTGAGGAATTCCCAGAAGTCATTCCTAATTCTCCTGATAATCCTGTATATGATATCTTATTGGTAACAGGCGGAGCAGAGCGAGTGACTGCTGAAGATAATTTCTGTTTTGAATTTACTAAAGAAAACTGGATTCGCGGCTACAATGAAGGGTATGCTATTGTAGGAGCAGAATTCGCGGAAAAATATCCGATTCTAATGAAGAATGTGTTAAATCATGACGTACCGAGTTCAGGACTCCCTTTTGCTTATCAAGCGGATACGATTGCTGAGCTTGCTGATCAAACCGGTCTTGACGCTGATACGCTGCAAGCCACGGTTGATCGTTACAATGAACTTTGTGATAAAGGCATTGATGAAGATTTCGGTAAAGACAGTGCATACATGAAACGTTTAGAAGGGCCTTATACAATAATCCGACTGCCGATGATTACCACCGATGGATATACTGGCGCACGGATTAATGAAAATGCACAGGTATTGGATTCAAATGGCGAATGGATTAAGGGATTGTATGCGGCAGGTTCGTGCGCAGACGGACAAACTGTTTCAGTCAATTACTTTGGCTGCGGTACATCACTGATGACATGCGGTGTCTTCGGACGTGCAGCTGCAATTCACGCTGTTTCACAGTTAAACAAATAATGATTCGAGCATCGCTGCCTTGACAGTGATGTTCTTTTAATTCATAATGTAAAGGGTTTCTTATGAAAAACAATCAATTCATTTACACTACTAAAGAAGTATCACGCTATTACGATTTAACCGGTAAAGGACTGGCTTTTTATGAAGAAAAGGGGATCATATCTCCTAGCCGTACAGATAACCATAAATACCGGATTTTTACACTGGCTGATTGCTATAATCTTTACCATTCCAAGCTTTACAGTAACTGTGGCTTCACGCTGAAAGACACAGCCGACATTCTTCAGCATGAACATCTAAATAATACCCTACAATTAGTAAACAGTAAGGCAGAAGAAATGCACAAGAATATCTTAAAGCAGGAACGAATTCTCTATCATTTGCAGCGAATTGCAGACACATTGGAAAAATACAATAACGATAATTCATATGAAATCATCAACAGCCCGGATTTTTATCGATTATTGGTGCGTGATTTTGATACTCCTCATATAGCCTCTCCTGCCCAAGCCGCAGAGTTTGAAGAATGGAATTCTATAATTCCCATTAATACAGCATCATTGAAAATACCTAAACTGGCTTTATTCTCTGATATACCTGAATTTAATGTCGGAATCGGTAATATTATCAGTAAATATGACTTCACTTTATTCCAATTTAAAATGAGTGAGTCTGTTGAATCGCTCCCGTCAAGAAAATGTCTTCATGCGATTGTGAAGGGCAATAGTGAAAAAATCAATACTACTGAGTGGTTAAAAGATGTATTAGAATATGTACAACACAATAATATTAAAATCATAGATGATGCTTATACTTCAATGCTGATTGTAACAAACGAAGATAATTTAAAAGTAAGATATGATGAAATATGGATACCCATTGAATAATTAAGTAAATAACAAAATAAATGGATGCGGCATGTTTGGCTGCGTCCATCTTTGTTTATTCTACTATGTACATTGATCCAAAGGGAGCCGAATCGCCATTATTCCAATTTAATTCCATCTCTGCAAAATACTTGCCGTGATCATTTGGCAATTCTGCCTGATAATTTCTCGCAAACCCTTTATTCATGAATATCATATGTTCAGACACGTTTGTCTCTACCTTCTCTTGATCGATTGCCAAAGGGATTTCCATACGCATCGATCTTAACCAACGTATGTTTGATGAAGCGCGAGGCAGACAAGATGTGGAATCGATTGAAAGCTCAGTTTTTAATCGTGATAACTGAATGATTTTATTTAAATTTGGACCATTGATGCTATTTATATAATAGAAAATATTATTGTTCTTAAAAGGATACAAAAAAAGGCAGATATCACTCTGCCTCAATCTTACTAATGTTTAAAATGTCTGATACCGGTATAAACCATCGCGATGCCATGCTTATTGCATTCATCCACTGACAGCTGATCCTTAATTGAACCGCCCGGCTGAATAATAGCCGTTACTCCAGCTTTAGCCGCTTCTTCAACGGTATCCGGCATCGGGAAGTAAGCATCTGAGCCCATTACTGAACCCTTAGCCTTTTCACCGGCTTGCTCAATGGCGATTTTAGCTGCGCCGACACGATTCATCTGGCCCGCGCCAACACCAACTGTCATATTATCCTTAACTAAAACTATCGCATTTGATTTCACGTGCTTCACTGTCTTCCATGCAAACATCAGCTGTTCCAATTCCTGAGCAGTCGGTTTACGTTCTGTAACACATGTTAAATCATTTACTGTAACCTGCTTCAAATCAGCATCCTGAACCAGCAGACCATCATTTACATTGGTTACTTTAAGTTTCGCATTAACATCAAGATCAGTATCCAATGTCATTAAACGAATATTCTTCTTCTGTGACAGAATAGCAAACGCCTCGTCCGTGAAGCCCGGTGCAATAATTATTTCTAAGAAAATCTTACTTAGCTTCTCAGCGGTTAGTGTATCCACAACCTGATTGGTCGCTACAATACCGCCGAAAATACTTGTAGAATCAGCTTCGTATGCCTTATCCCATGCTTCTTCAAGATTTTTGCCAACGCCAATACCGCATGGATTCATATGTTTCAAGCCTACAACACATGGCTGACCAGCAAAATCTTTCAGAATTTCAATGGCCGCATTGCCGTCTTGAATATTATTGTAGGACAGTTCCTTACCATGCAGCTGTTTAGCATTTGCCAGTGAATACTTCGGATCAGCACTCTTATAGAAAGCTGCCTCCTGATGAGGGTTTTCACCATAACGCAGATCCTGTACTTTCTCATAAGTCATCGTGAAATTCTCAGGGAATTTTTCACCAGTCTTCTCAGTCAGATATTGAGCAATAATCGTATCATAGGCCGCTGTATGACGGAATACCTTAGCCGCCAGTTTTTCTCTGGTTGCTAGCTCAGTATCGCCGTTATTCTTTAATTCATCGAGCACCATTTCATAATCCTTTGGATCACAAACAACTGTTAAATAACGATAGTTTTTTGATGCTGAACGCAGCATGCTCGGACCGCCGATATCGATGTTCTCGATAATTTCATCATGAGTAACACCGGCTTTTTTTAATGTTTGTTTAAAAGGATAAAGATTAACACAAACAAGATCGATGTATTCGATCTGATGCTCCTTCAGCTGTGCTACATGACTTGGATTGTCTCTTACACACAACAATGCGCCATGCACATTAGGGTGCAAAGTCTTTACACGGCCATCCATAATTTCCGGAAAACCGGTAATCTCAGAAATATTAATTGTCTTGATGCCTTCAGCTTCTAAAGTCTTGGCTGTACCGCCAGTAGAGATGATCTCATAACCCAATTCAACAAGTCCTTGTACAAAAGGTACCAGATTTGTTTTATCTGAAACACTTACTAAAGCTCGTTTCATGCTAACACTCTCCTTTTTCTATTTTTTCACATAACTGATTTAATACTTCAGGATACATCTTATATTCAAGAGCATGCACATGCTCCTCTAAAATCTCAAGTGTCCATTCAGGATCAATACTGATCTTTTCCTGATGAATAATCGGTCCTGTATCGATGCCCTCATCCAAATAATGCAGCGTAACGCCAGTTTCACTCACCTTTGCATTATAAGCGTCAAGTATACTTTGTTTTCCCGGGAAATATGGCAGATACGCCGGGTGCAGATTAACGATACGCTTTGGATAAGCGGCAAGCAAAACCGGTGACACGATGCGCATATAACCGGCAAGTGCAATCAAATCAACCTCTCTTTTATGCAAATAGTGAAGAATTTCCTCTTCATACTCCGCTTTGGAAGAGAATGCCTTAGGGTTTACATAGACCCATGGTATATCTAATCGCTTTGCTCTTTCAATTGCCTTTGCATGTTCCTTATCCACCACCAGCAATGCCACAGCAGCATTTTTGATTGTGCCGTCATTGATACGATTTACGATATTCTCGAAATTTGTACCGGAACCGGAGGCAAAGACTGCCAGTTTTACCATTTCAGCTTAACCTCGCCGCTGTCAGTAATTTTACCGATGACATAGCTTTCTTCACCGATTTCACTTAACAATTGCTGAAGCTTAGCAGCATCATCAGCATCAACCGCACAGACAAAACCAATACCCATATTAAATACGTTATACATTTCTTCTTTATCGATATTGCCCAGCTTCTGCAAAAGTTCGAAGATTGGTTTTTTAGGGAAAGCATTCACATTAATCTCAATACCCTGTCCCTCATGCAGCATCCGCGGCAGATTTTCATAGAAGCCGCCGCCAGTCACATGACTCATGCCGTGCAGATCTACCTTGCCAAATAAATGCTTGATTGCCTTCACATAGATTTTAGTCGGTGTCAGGATTTCTTCGCCTAATGTTTTACCTAATTCAGGCATATATTCATCTAATTTTAATTGATGATCCTTAAATAAAATCTTACGGATCAATGAGAATCCATTCGAATGACAGCCGCTGGATGGCAGACCGACTAAAACATCACCGACCTTAACCATTGAGCCGTCGATCAAATTCGCCTTATCCACAGCACCGACACAGAATCCGGCAATATCATAATGATGCTCATCATACATATCCGGCATTTCGGCTGTTTCCCCGCCAATTAAAGCACATTCAGATAATACACAGCCGTCAGCAACCCCCTTGACCAGCTGTTCAATTTTCTCCGGATAGTTTTTGCCTACCGCGAGATAATCAAGGAAGAAAATCGGAGATGCCCCCTGCACCAATACATCATTGACACACATTGCCACAGCATCGATACCAATCGTATCATGCTTATCCATTTCAAAAGCTACCATCAGCTTCGTACCGACGCCATCTGTTCCTGATACCAGCACCGGTTCTTTCATGTTCAGCATGCTTAAATCAAACATACCGCCAAAAGCGCCGATAGAATCAATTGCACCCTTGACCTTTGTTCTCGCTACATGACTTTTAATTCTTCTTACTGACTCATAACCGGCTTCAAGATTTACGCCGGCCTCTTCATAGTGCTTGCTCATTTATGCTTCCTCTTTCGTTAAACGTTTGCAGATTTCAATATAAGCCTCTTCTACATTACCCATTTCGCGTCTGAAACGGTCTTTATCAAGCTTTTCATTCGTATCCTTATCCCATAAGCGGCAGCTGTCCGGTGAAATTTCATCAGCTAACATAATATTGCCATCCGCGTCTTTACCAAATTCAATCTTAAAATCGATCAGACGTACACCCACACTGTCAAACAATTTGATTAATAGCTGATTAATCTGAGCGGTAAGCTCCCAAACCCGATTTAATTCTTCACGTGTCGCAATACCCATAGCGATTGCATGTGTATCATTAATAAGCGGATCATTTAATTCATCACATTTATAACAGATTTCAAAGATCGGTTCCTTACAAGGCACACCTTCTTCAATCCCTAACCGTTTAGAAGCTGAGCCTGCAAAGACATTGCGGACAATAACTTCCAAAGGTAAAATTTCTACCTTCTTACAAAGCTGATCGCGTTCATTCAGAGTTTTAATTAAATGTGTTTCAATTCCGTTATCTTTTAAATAACCAAAAATCATGGTAGAAATCTTATTATTCAAAATACCTTTATTATGAATCTGATCTTTTTTCAGGCCGTTAAATGCTGTGGCATCGTCTTTGTAATGCATGAGAATTTCATTCGGATTCTCTGTTTCATAAATCTGTTTAGCCTTACCTTCATATAATAGTTTCATGTTTTTCTCCCTTATTTCTTGAAATAGTTTACACCGTTAGTAAATATATCCTGATGTTTATTACCGCTGATATTCTGGAACAAACCTTCTTCATAACGCTCACTGTGTCCCATCTTGCCGAAGATTTTACCGTCAGCACTGGTAATACCTTCGATGGCATAGCTTGAACCATTGATGTTATACAGTCCATTCATCGTTGTCTGTCCGTCAAGATCAGTGTATTGTGTTGCGACTTGACCGTTGGCGAATAATTCTTCTGCCAATTCATCGCTGACTACAAATTTTCCTTCACCATGTGAGAAGGCAATGGAGTGCAGTTCATTCACCTTAAAGCTTGACAGCCATGGCGATTGATTGGATGTAACCTTGGTGCAGGCGATTTTTGAGACATGCCGGTTTATATTATTTCTGAATAATGTCGGTGAAGCTTCATTCAGCTTTGTTATATCGCCATAAGGCAGATATCCGGATTTGATCAATGCCTGGAAACCATTACAGATACCCAAAATCAAGCCATCACGCTCAAGCAAACCATCGATTGCTTTTCTGATCTTTTCATTACTTAATACATTGGCAATAAATTTACCGGAGCCATCAGGTTCATCACCGCTTGAGAACCCACCGCCAAGGGCAAGAATCTGTGCGTTTGACAGTTTATCGCTTAGTTCATTTAAGCTCTCCTCGATTGCCAATACATTCATATTCTTAAATACTACGATTTCTACTTCAGCGCCGGCTCTTTCAAAAGCCTGTTTCGTATCATATTCACAGTTTGAACCAGGGAATACCGGAATAATGACTTTGACATGATCCGTTGGCTTTGCACATTTTTTAATTTCCTTTGCTTCATAGACAGGTGTATTGATACTTGTTTTATCTTCATCGACAATGATTGGATATAATTTCTTATAACGGCTTTCCCATGCTTCAATCGTTTCTTCAATCGTCAATGTCGTTTCATTGATCTGCAGCGTTGGCTGTTCTGTTACCGTGCCTAAATAAATGAAATTTTCTTCATGAATTTCAGCCGATGCTTCGATCAGCATGCCGCCGATATTTAAGTCAAACAAGGCTTCATCACTCTTAACACAAATACCCAGCTTGTTGCCGAAGCTCATTTTACATAAAGCTTCCGCGATACCGCCAATCTTGATTGTACATGCAGCGGATACTTGATGTTCACTGATCAAATCATAAACTTTTGTGAAGTTCTTCTTCAAGGCTTCATAATTGGCACTGCCGTTTTCATGCATTGGATGCTTTACAAAATAAATCTTGCTGCCTGCCTGTTTAAATTCAGTGGATACGATATGATCCGCTTTTTCGGCAGCTACCGCAAAAGTGATTAAAGTAGGCGGCACATGAATTTGATTAAATGTTCCGCTCATAGAGTCCTTACCGCCGATGGCCGGTGTTTCAAATGCCATCTGAGCTTCGATTAAGCCAAGTAATGCCTGCATTGGTTTACCCCATTTTTCAGGCACTTGATTTAATCTTTCAAAATATTCCTGACAGGATAAGCGAGCTTTGCGATAATCACCGCCTAATGCGGTAAGCTTTGCTAAAGCCTCTACAACGCTGTAACTGCCGGTGAGATATGGTGAATAATCTGCTAATTCTGAATTAAAACCATAAGTCATCATCGATACTGTATTGGTAAAGCCAAGTACCGGTAATTTTTGTACAGAGCCTTCTGTTTCTCCTAATTGATACTTACCGCCATAAGGCATCAATACCGTTGATTTGCCGATCGTTGAGTCAAACATTTCAACTAATCCCTTTTGACTTGCGACATTAGGCTGCTTTAAATTATTTAAAATTGCATTTTTTAATTCGCCATGCACTGTCTGATGGAATGGATCTTTCTCTTCATCACCCGCTTTAATTACGACTGATTGATGTTGACGGACACCATTTGTATCAAGGAAAGCACGAGCAATATCTACAATGACTTCACCTTGGAAGCTCATTACAAGACGAGGTTCTTCAGTGACTTCCGCTACCTCATATGCTTTCAGGTTTTCCTGATAAGCAAGCTCCTTAAATTTTTCTACATCTTTTGGCTCAACAAGCACTGCCATACGTTCCTGTGATTCAGAAATGGCTAACTCTGTGCCGCTTAAACCAGCATATTTAACTTCAACCTTATCCAAGTCGATTTTTAAACCATCGGCAATTTCACCCACTGCTACGCTGACACCGCCGGCACCGAAGTCGTTAGCTTTTTTTATTAAGCGTGTTACTTCAGGATTTCTGAATAATCGCTGCAGTTTGCGTTCAATCGGTGCATTCCCCTTTTGTACCTCACTGGAGCATTTAGTCAATGAAGTATCATTATGTTCCTTACTGGAACCAGTAGCACCGCCGACACCATCACGGCCAGTCGCGCCGCCAATCAACAAAATAACATCACCAGCAGCAGGCTTCTCACGTTTAACCCATGATTTTGGAGCCGCCCCGACAACAGCGCCTACTTCCATTCGTTTAGCGGTATAACCATCGTGATAGATTTCTTTTACATAAGTTGTCGCCAGACCAATCTGATTGCCATAGCTTGAATAACCTTGGGCAGCACCTTTAGAAATTCTGGACTGCGGGAGCTTGTTTGGCAATGCGTCTTTTAAATCGGCTGTAATATCACCGGCACCGGTAACCCGCATCGCCTGATATACATAACTTCTGCCTGACAATGGGTCACGGATTGCACCGCCGATACATGTGCTTGCACCGCCGAAAGGTTCAATTTCAGTTGGATGATTGTGGGTTTCATTCTTAAACATCAGCAGCCATGTTTCTTCCTTGCCGTTGACATCCACTGGAATTTCGATAGAACAAGCATTAATTTCATCACTGATTTCCAAGTCTTCCAGCTTGCCAGCCTTGCGCAGCGCTTTACCGGCAACCGTAGCCATATCCATTAACGTCATTGGTTTGCGATTGCCATGAACCTTTTCGCGCAGCGCGCAGTATGTATCATAAGCCTGCTGGATCTGTTCCTGATAATGACCAGCATCAATCTTTACATTTTCGAGACAAGTTTCAAAGGTTGTATGACGGCAGTGATCAGACCAATAAGTATCTAATACTTTAATTTCCGTTTCACTTGGATCACGCTTTTCTTCATCACGGAAATAATCGCGGATAAATGCAAGATCAGCTTCACTCATTGCCAGACCTTCGCTCTCTCTGAAAGCGGCAATCTGCTCATCGTTATATTTCGTAAAGCCAACAATTGTTAACACCGGCTCGATTTCCACATCTTCTTCATAGTCCAATACGGATAAATCTTTTTCCCGCATCTCTACCGGATTAATCAGATAGTGCTTTACCGCATTGATTTCATCTTCACTTACATTACCGTTAAGTACAATCAAGCGGCCGCTTTTCACAACGACATCCTGCTTATTATTCAGCAGCATCAAGCACTGCTCGGCAGAATCCGCACGCTGATCATACTGTCCAGGCAGACATTCATAAGCAACAATTTGTTTCTTCTCTAAATCAAGCGTATCTCTTACTTCATCAGTTACGGTTTCTGACAAAACCTTTGTTTTCAAAAGCTTTAAATCTTCTTCATCAGCATTGAATACATCATAAATATTGTAATATTCAATACCCGTCAGACCGGTTATTGATAAGTTAGTTTTTAATTCACGATACAGTGATTCTGATTCAATCTGAAACTGCTGTTTTTTGTTGACAAACACACGATAGTTCATAGTTCCCTCTTTCTACCTGATAAAGGCTTCCGCTTCTTTTACCAATGCTTCTAAATCATCACCGCAGAATGTGACATGCCCCATTTTACGGTTATTTTTTACTTCCTTTTTACCATACATATATACCTTTGCATAAGCTGGGCACTGTTTACTTAAAGCCGCCGATACATGCTGTCCCAATACATTCACCATGACCGCCGGACTTTTTATTTCCGGTTTACTTAAAGTCTCATTAAACAGTGCAGCAATGGCCAAATCATATTGGCTCTTATCATAAGCATCCATGGTTAGGTGTCCGCTGTTATGCGGCCGAGGTGCGATCTCATTAATATAGATTTCACCATCTTTGCCAACAAACATTTCTAGCACAAGAATGCCTGTAAAGCCAAAGCCTGACATTACCTGCAATGCTGTTTCCTTAGCCTTGCGTTTAATTTCCTCACTCACTCTGGCTGGAGAAATTGATAAGTGCAAGATACCATGTTCATGAATATTCTCAATCGGTTCAAAGACGGCCATGGAGCCATTCCCTGAACGTACAACGATTACTGATACCTCACACGCAAAATCAACAAGGCCCTCAACGATATATTGCACATTGCCCTTTTCCTGCATAAACTTTTCTAAGTCCGCATCGGTCCTGATCAGCCATTGACCTTTGCCGTCATAACCGCCCTCACAGGTTTTAATGATATACGGCATCGGCAGATGGATCGTTTCGCCTAACTCTTCATAAGGTGCTGTTTTAGCACCGGTTTTACGGATGGCGTCTTTTTCACGCAGCCGGTTCTGTGAAATATGCAAGGGATCATACCCCTGTGGAACATTTCCTCCGCATTGCTTTACAAGCTCAACTGCCTCAGCCTTAATGTTTTCAAATTCATAAGTGATAGCATCACTATTCTCTGCCATTTCTTTCAGACATTCAGGATTCTCATATGGGCCAACAATCATTCGGTCACTGTTTTGTGAGGCAGATACAGGGTTAGACGGATCAAGAACGATTGTCGTATGACCTGCCGCATGAGCTGCATCAACAAGATACATTCCCAATTGGCCACCGCCGATGATCCCTACTCGCATAGCTCAATCTGTGCATCATCAAGCACAGCCTGCGTTTGTTTTTGTTTATAAGCTTTTAACTTTTCACGCACCGCTTCATCATGCAGAGCTAAAATTTCGGCTGCCAAAATACCGGCATTTTTTGCACCGGCAGTACCGATAGCTGTTGTAGCAACCGGAATGCCTCCCGGCATCTGAACAATGGAAAGCAAAGAATCCAACCCACTCAACGCCCTTGACTGAACTGGTACGCCAATTACCGGAATTGTCGTCATCGCCGCTACCATCCCCGGTAAATGAGCCGCACCTCCAGCACCGGCAATAATTACTTGAATACCTCTGGCCTCTGCTTCATCTGCGAACTGCACCATAGCATGCGGCGTACGATGCGCAGAAACTACTCTGGCTTCATACCCAATGCCGAACTCCTTCAGCATGTTCATCGTCTCCTGCATTGTCGCAAGATCTGAACGTGAACCCATAATCACACTAACCTTTACCATTCCCTGTTCCTCCTTCAAAAGAAAAAGACATATTGGTTGCACTAAAAACAATATGTCTGAATATCCATAAGTATATGAATAGGATTTCTCGAATTGATGACCATCATTGATCCTCCTAGTGTTTTAAAATAAAAAAGCTGTTTTTCCACAAGTAAAAAACAGCATCGCTATTTTCACTTGTAGTCTGCCGATTAGGTCAGCAGGTAGAGACTTGTCAGCCAAATTCTGACGGTTATACAAGAGCTATTCAAATTACAGTACCATTCTACAAGAGTTAACTGTTTATTTCAATATAAAAATCGTCTTTTTAATAAAAATCAGCAATTTTTTAACTAATTCACCTGATTAAAAATCAACTTTTTATTATCTACACTGAAATTTAAGCGATTATTTAAAAAATTTCTTACATCATCATGCTGAATCAGAATTACTATACATGAAAAATAACTGTTGATACACGTGTTATTATCAAAAGCTGATTACTTAGACATGTTTAATAAATTCATTATGAAGACCTTTTAATCATAAAATTTAGTAATGCTCAATAAAAACATCCATAAATAAAAATATATTAAAGGATTTCTAATGTGATTACTAACTTCATCGCTACAGTAAACGTTACCTATTATCTCTTAATAAAAACATTTAAAATCTAATAATTTGTTTATTCAATTTAAAAAACAGATGAATCTAGAATATTATCACTATCTTCTTTATCCTTTCATCATCTGTTTTATTATTTTATAACCATACACTAGATTACACTATTATTTACTTAATAATTCATAACACCCTTTTGTATTATGAATTTTTTTAAATATCTAGTAATTACGATTACTATTATAATTGTAGCATAGAATTAGCTAACCTATATTATTACATACATTAAAAATATTAATAATAATTCTGCACTTCACCTGTATATCTAGCGCCATTTATTCTTCCAATTTCCCATTCATATAATATACCTATATAATAAAAATCATCATTAATGCTTACAGGCAACCAACTACTTGGAGCGTTATACGAGTATGAAGCAGATGCTCCTATTGAATAAGATTTTTTTTGATTATGAACAACTGGGCCTACAGATGTTCCATTACAACCAATTGTAACAGTTTGAGAATATATTGTCCATGCATTATCTTTTCTAGTAATACCACCTTCTGCTTTAGTTAAAAGGACATAAGTGACTCCATCATCATAAGATTTGGTATAGTAAAAAGTTGAATAAACATTAAATGAATGATCTAATATATCTTCATTATATTCATTCGATCCAGTACCTGCGCGTTGTACTTTTGCTGAATCCACAAAATAAGTGACTACAGTTTTTTTGATTTCTTGTTCACTACTTCTAGTCAATGATGGTACTTCATCTAAAATCTCCTTTCACATTTTCTTATTTATATTTTTATTTCTTCTTTTCAATACAAAGTAACCAGTACTAAAACCAGTCATTAGACCTAATATAATTTCAAATAAAACAAAATAATTCTTATGCTTAACGACATATTCAACATAAAAATTTCTTGGCAATAATGAAAAATCAGCTGTAATAAATTGAAATAAAAGCAAGACAATAACAATCCATGAGACTATTAAGATCACTAAAATTAAA